>NZ_JAKJSC010000002.1 GCF_029029525.1 Labilibaculum sp. DW002 | reverse complement strand
TCCCAAATCAACGGTTGGGTTTGCATGGATTGTTGCATTCACATCATCATTAGCTGAACATCCGTTCGCGTCAGTTACAGTAACAGAGTAGTTACCACTAGCAGAAACTGTAATTGTCTGAGTTGTTTCGCCAGTAGACCATAAATAAGTCGAACCAATATTTCCCGCATCAAAAGTGATCGTTCCACCAGCACATGTTTCCTGATCTGCTCCAAGATTTACTGTCGGATTTCCATGAATTGTTGCGTTAGCATTGTCTGTAGCTGAACAACCATTTGCATCTGTTATTGTTACAGAATAAATTCCACTTGTCGAAACTGTGATTGTTTGCGTTGTTTCGCCAGTTGACCATAAATAATTTGATCCAATATTTCCTGCGTCAAATGTAATTGTACCACCGGCACAAGTCTCTTGATCTGCACCAAGATTTACTGTCGGATTTCCATGTATTGTTGCATTAGCATTGTCTGCAGCTGAACATCCGTTCGCGTCAGTTATTGTTACTGAATAATTTCCACTAGCAGAAACTGTAATCGTTTGCGTTGTTTCTCCTGTAGACCATAAATAAGTTGATCCTGCATTTCCTGCATCAAAAGTGATGCTGTTTCCTGAACAAGTTTCCTGATCTACTCCCAAATCTACTGTTGGATTCGCATGAATTGTTGCATTTACATCATCAGTAGCTGAACAACCATTGGCATCTGTTATTGTTACTGAATAATTTCCACTAGCAGAAACTGTAATAGTTTGCGTTGTTTCTCCTGTAGACCATAAATAAGTTGAACCAGCATTTCCTGCATCAAAGGTGATTGTACCACCGGCACAAGTCTCTTGATCTGCTCCCAAATTAACAACTGGATTCGCATGAATTGTTGCATTTACATCATCAGTAGCTGAACAACCATTAACATCAATCATTACAACAGAATAATTTCCCGAAGTAGTTACTAAAATACCTTGTATAGTATCACCGGTACTCCATAAGTAAGTAGATCCTGGATGCCCTGCATCAAACATGATATTGTTGCCATTACATTCTTCTTGATCTGCTCCCAAATCGACAACAGGATTAGGATGTACAATCAAATTCATATCATCACTTCCTAAACAAGCATTAACATCTGTTACTGTAACAGCGTAATTTCCACTTGCAGAAACCGTGATTGATTGAGTCGTTTCTCCCGTACTCCATAAGTAAGTAGAACCCGGATATCCTGCATCAAGGGTTATTGAATTCCCTTGGCATATTTCTTGATCAGCACCTAAATCTACATTTAGATTACTATTAATATCAATTCTCATGGTATCTAAAGCTGGTATTACACAAGGAACAATTGGCTGAGCACTTAACTCAATGTCAACATATCCATTGGAAATATCACCACTACCAGGATTATATGTAGCATTTAATATACTGTTATTATCAAAAGTTCCATCACCTAAACTTCTCCAAACAAATGAAGATTGGTTTGTTACCACTCCATTTAAAGATGCCGTTCCCGATTCACAAATAGCTAGATCTGCCCCTGCGTCTGCTGTAACATGCTGTATCACTTCTACGATAACATCAAGTGGAATTTCTGATAATTTAAACATACTTATTCCATCCAAAGCAAAAGCATTATCTACTCCAACAGTGCTCGTATTGTTTATTTGTACAGTTATTTGAGTAGGAGTATCATTATAAATTAATTTTTGATATTTATCCCAATTACAAGCTGAGTTCGTTGTAAAGCTCTGTACAACAACACCATCAATAATCAAATCAAAATCATCAAAACTATCATTTCTTAAATTCGTAATGTTCATTGCAAAAACATAATAACTGTCTGGATCAACATCAATGGTTTGTTCCCAAACGGTGTTATTTACATTTCCACCTTCAACCACCATCATATTGTCTGGCGAGTTACCTGTAACACCATTACAATCTGCTTTATTACTACCAAAAGCTTCTGTATTACTACTAACGGTATATTTACTAGATCGACTTCGGCATGACCACCACCATGGATTTGAACAGTAATAATAATCACTTTGGAATCCAATATTACCCAAAGTAAAATCACCATTATTCACCAATTCCAATGTCTCGTCTACATAAAAAAGACGTAAATTATAAGTCGTTGTAGAATCAGGACTCACCACAACTCTTGAAGATAAGCCATCAACATCCCAATTAAAAAGAAAATCATTACCAGCATAAAGCTCTACTGATTCTCCCCTACAAATAATTGTATCATTTAAAGTAACATCAGGCACATTACCTGTTGCACTTGTAATGTTAATCATATCCATAGCTGAACAACCATTCATATCATAAACTCGAACGGCATACAATCCAGGTTTGTCAACATTTAAATATCTTCCTCTAGATCCATCATCCCAGATATACATGAAATGACTCCCGGCATCCAAAGTAATAACATCTCCAGAATTTAATATTTGATCAGGTCCCAAATCAACTGTTGGAGGAGGAACAAGTGTTACATTTACATCATCCGTTGCATTACAACCGTAAGAATTTGTTACTGTTACAGAATAATTTCCACCAGCATATACAATAATCTCTTCGGTAGTTTCTCCTGTACTCCATAAGTAGGTCGCACCTGAAATACCTGCATTTAATGCAACAGGCTCTCCAGAACAAACCGTTCGATCTGGTCCTAAATCAATGGTTAAATTCGCATAAAAACCAACGTCAACCGTGTCATTTTCAACACAATTAAAAGCATTCGTTACTTCAACAGAATAAGTTCCTGCCGTTGACACTTCAATTGTTTGTGTTGTTTCACCAGTATTCCATACATATGTTGAGCCTGGATTTGCAGCATCTAAAATTACATTTCCCCCACCACATGAGGCTAGATTATCACCCAATCCAATATTCGGAATAGGATGCAAATTCAATGTTATGAAATCAGTAATAAAACCGCAAGGTGAATTTGAATTAGCTGTTGCTGTTAAAACAACGCTGCCATTTGCAACATCATTATTTCCTGGCGTGTACGAAGAAGTTACACTCGTATTATCTGTAAAAGTACCATCGCCTGAAGTTGACCACGAAAAACCTGTTGTATTTGAAACTGTTGCACTTAAATTAGCGGTATCATTTCCACACATTGTGATATCCGATCCTGCATCAACAACTGCTGGTTCAACAACTGTAACCGTCCTACTATCAGGCACTTCTAATAATGGATTAAATGAAATCCCATCTAATGCATAATCATTTCCACTTCTAATTAAATTCTTATTTACAATTGATATTTCGATAGATGTTTTTGTCCCTGAATACCATAAAGAATAAAATTCTTCCCAATTACAAGTTAATCCTGCACTCGGTTCAATATAGTCACCCATCAAAACTCCATCAATCATAAATTCCAGTCTAGCTGGATTTGTTGGATGAACATTGGATGCCCAAGTTGAAAAAGCATAATATTGATTTGGGGTTACTGTAATGGTCTGGCTCCAAACGACGACATTCTCATCTGGTGCACCATTTACGATTAACATTTTATCTGAAGGGTTACCTGTATTACCACTACAGGCAGAAAAATTTGCATGATAAGCCTGAGGATTACTATCAACAGCATATCTACCTTCCATCCACAAAGACTGATTATGAGAATGATTTGCTGTAGAAAGAACAGGATCTGGACAATAGACATATTCACTATAAAATCCCGTATTTCCTAATTCAAATTCTCCATTAGTAATTAACTCAATACCAGTATCTGGTATAAAAACGCGAAGAGTATAGGTTGTAGTTGTCGGAGGAGTTACCGAAATTGTTGACGAAAGCTGCCCAGTACTCCAATTGTACATATAGGATCCTGCTTGTGCTTCTAGAATCACAGATTCTCCCACACAAATTGTTGTATCATTTACTGGTCGTACTATTTGTGCAATAGTAGAATAACAAGCTAAGCTTATTAAAATCAGGTTCAATATCAAACGTAAAAGTATTCTCATGTATTCTCCCATTAAAAGGTGTCAAACTCATCATCACATCAATCCATCGTATTTTGACGAAAGCTACTTTTATTTACTTTAATTACGTAAATCTAGTGATTAAAGTTTAGTTTTTTATAGACAAAGGATCAATAAGTGACCATAGATATATCTAACATTCAGAAAATGAGAGAGTTTCATCTTTACTTATTCATTATTAAAAATTAAACCAGATAAAAATGGATTTTACAACAATAAAAGATGAATTTTTAGAGCATAAGAATAAAGACATAAACGAATACGTCTTAACAATATACATAAAATTATGATCTAATTAAAAAAGGTAATTTTCTGGCTACAACTCATCAAAAGTTTTAGCAGAATCTTCGCATAAATTTAGAAGCTCTTGTAATTCTATTTTGGAAAAAGAACGGTAACTACCAACTTTTAAATCACCTAAAGAAATATTCATAATCCTTAAGCGTTTCAATGTTCTTACATCGTAATCCAAATATTCACACATTCTACGAATCTGTCTATTTAGCCCTTGAGTAAGGACTATTTTAAATGTAAAGTCACTAATTTTCCAAACTTTACATTTTTTGGTTACGGTATCTAAAATTGGAATACCATTTGACATTTTTCGAATGAAATCAGCAGTAATCCTTTTGTTTACGCGTACAATGTATTCTTTTTCGTGATTGTTACGTGAACGAAGAATTTTATTCACGATATCTCCATCATTGGTTAAAAAAATAAGACCTTCACTAGGTTTATCCAATCGTCCAATTGGAAAAATTCGTTCAGGATAATTAAGGTAAGAAATAATATTTCCTTCAATATGAGTATCGGTTGTGCAGGTTATTCCTATTGGCTTATTAAAAGCTAAATAAATATTTCCAACCGTCTTGGTAATGGTCTTTCCTTTTACCTTTATAACATCTTCACTTGAAACTTTAACTCCCAAGCCTGCAGTTGTACCGTTTACTTTTACCCTTCCACTTTCGATCAACTTGTCTGCTTCTCTTCTAGAACAGTAACCTGTTTCTGCAATTGCTTTATTAAGTCTTTTTAATTCCATAGTAATGATGCCTCTTTCAATTGAACTGCAAAATTAACAGGATTATTTTAAATCAAAATACTAAAGCTCTTCTTATCGGATATATTTCCATTCTTTATCACAATCGAAACATTTATAGCTTCTTCTAAACAATGGAAAAAGAATTCCTAAAAGAAAAAAGGTAATTAGTATAAGGTAATTTGGCTCTCTTACACGTCCAATATTATCAGATTTACAATTTGGGCATATTTCTTTATTTGTATCTAAACTAATTTTAATATTCTCTATATCTCTTCCTACCTGCAAGTCAGCTTCACAAATATATCCTCCATCTCGCAATAATTGAACACTATTTTCAAAATTAGATTCGTGAACCAATAATTTGACTCCTCCTATTGCATTAGAGCAAAAATTATCAACTTGAGCAGTTAACTCATCTTTTATCAGAACCTCTACTCCTAATGATTCAAGATAGGCCTTTGCCATATGAGCATCTTGCGGAAGCATTGTTGTTAAAACGGTACGCCAATTATTCATTTTGCTAAAGTTTTATGATATAAGCAAACCTAGCAAATAAGATCAAAATACAAAAGTAATTGACTTATTCTTTTATCATATAAAGTTTATTATTATCAACATCATAAAACAATGGAGCTACAACAATCTTAGGGTACTTAACTCTCAATCTCTTTGCTTCATTAACCACAAATTCAAGTGCATTTCCTATTTCAAACATAGGAGCAAAATTACCAAAATGCTCTTCGGCTCTTTCCTGGGTCCATCCAGCAGTATTAACCAAGCCATCTATAAACTCCCCTTTTCTGGCATGTAAATTAACCATACCACAATTATTGTGTCCAATTAGTGCAATGTGTTTAATTCCGCCAACAGAGATTGCGTAAGACACCTTAAATTCACTGTAACGAAGATTAGCTCCTCCAGATCGTATAATGTAAGAGAAATTTTCTGGAATATGTAGATGTTTTCGATTATCCATACACATTCCAACGAGAAGCTGAGCCTCAGAATATTCAGCAAATGGTCGGTTCAAATTATGAAATTCCAGCAATAATCCAATTGGAGTATGTCTGTATTCTGGAAGAATATCCTCAATTTTTGTTACATCAATAATTTGGTTCATAGTTTTTGTATGCGTGGTTTAGAATGATTCTAAAGATAACCAATTGCTTTTTGAAAGCAAATCAATATCAGATCAAGACACACATAAAAATAAAAAGATGATCTTCTTGACCATCCTTTTATCCAATTATTTTAAGCCTTATGCTACTTTTTTAAATTCGTATTGAATTAAAAATATTAAAGGAATTGCATAAGCTAAATGTCGTACTAAAGTAATTATCGGCATCATTGAGGACATTTTTAGACCAGCTACGCCAGCCCCAAGTAATGGTAGCATAAAAAACCACACCAAAGCAATCGTTTCTACTACAACAAAAAGGATAGGCCTTAGCCATTTTGGTCCCCAAAGAGAAGGAGCAATTCCTGCAAATAGAACTGCCAATAACACTCCATTACTATAATGGCCTGCAACTCCGTAAGCTAATCCCAATCCTGTTTTTGCGCCTAAAATTCCAGCAATATCCCACCATTTTCCTGTAATAAGCAATCCAACAATATCAAATAAAAGTGTTCCTATTATACCAGCTGTTATGGCATTTTTCCAATTAATTGTTTTCATGATTTCTTTACTTTATATTGTTTTTATCTAAAAATTTCAAAATGTAATTGGCAATCTCTTTACCTTTTTCTTCCAAGGCAAAATGACCAGTATTCAGTAAATGAAATTCCAAGTTTTTCAAATCTTGCTTGTAAGGATGTGCACCATCTGCCGGAAAAATAATATCATTCTTTCCCCATACGATTAAGGTTGGTGGCTGGTAAGTTCTAAAATACTCTTGCCATTGTGGATACAAAGGAACATTCGTTCGATAATCATAAAACATAGCCAATTGAATTTCTGGGTTTTCATTTCGTTGCAAATGCATTAAGTCAATATTCCAATTATCCGGACTAATCTTAGAAGCATCTTGAACACCGTGCGTATATTGCCATTTTAAACCATCAATAGAATGAAATCCCTCCAATGCCTTTCCATTTTCAATGGTATAATCATTCCAGTATTTTTTAATTGGAATCCAAAAATCGCGAAGCCCTTCTTCATATGCATTCCCATTTTGAATAATTAAAGATTCAATTCGCTCTGGATATTTCGCTGCTATCCGAAATCCAATAGGTGCACCATAATCCATCAGGTAAAAGCTATATTTATCAACGTTTAATTCCTGTAAAAACCCATCTACAATCTTAGACATATTTTCAAAAGTATATTCAAATTCATCCATGGATGGTTGTTCACTTTTTCCATATCCAGGATAATCTGGAGCTAATACATGATATCGTACAGACAAGTCTGTTATAAGATTTCGAAACATATGAGAAGAAGTTGGATAACCATGCAACAAAACAATTGTTGGTTTATCGTTTGAGCCTGCTTCACGGTAAAATACAGATGTTCCGTTAACGCTTACCGTTTTGTAAGAAGTACCACTCAAGTGTGATGATTTTTCATTCTCTTTTCCATTCATATTGGCAAAAGAATTAGATCCAAAGGAAACAAATGCGACTAGCATCATTCCTGCTATTGATTTAATCATTGAATTTTTCATTATTATCTATATTTAAAGATTTATTCTTAAAACTTCCTATCTACCTCGTTAATTTTAACATCATTAGCACTCATATCACGGATTTTCATCAATCCATCAGTATCAAACTCCCAATGCTCATTTCCATGTGTCCTATACCATTGCCCAGAATCTGCATCTTTCCATTCATATTCAAAGCGAACAGAAATTCTATTGTCAGTGAATGACCACAAATATTTTCGTAATTTGTAGTGTAGTTCCTTTTCCCATTTGTCAGATAGAAAATCAACAATCGCTTCTCTTCCAATAAAAAACTGGTCCCTGTTTCTCCATTTAGATTCAGATGTATAAGCCATTGAAACCTTTTCTGGGTTTTTGCTATTCCAAGCATCTTCTGCGACTTGAACTTTTGCTCTTGCAATCTCCTTCGTAAAAGGAGGAATTAATTTTTTCATCATATTTATTTTCATACAGACAGGTCTGTCTGTTTTGTTTGTAAAAAAGATGCTGTTATGACAGCAATCTTGTACAAGCTCCCCTAGCTACTTCAATTGGAGCCACACTTTGTTGAATTTGAGATAGCATAATGGCACCTTCAATTAGCACCAAAACTTCATCACCTAATTTTTCAACTTCTTTCTTTGTGAGCTTCTCATCCTCCTTAAGATGATTGTGTATCCATTCTCTTAACTCATTTTTATGCGATAAAACCTCATCCTTAATGCTCTGATGATCTTTTGGCAAATCGGTAATAATATTTTGAAAGCCACAGCCTCTAAAACCAACCTCGGTAAGCCAATCAGCTAAATAATTAAAACATCCAATCACTTTCTGCTTACCACTTTCTTCAGCAACAACAAACTCTGAAAGTTTCCCCATCCACATAATATGTCTTCTTTGAAGATAGGCTACCGCTATTTCTTCTTTCGATCTGAAATGTTGATACAGACTTGCCTTCGCTACACTTGCTTCTCGTATTATTTGATTAATTCCCGTTTGATTATAACCTTCAAAATAAAATAAGCGAGAAGCAGTTTCAATAATTCTTTCGTTTACACTTAAATTCATTATTCTTATTTCTTAGCTTGTTTTTACCGATCCAATTCAATTCTTAATTAGGCCTGTTATTTATTATTTCTAATTCAAATATATGGCAAAATATCGAAACAGACAAACCTGTCTGTTCTTATTTTATATATACCCTTAAAATAAAAGACCAAGAGGTCCTATTTGTAGGCATTCAGCAACATATTATTTTTTTTAAAATTAGATTGGTATTAAGAATTCTATTTAATCATTGACTGTATTTCATCAATTATGCCAATAATCTCATTAAAAAATAGAAGATTCTGTTTCACTGGTAAACAACTCTAAAAACTTCATTCCTTTGCTTGAATTTCCTTTTGCATTTAGCTTTGGACTCCAAACTGCAATACTGTATTTATTCGGATGAATTGCCACAATACCGCCTCCAACTCCACTCTTACCAGGCAAGCCAACTTTAAAAGAAAACTCTCCTGCTTCATCGTAAAATCCACACAATTGCATCACCGCATTAATTCTTTTTGACTTACTTGTGCTCAAATATTTTTCTTTAGTAATTGGATCTTTACCATTAGAAGCAAGAAAAAGAAAAGTTTTAGAAAGTTCTTTACATGTCATTTCTATGGAGCAAAGGTTAAAATAGAAATCTAAAACCTCATCAATATCATTGTGGATATTCCCAAAATCCTTCATTAAATTAATAAGTGCAGCATTTCGATAGCCCATTGATTTTTCAGACTCAGCTATACGTGAACAAAACTCTAACTTAGGATTTCCAGATAGCCTTCTTACGAATTGAAGCAATTCTTGTTTAGGATCTTTTAAATGCCCCACAAGAATATCCGAAATCACTAAAGCTCCTGCATTTATAAATGGATTTCGAGGAATTCCTTTATCGTGTTCCAATTGCACCAAAGAATTAAAAGGTGTACCAGATGGTTCCACACCAACACGTTTCCATAAATCTTCATTCTCTATTTTGTAAGCCATAACCAATGACAATACTTTAGATATACTTTGTATTGAAAATTTATCATCAGAATTCCCAAAACAAAAATTTTGATCTTCAATTGTTGTCAAATGCACTCCAAAATTATTCGAATTTACATTTTGAAGTTCTGGGATATAAGATGCCGGTTTCCCTAGATCTTTAAACCCATCTAATTTCTCAATTACCTGTACAAAAACATCCTGATAATTCATCGATATAAATTTATTTGCTTCAAAGATAAATCTTGCCAGCTTAAATAATCGAAAATATAACAAATACTTTGTTGAAGAAAATGTAACGGTTCTTCTTTGAGATAAAAAACGATTAAAAGAAAATACGATCTCTTTTTCCAATAAAATCAATAACTCTAAGATCATATCATTACGAGACCATATTTCTCATACAATAATAGAATAATCAGATCGTTATATTGAAAAATTAACCAATACACGAAAAATAAATTATGCAAAAAATTAAAAAATCCTATTGGATACTTTTACTCCTTCTTACATGGTCTCAAGTATCGAATGCGCAAGAGCAGAATAAATTTAAACAAAAAACAGATTTCCAATTTACAGCAGGAATCAATAGAGGATTTGGATTAGGTGCAAACCTTATTCTTCACGATCTATCACAAGAATTTCCTTTTGATATTCGTGTTGGAGTAGGATACACCTGGTTACAACCGGGCAGCTCAACAAAAGCTAGAAAAATCTTTATCAATAATGCAACCAATGGTGTGCCTGAGGATAAAGGACACAGTATGGATGTAAGGCTTGATTTTATGAAACCAATGACACTTCTTGGAAATTCTAATTCCTATTGGTTTATTGGTCCTCGTTACTCTAAATTTAAAGGTAATTTTAAATATGTAGGTGGTAATGAAGATTTTGACATTACATCATCGCAATATGGTTTAGGTGGTGGTTTCGAGAGCCATTACAAAATTTCCGAAGGTTTACAGTTGATTTTAACTGGTGGATTGGATTATTTCTTTGCTGCAAAACTGCAAGGTCATGATACTTCTTATTATCCGGATAACGATAATGTAAACGCAAGAACAAATAATGAAAACGATACGAATTTTAAATATAAAGATGCAGACAAAGCAATTGATCAACCTCAATTTATGCCTCGTTTTATGGTTGGAATTCAATTAGATCTTTAAATACACTGGACAAGCTAAAAACTCAACATTTTTTATCCATTATCTTATCTGAAACGATTTTAAGAATCTTCAAACTCCTCGAAAATATCATACTTGGCTTTTCGTTCTTGCCATCTTTCTCGAGCATATTGCTGCATATCAACTATCTTATCTCTTTCATCAACAATTTCGAAACCTAAAAGCGTTTCTATTATATCTTCCATACTCACAATTCCATCCATTCCACCATATTCATCTACAACGAGTGCAATTTGTTCCTTTTCCTCTAGCAAATTTTCCCATGCCTTAAGCAAAGTTTGAAACTTTGGAACTATAACAATAGGCCTTTTAATTTCCTTCAATTTAATATCCCTTTTGCCTTCGGCTAGATATTCAAAAACGGATTGCCTGAACACATATCCAGTAATGTTATCATTCCTTTGAGAAAAAACTGGAATTCTGGAATAATATAGAAACTCTTTTTGATGCAGAAACTCTTGAAGATTCATTTCTTCGTTGGCGATACAAACCACAACTCGTGGAGTCATAATTTCATTAACACTAACTGTTTTAAGACGAATTAAATTCTGAATTATTTTGTTCTCATTTTCTTCCAAAGCACCTTCCTTTGTCCCAATATGTGCCATAGCCGATAATTCTTCTCGACTAACCGACACTGTTTTGTCTTTTGGTGAAAATAATTTCGTGATGTAGCCAGTTAAAATTACCAAGGGGTAAGTAACAAAAACCATTACATTCATTATTAGGCCTGAAGTCATGGCAATACTTCGCCAATATCTAGCACCTATGGTTTTCGGAATTATTTCTGAAAAAATGAGGATTAACAATGTTAAAACTGCCGACACCAATCCAAAATAAACTTCTCCGAACAATTTTGTAGCCTGTGCTCCTACACCAGCAGCTCCAATTGTATGAGCAACTGTATTCAATGATAAAATTGCAGATAAAGGCCGATCAATATTGTTTTTAAGTTTTAAAAATTTAATTGCCCTTTTATCTCCATTTTTTTTTCGAACATTTAAAAATGAAAGAGGTGTTGATAACAAAACAGATTCCATAACCGAACACAGAAAGGAAACAACAAGCGCAAGAAATAAGTAAAATATCAGAAGAAGCATTAAGTATTTGTTTTAAGTAAATCTCTCTTTGTAATTTACTTAAAAAATAATGATTTACAATTCAACAGCTCGATTTAGGACTGTCTTTTTCCTTGTATATTCAATTAATTTCATTCTCCTCTTTTCCTACGATGGTAAATTTCTTATTCAATGTATTTCCCAGATTATCGACTAAAGTAAGTAAATGCTCTCCTTGATCTGGACTTAATTCTATCTGATGAAATTGCGTTGTAGTTCCAATAAAATCGCCATCTACATGCCAAAAAACTTCTGCTTCAGGATCGTGATGAGCAATTTCAAAAACAACCTTACCCAACATACCATCCAAATCTACTGGAACAAAAATTTGATCATTCCCTTTCGGATAAATAATTTCCATTGCGATCTGGTTATGTCCTGAACAATCCTCACGAAAAGGTGGCAAAGAACGATACAAAGCATTCCGTTTTTTATAATACCATTCCATCGCAGGTGGTAAAACGAACCAATTCACATGGTGCATATTTTTTGGTTCCTCACAACTCGAATTCACCTGATATCGCTTTGTTTTATCCAAATGGATTCTTTTATGAAAGGGACAAGAAAGTGTCTCCAAACCAGCATTACAAACGAGCATCGTATCTACTGTCTCGCACCATCTACTCGCCCTGTTACCACTTTCACGACAAACCTGAATTTCCTCCATTTCTTCAAAAGGAATATCGAACCAAGATCCTGTAGGCAGTATATTAAACACATCGAACATTACTGGTGCTGCTGCCCCAACTCCTGTTAAGCCTGGACGTCCTTCTCCATCGGCATTTCCTACCCACACACCAACTACATAATCGGGAGTGGTTCCTATTGCCCACGCATCTCTAAATCCGAAACTAGTGCCAGTTTTCCACGCCACTTTACGTGATGAAGAAAACGATTTCCATCCATTTTCCCCATCTGGCCGATTTACTTCCAATAAAGCATCAAAAGTTTGGTAAATAGAAGCTGCACTTAATAAAGCATGTGCTTCTTTTTTGCCATGTAAAACTGTATCCTGTAACCGATAAGATGGCTTTCGAATGTCATTTGAGTAATAACATTTATCTGAATTATAATGCTTTAAACCTCTTGCTAGTCCAGAGTAAATTCCGCACAAATTCCACAATTCACCTTCTGCACCACCTAAAATCAATGACAAACCATAATGACCTGAAGGCCGATTCAAACGTAGCATTCCCAATTTTTTCATTGTGTAATGAAAGCGTTCTACGCCAAAACTACGAAGCATTCGTACTGAAGGAACATTTAAAGACCTGGATAAAGCCTTGCGAGCAGGAACCGCTCCATCGTAGCGCAAATTAAAATTCTTAGGTGAATAGCCAGCAATTTGAGTGGGAATATCAGGAACTAATGTCCGTGGTAAAATCTCACCGCTATTCAACATACTTGCAAACAGAAATGGTTTTAGAATACTTCCTGTACTTCGAGGCGCTCTAATCACATCAACCTGATTGGCATGATTTTCCTTTCCTTGCTTATTTGTATTACCAACATATGCAATACTCTGGCCAGATTTTACGTCCAATACCAAAACTGCCATATTGTAAATTTGATTCGCCTCTAAATTTCGCTGATGCTTCTTCACAATCTCATTTACCTGAAGCTGCAAACGGTACTGAATTGAACTCTTAATTCGTTCTCCAGTGTACTCTTTGTTCGCCTGATCGAGAAGATGTGGTGCGATCATCGGCAAAGCATGAACTTGTCTTGGAATATCTTCTAATTTTGCCAACTCACAAGTGGTCGAATCTATAATTTCTTTATCTCGTAAGCGATTCAATAATCGGTTTCTTTTCTTTCGAAGCTTTTCCCCATTTTTCCCCGGATAGATTAAAGATGGTGCATTTGGCAAAACAGCAAGAGTAGATGCTTCTGCCCAAGACAATTCACTTGCACTACGCCCAAAAAATCGCCACGAAGCAGCTTCCAAGCCAACAACATTTCCACCAAAAGGAGCATGAGAGGCATACAAAGCAAGAATTTCTTTCTTCGAATAGCCAAGTTCTAATCGAAAAGATTTAATTATCTCTACGATCTTTTGGTAAACCGTTCGACCTTTACCTTTACGCGAGATTCTTATTAATTGCATGCTAAGCGTACTTCCACCACTCACCACACGACCAGCTTTAACATTTTGAATGAATGCTCTTCCCATTGAAACGGGATTTACACCAAAATGGGAATAGAAATAGTTATCCTCAAATGTCAATAAGGCTTTTTCAAATTTTTCTGGCACTTCCTTCGATTCTGGAAAACGCCATTGCCCATCTGTAGCAATTCTTGCTCCTAACAAATTACCTTCCCGACTAAATAGAATCGTAGAAGTAGGATCATTAAACAGTTTATCTGGTATTGAAAACCAAAAACCAACTCCCAACAGCAAAAATGCCAACATGAAAATGCGGCATTTTTTACTTTGGCAATATTTTATTTTTGGTAGGTTCATTGGTTGCAATTTACCGTATTGATTTACGATACAATATTAAACTATTTACATCACACAAGCACTCCTAAATCCCCTAAAGGGGACTTCTTGGTATCTGCTGAATTTTACTACTTATTAGACTTATCTTATTTAATACTTTATTAATATCATTATCTATTTCCTCATTAGTAAAACGAATGATCACAATACCCAAATTTGTAAGTTCTGCCTCCCGACCAATATCATACTCTTTGTGGTCTTTTGAATCATGAATTCCTCCATCAACCTCAATTACTAGCTTTAATGAGTGACAATAAAAATCAACAATAAAGATATCAATAGGATGCTGTGCTCTACATCGTAAGCCTAAAATTTGCTTTCCCTTTAACTCTTTCCAAAGCTTCAACTCTGAAACAGTCATATTATCTCTAAGCCACTTAGCCTTCTCAAAAATATGAGGTTTCGAATTGTAAAACATTGATACTTGATCGCCAACACTCATACTTCCTTTTTTTTAAGCCCCTTTAGGGGTTTGGGGTAATTTAGTATTCATTTTTTCATACCTAACCCAAATTCAAGGCCACTAAAGAAAACCTTGAGTATCTGCTAAATATTATCTTATTACTTCACAACCTCAACCCATTGGCCTGGTTTGCGAGCATTAACGCGATCGTCATACATGGCTTCACAATTCACAGTTGGTAAATAATATTTACCTACGTAAGCTGCGTTCAATGTCATTGTAAATGTCTTACTTTTATTGCGTTTCATATCGAAATAAGTATAAACTCTATCATCACGAATATCCTGATATGTTGGCTGGTCTGATTTACTAACTTCATCGACATCTCCAAATCGAGTGTTAACAATCTCCCATCCAGAAGGGAAAATCTGCGTTAATGCCATTTGCTCGTAATCGTCCATAATACCCGGATGATTCAATCGAACTTCAACTTTAAAATCTGTTCCTTGCTGCAATTTCTTCACATCAATCGAATTCCCATTCATATCCATGTAAACAACATTCATCTTCAAATTCTTCTCTGCAGATGTTTGATCTCCAGTCTCCGGAATTCCGCTCATGCTTACACGTGCATATAAAATTCCATCCGATTTATTGGTGACAATCACATTAGGCTTTCCTGAAGTTAAATCCAAAGGAATTTGAATTACTGGATTGCTCGTTGACAATTCTTCCTGTTCTTCTCCATTTAATGAATAAGCAACATTTAATTGTTTTGACTCTCCACGACCTGCAAATTCGGCCATTCCAATTAAACAAAATGCTGTTGTTTGAGTACTCATCCAAGATCTTCCTGAAAGCTCTTCTGATAACTTCTGAACCATTGGAAATGCAACTGTTCTTTTATCTAGCAAACTTAAAGTCTCTAAAATCATTGCTCTATCTCTAGTATCAGAACCAAAAGAACCAGAATGTTCTCGATAAGCTTTTACTTCTGTCCCTAAGTTTTCAATCAACTTCTCGGCAACTTCTTTTTGTCCAATCAATTGATAAGCTGCTGCAAGTCTCCATTTTGCTGCAGAAGAAAGTTTGGTTTGTTCTCTTAATCTGTTCATCGATGCCAAATCTGGATCTGATGCTACAGCAAGAGTATACAATCGATAAGCTTGCAATAAATCATGACGCGAATAATAAACGCCACCTCTATATGAAGAACTTTCCCATCTTTTAGCTGCTGATTTTTGGTATCGCAACCATGCAGATTTTAATCCCATTGGTAAAGTGTAACCTAATTCTTCTGCTTTCAACATAAAATGCCCAGCATAACTAGTTCCCCAATCATTACCATAATTTCCTCCTGGCCAATATGAAAATCCACCATCAGGAATCTGAAAACTCAACAACCTGTTTAAGCCCGCCTGAACATTCGTATTAATATCTGATTTTTGATCTGCAGACAAAGTCACAACCTTATCTAAAAACAATTGTGGAAATACGGAAGACGTCGTTTGTTCAATGCAACCGTGAGGATATCCGATAAGGTATTGCAAACGACGACCAAAATCGATTGGTGGAATATTAGAAAGTTCTAATACACCTTTATTCGTTCCTTGCATTCCTGGTAATTCCAATAGCTTATTCCAGCTCGCACCAGCTTTTAATAAAGTATCATTCACATTTACAACACGAGGATTTGGATTGCGAACATCCAATTCAATATCGTAAGTTGTTTTTACATTTCCACTTTCAGCTAAAACTTTCACTTTGGCTATCCCCAAACGAGAGGCTACTTTCAAATCAAAATCAATTACCTGCTCTCCTACTTCGTCAAATGTAATTGTCTTCTCAAGACTAACTTCTGATGTTAAAAACTCATTAGGAACCACCTTAATTTTAACATTTTTGATTTTAGGATCCATTGCAAAAACAGTAACCGGTAACTTTACCGATTCACTTGGACCAACTACTCTTGGTAGTGTTGCAAGAATCATTAGAGGTTTGCGAACCTGTGTTGTTTTTTCTGCAGAACCATAAGCTCCTTTGTAACCAGAAACAACCATCGTACGAACAGAACCAACGTAATTCGGCATCGTGATCTTATGCAATTTACTATCCCCTGCGTAAAGAGTGTAAGGTCCATAAAACATGACGACTGGTTTAAAACGATTTGCTTTCGCTTGTTTTTTGTCTCCAGCATCCTCATCACCACCAATGGCAAATGCTTTTTCTAATCTTGCACCATAAGCACCCATTACCAAATCGTACATATCCCAGGTTTTCACACCTAAGGCTTCTCTTGCATAAAATGTATTCCACGGATTTGGCGTTCTGAATCGGGTTAAATCTAACAAACCATCATCAACAACTGCCAATGTATAAGTCATTGCTTTCCCATCCTTTTCGGATACAGTCACTTTAAATTCTTTCTCAGGTTCTAACACATCTGGCATATCAATCACCGGACTTAAACGAGTATTTGGATCTTCCACTAAAATTGGAATCACACCATACATTCTAATAGGCAGATCATTTTCGGTTTGCGCATGAGGTTGCACTAAGGTGACACTCACGTATGCATTCGGAGCCATTTCCGGGGTAATATCAAATGAAAATTCTGATTCCTTCGATTTTGTATCTACCCAAAAAGCCTGTAAAACCTTTGCTCCAGTTTCGATACTTACCAAAGCTTTTCCCGATTTTGAAGAAGGAATTGTTACCCTAGCTTTTTCTCCTACGCTGTATTTGTCTTTATCCGAAGTGAAAGAAAGCATACTTGCATTTCCTGGCATTCCTTCCGGAGAACGACCATACCATTTCGAAAAATAAGCCGTCTGACCAGCGGAGTGACCACTGTCTTTATCAACAACTTGAATTAAGTAACGACCATAATCTTGCCATGAATGATATGGAATGTTTAGCTTTAAATTAGCCACTCCATTCTCTGTAGAAATTGTTTTATGAAATGCGATGCTTGTAGATGATCTACCAATATAGGAAGCCAAATTTTCCTGACCAGCATCCCACCACCAACGCCAATCAATCTTATAAACCTTTACAATTACATTCTTTCTGCTCACAGGATTTCCATCCGCATCAAGCGTTACAATCTTCACATCATGATCTGTATCTGTCAGGAACCATCCTCTCTCTGATTCTGGCATTTTAAGACCAATAAATGATTCGTAAGGTGCAAATTTAATTCTCTGCATATCAATACTAAAATCGCCACCTTTTTCAAAAACACGAGTGATAAAATTAGCATTCAACATTCCCGGAGCAGACTTATTACCTTTTAAATCTAAAGCTACAGTTGCTTTTCCACTCTGGTCAATTTTCCCATCAAAAATGACTTGCTCATCGGCATAAAATTCTTTCGATGGATCATCAAAAATGTAAGCAGGATACTTTTCAAAACTTGTTTTTGTAGGTGCTAAACGCAAGCTTATATTTGATTTCAGATCACGAGCAATAGCTCCATGAAGCCACTTCACTTCCATCTCTGCCTTTTGATCTTTTGTAGTAGATTTTAAAACATCAGTACCAAAATCAAGATTAATTTTTAATCGATTTGGTTTAACGGTTTCAATTTTAATATTCTTTCTAAAAGTAGCTCCTCCAACCTTTATTCGCACTGACCAGTCTCCAGTTGGAGCTTCTACATCGGTTGGGGTAACAAATGAATAAAAGCCATTTGCGCCACCAGTACTTACTTTATGCGTTACTGTTTGTCCTTGTGGATTAATCAATTCAAAAACAACGGGATGATTATCAGGCAATACATCTCCTTCATCTTCCAACACAAAAGTGAGATACAAATTATCTCCTGGACGCCAAACACCACGTTCACCGTAAATATATCCTTTGATTCCTTTTTGAATCACTTGCCCTCTAACATCAAAATTACTTAATGATAATGCTGAACCATCTTCCAAACGCAAATAGCCACGTTGATTTCCCTTTTTAGCAACCAATAAAAATGGCTTCCGATCCAATTGAACTTTTGCCAAACCATCTTTATCCGTTTTGGTATTTGCCATTAGCTGATTTTGGTAGTTGTAAACTTCCAATTCAACTGCCGCTTCTGGTTCTGCCGAAATTAAATTCGAAATCGCAAAAGTGATTGATTTATCATTTCCAGCCTTAGCAATTATTCCTAAATCGGATGCAAAAATAGTTCTCTTCACAAACCTACCTGAACGGTAATAAGAAACATGACAAGGATTTTCTTTTTCACTATATCTATATCCTTCTGGATAATAATAAGATTCATACCAACCTGGCTGATCCCATTCTTTCATTTCTTTTTCTAACTGCTGCTCTGCAATCAATTCATCCATATTAACCAACTCATCTTTCTCCTCCTGTTCGCAGGCATACATTGCGTATTCCTTTCTGAAGCGAAGCTCTAATCGATAAATTGCACCTGGATTTACAGTTATATAATTCGCAACATCAAGCGTATAAGCATTCCATGTTCTTAAATCAACGGCACGATTGGTTCCCAAATCGATTCTTTTTTGCAATACCAAACGAGCAACTCTTCTAATATTATCAGATTGACCCATTCTGTTGTCTTGCAAATACTGATGAACGTTGTTTTCAAAAATCTCAACAACTCTTAAATCAACAGCTTTTAAACTAACCGCCTCGAACGGTAACATTAAGCCTTGGGATGAAGGTGAAATTATACCATTCCCAATTAAACGAACTGCTGGCTTAATATCTTCGAAGGTAAGCTCCATTTTTTTGCTTTTCTTCAAAGAATAGTCCATTGCATTTCGAATTCCCTCCTCGAAACGAATTGTTTTGGTTCCTGATAAACGGTGGGTTGGAAATACCCTCAATTCATTTCCATCGATAATAAATATCACAGACGATTGTCCTTCTATACGAACCAAACCATCTAATTTTTGATTATTCTTTAAAGGATCAGAGAAACGAATAGACACATATTGCTCTGGTTGCTGAATCACTTTTGCACTCATCACCTTAAATACATTCAGCGCTGGAATCTCTACTTCTTTTTCTCCTTTTTCATCCACTCCAATTGAAGATCCATTCCACTCTAAACTCAATTCTCCTTTTTCCTCTTGTCTTTTTAAACTATCTACAACAAAATGATGCTGCTTCCCATCAGCCGAATGCATCCATTCAATAGATCTTTTCTGTGAATTGAGCGTAGCCTCCAATACCGATTCGATCTCATCATCAACAATTACATCAGCCGTTGTGATATAGCCTTTGTATTTCTGATAAAGCATATCCGTCTTATCGTAAGACTGTAAGCCTTCTCCAGTAAGTGTAAAAGTTTGTTTTATGGTCTGAAAATTAAATTTCAGATTCGAATATTCAGCTGGCACTTCCATCAATTTCGAAAGATTCACATTCACCTTGTATTTCGTATCCGACTTCATGCGAGTTTCAGCTCTAAACTCAATACAACGAGCATCTTTCCAATATGCTTTTCCCTTTACAGCTGGAGTTATTTTCACAATACCAGCTTCTAATTCCTGACCTGACTCAACCTTTTGGGCATAATCATTTACCAAACGAATTTGGATTATGGATTCAGACGAAACGACGCCAGATGTAAATGCTGAAATATATTGCCCAAAACCTGGATCAACTTTCTGTTTTACATTCTTTTTGTCTTTGCAGGAAAACATCGCAGGAATTAATATTGCCAGCGATAGCAGGAGGTAGAAATTCTTTCTCATTTTTTTTATTGTGTGGATTAATAAGGAAGCATAATATTAATGATAAGAAATGATATTTCAAAGCTATAAACAGATCATAATAAGCCTTACTATATCTAAATTAGAAGTACAAAAAAAGCCGAAGAAATTTCTCTCTTCGGCTCTTGTTTTATATTTTCTGTAAGACTATTCTGACTTCTTCTGAGGTCTTCTTCTTGACGAATTCGCACCCGATCCACCTCTTCGCCATTCCTTTTTACCAGAATTATTAGGCTTTGAAGATCTTGAACCTTGACCTTGTCTTTTTCTTTGACCTTGTCTTTGTGGCTTCTCATCAGCAACAGCAACGTCTTCTACTCCACCAGGAAGAAAAGGATGATCTGTCACTACAGGTAATTCTTGACGGATAAGCTTCTGAATATCCTTTAGGTATGGTTTTTCTTCCACATCGCAAAAAGAAATTGAATTTCCACTTGCACTTGCACGACCAGTTCTACCAATTCTATGAACGTAAGTTTCTGGAATGTTAGGCAAATCGTAATTCACAACCAATTCTAATTGCGAAACATCGATACCACGTGCAGCAATATCGGTAGCAACCAATACTTTTGTGTCTCCATTTTTAAAGTTCCCTAATGCAAGCTGTCGTGCATTTTGAGATTTATTACCATGAATTGCTTCGGCATTAATTCCTGCCTTTTTAAGCACTCTGGTAATTTTATCAGCTCCATGTTTTGTTCTTGAGAAAACCAAAGTAGATTCAATCTCCTGAATTTTCAGAAGAAAAATAAGCAATTTTGGTTTTGCTTTTTTGCTTACATAGTAAAGCGATTGCTCTACTTTTTCAGCAGTAGCCTGTTCTGGCTTTATGGTTACCTTATCTGGATTACCAAGCATTTTACCTGCTAAGCTTACAATTTTTGGAGGCATAGTAGCAGAGAAGAACAATGATTGTCTTCTTTTTGGTAACATATCAATAATGCGTCGGATGTCATGGATAAATCCCATGTCCAACATCTGATCCGCTTCATCCAAAACAAAATATTGAATGTCTCTTAATGAGATGTAACCTTGTCCGATTAAATCTAACAATCTACCAGGAGTCGCAACCAAAACATCAACACCTCTATTTAATGCTTGTGTTTGAGCACCCTGTTTTACACCGCCAAAAATAACGGTGTTCATAATTCCTGTGTATTTACCGTATTCAGTAAAATTATCTCTAATCTGAATTGCCAATTCTCTTGTTGGTGTAACAACCAAAGCTTTAATTTTACGTCGCCCTTTTTCAGGTCGCGCATCATTGCAAAGATGTTGCAAAATTGGAATCGCAAATGCAGCAGTTTTACCAGTTCCTGTTTGTGCACAGCCTAGTAAATCTCTTTTGCGAAGTAAAATTGGAATTGATTTTGCTTGTATTGGTGTGGGATGAGTATAGCCTTTTTCCTCAATCGCTTTTAGAATAGGCTCAATAAGTTCTAATTTGTCAAATGTCATATATCTTCTTAAAATTGAGCGGCAAAGGTAGTCGAATAGTTTGGATAATCAGCATAAAGAACAAAATAGTTATAAATCAAATAATTACAGCTTAAAAAAGCTCCTAAATCAAAAGAACAAATACCTGTAATTTAAACTTTAAAATAAGAGTTAAACCACCGCTACAATTATCAAATAACTAAGAAGTTCTTATTAGAAAGAATAATTATCTATTTAAATATTTTTAACCTCAGGCAACCATTTTAAATGAATCTGCATTCTTAAGTTTGTAGGAAACAATTACGATCTCGGCTTGTGAAGAAATTAATTAAAGCTCTTAAAAATAAAAACCCGAAAGCTCAGGAACAGCTATTCAAGCAGTATGCTGATTACCTGTATCGTATTTGCTATCGGTATGTAAACAATAGGGATCTATGTCAAGACGTCCTTTCTCAGAGCTTTTTAAGCATTTTTAATAGCATCGAGAAAACTGATATACAAGAAGAACATGTACTAAAAGCCTGGATGAAGAAGATTGCGATCAATCAATCGCTAATGGAAATTAGAAAGAACCTTCGATTTTCGGACACTTTAGAATTGATTGAAGACATAGAAGAATCGGAACTAACTAGTGATGAGAAATTACTAGAGGATGATTTAATCCAAATGGTATTGAATTTACCTGATGGTTACCGAACTGTTTTTAGCCTGTATGCAATTGAAGGCTACAAACACGAAGAGATTGCACAAAAGCTAAACATCGCAATAGGAACATCGAAATCGCAGTTGAGTAAGGCTAGAAGGTTATTGAAAGAAATGATTACAAAAACAGAGGTGAGATATGAAGCAATCCGTTGAAAAACAAATAAAAAACGCTTTCGAATCTTGGGATAATGAAGAAAATACCATAGGATTCGATAAAGATGCTGTGTGGAGCTCTATGCAAACACCTAAAAAAAATAAGGTCATTTACCTTACCTGGTTTAGAGCAGTCGCCGTTATAATTATCTTGTTCCTATTGAGTGGTTGGGGGTACTCCTATCGATTAAATCAATGCTTACAAATGAGCCAAAACCAATTGAGAATAGAATTAAATCAGGTCAAAGCACAAAAAACTCAGTTTGCACAAAAAGAAGTTGAAACAAAAATCATTTATAAAACTCAGATTAAGATCGTTGAATCAGAACACGCGAAAACAGCCTTGGCTAATCTTACTGCAAATCTGGAACGTTTTACTTCTGAGAATGAAGCATTACAACAACAATTAAACGAGGAGAAACTAACCACCAATTCGTTACAAGATAGTATCAATGCATTGAAAAATAATTTGGTTGATACGAATAAATGGTATGCTCAACAATTGAAAAAAATTGAAAGCCAAAATCAAACAAAAGGATTGTCGATTGATATTAATGAAGAAGCTTTAATGGCTTTATCAAAAAATAATTCGAAGACTAAAAAAACAACAAATAACCCAAATCGGAAATTTAAAATCACATTTAAGAATAAGTCAAGTGAGTCTGAGACATCGGCGCCATTGTTCAAAGACCTCACGATGAAATAAGCATGAACCTCGTTCATTCACACTTTAAATTAAAACGTATGACAAATAAAATAGTAATACTTAGCGGACTACTCTTTCTCTTTTCGATAAAAGCGATTGCTGGCAATGAAAGTAAATTTCTTTCAGACACGATTCGCATGCAAATGCCTAATGGCACTACGATTGAAAGTAGAAGTAATTACAATGGGAAAAATGTTCTAGCAGATCATCTTGATATTAAAAATCTTCTTAGTGATTTCCTTAGCCGTTGGGGAACACTAAATATCAAAGAATTAGACTCAAATAAAGCATATCATATAAAATGCACAAAACAGAAAGAATACATTCATTTGAAAGACAATCAAAATATCATTTCTATTGATGAAGTTGCCATTCAAAAAAGAATATACTTTCCAACCGATACTGCGATTGCATTGGTGATTAAGGGTAACAATAAGCTAGAATTAAACTCAAAGCTTGCCATCTACTTTAGTTCGATAAAACAATTGGAAGAACTCAAAGAATATGATTTCTCTCAAATTTTAAAGAATACAGATACTGAAGTATTAAAGAATGAAGATTGGCATCTTAAATCGTCTCCTTTTGTAGCTTGGGTAAAAATACAAAATGATAATACGGCAGAACTAGTTCACCAGAACAATACCTTATCAGTAAATAATGATATGATTATTTTAACGGCTGGTACTTCTCTTGAAAATGTAAAAGGCAATTGGAATGGTAGTTTTTATACAAAAATGACTATCCAATTGGGAAACAAAAGTTTAGCCAAACAAGCTTTTTCATTGGGCTACGAATGGATGTATGATTTCTCATCTGGAAAAGAAAACATCAATCATTGGGTTGAATTAGGTTATCAACGTAATTTTTCAAAAAATCCAAATAAAGGAGACTGGTACGGATTAAATTTAGGATACTTGGTAAAACGAAATGGCGATTTATTTGAGAAAGATTCATTCCGTCTTGGTATCGAAAAGAAAATTAACGAAAACATAAGCATTGTTCCTCAAATTTATTTCAACGATTTCTTTAAAGATCCATACCCTGGCTTCAAAATTAAGATTCACTTGTAAATAAGCCAAATACTTTATTCAAAAATCCCCCAAGAGTGTTATACTCAAGGGGGATATATTATTTTATATTCGCTCCTATTTCTTCGTAGAATCAGCTGAAGGAGAAGCTTTCTTTTTAATATGTATCAACTCCATTTTTCGAATTCTGGCACGAACAGCACCTTTGGTTCGTTTTAATTTAAGAGCCATTTCACCGACCGGAATGTTATCAAAAAACAAATTGATCAATTCATCATCATCCTCTCTACTCCAATCTTTATAAGCCTCTTTACTTTCCTTTTTTATCTTCCTGATCTTGTCAAAATCCTCTTGATCCATGCTTATACTTCTTATCGTGATTATTTTATTCCTGACATCAAAGATAAGCAGAAGTATTCAAATAAAAAGAGCCAATGAATGACGTTAAATCATTCAAAGACTCTCAAATATTTAAGAACCAATTGAGATTACTTCTTACGAAGTGTTTTCAATAGCATTTCAGCCACAAGTGCTGATGATGCCGGATTTTGTCCTGTAATCAAGTTTCCATCTTGCACCGCATAGGCTGCCCAAGTGGCTCCACGGCTATAAATACCACCATTTTCTTTTAGCATATCTTCTACCAAGAAAGGAACAACCTTTGTCAACTGAACAGCCTCTTCCTCCTCATTGGTAAATCCAGTTACTTTCTTTCCTTTCACAAGCGCTTCGCCTTTTGAATTTTTTACATGTTTTAAGGCTGCTGGAGCATGACAAACAAATGCAATTGGCTTGTTTACCGAATTAAAATCCTGAATCAATTTTGCAGAAGTAGCATCCTCGGCCAAATCCCATAAAGGACCGTGACCACCTGGATAGAACACCGCATCGTAATCTTCAAAATTAACATCGGCTAGCACTAAAGTTGCTTTTATTTTTTTCTGAACAGCCTCATCTTCGTTATAGCGCTTGGTATCTTCCGTTGCATTCTGAGGCAAATTCGAAGTTGGATCAACTGGTGCAGCACCACCTTTTGGTGTTGCTATGGTAACCTCAACTCCCTGATCAACCAATGTGTAATATGGATTGGCAAATTCTTCTACCCAAAATCCTGTTTTGTGTCCTGTATCTCCCATTTGAGAGTGAGATGTTAACACAAATAATATTTTCAAAGCTTCTACTTTTAGTAACATTCTATTTCATTTTAAATTTTACAACCTAGTGATTTACTATCTGAAAATCACCACAATTAATTTTCTTTTTCGCTCGAGCCGCTGGGCTCAAACTTTTTTCTTAGGTAAAAAAGTATGCAAAAATCAAGTCAGCCTGATCCTTATTTGCACTCCGATTTAGAATGAGTAACACGCCTTACGTCAGGCTGACAAATCCAACTCATCTATTCTCCAATACATACTAATGACCGACAAAAACAATTTAGATTTTCACAATCATTTTCCCTTTGTTCTTTCCTTCGAAAAGATCGATAAATGCTTGCGGTGTATTTTCAAATCCTTCAACTATTGTTTCTGTTGATTTTAACTTTCCTTCTTGCAACCATTTTGCAATATGAGACATCGCCTCTCCATATTTTTCGGCATAGTTAAAAACGATAAATCCTTGTTTCAGAACCGAATTTTTAATCAAAATCGAATCTAATCGCGGTCCCATAGGCATACTTGTTGCGTTATACATCGAAATTGCTCCACAAACAATCACCCTTGCAAATTGATTCACATTCATCATTACGCCATCGGAAATTTCTCCGCCAACATTATCAAAGTAAACATCTACTCCTTCAGGACAAGCTTCCGCAATAGCCTTTGTCATGTTCTCAGTCGTCTTGTAGTTGATTCCTGCATCAAAACCATAATTCGATTTTAGCTCCTCTACTTTTTCATCGCTACCGGCAATTCCAACCACGCGGCATCCCAATGCCTTCGCAATTTGACCAACAACACTTCCTACCGCACCTGCTGCACCAGATACCACAACTGTTTCGCCAGCTTTTGGTTTCCCAATTTCTGTTAAGCCCAAATAGGCCGTTAAGCCTGTCATTCCTAAAACACCTAAATAAGAAGATAAAGGAGCTCTTTGGCCATCTACTTTCATTAATTCCTCACCTTTAGAAGCCTGGTACTCTTTCCATTCCAACATACCCGAAACGAAATCTCCTTTGCTAAAACCTTCTAAATTTGATTCTACAACCTCTGCAATCATACCAGAGCTCATGGTTTCGTTCAATTCGAATGGTGCGATATACGATTTACCTTCCATCATTCTACCTCGTAAATAGGGATCTACAGAAAGGTAAGATGCCTTCAAAAGCATTTCTCCAGCCTTAATTTTCGGCTGTTCTTCTGTCACCAATTTAAAATCTGATAATTGCGGTACGCCTACTGGTCTGCTGTTTAATTGTATTGCTTTCATATTGTAATTTTATCTTTTTTATTAGTGAATGTTCATTCTCTTTCGAGGATAAAAAAAGCCTAACTATCTTTACAGATAGGCTCCTATTGCTTGTATTTTGTCTGATTCAATGATATTGTAATCGGGTTTTGCCTGCGCTAAAGCATGCATCGCATTTGCAATTGTTTCCGCCTCAATTGCGCGGTATTTTTTCCATCCTCCACATAAAAAAGGATTTACCATTTTCATGAAAAAGGCTCCAACTCCCTCACCCAATCTATTTTCTTCTCTTTTTCCTTTTATAAGCGATGGCCTTAAAATATAGGTGTTTGCAATTTTCTGATTTAAAATCACTTTCTCCATCTCTCCTTTTGTTCGATTGTAAAAGATATTGCTTTTGTGATTTGCCCCTAAGGCCGAAATCACCACAAAACTTTTAATCTTATTCGCTCTAGCTAATTTTGCTGCTGATGTAGGAATTCCAAAATCAATTTTCTTATAAATCGCTTTGTCTTTCGTTTTCTTCGCTGTAGTTCCAATACAACAAAACACCTCATCGCCTGTAAAATCCTTTTTGAATTCTTCCAATTTTAGAAGATCTCCAACATACTCCTTTAACTTAGGATGTATCAATTTCAAACTCCTTCGGCTAAAGATTTTAACGCTTGTATAATCTTCATCTTCCAAAAGTTGATTCAACAATAACTTTCCTGTTAATCCGCTTGCTCCTAATACAATTGCTGTCTTTCCCATCTTTATATTCTTATGCTATCCCAGGCAGCCTGAAATGCCTCATCTAAACTTTTCTTATCAAATTGATACAACTCTCGTTTTTGCATATTCATTAAAAAAGATAATGAATTAATTGCATACGCGTATAGTACATATGGCGAAACATCTTTTATAATTCCCTCTTTCTGACCACGTTCCCACAAATCCAACAAAGGCTGTAAGTGTTTTAAACCCTCTTGTCTAACCTTCTCTTCGATCATCGTTGTGTTATCACATTGCGATAAAAACCACGATTCTTCTAATTCTTTTAACTTATAATCGGCAATGTTGTACCAGATTAATTCGAATGCTTTTTTAACTGGCATTACCTCTGAATATCCTTCGAAAGCACGTTCTGTATATGCTTGTTTCCTTTCCAGATACAACTGGTTAATTAAATCTTGTTTGTTTACAAAATAGATGTAGATCGTAGCAGGTGATACCTTAGCCATCTTTGCTATTTTCGACATTGGTGCATCATGAAAACCATTGTTATTCACCAAACTTAAAGTTGCATTCAACAATGCATTCCGCTTCTCCTTACTTTTCTCTCTTATTGCCATAATGCTTGTAATTACTTCTGATTTATTAGTACTACTTGCTTTATTTTCCATGCTATTGCCATAAATAGAAATTGAAATGGCAATCGGATTAGTGCAGCTTTGTGCGTTCCAATTGCAGGAGTACTTGAAAAGACATCCCAAACATGAATGGGCAAGAATAATACCATTAAAATGAAAATACCCATTGCGGCTATTCTTGCATATTTCTTTAGCAAAAGCAAAGCCCCCAAAGCAATTTCAAGCAAACCTGACATGTAAATCACTTCCATTTTAAACGGAAGAAAGTCAGGTACAAAAGGAAGATAAAAATCTGGTTTTAAGAAATGTTGCACACCACCCATGATCATGAAAATGGCAAAGAGAATCCTAACGCCTGTCCAAATTGTGTTTGAAATATTCTTCATTCTATTAATTCGTTTTTATTTTTTATGATTTTGATAGAACGAATATAAATAAAATAAATCACAAAGCGAATGAACGTTCACTTTTTAACTTTTATTCACAAAATTAGCTAATAGAAAACCTAGTAGCTCTTGTAAATTTGCAATTTACAGGTAAGTAGTTAAGGATTTACAATCCGACTTTCAACACTAATGAATTGAAAATTCTAAACTCATGGTCCCTGATTACAAATCAGGGATAACCTGAACGAAATTATTAATAAGTATAGTGACCAATAATTCGGTAGTCTAGCAAACAATCTTCAATTACTTGCCCAGCTCCAATATTGTGCACAATTAAGAAGCGCTTACCATCTCTAGATTTTTTATTGATTACGATACCAATATGAGTAGTTGCTCCCCCTAAGTTCCAGCACACCACATCGCCAGGCAAATAATATGCAGCATTTTGGTTTATCGGTTTCACCTTACCGTGTCGCTCGAAAAACTTCATCAAATTAGGCACTCTTCTGTGATCTATATTTTTATCGGTATGCTTCAGTCCCCAAATACTTGGGTACAAAGAAAAATTAGCTCGCATATCCTCATGAACCTCTTTCTGCAAATCAACGCCCAATTCACGGTATGCTCTAATAATTACATCCGTGCATACACCTCTATCTGCTGGCACATCTCCATTTGGATAGGCAATTGAGAAATAGCTTGGGTCATAAATAACCTTTTGTTCTGTTAATTTTATGGCGGCTTCGCTTAATTTCTCTGGAGTTGTTTGTGCAAAACCAATTCCGATTAACAGAAAAAACAATAAGGTGCTTAGCAATTTTTTCATTGAGGATCTCTTTTTTCTTTAATGTATTTCCTACGGGGAAGTTAACTACTTTTTAAACTATAATACAATCAAATTAGGAAACAAGCTTGACGCTGACAGGTCTCTTCATTCGTTCCTGTTTATCCGTAGAAGAAAAAATCTCCCTACTCAAAATAGAATAGGGAGATTTTTATTAAAACAAATGTATATAATTGAAATAGGGTCTACATAAATCCACCGCCACCTTGTGTTTCACGATTATCTCTATGCTTTCTTCTTTTGGCTTTGTTTTTTCCACTACCAAATCGGTACGAAAAGCCTAAATAGGCCGTTCTGCTTTCCCAATGGAATTCGCCACCCTGCTTATAAGGCACTTCTGACTTAAATTTAAATTTCATGCCTTCAAATATATCATTCACTCTAAAGGTTACTCTTCCTTTTCCTTTCAGTACAGCATAACTTACGCCTGTGTTAATCATCCACATTGGATCCACTTCGAACTGAAGATCTTCTCCTCCGCCACGATACATGGCAAACAATTGGAATCTCAATTTTTTAGTTGCTGTAAAGCTATTCGATACTCGAACGTTAAAGGAATTGTTTGTGATCTCCAGATTATCTCCATTCGATACCCCTGTCTCTTTCTGGATATACAAATCGGAGCTGGCATTCATCGACCACCACTTAACGAATCGGTAATTTGCCGACAACTCAACACCGTAACGATCGTTGCTATCGGTATTATAAAAGGACATTTCCACTTTTTCAACATCCAAAGGGTCTTTGTTCAATACTCTCGAAATATTACCATTTACTCTTCGGTAGAACACCCCAACTGTAGCAGAACCTTTCTTTAAGCCTTTTGTATAATTTAATTCGAAGGAGTTCGTGAACTGAGGATCCAGGTTTGGATTACCAAATGAACTAATCAAAGGCGTACTCCACTCTCTAATCGGATTGACCTGCTGAATAGAAGGTCTGTCTACTCTCCTGCTGTAACTCAACTGAAATTGATTTTTCTCACTCGGATTAAAAGTGAAAAATGCAGAAGGATACACCGTAAAACGGTCATCGGTATACTTAGCTCTTTCAGCTCCTTTGGCAAAGCTTCCGTCTACCTTGTAATGCTCAAATCGAGCACCTATCTGCATCGAAAACTTATCTATTTTGTGATTTAAATTCACATATCCCGAATAGATGCTTCTGTCGTATGTAAAAGCAGAATTGCCGATTTCATTATTTGTAAAATCGTGCTGATTGGTTACTCTTGAATTCTCAGTATCATTCGTTCTATACTCCAACCCTAATTCCAACTTTGTATTTTCCGACAATGGGTTTGTGTAATCCAGATTTAGAAGTGTATTCGCGTAATCATTATTAATATCATCTATATAATTCGAAGTCAGGTCAATTGGATTAAGTAATTCGGTATAAGTTGCATCTTCAGGAGAATCACTTTTACTGTAAGTTGCTTCAAACTCCAAGTTGTGTCCTTCTTTTTCAAAGTCAATTTTATAGTTAATATTATAAGTACCTGTAGAATTATCCGTTTCCGATTTCATTAAACTATGATAATCCAACATTGCTCCTCTGTAAATCTTTGTTGTACCATCAAATACACCATCGCGCAAATTCTGTGTGGTATAAAAGGAAAGTGTATTCTTTTTATTTAAATAGATATCGGCACCTACCTTTAGCAACTGGGAATTATTATCGCTTAGGAAACTAAATTTCTGTAAAATATCATTATCAAGAACAACATCGCCATTCGCAGCTTGAGAGCTTCTTAACACATCACCATAATTGTCTCTTTTTCCTCCATTAGCACCAAAGTTCATGAAAAAATTCACCTTACCAGTTTTGTAGTTCATGTCTAAAGAACCATTCATACGTGTGTTTTCACCTCGTGTTATACCCACATTCACATTACCGTTAAATCCGATATTCGCATTCTTATTTAGCACGATATTAATAATCCCGCTCATCCCCTCAGGGTTGTACTTTGCAGATGGATTGGTAATTAGTTCGATACTTTTAATAGAGGTGGATGGTATTTGCTGTAGCAATTGTGCCGCACTAATATTAGTCGGTTTACCGTCAACCAAAATCCTAACGTTCTCGTTTCCTCTTAAACTAACCGTTCCTGTTTGGCTATCGACACTTACCGACTGCACATTGTTCAAAACCTCTGAAGCTGTGGAACCAGCTGCGGTCAGGTCTTTACCCACATTAACCACTTTTCGGTCTATCTTTTGAGTTACTGTCGATAATTCAGCTCTTACGGTTACTTCACCAAGAACTTCAGCATCTTCCTCAAGACGAATAGTACCAAGCTTAAAAGTTGAATTTTTAGCTGTGAAATTAAGCTCTCTCACAAAAGGCTTGTAACCTATATACTGAATTTCAATAACATTCTTTCCTTTCGCAATTTTCTTTATACTAAACTTTCCTTTATCATCGGTAATCCCTCCGGTTAATATTTGGTTGTTTGCATCTCGTATCACCACATTTACATATGGCAAAGGTTCTTTAGTCTTTACATCAATAACAATTCCCGTTAGCGAACCGCTTTTTACCACAGCAATCATTTCTGTTTCTGCACTAACTGTATAAGTAAACAACAGTAAAATGGCTACTAGTAATCTCTCTCTCATAATAATAACTTTAACACGGTTAGATCTGTAGTTAATTAGACTACAGTAAAAAATATTGGTTACAGATCGGTTTCAATTGTCTACTTTACTACCACATTAGATTTCTGTGCAAATCCACAGCAAAATGGCGTAGTATTTCTATTAAAACTGACACATCACCAATCCTTTCACATATAGTGCCGAAAAACGCATCACTCTTACTATCAATACATTAAAATTAAACCAACAATACAATACCGTACGATAACGAACAGGTCGTGTACGCTTCAAACTTATGTTATCTGAGGGATTTTCTAAGAGTTTATTGCTCAAAAAAAGGATAGCAAAACTGCTATCCTTCCATGTATTTCTCTGATGTTTTTTAGAGGAAAAATTCGGGTTCTTTGCGTTCCGAACAGTTTTCGAATAGGTTATTTGTTATTTGACTGATCAGTGGTGTATCAAAAACTCGTGCCTCTTCAGGACAAGCTTTAACACATGCACAACACCAAATACAAGCCTCTGCATTCGTAATTACCGTTTTGCCTAGCTCAATTACATCAACGGGACAAACATCGGCACAAATGCCACAAAGCGTACATTTATCAGCAATGGTTCTTGGTGCCATGACTGGAGCATTGGGCGCAACTTTATATGGACAATTACCAGAAATCTTTAGTTCGATGCCATCGTTCGTCTTCAATTTCTTTAGAATCTCTCCTGCAAATTGTTTTGCCTTCAAAAAATCTGCCTCATCTGGACGATTTTTTGCAATCGGTTTACTTTCTATTGAATAAGAATGTTCTCCAATAAAAGCTGCAGCAGCTATAGGTATAAAACCTAATTCTACACTAAGATCTTTTAGTTCAAGCAGCGCATCATCGAAATCTCTATTTCCATAAACAGCAACTAAAACCACTGGTGCGTTTTTTGCTTTAAAATATTTCAATCGCGGAATAACTTCAGCAGGTACACGACCTTTGTAAACAGGTATACCAATAATGGTCAATCCACTGCCAAAATCTTTATAATTAAAGTCAGTTTGCGTAATATCAAACTCATTTATTTGTTTTGCTGCTAATTCCTGTCCAATGGCCTTAACAACTTTTCTACTTGTTCCTGTTGGAGAAAAGTAGATTAAATTAACTGATTGCATCTTTATTTTACATTTACCATATACGCCCACATCCGTAAAGAAATAGGTAACTATCCCATGATGATATTGCTATGCTGCCATAAAAAAGTTCAGATAAGCTATCACTCTATTTAACAGGCTTAACATTCTCCTTAAGCGATTCCGAGATCAGCTTTTTTAAACGTAAAGTTCGCTCTTCCAGTGCGCCCTGTTTTTTTGGATTGTAAAGATGTTTATATTGACAAGGAACAAGCTTATATTTTAAATCTTCCATTGTGCCGCTTACATTTAAGCCTAACCTAACGGGTAGAGGCGTATCTGTCACCGATATGTGGTAGTTAAAGTGATTATCCATATTATGACGTCCGGAAATAACGGCTTTATATTTATCCATGACAATAAGGAAAGGATATAAATCAATTTCATCCTTAAATAAAGTCATCTCAACACTCAGGCTATCTATAATATTTTCTGTTTTTTTCTTAAAGAGGAGTTTACTTGCAATCATATCGAATGTTTCGGTATCCATAAGGGTTAGTTCTTGTCCCTGGAAAGCTGCCGCACCACGAATTGTAGATTGTTTAAGAGAATAATCGCTCTTAAGATAGGTTTCTCCAGCCAAATGAAATTCACCTTTCCCTTTGAATGATTTTAGCATTGGAATCATAGCGTCAACTGAAGGAATTAAATCAATGAGTTCAGCAACATCAATATCTAAAAGGTGAAAGTCGATGCCACTGAACAAATGATTTTTTCTGTCTGAACGGTACATAGCCGTTAATTGCATATTGGCCGCCCGGCTTGTAAAACCCATTTGGTCCAGAATAAGCGTACCATCCTTAACGGTTAAGCCACCTTTAATATTTTCGATAATATTATCATTTACGATAGTCTGATTGATTGCTGTGTTTAATCGAATTTCGACACCTTTGGGTACCATAAATGGATCATCTTCAGTGGTAAGAGTTTCATTGCTAGCAAGGCTTGAGTCTTGACTTCCCATGCCACTAAAAATATCCATCAGCTCATAAATATCGGTATTTTTAGAGATCAAGTTAAAGTTTCCTTTAAGCAATGCTTGCTTGTTGATGTATTTAGATATGTCGGTTAGTTGACCACTAAGGCTAAAATCGGATTTACCTAAAGTCACATCGGCTTTCTTAATCGCCATTGTATCGGGATCAAGCGTAAACGATATATTTGGGATCTCACCTTTTAGCTGCTTACCTAGGTTATAAATGGCATCGGAGAAATTAATGGCCACTTCGGGCTGCCATTTAAGAATCAGATTGTTTTGTGAGTCATCGTATTTCAAATTTGTTTTGGCATACAGCTCATTAGCATTAAAGAGAACAGAGTCTTTGCCAGCGATTACAATTTCTTGGCTATTAATTGTAGAATTGATAAGAGCAATTTCTTGTTTCGCTTTAAGTGTTGGGGCATATTGAAATTGTCCCTCTGCATTATTGGCAATAAGAGATAAAGTATCGGCTGTAGCATTAAGGCTGCCAAATTTAAAATGACATGCCGATATGGGGGTAGAAATGCCTTTTACCAGCTGATTGATATCGACAGAAAGTTCAAGATTCTCACTTGCCGCACGCATCGAAGGAGACATGTTGACATTTAAGTTTGGTGCATCAATTTTGATGTTGGCAAACCTAAGGTTTTTGTCTGCTCTGTTTTGGCTGGGTAAATCAAGCTTCAGTTTTGCCGAAGGTAGGTTTACCTTAATACTGTCGTTATAGCTTGCATAAAAATTCCGGGCTTCAAAATCGCCGGTTAAATAGATACGGTGATAGGCCTCCTTGTCTAAATCAGACTGAGAGAATCGGGCATGCAGGTTACCATTAACCGACCCCCGAACACTTATGTTTTGATCTTTGGGTATAAACGATTTAAAATCGGCTAAGCTGAAATTACCCTTCGAGTAAATGTCGTAGGCTGGCGTTTCCAGAATATTCGAAATTTCTCCTTTAAGAGAAACCGTGCTGTGCTTTATTTTGGCAGAACTACTATTGATTGTAACGGCCGAATTCTGCTTTTTATTCAGATCCACCTGAGTAGACATGGATAATTGAATGTCTTTTACACTTGGATAACCAGTGTATTTAATTTCACCCTTATAATATTCAATATTTGCTGTTACAAGGGGCGTGCTTGTTTCTGAAATAAGTCCTTTTACTGATCCCGAGACTTGTGCATAGCCCTTAGCTCGTATATCTTTTAGTGGCTCAGAATAGGCTTTGGGAACAAGAGTTATAATTTTTTCAATATTCAATTCCTTGGTTGAGTATTCAATATCGGTAGATATAGAGTAATCTTTTAAGATGCTTACAAGACCATTGAAGGAAATGGCTTGTTCATCGTTAACAAGGAGTTTGGCCTCTTCAAAATTATAAGTATTTTCAGATAGATTGGCTTTAAAAGGCAAGTGTGTATCAAATTTCATCTTGGATAAAATGGTATCACCAGCCATAGAAAACGACATGGCTTTACAAACAAGCTTTAAATCGGAATCGAATAGATTTTTGTCTTTAGCCTTAGAAGTAATCTTTAGATCACAGTTCTGTGCATCAAGATAAAGAGCCATCGAGTCGGATGTTGCAAACAACAATCGATTTAGCTGCATATCCAAATTAAGAGCTTGTTTCTCCTTGCTGTATTTAAGCCCGAGCTTAGCATTTAAGTTACTGATATTAGCCTTTCTAAATGTTGACTCATCTGTATAATTGGCATTGCAATTCTTAAATTTAACATTACTAATGTCCATATCACCTAAAGATGATGCTTCCGAATCAGCTTCTGTCGAATTGGAGCTGCTCTTTAAAATATCGAAATTAGATTGCCCCGATGAGTTTATTTTGAAATTCAAATAAGCATCTTCAACAAGAAAGGGGTCAAGTTTTATATTACCATCCAATAAGTACGAGAGTACATTTAAGGAGGCAAAGCATTTGGGTGCATATAAGATTGTATCAGTTTTCGGTGCATTTGTCTTCTCTGTCAAACAAAGGTTCGTTAACTCAAGTCCAAAAAACGGATAGGTACTAAAAAAAGTTGGTTCAACTTTTTCTATCATTGTATGGCAGGCTAAATATTCTTTTGCCTGTTTATTAACGATTGGGCTTAATTTCTCTGGTGTAAAAAGATACCACATGCCTATTGAGGCAGCTAGTATCAATACAAAAACAAATCCCAGTAAAGCTATTCCAACTTTTTTTAATATCCGCATCTTATTATTGTTTACTGAATGATGTTATTTCCCCGTAAGCGTCTTTATATTCCATTGATGATGCCGTTAAGTTCGTGATGGTGTATACTTTTGGAACTTTACCGCCACTTACGATGATATGAATTTGCTCCAACTGGTCTTTGTTTATCGTCCAGGTAAATTCCTGAGCTTCTTCCTCTTTAACATCATCAGCAGTATCCCAGGTAGCACCCGATTTGTCAGAATCGTATCTTTCAAATAAAGTCCCACTTTTCCATTTTCCAATAATCAATGACTCATCAAAACTGGCTTGAGTTTCGTCGTCTTTAGAACACGAGGTTGAGAAAAGTACTGCTACTGCAAGGCTTAAAAAAATTAATACTAAGCGTTTCATTTATTTTTAATTTGTTTATGAATACTCCTATTTATTACTCAATATAAACATCAAAAATACGACTTTATTGTAGTTAATGAATGAAACATGATTCATTAATTATGAAATTTTATTAATCATTTGGATAAGCCATTAAAACCGAGGTAAATCAAAGTGAAGTAGAAGGAAGACTTGCTAAGAATTTTGTTGTTTTTAGGCACAAAAAAAAAGGACAACATTTCTGTTATCCTTTTTCGTGATCCAGCCAGCATCACCACTACAGCAATAAAATCAGGCTATATGTCAGCATAGGTACTGTGTGGGTACTGCAAATTTGATAATTTAAACAGATTAATGGTATATCAGCACTTTAAAATTCTGCTTAAAATGGATCATTAAGACTATGTAATATCGATATTATTGTACTGGCACCAATTTTTCATCAATCCAGTTGTCAATTTGTTCTTTACATTCTGGATCAAAATCATTTAATTCAACTCTATCTTTTAATTCATCAAAAATGAAGGTTTTGACCTCTTCTAAATCTTCAAAGTCTTCATCTTCATGCGATATAATTAACCACTTATCGTCTTGAATATTTATTTCATAATTATCTAACTCTATTTTAGCTAAACTCAACCAAGTTGACTCTTTTAAAACATCATTTTCATTAGACCAGAATTCAGTGATTAATGTTTCAATTCCTTTATCTGTATCATTATCATTAATCGCTTTATCAAAGTTTGACATCTTTGTTTCTGAAAGATTTCTAATATGCATCACGGAATTCCGTATATCCTCTAAAGGTTTCAACTTGTACATAATTGAAAATAGAAATTCTGTATGCCTTTCTTCTGAAATATACCTTCTTTGTAACCTATTTTTAAATTCTTGAAAATCGGATAAGCTTACATCTTGAAGAATTTCAGCTATTTTATCTGCTTTTAATTTTTTAGGCTCTCCAAAACTTGCATAGTGATTGAAAAGAATATAATATAATCCATTTTCATAATTATTAGAAACATTATTTTTATTGTACGATTCTGCTAATTGCACTCCAAAATCCTTAAATATCTCCTTATCTATTGTTTTGTCATCATATGTAAGAATATAAGTTAAAACATTCCTAAGCTCCATTTCAATGGCAAATAGCTTGTTAAAATATCTATCTGCTAATCCTTGCAAATAACCATCATGCAACTTAACAACACTAATAACTTCATCTAAAGCATTTAACGTATCAAGATATGATTTCACTATATCTTTAGGCTCTAAATCCCTTAAATCAATCTCTGGAAAATCTAAGGTGAAAATGCTAATAAAACTACCATTGGGTATTTGATTTACATTGATAACTTCAATATAATCTTCGAAATAATAATCATCTAGCCCATATTCTTCACCTATCTCATCATATAAAAGGGAAGCTAAAAGATCTTCATTTAGATTCTTAGTATGGTTTATTTGTATTTTTATTATACACATCTATCCTAAAATTATTTGTTCAACTTCTAATTTTGCATCAATCATTATCTGTTTAGCATCATTTTCTAACTGTTTAGCTTGATTTCGTATATCTGTAATTTGATTAGCAATCTCAGACTGTTTTTCCAAAGTTGGTACTGGAACAACAAGTGATTTAAATTCTTCCGAGTTTATATTAGATTGTACAGCTGGCCTTTCAATAGCTGAAACCCAAAACTTGTAAATAGAAGAATGACAATAGTAAAATAAGTAATCAGGATTTATTTTTTCAGAATTGAGCTTAAATCGAATTAAATATCCTGCGAAAATAGCAGGCAAATCAACTTTCTTATGAATGTAACACCTACCAACAGAACCACTTCTCGCAAACAAAATATCATTTTTGTCTAGGAGGTACTTTTCTTCTGTATTTTCTGCTGTTTTCCAAGATATATCCTTTAAGTTACCTAAATCATCAATATCAGTTATTCTAATATATCTAATATCATCTTCATTCCTTTTATTACAAGCAGTTTCGTTTGCCCCATATTGTGGAGAAGTTAGAAGTAAATCATTTAATTTTTCTGTTGGAAAATTCCACTTTAGGTTAATTAAATAATCAATCTTACTCGTAAAGTCAGGGTCAAAGCGACCACCACTCAGTTTAGTTATTGAAGTAGTGAAAATTCTATTTTCAAGTGAGTTATCATTTTCAGGTAATTTTATTCCTAATTCACCCAGCAAATAATTGTCAATACTTGAAAGTATTTTTTTTGCTTCGTTTTCTTTTTTATTCTTTTCCTCGACAGCCTTTTTAGTAATCTCTAAAATCCGTTCATCAAGTAATATTGGAATAGATAATAAAGCTGGATAATCAAGAGCAGGACGAGTCCCACCTGTGGCCCTTCGACTTGCAAGCTTCTCTCCAATATCTGAGTTTAGATATGATGCTAAAATTGTACTTATTTCTTTGCTAACCGTTTTTATTACAACCAAATGCTGATTTGTATTCCCAACAAAACCATCAGGAGCTACTGAAGCTACAGCCATTCTCCCCACACCTGTAATTTTAACTAACAAATCACCACCTTTTACTTGACTACGCTTCAAATAACCGTTGTGTGTTTCTTCATTAATATATTTACAATCGGCATAATCTAAGATACCTGTAGGAGATAAATTTTGAACCCTCAAAAAAGGAATGCCATTTTCTTTATTTGAATAGTACTTTTCTTTTTCAGCTGTTTTTGGAGTTGCTCCACTAGAAACAGCTTCAACAAAGTACCTAAGAGGTTTAACATCCTTTGTACGAACCTTTTTTTCCAATTCCTTAATTTCAGGAATATAATAAAATGGGTCAAGCCTTTTTTCGACTTCTGATTTTTTTAAAATAAAGACTTTATTGGGATTAACTTTATCGCTCAATTTAAATTCTGCCATTTTTACTTATCTAAGCCGTTAATAAATCGAGTTAACTCTGTCTCAATCATTTCTAGTTCATTATTACCAGTAGATCTACCAGTTGCATCATATCCAATATCTTCTGCAATCGCCATAAATATTGGATAATCGTCTAAGACTTCTTGCTTTTTTAGAATGAATTTATCTGCCAAATCTTCTTTCAAATCGGTAATTTGTAGATTGTGATTATCATTAATTTCCTTTTTCCAAGAAGTAAATATTTCCGTCTTTTCTATTCGTTTTTTATCTGTCTCTCCTGTTATATTTTCAAAGTCAGTATGATTTTTAACAATTCTCTTTTTTTCATTCTCTATTTTTGCAACTTCGGTTAAAAAGTTATTCTCTTCTTTAATTTGATCCTGTAATTCTTTTTTCAAAGTTTGATACCGTACGGTAACCGCTTCTGGCCATTTACGTAAAAACAAAACAGAGCTTTTCACACCTGCTCCTGTGTGTGAAAATGCCGTTTGAGGCATAGAAACGACTGCAATTATTTGATACCATTCTTCAATTCTGTCTCTTACATATTGTAGACTGCTATTAGTTAAAATACCATCAGGTATAACAACTGCTAAATAACCGTTTTCATTTAGAAAATTATGACATTGCTCTATGAACAAAACTTCTGTACTTTGATTTGCTCGCTCCTTAACTCCTGAATTTTTAGTGTCTAACCAACTTATATCTTTATTTCCAAGATTATATAGATTTAAATAAGCTTTTTCAGTTTGTTTTACAGTGCTTCCAAATGGTGGATTTGTAATAATAAAATCAAAAGTTCCATATTTAAAATCTTTGTTATTGCTTCTTTCTTGCATTACATCATCACGTAATAATCCATCGGATGATATTACGTTTGTATGTCCATCATCATGAATAATCATATTCATTTTTGCAGTCCTTGCAATTTGTTCATTAATTTCAATTCCGAACAGTCGCTTTTCTGCAAAATCATGCCAATGGGACCAATGCTTTGTTGCCTCTTGTGTCTTAGCTTGATATTCTGGATAATACTCATCAGCTTCTTGTCTAACTTTATCTAAAGCATAGAGTAAGAAACCTCCACTCCCACACGAAGTGTCTAAAACTTTAGATTCGTGTGTAATTGGTAAAGAATTAACAATAAACTTCACTATAGGTCTTGGAGTAAAAAACTGTCCAAAGTCTCCTCTAAAATAACTACCCATAAAAGTTTCAAAAGCTTTTCCTTTACTATCTAAATCTGTAGCGCCAAGGTTTATTCTTTCCAAATAACCAACTACTGCCTTAACCTTTTGAGGAGAGAGGCGAACATCATCTTTAAATACTTCGGGGTCTTTCTTTTTCCCAATAGCATATAAAGCTACCACTCGTTTGTATAATTCATTTGTGATCTTTTCTTCAATTCTAGCTTTTTGCTCTTTTGAAGCGTTTTTAGGAATAGGTTCACTAAAAACCTGAAAGTCATATGGCTCACCTTCTTTTCGGAGCATTCGTTCATCCCATATTTTACAAAAAATAAGTTTATCCAATTCGTCAAATGCTTCTGACGGATTAAGCTCCCCACCTGCCCAAAGTGAATTATGAGCTGATTTAAACGCTTTAGTTAAATCTTCCTCACTAATTATCTCTAACTCAAAGAATTTTTCTTTAATTTCAGTAGTTGCTTGTTCTTGACCTATTCGTCCGCCTTTAGCAAATTGATACTTTTGTATTTCAGTAATACCATATCTAGGAATATTTGGTATTGTTTGAGTAAGATCACTTTCTTTATCAATTAAGAATGATTCATTTTTAACCTTAGAAGTAACCCAAAGATACTTAACCGTTCCTGATAAAGCATATGCATAACTTGCACCTTGCTTTATTGCTTGTTCAAATTCTAATTCCGAAACTTCTTCTCTTTTGCATTCAACAACAATATGAGGTTGTGTACATTCATCATCATTATAGACAACAATGTCTACTTCTTTAACAGAAGCTCCCATTGTTATAGACTTAAATTGTAAAATTCTTTGAGGTGAATAACCATAATTTAAAACAAGCTTTAAGTATGCTTCTGCTTGTACCTTTTCTTCAGGATTATTGAAATTTCTACGCTTATCATCTTGGTGAATATAGAATATGTTTTTCTTCTCTTCATCAAACCTTATTAGCCCTTGCTCTATTCCTTTTTCTATTATATTCATTATCTATTATTGTCAATTTGTATAATTTGGTGTAACATCTAAATACTTAAAAATTAATTGTAATATTATTCCAATTATATTTTAGTGATTTAGATTTCTTCCATCGGTATATTCTTCTGTCTACAATACTCTTCAATATCAGAATCATTGATGAAATATCTATCGCATAGTTCATTAAGTTCTTTTTCTGTCGCTCTATAATATCTTTCTTCAGCCGTCATAAGTTTTTCAGTCTGTTCAATAAACCTTTCAAACTCTTCATTTATTTTACACAATTTATCTATTGTCTTAAAGTCTAATTCTCTATATTTTGCTTGAAAAAGTATTTTACTTTTAAACGGATTTGCATTCAGTTCAATTATTCCAATTCCAAAGGATTGGTTTAGTCGTTCCATTTCATCTTTGAGACTATCACTAAATTCAAATGCAACTAGATATCCATAATGTGCCCAACTTGAATTCGATACTGCTTGAAAAAAGGCTTTTTTTAGTTCTGAATCGCTATTTATCTCCTTTTTAAGCTCATAAGAACTCATTTTAAAAGTGTCTAACTGATTTATAGACTTGATAAAAGTTTGAGTCGTCTTAGTCTGTAATTTCAAAAGTTTAATCCCGACCATATCTGGATGTGTCCAAATCTGGTTATTATCCCTTCCATTCTTAGATTGTTCGTGAAAAATAGTCTTTGAATAAACACCTGTATTCTTTAAATAACTACTCAATATTTTATGTAGATCACGTTCGCAATATGGTTCTTGTTTTGTTAGTTTCAATTCAGAATTAACCTTTTCAGAAACTGAATCTATATCTATATCCAATTCATATTTGGATAGATAATATGAATAAGTTCCTCCCTCTTGCTTTATTCTCTTAACTCTTGAATCGCCGTTCCTAATAAAATCACCAAGTAAAGCAGAAACTGTAGAAGCGGGTGTTTTTCCTTTTTTAAAGTCGTAATACTTTTTTGCTACAATATGCTTATAGATTTCCATATAGTTTGTCAACCCAGCGATATCTTCTAAACTATTCAAAATTGCTTCTTTAATGGTCATAAATCAGTGTTTTATATTTATGGTATCCTTATAAGATATTTTCGAAAAACGTAATTTTTGTTATATTATCGGTATGTTGTTTCATCAAGATGATAACAACTTTTTTAATCCCATGAAATTTTCAAAAATATACATAGCATGATATTTCTGATCTTGTTTAAACCTAGAATATAATACGATACTAAAAATAATAGTACCTAGAATCCAAATAAAAGCCAAAGGAGACCAAGTAACGTCTTTAAATCGTGTCAAACACCCTAAGACTATAGGATATAATAATATATTACTAAAAAATATCAATGTTAAACTTCTCGTTAATACAATTGTAGCATTTTGTTTTTTTTCATAAAGAGCTACAGCGGGAAACCTTTCTCTTAGATAGAATTGAATTAAATTGAAATAATCATCTTTTATTTCAAATTTACATTTTTCAATAAAATCGTCTCCTAAAGTTGTTTTGTACCACTCCTTAATTTTGACTATTAATCTAGCCTTAAATACTGATGAATACTCATCATTTTCTTCATCGAATATTAATGTCCATTTAGGAGATGGTCTTTTATGGGCTTTTAATACAAAAGGAAATACTCTGTTATGGATTGTTATTTTTCCAAGTTGTTCAAAGAATCTACCAAGAACATAAGCTACTATGAACGATATCGAAATTGAAGCAAAATTTATCTTCTCAATATTCGCCCACCCCTTATTAGTAATGATTGTAATATTAACAATAACAGTAACTATTACAATATATCCTGGTATTATATATGCAATTATATCATGAAAAAAATCTGGTATTATTCCAGCACCTTTAGAAATATTATCATCAGCCATTTAGCTTTTCTAATTATTTTAATGTACAGTAAAAACTTAAGGAAAATTACCTAAAACAATCTCAACAGGTAACTATCTCATAAATACAGGAATTAAAAAAATTTCTTAATTGCCCCCAAAACTTCAAAAACTCTCAAAATAGAAGTTTTCCTAACCTCATTTTCATCAAAGTCTAAAGTGTTAATTGGGACTAATTTAAAGGTGCCTGTATTATCTGATTTACGGATTATTTTAATAGTTCGTAAATGTTCTGTTACAACAGCATAAATTTCTCCAAATAATATATTCTCTTCCCAATTCGGTAATTCTTTTAGAGCAATAATATCACCGTGATTTATCTTTTCAGCCATTGAATTTCCAGTAACATTGCACCATAATTGAGCATCTTTAAAAGGTGCAAAAACAATATTGTGATCTGGTAATAATGTTTGATTATTAAAAATAGCATTAAACCCACCAGAAAAATCAACATCATAATAAGGAACTCCAATATTGCTATTCTTACTTACAACCAAAGTGTCATTTTTGAACATATCACCTTTTCCTGTTAAAAGCCAATAAGCATTATACGAGGGATAATTTTCAACTATACTAGTTATCCATTTACTTTGAATGTCTGTATCATTTTTTGAAGCTCTGCTTAATACTCCCTTGCTAGCACCAATAACCCTCTCTAATTGAGTTATTGTAATCTTTTCATTTTCTGCCAGTTGTGTTATCCTAGAGATTGTGCTCATAATTTAAGTTGAAAATTATCTTCCCATTATTAATGTTAGTTGAAAATTATCTTCTATATTTGTTCAAAATAATCAATCAATAATATCAAAGATATGAAAAATACAGATACAGGATTAACCAAGCGTGCATTAGCTCCAATTATGAGAGCAATGGAAGTTGGCGACACTGAAAATTATCCCAAATCTCAATACCGCTCGATAAGTGTAACTGCAAGTAACCTTAATATAGAAGAGGGGAAGAAGTTCTCAAAAAGAACTATCGGAAATGTAGTCGAAGTTAAGCGTATTAAGTAATCACCACAAAGTATAATAAATATGAATTTAGAATTACAAGAAGAGTTTGTACAGGTGCGCCGTGTTGACCTATCGGCTTTGATTAGTGAGTTTAAAGAACTAAAAGAAAAGATTGAGACTAATACACTAGATTATCAACTTGATCAGTTATGTGGTACGAGTCGCATGGTAAGCTCACCCGTTGTGTGTAAAATTTTTGGTTGGAGTCGTTCAACATTTAATCGTCGCTTGGTTGATGAGTTTAACCCAATACCTATGACCAAAGATGGTCGAGACTGGGTTATGTGTAGAGAGCTTTTCATCAAATATTATAATGAAACCTTTAATCCTCAAAATTAATACCCCTCCCCTTTTTAGCACAAATTATAATGAAAAATCAAAAAATTAATAAAACGGTTTATATCCTGTCTAAAGTCGGGCTTATAACTTCAATTATCTGGGGTATTCCTCTAGTTGGAGTAGTGTTTTTACTAACAAGTGGAATTAGCTATTCGAACCTATAAAGTCCCAGATAACATGAAACACCTATTAAAAATTTTACCTGAATATTTCGAAGAAGTAGTTAAGGGAACCAAGACTTTTGAAATTCGAAAAAATGATAGAGGCTTTAAAATTGGAGATGTTTTAATTCTTGCAGAATACAGCATTTCAATTCAATCATTCACTGGCAGAGTAATCGAAAAGAAAGTTACTCATATTTTAAAAGGTGGAAGCTTTGGAATTGACAAAGACTTTGTTGTCATGAGTTTGCAAAGCGGTTTTTCCTAAATCGACTACATGTGTTTATTTTACTAATAATACAGAGTAAAACACGCAGTAAAAAAGGGTACGAATACACAGGCTTTTTAAGTCTGTATTTTTTTGAAAATTTCCATTTCTGGAAAAAAAAACGCACGTCTTTAAGGTACGCATACACCTACTTTTTAAGACAATTAACTCACCATTTTCACCACTACACAACCTTGATAGACGGTATTTCCATAGAGCTTTTAAATTTTAATCCTACTGTTTGGGAACAAATACCAGAACTGGAATTTTCGGTGCTTACATCAGTAGGTTCAGGTGAAGAGCTTGGAAGTAGAAAGGCTCATTACAAAGGTTTGGATTTTGTAATTGAACCAAGAGGAAAAGCCAAAGTGAAAGGCTCTATTCATAAGTTTTATAATAATGGTTTAAATAATGCTAACCGTTTTACTTATGAGGACTTACAAAAAACCGTTTCTAGGTTAAAAGCTTTTGGAATTGAACCTGAAAAAACCAAATTAAAAAGTTTCGAACTAGGTTTAAACCTGGATACAACCGCCTGTAAAATCGATAACAAAACCTTTCTTGAAAGTATTCTGTACTGCAAAGGAGCAGAACGCTCCGATATGGAGATTAACGGAAAAATGGGTTTAGGCTACACTTACAAAACCACCAATACAAAATATAAATTCTACGATAAAGCCGAACAATCTAAAGTACAAGCCGAATTATTAAGAGTTGAATCCAAGTTTACCCGTATGAGAGCAGTGGAATCTCATAAAATATACTCCTTATCAGATCTATTGGATAAGGAAAAACTCACCAGATTAATACTAGATAAGTATCTAAAGCCCATAGACGAAACGATCTTTTTCGAATGGGAGCAAATCAAAACGCCCCGCAGACTTCCAACCAAATATAAAAGCAAGTTTAAAGACCTACGAAACCCTGATTGGTGGATAAAGGACGAAAGAAGCCGAAAAGAAAGATACCGCAACAAACTGCTACTGGAAAAGCTCATCAATAAGTACGCAAAACGAAACATTAAAAACATACTGAAAGACCTTATTGCATTGGAACTACAAGCTTTTACACGCACAAAAAAAGGTCACGAATACACCGAATTTGAAAGCCTGAATAATTGGAATAATTCAGATAACGCAGCAAAAAAGGGGACGAATACACAAAGTATTGTAAGGTGCGATTCCCACGACCAAAGGGAGGGAAAGAAAAAGAAAAAATACTGTTTGTGTTGTGGAGCGGATATTTCCCACCAGAAAAAAGAATCCAAGTATTGTTCCCACAATCGAAAATGTAGAGATAAAGCCTACAACCTTAAAATATCTGAAAAGAGAAAAGAAAATAAGACCAAAAAGGAAAAAGAAATAATAAATCTGATAGATAAACTTGGTTCCCAATTAAAATTGACCAAGACAACAAACCCGAATAGAAAAAAGACAAAAGGAATACCCAGTAGAAAGACTTCGATAATAGTTACGATCAACGGAACCAGAAAGATGTATCACGGTTCAGCGGCTCGCTTCTTCCTTAATGAATTTGAAAAAAAACAGATGAATCATTAACCAAACCCCTAAGCCATGGAGCAAAATGTACTTGAAACAATGGAAAGACTCACTAATGAGAAAATTAAAAAGAAGATTTTCCCTACACATATAACGTGGGTAGACTTAAGAAAAGAGTTAGGCAGTCAAATTACGGAAGCAATTCTAAAACTAATAGAAGACGGAAAAATAAAAACAGGGCACACCCTAAACGATAGATACTTAAAACTAATAACCGTAAATAATTCTACCAATGAAAAAGCAAACTAAAATATTGAATCATGAAATCTGGCACGTCTGCAACTGTTGTGACAGATGGTATGATCTGAGAGAAGTTTTTATATGTCCAAAATGTAAAACCCCAAAACCTGAAGATTATGGAATATGAGACAATGACTAGAAAAGAACTCGCCTCTAAACTCAAAATTTCAAAAAATACACTCAATAGAAGAATTCAAAAAATGAATCCAGAGATTAGAAAAGCAGTTTTTAATAAATCAATCTTTTTCAAAAATCAGGTAAAATACATTTATGAAAAAGTTACCGATATGAATAAAAAATACGAATAAACACAAAACGGGTTCAAAATAGAGTGTAATCTATCCTGAGCCCAGAAAACAAGGGAAGTATTGACCTTTTCCCAATCTAATTAATAGAAAATGAACCTACTTTAAATTTGGCCTCAATATGGATAAAGTAAAAAAAGGAACATATGTAAGAGCTTCCACCGAAGAACAAAACACGGAAAGACAAGAACAGATCATACAAGGCAAAGGGTATGTTGAAAAAATAAGTGGTCGTATTGCTTTTGCTGAAAGAAAGCAAGGCGCTAGGCTTTTAAGAGATGTAGCCAATAAAGAAATAAACTATGTAATTGTAGAAGATGTAAGTCGATTAGGTAGAAATGCACTTGATATTCTAACAACTATACAAACTTTGAAAAAACAAGGCTGCACAATAGAGATTTTAAGATATAGCCTTGTAAGCATGGTAAAAGGTAAAGCCAATTTTATATTTGATTTAATCACTTCAATTCTTGCTTCTCTTGCAGAAATGGAATACGAAAGTAACAGAGAAGCTCAAAGGCAAGGTATAGCAGTAGCAAAAGCAAAAGGCATTTATCAGCAACATGCTGGAAAAGGAAAAATGACCGATGAGCAATTTTTAGAAAAGCATGCAGATATTATCGAATTGTTAGAAGATGGTAAGTCAATAATGAAAATTGTAGCTCTTGTGAAAAAATCTAAAAGCACTGTTCAGCGAGTGAAAAAATTCATAGAAACACTTGCAGCATGTTTTTTTTAATAATTAATCGAAAAGACTAAATAAATCATATTCATTTTAGGGTGTCGCAATGAATATAGCAAAACAAGGTGTTTTTATAATGATTGCTATATCTTTTTAACGGCACACTCTAAAAAGAATACAAATACGAAAAAAATCAATCAGTATTCTAAAATTGATAGTCATGAGTAAAAATTCAACATTAAACATTCTAATCCAAATGAAAGATCAACTTGAAAACATTATTGCTTCAGGTGATGGTTTGGATTCAGATAAAAAACTTTTAGCAGAAACAGAAAAATCAATCAAATGGGTTAATTCGTGTAACGGGTATTCGTTGCACGAAAAGCAAGATTGTTACAATTGCGGCAAGCTTTTCACTCCTAAAAATCAACATCAAAAATGTTGTTCAAGCAATTGTCGTGTGCAATTTCATCGGGCTAAAAAACGGCTTTCGAATTTTAACAATAAAGTACAGGAAATGATTGACGAAACAGGTCAAGAAACCAACTACATTATTGAGCAAACAATAACAGAATCTAATAAATGTCCTTTTATCGTCTATATAAAAGGAAGCCGTTTCGAATCAGAAAGTACAAAAAGCTTATTATCAGAAATCAAAAAAGCATTATGGAATCAAAAGAAATAGAAAAACTCCCTAAGCTTAATGCAATTCTAAGTTTATCAATTGTCATTTTATTTTTAGCTGGTGTTGGCTTTAGTATTGCTGGAATATGGGGCTTTGCACTCTGGTATGAATCAACAATAACTTGTGTAATATTAGCCTTAACCAATTTTATTTTAATTGCCTCTTTTTGCCGTTCCTCTAAAAGTAAAAAATACATATATCTAAAAATATAACATGCAGTCATTAAAATTAGCAGAGTATTACCCTGGTAAAAATGAAAATGTCCTTTTGTAATTTATAACAATGGTAAAACATATCAGTCAAGTAGCACGAAGAGTTTATTGAATCAACTAAAAAATAACTGCCTTGTTAAATAATAATTTGATTGTTAAATATATTTTATTACATTTGGAGTAAACAATAATATATTACTAACAACTACATACAAAGTATCCTAAAACTATTACTACTTACTTAAAACTGAAAAGCCTGAAACATTTGTTTCAGGCTTTTTATTTTAAACGAGTTTAATCCCGTTTAAATATCGTCATCCTCATTTGGCTGAGTCATGAATGCTTGTAAGGAGGTAAAAATTTCCATTTGTTCCTGATCTGTTTTTGCGAACAAAACATAGAGCATTTGGCATAAATGCGCCTGTGCATCTGGTTTCATTCTACGAATAGCATCAATTATTTGCTTTTCCTGCGTACTATATCCGTCAACCCCGTTTAAACCCGTGTTTGTAGACGGGATAATGTTACCAGCTAAAGCACCCAAAGCAGTTTGAATAGCAGGCATTTGAGTAATTGCCTGAACCGTATCCTTAGTAGTACTTTTTGAAGCATCTTCTAGTTGCTGGCTATGTTTACTGTTTAAATCTATTATTTCCTTTTCTAAACTCTGGATTTTAAAGTCTTGTTTTAGATTCAAGTCTCTTAAAACCAGCATCTTTTCATCGTATCCAGCTCTTAGTTCAAGGATCGTATTGAAGTTTTCTTTTTCAACCGTCCTAAGCTCGTCATAAACCGTTTGTTTCATTTTTTCTGTTTTTTGTTCATTTTCCGTACAAGCGGTTTCCATACCGTTTAATTTTAAAAATTCCCTCTCCTTTGCTCTCTCTCTTTTTGCCCTACCTACGCAGTATGCAGAACAATATTTGCTTCCAATTTTTTTTCTTCTAATCGTTTTTCCACAGACTTCGCATTTCATTTTTTTAATACCGTTTAGTTACCGTTTAATTATAGGGTAACAATCTGAATATTAATAAAATATAAAGAATATCAGAAAAAGCACCCTTATGTCGGGTTAAAAGTAGGGTAAAAAACAAACGCTTTAACGACTCAAATCGACTCAAATCAACTCAAATCAACTCAAACCAACTCAAAATGAATCACTTACATTTTATATTTGGTTTAGTGTCCCCATATTTGAAGCATGAAAACAGGACACATTGTATTAATAGGCGGTGTTATAACCGCTTTCGCCTTTAAAGACAAGATACTTCCATACATCGGGGGTAAAGTCGTAGAAATCGAGGATAAAGTAAAGGCATACACAACCAGCAAAATAAAGATTGCACCCCATGGCCTACCAAGTGTAGGTGTTGATTTTGTAAAGGGTGCAGTAAAACTTGGTGGCGTAATTGATTTATCGAGCAAAGTAGGCTTTACAGCTACGCTTAATAGCTATAAAGTAAACCTCTTTTTACAAAAAGGAGCTCAAAAAATAAAACTAGGTAGTACACCACTGGAAACACCAAATAAACAGATTGAAGGCGGCAAAAAAACCGCTTTAAAGTATCATTTCTCTATACCTCTAGATAGTATTTACAGCCTACTTAATACAACTGGATTAGGTGGTTTTCAAATGTTTATGGAAGTTGACAACCTACAGGTTAATAGTATTAATGTTCCTAGTGTAAAAATAGATATAAGCAGAACATGGCAAGATGTAGCCAAAGCGATTAAAAACCCGTCTAGCTTAATTACTGACCTTTTCAAAAACTTGTAATATGAAAACCGTTTTCAAAACGACAAACAATCAGGGAAATGTAGCTTTTCAAACGCAAGGTGGTGAAATCGTCAACCAAGGTGTAAGGGGGATAAAAGACGGTAATAAGTACGATCATTTGATTAAAACAAATGAGGTGAAATTTACCAGCACATTCACAGAGGGAACGGTAGAAGATACCGTTTCCATCATGTGCGAAATTATTAGAAATCACCATTCACAGGTTAGTGAGCTGGCTAACTATTTGAAAAAGGAAAACAAGGCTAAAACCTTAGAATCTATCTGGGATTTTGTTTTTAACCATATCCAGTACAAACGGGATTTAGCCACGGTTGAACAGTTAAGTACACCAGCTAGAATCTGGCTTAACAGATCAACTCCAAACACTCCAACTGATTGTGATGATCATTCCATTTTCGTGGGTTCTCTTCTGTATTGTTTGGGTATTCCTTTTTCAATTCGAATGGCTGGTTACGATGGCAAGGCTTATTCACATGTTTACATTATTGCTGGTTCTGTTTGCATCGATACAGTTTTACACAAGTTCAATTGTGAGGCTGAATACACATCTAAAAAAGATAGAAAAATGCAAATTGAAACATTAGCTGGTCACGATGGTGGTCAGGTTAGCGGTTTAGCGGCTTTAGATTCCTTACACCAAAGTGGTGAAGATTACGCTTTAGAAATGGAGCGAATCGAGCAGCAAGAAGAGCTAAACGGATTAGAGGGAAGCGAGCTGGAAAGCGAACAGATAGCCCTTAAGGTATTAGGTGGAAAACAGTTAGAAATTACACTGAATGAATACCACTTAGCCCCTGAAAAATACCATGCTTTAGGCTTTAAAAAAGAATATTGGGAGCATATGCAAAAGGCTCTTGATTCAATTAAAAGAGGTGATTCCTTAGAAGGTATTATCGTACGGCTTACAGACGGGGCTAACTGGGAAAGATCAAATCTTTCTCCTTTGAATGGTTACGTAACCGAACAAGGGGAAACGGTTGGTTTGCTTGGAACTCTGGAAGGTTTCTTTAAAAATATTAGAAAGAAGCTAAAAAGAGGTGTTAAAAAGTTCGGTAAATGGTCAGCGAAAAATGCTAAAAAAGCCCTAAAAGCTGTAACAAGTGTCTTTAAAAAAGTTGGTAAATTCTTAATGAGAATTAACCCAATAAACATTGCTATTCGTGCCGTGCTTCGTTCTAAAATCAGTAAAAACAAGAAAAACCTTGCTATTAAAATGGGTTATGGTCTACTGAGCGAAGCCGAAGCAAAACAGCTTGGTGTCTCCATTGCAGAATGGAAGGAAGCAAGACGGGCTTATGTGAAGTTTGCTAAGAAATACAAGTTCTTAGGTGGCAAGGAAAGTAAACTGAGAAAGGTGCTTTTTACCGCTTGGAAAAAATCGGCTAAAAAAGCCAATCTTCCAGTAATTGAAAACTTACATGGATTAGATTCTTTAGATGGTCGTCGCAGAAGAAGACGAAAAAGAAGAAGAAGAGCAGCCGCAGCAAAGAAAAAAGCATTATTAAGTGCTAAGCATCGCACGATTAGACCAAGATCGTTTAAAGAATTGAAGCGATTATCTAAACAGAGAAAAGCAGTTAAAAAACCGATTGCAAAAGCCCCTAGAAAAATGACCGCCTACGAAAAGGAGCGATTGGATTTCTTAAAGCTTATCCATGCAGATATTGCAAGAGAGGAAGGTTTGGGCGAACCTGTAACCGTTTCAACGGCTGCCGTTACTGCCGCAGTAATTGCAATCATAAAGCCAATCATGGATATCCTTAAAAAGCTAGGTCTGGGTAAAATGATCACAAAAGCAAAAGAAAAACACATTGAGAATCTTTCAAAAAAGATCACCAATGAGTTAGATCCAGAAGCAAAAGCAAAGCTGATCCAAAGAAAGGAAAGAGCGGAAACGAATTTGGCAATTTTCAATAAGGTTACTAAAACCAAGCCAGAAAGCAAATTGCCTTCACCTAGAAACATTACGAGCAATGCGATTACTCCAAATGCTGTGATACAACCAAACGGTGAACAAATCCAATTGCAGCCAATGACGGCTACAACTCAGAAGCAAGCTGGTATGAATCCAATTTTAATTGGTGGTTTGGTCTTGGTTGCTGGTGGGTTTATTCTTTCTCAGATGAAAGACAAGGATAAGAAAACCAATAAGTAAACATTTTTCAAAAATTAAATTTTAAACAAATGGCACAAAAAAAAGTCGTAACAGTCGGCATGGAATTATTAAAAACCGTTGCTGGTGTAACCGTTGGGCGTTATGCATGTGTAATGGGCGGAAATGCACTAAAAGTAAATGAGGAAGCAGATCCTAAAAAAGCAAAAATCAAAAAAATAGCAATTGGTGGCGGTGTTTTAGCCGTTGGAACCATTGGAGCCCTTAAAGCACCACAAGAGTTAAAGAGTGTTTTTGCTGGTGTTGCGACAGCTGGTGTACTTGCCGCTGTGACTCCTTTTGCAAAAGAGGATAAAGGTTTTATTCCAGCTCTTCACGGTTCTTTAGGAACTGCAACTTTAGATGATGAAGATCAAAAGATTGCATTAGAGTTAAATTCTTTGGAAGATTATCAAGCAATAATCGATGAAGAACAGGAGGACGACGACTACATGGATCGAAACCTAAGAGGAACTGAACAGGAAATCGAAGGTGACGAAATGGTGATTGAAGTTAACTAGCTTAACTCCACCCCTCACAAATCAATAAGTTAAAAAAATATCAAATTTCAATAGTAAAATTATGAAATCAGTAGTAAGCACATTAGCAGATAAGGCAGCAATTAGAGCAATTGCAAAAGGCAATAAAAAAATCAATTTCGATACGGAAAGAGCTCGTATTGAAAAGTATGAAATCTTCATGCGTAAAGCAATGAAAGGCAAAACTGGGATTCAGGAAATCCTTAAGGCTTCGGATGTTCAAACCGATGGTGTTAGAAATATCGATTCTGGTCGTTTGAATGCTGATACTGCATTTTTGGTAACAGGAATTTTAATTTCTACGGCTACAACTGCAAGCCCAGCTGATACCGATCAGAAAATTGCGGTTGCTGAATTTGTGGTAGGTTCAGATGCAAACAACAAGTTTCACAACAGTGAATTGTCGTTGAAAATTGCAAATGAAGAAAAGGTTAAAGGTGTGTTACGCCACATGACTCCTAACGTTTCAGGTGATGATATCACAACTGATATGGCTTATGAAGTTAGCCCGTTTGTAATTGCTCCAAACCAATCCATCAAACCTGAATTACAAGTTTTTGAAGATCCTACTTCAGGAACGGAAGATTTAGTGATTGAAATTACCTTGGTTGGTTACAAAATCACCGAAAACAACGCCTAGTAAATGCGCAGGTATGTTTACAACGTAGACAAAAAATCAGCAGACGCAACCACCACATCTAATGAGGTGGTTACGTTTGATGATCATGACCGTTTGTTGGCGGTTGCGTGGGTTGGCGATCACGGTAAAAATTATGAAGTCGCTATCAAAACACATGACGGGCGAACTCCAATAGTAGATCAAGTTTCAGTTGATTACTATAAAATGGGTGCTGGTCGTGAAGAAATGATTTTAAACCAAAACATTCAAAACAATCAAATTAGGCTTGAAACTTCTTTTGAAACGGGTGCAGATGTTAAGGGGCAATTCATTTTCACAGTAGAAAAAAATTAAGAATAGATGAGACTATTTGTATCTATTCAAAAAGTGGTTGAAGCTGGTCGCAGACTTACGGTAAGTGTGCCAGCTTCAAAAGCTTTGATAGTAACCAACAAAACAAAAGCCCCTGTAGTTCTATTTGCTGAACAAGGTGCAAAAGTTGGTTATCCGTTAGAGGTTCAGGAAAGTATAGAGATTGAAGAAATCACAGAAACAACCGATTTTTTTATTGAAATCCAAGATGAAACTGTAGAAGGAAACGAAGGTCTTTATTTACTTTCTCAAACGGAATCCGAAAGGACAGGCAGAACTCAAAACAATGTAATTATCAATCAAAATTAATGCGATGCCCGATAAGAAAAAATTCAATCCAGAGGAAAAGGCCGAATTGTTAGAACGATTTGGAAAGCCTTTAAACAATCAATCTTTGCGAATCATAGAGAAGTTCCACAAGTCGGGAAAAGATATGAATAAGCTTTTATTAACGGCTCATAAATACAAGCATCTATGTTAGGGATATTACCGCAAGCTCAAATAGCAAAGGTAGCGGCTGAAAAAGGAGCTGAAAAATACAAAAGCCTTGATAAAAATCAGAAAATGGCGGTTAATATTGGTGGAATTGCTCTTGGTATTGGTGTACTTTTTATCGGATATAAAGTAATGTCAAATATGAATGGCATGTTTGACACGTTAACGGGAAAAAAGGCCGAAGAAGAGCGAAAAGCCGCTGAAGATAAGGTGAAATCTCAATTCGATAAAGACTTGAATAAAGGTGTTCCAACCTTAAGTGAGGTTCAAGCAAAGGGAATTGCACAAAGCTTATTGGATGCTTTTGAATACCCTGGTACTTACGATGAGCAAGCAAAAAGCAATTTACGAGCCTTGAAGAATCAATTCGATTGGATTTTAGTCTCTAAACAGTACGGGATGCCTAGAGGTAGAACTTTAAGAGCTGAATTGTACAATGAGTTTGGAAATAGTGGAATGAAAGAGGTTAGAGGAATTCTAAGCAAGATTAATGTAATGGTTTAAGTTATGGCAGTATTTAGAATATCCCACAATATCACAAGCAAGCTAGAAGGCGGTTATGCCAACAATCCAAAAGACAATGGAGGGGAAACATACGCTGGTATTTCCAGAAAGTATTTTCCTTATTGGATCGGCTGGCAATTTATAGACAGGCAAGCCCACCCTATCAGAAACAATACAAGATTTACCAATCTTAATGGTGCAGTTGAAATATTCTATACTCGAGAGTTCTGGGATAAATTACATTGTTCCAAGTTAGAGCAATCGCTAGCCAATCAGCTTTTTGATTATGCCGTTAATTCGGGAAAAGGTCAGGCGGTTAAAGATTTGCAAAGAGTTCTTAATGGTTTGGGCGAAGCTTTAAAAGTAGATGGTGCTTTAGGTTCAAAAACTTTGGCTGCAATAGGTAGGCATAAGCAAAATGAATTAGCAAATCATTTACACAATATGCGAACCCGATTTTTAGTCGAGGAATCAAAGGATCAACCCGATTTTGCAGCGGTTTGGAGTTCAAGACTAGACACCATGAAAAAACATCTACCAAGTGTAGGGGTTTCTTTTGGCTTGATTGCAGCTATTGGGCTTTCTCTTTTTTTTTTAACTAAAAATTAAACTGATTATGGCTACACCCGATATAAAAGGGTTTTTCTCTCAGGAGCATTCAGTATTAGTATTTCTAATATGTGCTTCCCTTTGGGCTAATTGGCAACTTCATTTAACCCAAAACGAAATAAAATCAGAACTAAAACTAATCACTTATAGGCTGAACAATGGAAGCGGAGAAAAACAAAACAAAAAACTGGCTTCGTTCAACCTTTACGGATGTGAAGGGAAACCCCAGTTTCAAGCGGCAAGTCCTTTTATTGCTTGTTTTCTCAATAATCGTGAGCGGCTTGCTAAAGGCAAACATCGAATTTATTAAACAATTGGTTTTGCTCTCTGGTTCCATCGTTTTAGGGGTTACTAGTGAGCAATTCACCAAGCAATAATTTAAACCATGCTAAGAAGAAAAATCACAATACTTTCAGCAATTCTTTTATTCACAACTGGCCTAGGTTTCGGAATGGCTATTGGTTACAAGTATGCAAAAAACCAATTTCCAGCCCAGCAAACTAGCATTGAGATAAAGGACATTAAAACCAAAAAAGGCGGTTCGATTCATATCGATACCAAAACCGATCAGAAGCAAGACAACAAAAAGGACGAATCAAAAAAGAAAAGTTTCTTACACAAAATATTTAATTAGTATGTTGGGTTTATTTGAAGAAGAAGTTAAGGCTAGGCAATCAAAAAAGCCTAGCCTTACTTGTATCCTAAAGGGTATATTCGATCAGTCAATTGACGGCTGGAAAGATGATAAGGAAAAGTTTAAACTAGAGCTTTTAAATGACATCAAAACATTCCTGTTTACTAAATGGGAAAAGCCTTGGAAACCATCGCTTTTGTTTGATGAAAAGGGAAATGTACTTTCAGGTTTTAGGAATATCAATGGAAGGGTTTATAAAAACCTTACCAATGTTATTTCTTTAGCGGCTAAAAGTGAAAATTCTCCTTTTTTCATTACCGTTAAGAAGCTTGCTTCACTTGGTGGTGAAATAATTGATGCCAGTAAAAAAGTATCAGTTGTTTCTTATATCCCAATGTGGAAAGATCCAGAAAACAAAACACCAAGAAAGCCCGACTATGTACTTCCTAAAGTGCATAAGGCAATCAACATTGAATACGTAAAAGGAATAAAAAAGCCAGTTGTGAAAACGCAAGTTTTTGAAAAGCTGGAACTCAATGAGTACGTAGAAAATTTCATTAAAGAGCTGAAGAAAAGAAAGCGTATTCCTAAGCTTATTTACGATCAGGCGGATAGTTGCCACTATGCACATTCTCTGGGCTATGGTTCTGAATCCATTCATATGGTAAAGATTGATACATTCAAAAAAATTGAATTTTATTACTCTGTACTATTTCATGAGATTACTCATTCTACCATGAACCCGAAAAGGTTAGGCCGTGAAAAGCTGGATAGGCCAACAGAGGAACTTGTGGCAGAAATGGGAGCTCTAATTATTTGTGAAGAATTAGGATTGCAGTACACAAAAGACAATTCCTTAAGTTATTTGAATAGCTGGATGAAGCAAGCAAAAAACCTTGATGAATCACTACTTAAAGCATACAGTTTAGCAAGTGAAGCGGCTGAATATCTATTAGAGGATATTGATTTTGAAAGCTTGGTTCCTCAGTCGATGCAAAAAAGAGCAGAAGATAAAAAAGAGGTAAAAGAACCAGGAATAAAAGAGCGTATTCAAAAAAGAGCTAAGCAACTGGAAGAAAAACCAAAAAAGGTAAAACCAGAGGAAAAGCCAGAAGAAAAACCAGAAGCAAATTGGTTTATTCCTCGTACTCTTAGAACTGAGCTTGATTATGATTTAGCATACAGGGCTTATACTGGAACTTCTTTTTCACCAGAAAAAAGAGCCGTATCTGAGCAAAATTCGTATGCAAATTCATTAAATGAGTTTGCAAAAGAAATTGAAGAAATTGCAAAATCTGATCAGCAAAAAGAATTGGCCTTATCAGAATTTGCGACTTATAAAGAAAGATTTCTTAAGAAAAAAACCGCTTTACTCGTTGCCAAATCTCGATGCATGTCAACAATGATTACAGGCGGTTCAAATTTCCCAGTAAGAAGCAATCAGAAAAAACTAGATACAGAGCACAGAAGATTAGAAGAGTATTTGGAATTTATTGAAAAAGCACAAAAGGGAATCCTCCGCAAGATCAAAAAAGCAATTCCAAAAGAGCAGGCAGAAAAGGAAGCTTTTGAAAAAATAGAAAATCAAACGGTTCAGTACATCGCTGCAATGATTAGCATCCACAAAGGTGAAAGTGTTGGAAGCATAAACCATTACAGAGCACTGTTAAAGGGATTTATTGAGCGACTTTCTAAGAATCACCAACACCAGCATGTAAACAAGGTATTCCAGATCATAAGAGATTCACAAAAGAAATTTGATTTAGTGATTTTCACAGAAAAGAATAAGGTTTGGAGCTTGGAAAACCTAACAGATGGGGCAATTGTAAAGGAAACGGGCGAACGTGTTTTGATGGAAAACAAAGATGCAAAGCTTGTAAATAATCTTGATGCTGAACGTGTTCAGATTATAACCGATGAAAAACCAAGTGAAGAAATCAGAAGTGTATTAAAACGGAATGCTTTTCGATATTCTCCAAGGTTTACCGCATGGCAAAGGAAAAACACTAGGCAAGGAATTTACATCGCTGAAAAAGTATTTCAAGAGTGTTTCCCAGATCAAAAAAAGGAGAAAAAACAAGCAACTGAAAAGCCAGAACAATTAACACTTTTAGGACACAATGATAAATCTACAGTTAAGCTTACAGATTGGAAGCCTAGCACCGAAATCATTCCCTTAAAAGGTCAATTAGGTCAGCTATTGGGCGGTTATGAAAGAAATCAATTTGCCGTTGTTCTTCGTGGTGAAAAGGGAGCTGGTAAAACCCGTTTATTATGCCAGATGATCAACTTGTTTGCTCTGGAAAAACTTAACGGCTTGTTTCTTTCTTTGGAAGTTTCCCCAGAATCGGAACTGTTTGGAAACTACATTTCTTATATCTCAAAATCAGCACGAAAACATGTTGCCGTAAGCAGTTCAAACACCATAGAAGAGTTAGAGGAATATTGCAAAAAGTATGATTTTATAGCCATTGATAGCTGGGGGAAATTAAAAGATGTAGCACAAGAGGATTTCATGAGATTAATTGAAAAATACCCCAATGTAATTTGGCTTTGCATTTTTCAGAGCACAACCGCTGGAACGGCCAGAGGTGGAATTATGAGTGAGTACGATAGTTCTATGGTTATTCAGGTTGTTCGTGGTGGCAATGCTCAGTGTGAGAAAAACCGCTACAACTCTTGCGATTTAGTTTACAATGTGTTTGACAAAAAAATTATAAAAGATGAGAATTAAAAAACCTAGTGGCACAAAACAAGAGTATAAAATCTACTCGAATATTGAAGAAAGAAACTTAGCATCATCTAAATTAGAAAATGGTCAGGAAGTAAAAGTTCTTGATGCTTCAAGCGATGAAAATATAAGTTCAGGCTGGGCTATCTACAAGTATGATAAGGAAAGTTCTTTGTTTGATTTGCTGGAAAAGGAAGAACAACCAGTAATTCCAGAGTTTCCAGAAATCCCAACCGTTTTTGAACCTGATAATGTTTCGATTGAAACGACACCCAATAACCTCTTAACCGCTACTGATGCAGTAATCTCCATGCGTACAGATGTGCGAATCTTAGAAGATTTCGACTACTCAATTCGCCCTCTTGGTGATAATCTGTATTTAGAGCCGATTGGAGGACAAAGAACGGTTAAGGTTGAAGTTAATGGGGTGATTCAATATTTGTCTTTATCAAGCCAGCAAATAGGCTTTAACGCTTTTGATAATGGAGGAAAAGGAAAGAGAGTCCATTGGAACATGTGGGGGAAAATAAGCACCACAAACACGCTTGCAACAAATATGCCTTATGAAACCAATGCAGATGGTTCGGTTATTACTACAACGCCTTTGAATATTGATTCTCAAATGATCATTATGCAAGTTTCAGCACAAGTACATAGTACTGGAACGGTCAAACCCGAATTAATTCGCATTCATAAATATTGGAAAAAATCAGTTGTTCCAGCAGAGGAAAGAATAATCATTCCCGAAGCAAGCCCTTTAGCTGATAATGTAACCATTGCAACTAAAGTTGGCGGAGTTGATAAATTGGTTGTTCCTGAACTTCAACATGCCTACTATGAAAACATTAAGATAATGAAAGGGTTCAGCATGCAAGCTAATGTTGATGTAACCGCGAAGCAAGTTAATTTTACTTTTAATGATAGCACGAATAAACTCTCTATTCCTGTTAGTACGCCTAGTGGTACGAAGTATTTAAAATTAGTGCCTTTTACAATGAATTCTGCATTTTTTAATAGTTGCAAAAAGGGAGCGGCTGCATATATTACAGTATCAGGATTGTTAATGGATACAGATGCAGAAGAGTCAAGCGGAATGCAACTTTCTAAGTATAACGATGGAAGTGCCACAGATACAAAACCAAGGGATGTAATAGCCGATAAGTTGATGCTTGTTTGTCAAGTCCGTTTTGATGTATTATTACAATCGTATTGGCCATGGAATCAAAGAATGGTAACGATTTTTAAAACTTGGGAGCAAGCATTGGCACCAGCAGAGGAACGAATTCAAACAGAATCTTACAATCTTGATAAGGTTACGCTTTTTGAAACACGCCTTAGTGAAAAAGATTCAATCTTTGCTCCTGAGTTATGCAATGCCAATCCTGTTAATATTAAATTATTAGAGGATTTTGATTTTACCTTTTCAACGGCCTTAACTTTTACAGGAAGTAAACCATATTTGCAATGTGAACTAGTTGGAGGTAATCGCTTAATTAATGTTGTGGTTGATGGAGTAAATAAAAAAATGTCTCTTGCTTCTGAGGGAGTTGTGATGCAAGATATTTTCAATACCAATTATCATGGCAAATGGACTTACTTTACTTTGTTAGCCCCAATTGATGATGGTGCAAGTGGGATTCATCCACTAGGTACCGAGTACGAAAATGATAACGGGGATATAATGCATGTTACCCAGTATCCTAATAGTAATCAATTTAAACTAGCTCAAATTGGTGTGAAGTTTGAAGCTGACGGGGAAACATTAGATTTGAAAAATGTGCGTATCATGAAGTACTGGAAAAAGTCTCTAGCTCCATTCGATGAATTGATGCAAGATTACCAACAGAGAATATCATAAACAGAAAAGAGAGCTTAACGGCTCTCTTTTTTATTCAATATAGTTCTGTCATTTTTTGTCTGAGAGCATCCATATCACTTTTCATTTTCTCATCAACAACCTTAGCGTATATTTGGGTTGTTTTGAGATCGGAGTGCCCCAGCATTTTACTAACTGTTTCAATCGGAACATTATTGCTTAAGGTAATAGTAGTTGCAAATGTGTGACGTGCCATATGAAAGGTTAAGTTTTCTTCTATTTCGCAAAGTGTTGCAATTTCCTTCAAGTATTCATTGGTTTTCTGGTTGGTTTTGACTGGCAAAAGCCGTTTCCCAAGTTCATAACGGTTGAGTATTTCAATTGCTTGAGGTAGGAGGGGTACTTTGTATTCACTCGCTGTTTTTTCTCTTTCTCTCCATATCCACCTATCGCCATTTTCATCGGTGTACAGGTCTTTTGTACGTAGTGTGGCAATATCAGCATAGGCTAAGCCCGTATATATCGAAAATAAAAAGACATCTCTAATTTCAGTCAATCGGGTAGTGGTAAACTTCTTTTCTCTTAATGCTTTAATTTGGGCTTTGTCTAAGAATTTTCGCTTTGCAGTCTTAGGTGCTTTGGGTTTGAATTTTAGATAAGGGTTGTTCTGTACAGGAAAGAAATCTTTTTTTATAGCAATGTTGATGAATTGTTTTATGGTTCCGTGATACTTAAATACCGTAGCATCACTTAAACCTTTACGGCGTAACCAATTATCCAGCTTTTCGATATTAGTATAATCAACATCATGAAAGCTTTGGAGTAGTCCAAATGTTTTAAGCGTTTCGAGTTTTGATTTAATTGCTCGATAAGTGCTGTACTTTTTTGTGGCGTCTAGGTCTAGTTCGTTTTCGCAGAATTCAATAAATTCCATTTCTACATCACCGGATAGATAGTTTTCTACATGAGTAAAACTAAAGTTCTTTTTCTCTTCAGCTACTTTTAGCTCAAAATCTTCTAGTCCTGAGATCAAATCTCGTAACTGTTTATTAAGTCGGATTTGATTTGGGTGGTTTTTGACTTGCCTTTTTGATTCATCCCATTGTTTAGGTTTTAGATAAATACCTGTAGAGAAATAACGTTGTTTTTTTTGCAAGTATACTTGAAGTTGAAGAAGGGCTTTACCTTCTTTATTTGTTTTTCCTTTACGGTTATAGACGATTTTATAGCTCGCTTTCATATATGGGTATTATTGGGTATTAAAACGGGTACTAAACTGGGTATTGTGCACGGTACTACACGGGTACTACAAAATTGTTAAAAGAAACATTTATTTTGTGTGTCAAAAGTTTCTTGTAACACCTAAAGGTACTAGGTTTGGCGGGTGTTTGCAACAAAAAAGCCGATACTTTTGTATCGGCTTTGTGATCCAGCCAGGGCTCGAACCTGGGACCTATAGCTTAGAAGGCTATTGCTCTAATCCAACTGAGCTACTGGACCATCCTATAAATATATTGTTGCAAAAAAATCAAGTGATCCAGCCAGGGCTCGAACCTGGGACCTATAGCTTAGAAGGCTATTGCTCTAATCCAACTGAGCTACTGGACCATTTTTCCTTAATTGCGATGCAAATATAGGGATTAATTACGTTCCAAAACAAATGTTTTTGTGTTTTTTTTCTGTAAAAATCACCCACAGGCAAGTAAGAGCCTATATCACAGATCTTATCCAATTCACAAGGCCTTTGTATTTAATTATTTCTTGTAATTTATCGGGTAAAGGAGGTATTTCAAACCGTTTTTCACGTACCTGTATGATTCCTTCCTGAATATCAAGCAATATGGCATCTCCCCGCTTGTAAAAATCAACAATTTCACGGCTCACAATCAGCAAAAGTCCTTGATTTATTGCCGAACGATAAAAGATCCGATTCACCGATTTTACGATAACAGCTTGCACTTTTGCATGTGCTAAGCCTACCGCCGGATGCTCTCGAGAGCTACCACAACCAAAATTTTCACCTGCAATTAGAATATCTCCTGGCATTACTTCATCAGCAAAAGCTTCGTCGAAACCTTTGAAAAGATGCGGACGAATCCCATCGGGATCAGAACTCAGAACCTCATAAGTTAAATTTCCAGCAAACATTTGGTCGGTGTTCAAATGATCTACATCTGAATAATCCCAAACAGCTGTGCATTTTCGCTTATCGGTATTCTTAATTTCGATTGTAGGGCTTTGAATTTTCTGATAAGGAAACTTAATTTGTTTGCTTTTATCTTTGCGAGGATCGGTAATTGTTCCGCTAAGTGCCGAATGAGCAACAGTTGCCGGTGAAGCCAAATAAATCTCTGCATTCTTATTCCCCATTCGTCCTAAGAAATTACGATTCGCTGTCGAAATTACCTTGAAACCATCAGCAGGTATTCCTTGACCTGTGCCCAAACAAGGCCCACAAGAAGAACCTAAAATGCTAGCACCAGCATTCATCAATTTGGTAATAATTCCTTCCTTAATGGCATCTAAATAGATTTCTTTGGAAGCTGGCGTAATTAGCAATTGAAAACCCGAGGCAATTTGCTTGCCATCTAATACATTCGCGGCAATTCTTAAATCGTCTAATCGTCCGTTGGTACAAGTTCCAATCAATCCTTGATTCAATTTCACTCCTTGTAATTCCGATATGGATTTCACATTATCGACATGATGGGGAGTCGCAGCAAGTGGCACCAAATCATTTAAATCAATTTCATATTCTCCAAAATACCGAGCTCCTTCATCGGCCCAAATGCCTTTCACCTTTTGTCCATAAAAAGCTTCCAATACCTTATCGGGAGGAAAAACGGCATTCTTAGCTCCCATCTCGGAAGCAAGATTAGCCAAAGTCATTCGTTCAGAAATGGAAAGTTCCACAACTCCTTCTCCATGATATTCAATAGACATGTAATTGGCTCCTGCCGAGCCTAACATTCCAATAATCCACAAGGAAAGATCTTTGGCATAAACGCCTTCTGGCAAGCTACCGCTTAGTGTGATTTTTATGGATTCAGGAACTCGAAACCAAGTCTCACCTCTTTTCCACAGACCAGCAGCCTCGGTTCTATCGATTCCTGCCGCCATGGCATTAAATGCACCTGCAGTACAAGTATGACTATCGCTACCAACGATGATCATTCCCGGCTTGGCATGATAGGACATAATTTGATGACAAATGCCAGAACCAGCATCGAAAAATTTCTTGATTCCCTGTTCCCTTACCAACTCCCTAACCTTTTGGTAATCGGTTGCTAATTTTGCATTGGTTGGCGGTGCATTGTGATCCAAAACAACCAAAAGTTGATCTGGATTCTTCACCTTTTCACCGCCCATTTTCTGGAATGTTTTTTTAATACTGGCAGTGTTATCGTGCGTTAGCACAACATCAGGACTTTTAAAAACGATACTACCACATTCTGCCCTGAATATTTTCTCAACGAAAGTTAGGTTTTGCATGATCGTAATGTATTTCTTAAGCACAAAGGAAACTCTAAGTAAGCCAAAAAGTCACACAAAGTTTTTTTTAGTTTCTACATTATATGACTTCACGTTATACTTCTTTGCTTTCGCAGTTAAATTGTAAAATAGTCCACCTTTTTTTTTGCCAAATCACCTAAAGTAATGCTATCGATTTTTCTCTTTTTATACTTTGTGTGACTTCGCGTTGTCCTTCGTTTACCTTTGCGGTTAAATCTTTAAAAAAGCCCACCGTTTTGGTAAATCTCCAACTGAACTTCAGAAAATCGTTCTCCTTGCACCGATATTTTTTTAGATGTGTTTATAATTTCACCAGTTTCGAGATTCAATTGTACAATATCTCCGTCTGCTAATTTTAATTTTTCAATGGTTGCGCAGGTCATAATTGGGAATGCAGCATTTATTGCATTTCGCTCATAAATAGCCCCATACGATTCTGCAACAATTGCTTGAATTCCTAAAGCTTTAAAACAATCTACTGCTTGCTGTCTGGAACTTCCACTACCAAAATTCTTATGCACAACTACAATATCTCCAGATTTTGCTCTTTGGGCAAAATCTTCGTAAGCCTCCAAATTATCGAAAGTATACTGTCCCATTTCAGAAACATCCGTTAAAGACAAATACCGATTGTGATAAATCATATCCGTATCGATATTATCCATCGGAATGTACCACACGCGTCCTTCGATATGCTTTGGCTTTTCTATTTCTATGGAATCCAAACAAACCGCGGTTTCAACTATTTTTCGTTTTGACTCACTCACTCCAAAGGTCATTGGAATTTCTGGAATCTCATCGTGAGGAACAATACAACCAGCAATTGCCGAAGCGGCAACTGTTGCTGGCGAAGCCAAATAAACCTTACCTTTTCCCTGCTTACCAGGGAAATTTCTATTTCCAGAACTAATGCTTATTTCGCCTTCTCCATTTTGACCTACCTGTCCTGCTGCACATCCCGCACATCCTGCATTAGATACCATTGCTCCAGCTTCTTTAAAGATGTTTATTAAGCCTTCTTTTAAGCATTCATTCCAAATTTCATCGGTAGCGGGTACTATTTTAAAAACCACATCAGGAGCAACCTGTTTTCCTTTCAGAATTTCTCCAACAATTCGAAAATCTTCCATTCGCCCATTGGTGCAACTTCCGATAAAAGCAGAATCTATTTTCACACCTTTGACTTCCTTTACAGGAACTGTATTGTGCGGTTCGCCTGGTAATGCTACACGAGGTACAAAGGCTTCTATATTCAATTCATACAACTGCTCATATTCCGCATCATGATCAGCTCTTACGATTTCTAGTTTTTTCCCATTGCGAAACTGAGAATATTCCATTATGGCTTCATTAGGCGTAAAGAAAATGATAATACAGCCCATTTCTGTTGCCATAGATGAAATGGTAATTCGCTCATCTAAAGTCAATTTATCTACCTCATCACCATAAATTTCGACGGCATATCCTAACAGGGTATTCGCACCAAAGCGTTTCAGTAGGCCCAATACAATATCCTTGGCATAAATTCCCTCGGGGCGTTTTCCATTCAAATTTATCTTTACGGATTTAGGAACCTTAAACCATACTTTTCCATTGTGAATTGCAGCAGCAATATCCTTATCTCCCATTCCTTGACCAAAAGCACCAACTGCACCTAAAATATTAGCATGCGAATCGGTTGTTACTGCGGTAATTCCCGAGTAAGCAAGTCCTTTTTCAATTAAAGTGTGAGTTCCTATTCCCGTATTGATATCGAAAACCTTTACGCCATTATCTCTAGCGAACAATCGGCATATTTGCTGATTTACAGCATATTTTTGATCCGATCCGGTTGGGTTGCAATCGAAAGTAAAAAAGGTTTTTTGAGGATCGGCAATTCGCAGATTATGATCCTGAATATTTTTCACCACATTAGCACCTCCAAAATCTCGCGCAGCGCGAATATCAATTTCGATATCGACAATTTCGCTCGGTTTTACGCGACTTTCTTTTGAGTGATTTGCTAAAATCTTTTCGATTAATGTCATTCCCATAGGTCAAGTATTTTAAAGGTAAAAAACTGCTACAGCCCACAAATCCAACTCCTCCTTTTCAATTTACGGAAATAAATTGGCATCCATCATGATTTCGACCTGATTTCTATCTTTGTATCAATAAGAAAATCATTCTTCTTATTGCAGCAGCAAGAAAAACGTAAACCACTGTGTAGTAAAAATAAAAGTCGTTCCAACTTTCAATTTTATCCTTTCTACAAAGCTCAAATTATAAATGGGAAATGCTTTTTGTTTACACGATAGCAATTATCTTTGCAACTCAAATTAATGAGATGACAGCTTCGATTTCTGGAAACATTCCAAAACTGTATTTGATCAAAATTGCCAAATGGTTCATGCTAACCATGCCAATCATTGTCCTTTTTTATCAAGAGAATGGTTTGAGCATGCAAGATGTGCTTACACTTAAAGGAATTTATTCTGTTGCTGTGGTTGCTCTTGAAATTCCATCGGGATACATTGCGGATGTTTGGGGAAGGAAAAAATCGTTGATTTTAGGTTCGATTTTAGGCTGTTTGGGTTTTGTAGTGTATTCTTTCAGCCATGGTTTCTCTGGTTTTTTAACGGCAGAGCTGATTCTCGGAATTGGTAGCAGTTTTATTTCTGGATCGGATTCGGCAATGCTCTACGATAGTCTTCTGAAAATGAAAAAAGAGAAAGATTACCTTAAGCAAGAAAGTCGCGTTATGTCTGTTGGAAACTTTGCAGAAGCACTTGCAGGTATCGCTGGAGGTAGTTTGGCTTTAATTAGCTTGAGAACTCCATTTGTTTTTCAATCCTTTATTGCCTTTATTGCCATACCAGCTTCTATTCTATTGGTTGATCCGAACCAAAATGCTGTAAAAATAAAAGTCGGTTTTAAACACATTCTTAGCATTGTTAAATTTTCTCTTTGGGACAATGCCATACTGCGATGGAATATTGTTCTCTCATCGGTAATTGGTTGCGCTACACTTACGCTAGCATGGTTTATTCAGCCTTACTTACGTGATTTGGATATGGAAGTAAGCACCATTGGTGTTATTTGGACGCTCTTGAACCTAACGGTTGGTTTCGTTGCGCTATCTGCCTATAAAATTGAAGGATATTTAGGCAAAAATGGAACATCCATTTTTATTGTTCTTGGTGTATCAATTGGTTTTATTTTAACTGGCTGGTTCAATTCATTAATTGGTGTTGGCGTACTCTTCTTTTTCTACTTTGTAAGAGGAATTGCAACTCCTGTTTTAAAAGATTACATCAATAGAATTACCGAATCGGAGATGCGAGCAACGGTGCTTTCGGTTCGTAACTTTATCATCAGAATCTGCTTTGCTCTTATCGGTCCATTTTTAGGTTGGTACACCGATCACTTCACCCTTTCATCTGCCTTAATGTTGGCTGGTGGAATCTTCTTTGTACTTGGTGGAATTAGTGTGCTATTCATGATTAAGGTTGAGAAATAAAAAAAACTCCAAACAATTCAAATTAAAGAATTGATTCCAGCTTTTATTCAGTCTTGTCCTTATTGATTTTAGTAATTGGGCTTTCCGCTCAAACCCGACATCACTTCTTGTTTGTCAATATTTTCAGGCCGAATCCAAAACGCCACAGACATTGCTGCCTCCCTTTGATTGGTCAAAGGAAATACATCTTTACTGGCTTTAAACCTGACAACTTCGTCTCGAATTTCATCTTGCAAAAAAAACTTCCAAATTTGCTTCGGATTGCTGAGTTAACACGCTTAAATCACCTATTAAAAAAGAATCAAAAAATACTATGGGTGTGAAAATACCATTCAAAAAGGGGGTACATAAAAGAAGCCTACACCAAAACACTATAAGACTGAATCTTACCTAAAATCAATCGATTACCAAACAGATGATATACCAAACAACTTAAAGTTTTATAAGGTAATCATTTAGGATTTTAGCCTCTTGCACACTTGTGATTTGCTTTGGGTTTGCCACCAAATAAATGAAACACACCCCTTTTTCATGAAAATATCTCTCCATAAAAACACACTTTTTTCCTGAAATTTGTAAAAAGGAAAATGATAAAACACATGAACCTACCTCAAAGTGATTTGCAAATCAATTTTTCTTGATTTTAGGCCTAATACGGATATCAATCTGTAAAAGTCAATGACTTGAATTTTTACACCAATGGGCTTCTCTTACTAAAGAAGCTAAACACACAATTGAATAAAAAACGTGAATTACTAAAAGAAACAGACAACAATTATCCTGAGAACGAAAAAATCATTACCGGAAATTGGAATAATTAAAACGAAATCGACTTATGAAAATCCGTTTACTAATCCTTTCAATACTAGCCATACTTACAGCAAATATGACCATCGCTCAGGACATTGAAAGACAACGCCCTAAAGAATGGGAAGGGCTTGCTGGAGGTGGCCTATTTATCGATCGCTTTTTACCCATTCCAACAATAGGTAAACTAAGTTCTGATACTTGGGGTGCTAAAGCCGTAAAGCCTCGTTACACGGACAATGGTATTGAAGAAGATGAATGGTCTTATTGGGGCGGAAATATCAAACAAGATGAGAAGGGAAACTATCATCTGTACGTTTGCCGTTGGCGGGAAGATTCACAAAAAGGACACATGGAATGGCCAAATTCAGAAGTTGTTCATGCCATTGCCGACAATTCTATGGGACCATTCAAGTACAAGGAAACCATAGGCAAAGGACACAATCCTGAAATTTATCAGATAAAAGATGGTAGATATGTGCTTTACGTGAATAATGGCTACTATTTATCGAATACCCTGAATGGTCCATGGAAATACAACAAGTTTGAATTCGATCAACGAAATAGACCTATTTTCGATCATATGGCCAACTTTACTTTTGCACAACGCGAAGATGATTCTTACTTAATGGTTTGTCGAGGTGGTGGTATTTGGCTCAGTGAAAATGGCCTCCCTCCTTTCTATCAGGTAAGTGAAAAAAGTGTGTATCCACCTTACGATGGCAGATATGAAGATCCTGTGGTTTGGCGTACCAACATTCAATATCACATGATCGTCAACGATTGGCTGGGAAGAATTGCTTACTATCTGAGATCCAAAGACGGAATCAACTGGAAAGTTGAACCTGGTGAAGCTTACGAGCCTGGAATTGCAAAATATGAAGATGGAACCAAAGTTGATTGGTACAAATTCGAACGAATAAAGGTTTTACAAGATAAGTACGGACGAGCTATTCAAGCTAATTTTGCTGTCGCAGACACCATCAAAAAGCAAGATCTTGGAAGTGATCATCACAGCTCAAAAAATATTGGTATTCCATTAACAATTGGTCGTTTAATTACGGTTCTTGATAAAGAAAAAATAGGTTCCCAGACTAAACTAATTCGCATTAAAATCGAAGCCGAAGAAGGTTTCAACCCGCATAAAGATATAAATCTTAAATCCTTACGCTTCGGCGCTTCCGAAAAGGTAAACTACGGTGGAGGTTCTAAAGTACTAAAAACGAAAAAATCAGGCGATGATTTAATTATCACATTCAACGCAGCTGAAAATGGTTTGAATGAGGACAATTTTGCAGCCAAACTATTGGGAAAAACTAGAAAAGGAAAATTATTATTTGCGTACGCACGTCTGCCTTGGGTAAATTACAAGGAACAAGCACTTTCGTGCAGATTCCCTATCCTTTCTTTAAACGGTCGCGAATTAAAAATAGAGCTGGAAATTCAAAATTTCGGTCAAGTTTCATCCTCTTTATCAGATGTGAAAATAGAATTCCAAAAAGATGGAAAATGGATAGAACTAGTGCAAGCTAAGGCTCCTGATTTAAAACCATTTGAAAAACAGGTACTGACCTTATATGCCAAAAAAATTACAGAAATCGGAAGCACCACACAGCTAAGAATTACAATTAACCAAAAAGAACAAAAATCAGTTGTACTGGAAGGAGCCGTGATCATCAGATAATAGGTAAAGAAGCACTGCTTCCTAAGACGAGGAAAAATAAATAATTATATACTACCATCAGGACAAAAAAATATGTCACACAAAAAAAATGATTCTAAATCAGTTCACATGTGTGCATCAACTTGTCTTGAAGGCAAATTTTAAAATCATGAAAATTAATCACTTTCGAATAATTGCGTTCATTCTTCTTGCAATGAACACAGTAGGATTCGCGAAAGCGCAGAAACCCAAGAAATTTAAGAAAAATTGGGCATCATTAGAGAAGATAGATCAAGTGCCAGAATGGTTTCAGGATGCTAAATTCGGTATTTATGCCCATTGGGGACCTGTATCGAATGCTTTTGAAGGAACTGATCCTAAGAAATTCTATGCTGGTTGGCACGGAATGAAGATGTACGAAGATGGCAAAAAAGTACCGACTAAAAATGGTAAGCCAACAACTAACTTTGTTCATCATTCTGAGCATTTTGGCGATCCCGCAGAATTCGGATACAAGCAACTTATCGAAAAATTTGATCCATCTGGATTTGATGCAAAAGAATGGGCTGATTTATTTGCACTTTCAGGCGCAAAATTTGCCGGTCCTGTTGCCATGCATCACGATAACTTTGCCATGTGGGATGCAAAATCTACACGCTGGAATTCAATGAATTATGGAGGCATTGATCCTTCCGCAGAACTTAAGAAAGAAATTGAAGCTAAAGGCATGAAGTTTATGGCTTCCTTTCACCATGCCTTTACTTGGCAATATTTTGCTCCTGCCCACAAATATGGAGGAGTAAGTCCAGAGGATTACGATTTGTATACAAATCCTCACGCTTTAGACTCAGAAACTCCTGATGCCAGTTTTTACAAAGAATGGTGGGTGAAACTAAAAGAGTATATTGATGTATATCAGCCTGACTTAATCTGGTTTGATTGGTGGTTGGAAAATATGACAGATGAAAGTCGTCAAGAATTCCTTGCTTATTATCACAACAAAGGATTGGAATGGAAAAAAGAAGTTGCTGTTTGTTACAAAGAAAGCACATTCCCGGCAAGCACAGCCATCAAAGATTATGAACGTGGTCGTCCCAACCAACCTGTAGATCAAATGTGGTTAACCGACACTTCTCCTGGAGCTTGGTTTTATCGCCCGGGAGCAATATTTAAAACACCAAACGAGCTTGTGGATATCTTGGTTGATATTGTATCAAAAAATGGCTGTATGTTATTGAATGTACCACCAAACCCTGATGGAACCATTCCTGAAGTAATGGCTAATCTATTAACCGAAATGGGAAAATGGTTAGAAGTAAATGGCGATGCTATTTATGGAACACGTGTTTGGACAGTATTTGGTGAAGGCCCTACCCGTTTGCCTGAAGGTGGACACAAAGTTGAAAAACACAAAATCATTTATCAAAACACTGACATTCGCTTCACTAAAAAATCTGATAAAGAGTTCTATGCAATTGTAATGGACAAGCCTGAAGATGAAACTGTAATTAAATCTTTAAGCACTCAAATTGGCGTATTGAACTCAAAAATTGAGAAAATCGAGTTATTAGGAAGTAATGAAGAAATCTCTTGGGAAAGAAATGAAAAAGGTCTTGTTATAAAGGCTCCTAAAATTCTACCTTCAAATTACGCTCATGCTTACAAAATTACTTTAGAAGGATATACTGAAAATGCAATTGGTGGTGACACAGAAGCACATATAGAATAATAAAGAAAATTAAAGTTATACCTATTGGTGCCATTATCTTCATGATGATGGCACTAATTTTTTCCAAACTATAAACTCAGAACAAATCCCTTAATTTATCTCAATCTCCAATTCATCGTAAGCTAAAAAAACATTTTTGGGTAATTCTGCCTCCACCTCATCGTGAAATCCCATTTGATGACTAAGGTGTGTAAAATATGCTTTTTCGGGCTTTAATTCCGCAACCAATTCGAGGGCTTCAGGAAGGGTAAAGTGAGAAAGATGTTTTTCTTTCCTTAGCGCATTTAACACCAAAACTTTTAAGCCTTTCATTTTTTCTTTTTCTTCTTTCGAAATATAATTGGCATCTGTAATATAAGCCATATCCTTAATTCTAAATCCGTAAACAGGCAATTTAAAATGCCTTACCCTTATCGGAAGAATACTTGTCCCATTAATATGAAAAGCTTCATTGGTAAGATCAATCAAATTCATTTGTGGAATTCCCGGATATCGAAATTCTGCAAACACATAAGCAAATTCCTGCTTTAGGGAAGTTTGTACACGCTCCTCAGCATAAATATCCACAGCTTTCTTATTTACCCAATTAAATGCTCGAACATCATCTAATCCTGCCGTATGATCTTTATGCTCATGTGTAAAAAGGATAGCGTCCAATTTTTCAACTTTAGCTCTCAACATCTGATACCTAAAATCGGGACCACTATCTATCACTATCGAAATATCATCAACCTCAATTAAGGCAGAAGTTCGCAATCGTTTATCTCTTTTATCAGTAGATAAACAAACGGGACATTTGCAAGCTATAATGGGAATACCCTGTGAGGTTCCAGTACCTAAAAATGTTAATTTCACCATTCAGTTTCAATTCTAATGTAAATCTGCTGGCTAATCACTTTTATTGGTACCGAAATACTCTTTTCTTATGGAAAGGTAGAGTAAATATAACAAAACAAATATTGCCATTACGGCAGAAGGGATAGCCGCTTCTTTACCAAACAATGTTAATGCTGTTACAACAGCAAAGCCTGAACTCTTAATTGTAACCAACAGGTTTTGAGTAACTGCCACAGGCGCCGAAATGCCAATTTTCTTACTAAACCATTCGTAAAACCATCCCAAACCAAATATACTAAGAAACAAGACCAGAGCAACAAGAAATAGTATCTCAAAATTTGAGAAGAAAACTTGCCTATTTAAGCCTACAGCAGTAAAAATCAAGAGAGCAAATCCCCAATCGACAATCTTCCCCCTTACCTTCTCTACCGTTGGCTTGATCGGCTTCCACAGTAATAATCTAGAAATCAACAAAGGAAGTAAAACCAGTTGCACCATTGTAACAAACAATTGAAGTGGGTCGATTCCTCCGTCAACATTCGAAAATAAGCTGACGATAAGTGGTGCAAAAAACAAGGAAGAAATAAATGCGCCTAAAGTTCCAACAATTGCATATTTAAGGTCTCCATCTAAAATGTGCGAGAAGGGAATTACAGCAACCCCGGGAGGAGTTGAAGCAATTACGACAAAACCAAGGAACAATTCGGGCGTAGGCATTAACCAATAGGAAACACTAATAATAACAACACCAAAAACAACATAGTTTAAAAATGAACCAAGCAACATGGGCACAAACATCTCCTTTAAAGGAAACATTGCTTTAGTCGAAATTCCCGTTGTAGAGAAAGTCATAACAATCGCTAAAATATAAAAAGTATAGTCCTTTAGTAAAGTAGCCCAATCTCCAATTAGCAATCCTAAAATTACTGCAAGAACCAGAATAAAGTTTCGATTTAATATTATTTTAGCTGCAATCTGTGTCATATTGTAATCAATAATGCCGATGAAGTGCAAAGATGAAACAAATCAACTTGAATTCAAAATTATTCATATTGAATGTAAATAAGAAAAATGAAATTGAATTCAACAAACAGAATTAGTGAATAAGTTATTTTGTACATTTGCCCAAAATTAATCAATCATGAAGGGCAAACTTTTTTTAATTCCAACAACTTTGGGTGATTCTGAAATTGATCAGGTAATCCCAATGCACATTCAACAACTTATTCCTGATCTTAAACATTTTATTGTTGAGAATATAAGAACAACTCGTCGCTATTTGAAAAAAATAGATCGAAACATCAATATTGATGAATTGACCTTTTATGAATTGAACAAACACACCTCGCCAAATGATATTTCAGGATATTTAAATGCTCTTAAAGAGCATGACATGGGAATCATTTCAGAGGCTGGTTGTCCTGGAGTTGCCGATCCTGGCGCTGATGTTGTGAAAATTGCACACACAAAAGACATTAAGGTTATTCCTTTGGTAGGTCCATCTTCTATCCTACTTTCCTTAATGGCATCTGGTTTTAACGGACAAAACTTTGCTTTTAATGGTTATTTACCAATTCAAGCGGGAGAAAGAGCAAAAAAGATCAAGCAATTAGACAATCGCTCGATTAACGAAGGGCAAAGCCAAATGTTTATCGAAACACCTTTTCGAAACATGAAAATGGTAGAAGATCTGATTCAAAATTGCCATCCAAGTACCAAGCTTTGTATTGCTGCCGACATTACGCTCGAAACGGAATACATCAAAACAATGCCTGTTAAAAACTGGAAAAACAATGTTCCTGATTTACACAAGAGACCTACAATTTTCCTTATCCACAGAGATAAATAGGACATAAAAAAACAGCGCAGATGATGAATCTGCGCTGCGAACTTCATAGATAAAAATTCAGGTTACTATCCCGACCACCTAAAATCGGGCAATATTGGTTAATCTTTGATTTTATTATCCCCTAAAACAAATCATCATCAATCAAAGACGACCACTAATCGTAACTGAGCAAATATCATACCACTAAGTCTTTTATTTTACAAATAGTGATTTATTTTTCTTCCAAAGTTTTATGAAAATCAGGCAATACTTTCTTAAATAGGTTTATTGCTTCATCTAATTTAAGATCTGTTCTACCTCCAGCGGCATTCATATGTCCTCCACCATTAAAATATTCGCGAGCAACACTATTAATAGGAACATTTCCTTTCGATCTAAATGAAATTTTTACCACATCATCTTTTTCAATAAAGATAACTGACATCTTCATGCCCTGGATAGATAAAGGATAGTTCACAAAGCCTTCTGTATCTCCATCTTTGTAATTAAAACGTACTAAATCTTCCTTTGTAAGCTTTATTATAGCCGCCTGATAGTCAGACAACACTTCCATTCCTTGATCCAAACAATGTCCTAACAACTTCATGCGATCTGGGGAGAAATTATCGTATACATTAGAATGAATTTTACTTTTATCAATACCATTTGCAATTAAGCTACCTACAATTTGATAGGTTCTTGGTTGCGAAGAATTGTAACTCAATCCACCCGTATCAGTAATGATTCCAGTATAAATACATTCTGAAATTCGATCATCAATTAAGTTCTCGTCGCCTAATGCTTCAATAAATTCGTACATCATTTCGCAAGTAGAACACATTTTCACATCCGAAAACATCAAATCTACAATTGGCTCTGGCTCTGGATGATGATCAATCATTATTTTTTTTGCAGTAGCTTTCTCTAGAACTGTTTCTAAATCGCCCGAGCGCTTAAAAGAATTATGATCTACAATAAATATCAAATCAGAAGAATTCAAATACTCCTCGGCCTTTTTCTTACCATTGGTATAAATCCAAACATCAGAATTTTCTGGCAGCCATTTTAAAAATACAGGGTATGCACTTGGACTTATTATCTGTGCTTGCTTTCCTTTTTTCTTTAAATATTGATATAGAGCAAGCGATGAGCCTATCGCATCACCATCTGGACCTGAATGAGGTATGATTGAAATTTTTGTTGAATCAGAAAGTAATACTTTCGCTTCTTTAATTAGATTTTTGTCAATCCTATTAAGCAAATCGTTCATTCTTTTATTGGGTTGATTTAAAAATAAGACGTAAAGATACAACAGATCGTTTAATAATAAACTGAAGAGTCTGAAAACAAATTTAGCTGCGCTTGTATTTTTCTTGTTTTGTTAAACGAACTATTGCACAGGTGCTCAGAATAATTAATTTTGTATACGAAACATTTAACTATACACATACATGAGAAGTGACAGAACTTTCACAATGATAAAACCAGATGCTGTAGCCAATGGATATATTGGTGATATTTTAGCCGCAATAACAAAGGGTGGCTTTAGAATTGCAGCAATGAAATACACAAAAATCAGCAAAGAACAGGCAGAAGTATTTTATGAGGTTCACAAAGAACGTCCATTTTATGGCGAGTTGACTGATTTTATGAGTTCAGGTCCCATTGTCGCAGCAATTCTTGAAAAAGAGAATGCAGTGGCTGATTTTAGAAAATTAATTGGTGCTACTAATCCTGCCGAAGCCGAAGAAGGAACTATTCGTAAACAATTTGCTGAATCGATGTCTAAAAATGCAGTTCACGGTTCCGATAGTGATGAAAATGCTTGTATCGAAGGTGCATTTCATTTTGCAGGAACGGAAATGTTTTAATACGAAATTAAGAATAGATAAAAAGCGCATTAAGAGTAATCTTGATGCGCTTTTCTTTTATCGTACAATAATATCATCTATAATATTGGCTTGAACCTCTCGATTCAAAGCTTTTATTAAACCATCTTTTATCATTAAAAGCTCATTTCGAATAACCGAAGAACGAACTTTCACAAATAATTTTCGATTTCGGATGTAAATATCAGTCGTAGCATTGGCAACCGTCTTCCCGATTACTTTCTCCCAGGAAGTAACCAACTCATACTCCTTCAATTTTCCGTCTAAATTATTTTCCTTAAGTACCTGTTGAATTAACTGGTCTATTTTTTCAGTTTTACTTCTTCTCATTTTATTTAGCTTACAATGGCACCTTTATCGATAACAAACAACTGATAATCGAGATCCATTCCCGAAAGTATTTCATTTAAATGATCGCGATTGGTATCTGATATGAAAATTTGTCCAAACCTTTCTTCGGATACTAAGTGAACAATTTGCTCAACACGTTCTGCATCCAGTTTGTCGAATATATCATCTAGTAAAAGAATCGGGTTATAATCTGAAAGCTTCTTTATAAACTCGAATTGAGCCAGCTTGAGCGCAATCAAATAGGTTTTTTGCTGCCCTTGCGATCCCATTTTCTTTATAGGATAATCGCCAAGTGAAAGGATCAAATCATCTTTATGAATACCTACGGTTGTGTATTGCATCACCTGATCTTTCAATCGTGCATGGCGCAATAAATCTCGCATACTGTGATCGTTTAACTGAGATTTATATTCCAGCTTTACCAATTCGTTTCCCTTTGATATGATATTGTAATATTCCTGAAAAACCGGCATCAGCTTATTCAAAAAGTTCTGGCGTTTTTCATGAATTGAAGCTGATAGAATTATCATCTGTTCATCCCAAATGCTCAAACTATCCTCTTCAAACTTGCCACGACGAGCAAAGTCTTTCAGCAACTTATTACGCTGTTGAATTACACGGTTGTATCGAATTAAATCATCCAAATACTTTCTGTCATACTGAGAGATTACACTATCCATATACTTACGTCTCTCATCGCTCCCATCGGTAATCAAGCGAACATCAGCTGGCGAAACCATTACAATGGGCAATAGTCCAATATGCTCCGAAAGTTTTTTATATTCCTTCTTATTCCGCTTAAAATTCTTTTTCTGTCCGCGCTTAACACCACAATAAATCAGCTCATCCTTGTCTTTTCGCTTATAGTTGCCTTCAAGCACCATAAAGAGTTCTTCGTGTTTGATGTTCAGCTGATCTGTAGAAGAAAAATAACTTTTGCAAAAACTCAGATAATAGACAGCATCTAACAAATTGGTTTTCCCCATTCCGTTATTACCTATAAAACAGTTTATTTTAGGCGAAAAATTCAATTCTAAATCAAGTATGTTTTTATAATTTAAGAGGGATATTTTTTCCAGATGCATGTATAATATAACTTAGGTGAACGCTGCAAAATTACGAAATAAAATCAATTCGAATTTAATTATTTAGATCTATTAATAATGTAAAATCACTTGTTCATTTTTTATAGAAATTATGCCTTATATTTCGTAAAAAAAATTACATTTGCGTTAGAAAAAATAAAACATTAAATATTTCTAGTATGTCTACAAACAAAAACGATCAGGTTCACGAAGATAATTTTGAAAACTTAGAAGAAGCTTTAGGGAGAACCGAACAATATATCGAGAAAAATCAAAAGAAGCTTACCACAATAGCTCTTGCAATAATGGTAGTGGCTGTAGCTATTTTTGCTTTCCAAAAGTACTACAAAGCACCTCTTGAAGAGAATGCTAAGAGTCAAATATACCAAGCACAAAGATATTTCGATCAAGATTCATTCAAACTTGTTTTAAATGGCGATGAGAATTATCCTGGTGTTCTTAGTATTATCGATGAATTTGGTTCTACCTCTGCAGGTAATCTATCTCAATATTACGCAGGTATTTCATATTTAAGAATTGGTGAATTCCAAAAAGCAATTGATCATTTAGGTAAATTTAGTTCTGATGACTTCTTGTTGAGCACTGAAGCTATTGCTGCAACTGGTGATGCATATATGGAACTTGGAGAAACTAAAAAAGCTGCTTCGAACTATATGGATGCAAGTTCATTCAATGCAAATGACTTTACGACTCCAATCTACTTGCAAAAAGCAGGTATCGCTTACGAAATGGTTGGTGATTTTAATAGTGCTATTGCAGCATACGAAAAAATTGAAAAAGATTTTGCTAAATCAGCAGAAGCTCGTGACGTTGAAAAATACATCACCAGAGCGAAAGCAATGTTGAAATAGTAAAAACAAAAAAATATAAAAACGGAGACTAAGCAATTAGTTTCCGTTTTTTTTTGCTCTTTACTTTCGACTCATGCCTCTTAAACATCAATCGGCAAATAAATACTCTATCTGCATTTAAAGCTTTCCTGAGCGCATATATTGTAATTTAGAGTTCATTGCTTTCTTTATGTATAAAATTCTTCTTAGAAAGCCATTTTCCATCTACTTTTCCATTTTATCAAACTTACATTCATTACAAGATATTCAAAATAATCGATTCTAATTTTGAATAAAAAATGCACAAAAAGAGGAAATATTCAGTTCGCCGTTTATTTTTTTCAAAAAAAAGTTCAAAAATAGTTTCTAGTAAATCAAACACTTACATAAAAAAAAGCTTTTTTTTGAAAAAAAATCTCGGGTACCCCTTGTATATTCTACCAAAGCCCCTATATTTGCATCCGCAATCAAGAAACAAAGTTCTTTAAAACATTGCAATTGGGGAAGATACCAAAGTGGCCAACTGGGGCGGACTGTAACTCCGCTGACTTCGTCTTCGTAGGTTCGAATCCTGCTCTTCCCACAACATTCTGAAGCAAACAAATTCATTCAATAACGATTGATGAATTGCTAAAGATCTGCGGGAATAGCTCAGTTGATAGAGCATCAGCCTTCCAAGCTGAGGGTCGCGAGTTTGAGTCTCGTTTCCCGCTCAATTTTATTGTAAATATATTGGGGAGATACCAAAGTGGCCAACTGGGGCGGACTGTAACTCCGCTGACTTCGTCTTCGTAGGTTCGAATCCTGCTCTCCCCACTATTATATTTTCTGCGGGAATAGCTCAGTTGATAGAGCATCAGCCTTCCAAGCTGAGGGTCGCGAGTTTGAGTCTCGTTTCCCGCTCAATTAAGGAGAGATGGCAGAGTGGTCGAATGCGGTAGTCTTGAAAACTATTGTGCGGCAACGTACCGGGGGTTCGAATCCCTCTCTCTCCGCTTTAAAGCATCAAGGTTGAAAAACTTTGATGCTTTTTTTATGCCCAAAACTTTCATGGATGAGTCTCGATTAATTGTGAACTGGTCTATAATAAATTCATAAAGGTGAACGAGAAATTAACACTTTTTCGACGTTCCTAATTCCTTTCGCTGCCCATCTTCCATAACAAGCAATGTATTGGCCCTATCTGGGCTCAAATTATAATTGTCAAGGTTGACTTCATTATTCTCGGACAAGAGTTGTTATGATCCAAATTCAGCAATAATTCACACTCTGGCGATTACCATTTAAAAGGTCAGCTTACTCTTCATACCAAACGTCTTCATTTTCCCAAACTTGTTTCTGGTTTCAGTAGACAAAGCCAGATTTACCCGAACATTTTCCAAGCAACCACTAAGTTTGTTATATGAAGCAATGAGCAATGTCCTATTTTTAATCCTGTTGTATCTCAATGAGAATTAGATAAAATTACACATAAAAAACACCCCAAATGTTGAGTCTAACATTTGGGGTGCAGTTCATTGAGGTGGGGATTTTAAAATGAATAGAATCGGATTTAGTTCAAAAGGCTTTTAAAATCGAGATTCGCTGATAAAGAAATTCTCAAGGTATTTTGCAGTGGGTGATTCGTAGCGGTTGGAATTAAATAGGCAAAATCGACATTGAACACATCAAGTTTAACACCTACTCCTGCACTAAAATACTTCCTGTTTCCTTTGCTTTCATGCTCATAGAAATAGCCTGTACGAGCTGCAAATTGATTTTGGTACCAATACTCCGCACCAAATCCCAGTGTAATTTCGTGCAACTCCTCTCTAAAGCCTCCTGGAGCATCAGTAAAGGAATTAAAAACACCTCCCATAACAGAATTATTACTAGCTGGAGATGATATGATATCTTCCGATTTTCCCCCCATCTCAATTCTTCTCCCTGCCGAACTTGGTACTAATAATTTATTCATATCAACAGAAAAACTAATTGAATTATGGGTATCAATTTGATATTTATAAGCAGTTCCAATTTTTAAATTTACAGGGATAAATTCACGCTCGGCATCTTCATAATATTTCACTTTAGAACCAATATTTGAGATATTTAATCCCCAAGACCAAATGGAGGGTGCACTTGAAGACCCATACTCCTTTTTGTAATACAAGGAAAGGTCGGCAGCAAATACTGATGCCGATTGAGCGGCACTATTTCCCTGAACAATATCGGAATAGATGTATCTAAAACTTATTGCTCCGGAAAGCGCCTCAGACAATTTACGCGAATAGGCCAGATCAAAAGCAAATTCGTAAGCTTGGCGTTTCACAGGGATTTCATCAAGTCTTTCCTGAAAAAAGATATCGCCTAAGCTAAAATACCTCATGGAACCCGCAATAGTTTGCAATTGATCGAGCTTGTAGTAAGCCGAAAGGTAGGAAACACTCATATCGTTTGCCACCTCTCTTAACCAGGGTGTGTAAGAAACCCCAATACCTGATTCCTCCTTGGCAAAACTGTACTTTGCGGCATTCCAATGCATGGAAAATAAATCAGGACTGGTTGCTACACCATTATTCCCCATCGCCCCTGCTCTGGCATCAGGGGTAATGGTAAGAAAAGGTACTGCGGTGGAAATATAATTGGCTCCTGTAACAGAGTTCTCCTGTGCCTTTGTATGACTTGTAAATACTACAAGAACGAAACAAATTATAATATACTTTAAACTGAATTTCATTTGGTTGTATTTTTATTTTGGCAAATAAAAAAACATATCAGGAGGAGCTTTTCAGCTTTTCTCCTGACATGCTTAATTCATTATTTTTTTTTAGTATTTCATTATTTTATGAATTGCTTTCTCGGATCCTGAGAACAACTGTATAAAATAAATTCCCTGAGCTCCATCAATAAAAAATTGAACTTCGCGGGTATTGGTTTCATGCTGCACCAAAAGGGTTTTACCATTTTCATCGATCACAACCACCTTCAGCTCTTTATAAGTCTTTTTCAGATTTAAAGTAACTGCTCCATGGCTAGGATTCGGATACATCTGCGAATTCACTTGCAATTGACCAAGCTCCTCTGAGAAATCATTCACCATGACCTCATCTGAATACTCAGAACAATCTCCCCTGATAATTTCAACAACATAAGTCCCATTCTCCAAGGCAACATAAGATTGACCAGAAGCTCCCGAAATTAATTCATCTACTATGCCTACTTTAAACCACTGATATTCCGCACCGTCCTGATTGCTTCTCATTGTTCTTCCTGAAACACTTACAAAAGTTTCAATTTCTGGAATAAACAGATTTAAAGTAACAATAGAATCACAACCTACCGAGTTGGTCAAAGTATGAGTTGCCATATTGTTGCTTTCGGTATAAAGCAAACCATCAATCCACTCGTAAGAACCACAGGCAGTCTGAACATCAACACCAGTACTTGGCTTGTTGATTGTCAAATTCAAACTAACAATGGAATCACAGCCTACTGAATTGGTAAAAGTATAAGTTGCGGTATTGTTGCTTTCGGTATAAATCACACCATCAATCCACTCATAAGAACCACAGGCAGTCTGAACATCAACACCAGTACTTGGCTTATTGATTGTCAAATTCAATCTAACGATAGAATCACAGCCTACCGAGTTGGTCAAAGTGTGAGTTGCCGTATTGTTGCTTTCGGTATAAATCATACCATCAATCCACTCGTAAGAACCACAGGCAGTCTGAACATCAACACCAGTACTTGGCTTGTTGATTGTCAAATTCAATGTAACAATGGAATCACAGCCTACCGAGTTGCTCAAAGTATGAGTCGCCGTATTGTTGCTTTCGGTATAAAGCAAACCATCAATCCACTCGTAAGAACCACAGGCAGTCTGAACATCAACACCAGTACTTGGCTGATTAATGGTCAAATTCAATGTAACGATAGAATCACAAGCTACTGAGTTGGTCAAAGTATGAGTCGCCGTATTGTTGCTTTCGGTATACACATTACCGTCAATCCACTCGTAAGAACCACAGGCAGTCTGAACATCAACACCTGAAGACTTACTTGCTACAAGGGTAATTTGTTCATTTTTAGCTTCACTTATACTAAGCATCCCACTAGACTGCTCAAAACATTCAGCATCACAAATCCAACTGTGAGTGCCGCTTGTAAGATCAATATACGCTTGTCCACTTTCGTCAGTAGTAAGAGTTTCTCCATCTACAACAATTGTTGCACCTATTATAGGCTTAGAGTCTGCATCTTTTACATTAAAAGTAACTTCGAATCTAGGTACTTCCAGCTCAATATTAACGACAGCACCACTTGTTGTAACGCCAAATTCATCGTTAAGATCTAAGAAACCATCTGCTTTACAAGTAAAGAAGTGGAATCCTTTAGAAAGTTCCATTGTTGCAAGACCACTTGCATTAGAAGAAACTGTTGTTTCTCCAACTTTTATACTTGCACCCGATATTGGGTTTCCATCTTCGTCTTTAACGTTAAAGGTTGTTGTGAAAGTAGTAGGAGCAGTTTTTACCATTTCCACATTAACAATAGCATCTGCACCAGCAAGCTCTATATTTCCTGTTGATGGGTCGAATCCGTTAGCGTCACAAGTCCAACTGTGAGTGTCATTTGTAAGGTCAATATATGCTTGACCACTTTCGTCGATAGTAAGGGTTTCACCATCTACAACAATTGTTGCACCTATTATAGGCTTAGAGTCTGCATCTTTTACATTAAAAGTAACTTCGAATCTAGGTACTTCCATCATAATATTAACGACTGTACCACTTGTTTTAACGCCAAATTCATCGTTAAGATCTAAGAAACCGTCTGCTTTACAATCAAAGAAGTGGTATCCTTTGGTAAGTTCCATTGTGGCAACACCACTTGCATTAGAAGAAACTGTTGTTTCTCCAACTTTTATACTTGCACCCAATATTGGGTTTCCATCTTCGTCTTTAACGTTAAAGGTTGTTGTGAAAGTAGTAGGAGCAGTTTTTTCCATCTCCACATTCATCACTTCATCCGTAATAGTAATCTCTATTTCACCTGTAGCTTGATCGTAAGAATTCGCATCACAAGTCCATAGATGAACATCACTTGTCAATTCAACAGTAACAACACCATTGGAATCGGCAGTTAATGTTTTACCATCAATATTAAATGTAGCTCCTGAAATTGGGTTTGCATCAACATCTTTAATATTGAAAGTAGCCTGATAAGTTTTAGGAGCAGTTTTTTTCATCTCCACATTCACCACTTCATCCGTAATGTTAACCTCTATTTCACCTGTAGCTTCGTCGTAAGCATTCGCATCACAAGTCCATGGGTAAACATCGCTCTCCAATTCAACAGTCACTACACCATTGGCATCGGTAGTTAATGTTTTACCATCGATTTTGATTGTAGCTCCTGAAATTGGATTTGCATCAACATCTTTAATATTGAAAGTAACTTGATATTTTGTTACAATTTTCACAAGCCCAATATACTCTTCAACCCATCCTGCGTTATCAACAACAGCAGTAAGGCCTGTTTTAGCTTCGTATCCTGGGTGGTCAATACTCCAGTTGTAGTCACCAATAGGCAGGTAAATTTCTGCTATTCCATTTTCATCAGAAGTGATTGTAGTACCTGCTATTTGAACATCAACACCACTTAATCCTTTAGTTCCTTCCTTAATCGTAAATTCAAGCAAGTAAGTTATTGGTGATAACTCAACATTTACATTCTGATCTGTTCCGTCTTCGGTTACACTAACACCTTTACTGGTATAACCATCGGCACTAACAGTAAAATTAGACAAGCCTTTTTCAATTGGGTTAGTAAATTGCCCGTTAGCATCAGTAAGTCCAGAACCACCATCGTAAGCAACAGTTGCTCCTTCGATGGGTTTAGAAGTTAATTTATCTGTTACGGTAAATGTAACATTAGATACAACTGCAAGTGCATCTAAAAATACAGTTTCGTCCATAGGTCCCATCACTGGTCCCATGAAACTTCCGCTTTTATCTGAATATCCGTCAGCTTTAATTGTGTAAGAAAAGCCCATCATATCAGTTACTACTGAAACTTTTCCTTGAGCATTGGTCGTGTAATCTTTTCCGTTTGCAGTTACAGTAGCACCTTCGATAACATTACCATCACGATTTTTGATTGTAAAATTAACCATTGGTATTGGATCAGCCTCAATTAGAATGACCTCTTCGTTGTAATCCTTATCTACAATATTAACTTCGCTCGAATAAGTCTTGTAGCCTGTGGCCGAGCATGTGTATGGGTAATCACCAGGTAATAATTCAATCGTAGCTACTCCATTTTCATCAGCTGTTAATGTTTGGTTATTAACATCAATTGTAACTCCTGAGATTGGATTGTTATCTTGTTTAACGACAGTGAATGTTGTTGTGTAAGTTGTAGGAGCCGTTTTTGCCAACACAACAGATTCATCAACATTGGCATCTTTCACCTCAACGGAACCCGTTTTTTCGTCGAATCCACCAGCATTTACGCTGTATTGGTAAGTTCCATTTGGAAGGTCGACAGTTGCTTTACCCAGATTATCAGTAGTTAAAGTATTACCATCAACTATAATAGACGCAGATTCGACATTTGCACTACCATCAGAAATTGTAAAGTTTACAGCATATTTTGCAATAAGCTTTAGAGGAAGAACGACTGTTTTATTAACAGTAGCACCAAGAACAACAATTGTTCCTGAAGCATTTTCATACCCTTCTCTAATAACAGTATAAGGATAGCTTCCGTCCGGTAATTTAATAAATACATCACCAGAATCATCAGTAAGTAAGGTTTCACCATCGATTTTGATTGTAGCTTCTGGAATTGGATCGGTATCATTATCCTGTACATTAAAGTAAACAGAATTTTTTACAACATCATTGTCATGATTACTCACTACAATGGTTTTGTTGCTAAGCTTATCGTAATCATCATCACTTAAGTTAGCATCAACCGAAACTACAATATTTGTTTCTTGTGTGCCATCAAGGATATCTTCATCAACGCCAGTTACAGTAACTGTTTGAGCCGTATTCCAAGTGTCGGTTGTAAATGTTAATGTAGCTGGAGATACTGTATTTTCACTCTCATTATCACTAACAATATTTAAAACCACATTAGATTTTGCTTGCTCAGTAAGTTTAACAGTGAATGTATCGCTTGTTTTATTTTCGCTAGTTGTAAGAGTTGTTTTTGAAACTTCAAAATCACCTTTGACAATATTTAAACTTGCTGTATTCGAAACAGTAGAACAAGCCATATCTGGATTTTTCACATGCACGTAAAATTCAGAACCATCCATATCAGCAGTAATATCGCTGAGCGTTAAGAAATTTTCCGCACTAGTTTCATAAGCAATGCCATCATAATCAACAAGCAATTTCGTTGGATTATTAGCCAATAGTGTTGTACTGTTTGTTTTTAAATTAGAAAAAGAAAGCTCATTAGAACCTGAGTAAATTTCATACAATTCAAAACTCACACCATTATTAATCGATTTAGAGATACCTTTGTTTGTGGCGACATATAATACGCCATCAATCATCTCAACATCAAAACAATAATTATCAGACAAACCATCGGCAGTGGTTTTAAATGTAAAGTTCTCACCGCCATCAGTTGAAATTCCCAAACCTACAGCAGTTGACATATATAAATGATCTCCGTACTGATAAACCCCTGTTGCTTGATGTTCGGCAGTAGCTACTCCACCACCAAATTTCACTGCAAAATTTCCTCCATTATCATAAGAGACAGATAAACCTCCAGCTCCTAAGTCTCCAACGAAACCTGGTTTTCCTTTTGAAACACAATAAACTGTTTCTCCATCAATAAATAAATCTGTAACCAGCTTTCCTGCTAAACCAAAATCGGAATCTCTATAAATAAAAGATTCACCTTTATCAAAGGAAATAGAAACGCCACCTTTAGCATCTCCAATAGTGTTCTCACCATTTATCACATAAACATTATCGTTTTGTGCATAAACTTTCAAACAGGCATTATCTTTTAATCCATGGGCAGTTGTTTTTATTGTAAACGACTCTCCATTGTCAGTTGAAATATATAATCCTCTATCCGTGGCTACATATATAGTCCCATCATGCACAAGAACATCTTTACAATTTGCATTTCCAAGACTTTGAGAAATAGCAAAACTCTTTCCAAGATCGGTCGAAATGGCAAATCCTCCATCAGTAGCGACATAAATATTTGAGCCCGAAGCAAATGCTGAATTTATATTAGAGTCAGGAAGTCCGTTTGTATTTTTATCAACACCAACAGTCTGATCATAACTTTGATGCCAAGTATATTGGTAGTTTTCTGCATTCGTATTTACTGAAAAACGAGCTTCTCCTCCTGCAACTACATTAGCATCTTCTGGTTGCTCATTGATTGCAGGTGCAGCATTTACCACAAGAGAAAATTCATCGCTAATCGAAAAATAATCACGTTCTAATTTTAATACATATGCGCCTGCATCGGCCAAATTCCCTTCAATTGATAAAGTTTTTCCAGTCGACAAATCAGAACCATTACGAGACCATAAACCTGTATAATAAGAAGAGGCATCGAAACCCGAAACTTCATCGATAAGCGTAGTAGAAATAATAGAAGCAGAAGAGGCAGTAGCATGATAATTATTACCACTAACATCTTTTATTACCGACAAATCAGAATCGGCAGAGGATACAAGCATAGGGTAATAAGCCACCAAATTGCTTCGCTTAGGATGGGCATCAGCTATTGGCGCACTCATTATAGTGGCAATTTCTTCCTCAGATAAAATCACATCCCAAAAAGAGACTTCAGTCATTAATCCATCGTAATAATTCCCTTTTTTGGAGTTATTACCATCGAACTCGGTTCCTAAGGAGATATAATCATTACCATCAAAAGACTGGTTATCAGAAAAAGTTAGTACTAATTTGCCATCAGCATATAGCTTGGTCTCTTTTGTGTCATCATTATAAGTGTAACCCACATAATGCCACTTACCATCAACCACATCAGTAGTAGAGCTTCGAGCATCTTCACCATCATAAACAGCAAGAGTACCATTGGTGTTAATCTGCAAATTACTGATGTTATAATCACCCGAATTTTCGTTTATTCCGACTAAGGACTGTGCTTCATCAGCAGCATTTTCTTTCTTCATCCACAAAAACACAGACCGGTCTTTTGCAGCCAAAGGAACAACCAAATCATTTAATTGCACCCAATTGCTATTTGCATCGTCGAAAGAAGCATAGCTGGTATAAGAAGAAGAAGAAGTAACAGAAAACGGATTGTTTTCACAAAGCTCTTGATCTTTAATTACATCTTGAGTTAAAACTGTTGAGTTGATCGTTAAATCTAAGGTAACAACACTGTCACAACCCATTTTATTAGTATAGGTATAGGTAGCAGTATTGTTGCTCTCCGTATAGATTACACCATCGACCCAAGTATAAGAGGGAGTATAAGAATCTATAATATCCACACCTAAAATGTCCTGATTAAATGCCAGATTAATCGTAATGAGACTATCGAGACCACCTTGAGCAGCACCAGGCAGGATATCTTTATAAGTTCCTTCTTCGGTATATATATTACCTGCAGGACTTAAATATTCATCACCACTGCAAATAACTTCACTTATTGTATTACAAACAGATCCTTTCGGGCAATAGCTAGCAAAATCGAAAAATATATTAGTAATGCTACCAATTCCATAATTAACCTGTTGATTTTCACAAAACATTAAAGCATAATAGGTACCCGCTTCAATAAAATCAAAACCATTGTTCATCAAGTTCTTCCAACCTTCTTCTGGATGACTCTCATCAACAGCAATACTATATGGGCCATGATATTCTTTAGGCCACACATACCCAAAACCAATTGATTTACATTTCCCAAAACCACAAAAATTCCCTGCCATTGAGTAGTATATCAAATCAGATACAGATGTAGGAGTTTCTTTATCTGAAGTATATAATATAACAGATCCGGCTAATGGAGTAAAGTTTTCTATTAAAGACAGCAACGACCCTTTCTCAGGCAAAATAATCTTGGCCATCTTCACTTTACAACATGCGATAGTGTTACAATTCCCTTGCATAGTGGTGGCATCAAAACCATCACTCGAATTAAAATCAGAAATTGTATAAGGGAATGTATCAACAATATACGGATCGTCAAACGAACCAGTTTGTGCCCACAAATTTGTGGACATCAATAAAAAAAAGCTCAAAAGAGCCAATTGATAAAGGAGTAATTTTCTTCTCATAAGTATAGATAATAGATTAAATTTTCACCGTTAAATTTGCTATTATTCAATTCAAAATCTGAATTGATTTTAACAAATTGCGATGCGAAAATAGATCTAATATCAGACCTGGGAGACTGAAATGTTCTGAATAGGACTCAGAATGTTCTAAGTGAATTTATGAAAACTACAGGTTGAAGAGGCAGCTGTAAATTCAGTACTAATGGGGAGCTATTTTATGGTAATCATCTTTATCAACTGCTCGGCATATGATTTTCCTACAGGAATTTTACAGCCATCAACTATTACCATACCCAAATTTAGACTCTCTATAAAATCAATATTGATTGAATAGGAACGATGAATACGCACAAAATTCTGTGGTAAATCTGCAAGTACACCTAGCATTGAAGAGCGCAGAACATGACGCTTTTTATTCACTGTGTGCAGCTCAACATAAACATGATCACTTTTGATATATACAATATCGGAGTACTTCACTTTATGAAACAAGTCATTGGATTTCACAAAAAAAGAATCGTGAATTTTCACAAGAGGAGGTTCACTCAAAATTTCTTCTTGTTTTGAAGCTTGAAAATTATACAATGCCAATTCTATAGATGTATATAAATCATCCTGATTAAATGGCTTAACCAAATAGGCATTGGGCTTTACAATTTTAGCTTGCTCTACAGTACGTGGATCGGCAAGAGAAGTCAGAAAGATAAAAGGGATATTTGAATTTTCAGTAATGAAACGAGCTACATCAACACCATTTTTCAGCCCTTCTATTTGAATATCGAGCAGTGCAATATCTGGCTTGTCGTTCATCAGGCATTCAACAGCACCTTCATAATTTATTTGCGGCTCAAGAACTTCATAGCCCAGATCTTCGAGTAAATCCGCCATGTTCATCGCAACCAGCAACTCATCCTCAACTATCAAAATTTTAACCTTGCTCATATTTTTCTCTGATCCTTTAGTATTTAGTACTCAGCAACTCGTTATATTCTGCAAATTTAAAAAAACTTTCGTTAGCTAAATGACAACGAACAATTCACCACAATTAACTCCCTTTCTGTACAGCAAAGTGAAGTGAAAACTTGGCGCCATTATCAAACTCATAATCAATATCACCCTTAAGTTGAGCCGAAAGCGTTCTTACCATCTTAAGACCTAAAGTTTTAGATTTTTTCACATCAAAATCTTTAGGTAAACCACTACCATTATCACTCATTAATAAACAAAAATTATTGTCTGAATTTCTTGAAAGAGTAATGTTCAACTGACAAATATCTTCTTTATCGAAAGCATATTTATAAGAATTCGTAATCAATTCTGTTATTATTAATCCTACAGGTACAGCCGTATCAATATGGAAAATAACATCATCAGTAATATCAATTTTCTCTTGCATATTTTTGTGCTCTCCAAAAGATGCTTTAATATGACTGACAAGTTTTGTAACAAAATCCTTAATATTTACATTAATCACATCCTCGTTCTGATACAAAAGTTCATGAATCAAGGCCACCGATTTTACACGACTCAGTCCATCAACTAAAGCAGATTTCACCTCTTCGTGCTGGGTGCTTCGCTTTTGCAGATTAAACAAGCTTGATATAATCTGAAGGTTATTTTTAACCCTGTGATGAATCTCTTTTATCAGCATTTCCTTCTCTTCCTTTTGCTTGGTGATGATCCCATTCTGTTCGCTTAGCTGATGGTTGGATTTTTTGGTTTTGCGATAGTAGTAAAAAATGATGACTACAAGCAAAAGAACAAGGATAAAACCAATTACAAAGGCATTGCGCATCTCCTTTTGTCTATGCAATTCTGCCAGCTGAACGGCATCCTTTTTTTCTTGCTCCAAAGCAATGGCTTGTTTTTCTTTCTCGTGCTCAAATTGCACTTCTAATCGCGTTATTTTTTTCAGATTCGTTTCATTAAAAATACTGTCTTTAACTTCAACCCATAATTCTCTGTACTGAAGCGCCTTGTCGTATTTTCGCAATCCTTTATAGGTATTCGACAACTTCTCATAAGCAAATTTCTTACGGTTTAGCGATCCTGTTTTTTCAGCAATTTTTAAACATCTGTTAGAATATTCCAAGGCCAAATTATAGTTTTCCATTAAAATGTAAACTTCCGAAATATTACCCAACATGACTGATATACCCCCTATTGCACCCAACTCTTCAAAAAGTGTTAAGCCCTGGTGAAAGTATAGGAGTGCCGTTTCGTAGTCTTTACGATTTAAATAGACTAGCCCAATATTATTTTTAGATCTGCCAATTCCAAACTTGTCATTCAAGCTTTCCAGAATCTCCAGAGCCTTTTGATTACATACCAGTGCTTTATCAAACTCTTCCTGTTTTAAGTGTACTCCAGCAATATTTCCATAATTAATTGCCAGTCCATACTTATCGTCAGCGTCCTCATTCATTTTGAGAGCTTTATTATAAAACACAAGCGCTTTATCAAAGCTTCCCTCATCGGAATATATCGTTCCAATATTTCCGAGTGTACTTGCTATTTTATCCTTATCTCCTATTTCTTCACTTATTTTTAGATTTTTCTGATAAAACTCTAAAGCTTTGGGATATTCTCCCTGGCGTGCATAAATGGTGCCCATACTTCCATAACAAATTTGCAAACCTGCTGTGTCTCTCTCGGCTTTTACTATTTTTAATGCCTTCTCGTAAAAATCAATAGCAATAGGAAAATTCCCTTGATCTGAATTAATTTCGGCAATCAGTAATAAATTCTCGGAGATGCGACTTCGATTAGCCATTTCCTCGAATAAAATCAAAGATTTTTCTAATTCTATTAAGGCTTTGGAAAACTCATTCTTTTCGTTATAAAGTAGCTTTCCAATTAGCATCAGACTTCTTGCTTTACCACTTTTGTAATTCAAACCGGAAGCTAAACTATCCGCTTTCAAAGCATTTATTATTGCATTATCATCATTTACAGAAGCTAACTCAACTGCAATATCATATAATATATTAACCCTGCTAGTGTCCTTTTCATTGTGCTTATGCAACAATTGTTTTAAGCTATCAAGCTTAGTCTCTTGAGCTTGACAATATTCAGAAGTAAGGACAATAAAACATGGCACTAGCAAAATAAGGCCAATTTGATTGATAAAAGCTCGCATTTAGTTATGATTAAGATTTAGCAAAACGGCACATTGGTTATGCGCTGACTAGCTAGCAGTAAAAAATGAATCGCAAAGAAACAGAATTTTCGCTTAACTTGCCTATAGATTTATTAATAGCTAACCATTTTTCTCGATAATTTAACATAAAACAATAATGAAGTGAACCGTACATTTGATATACTAATCAACATGTAAGGTAAAATAAATATTAGGCAGATGATAGATTCAAATCCCTCTTTCTTGGCTTAATCCAATATAAAAGCCCCATAAATCAGCTGATTTATGGGGCTTTCATTTTCATAGTATTCAAATACATCAATATTGAATGATGGATATTACATCGAACTCTTGTAAATTTCAATGGCATCTTCTAAGCATACGCTTTTTGGATTTCCACCTGTACATACATCTGCTAAAGCATTTTCAGCCATTAAAACAAAATCCTCTTCTTTAGCACCTAATGCTTTAATTCCAGAAGGAATACCAACATCTTTCGACAATTGAGAAATTGCATCTAATGCAGATTCGGCAGCTTCTTGTTCGCTCATTGCTGAAATGTCAACTCCCATTGCTTGTGCAATTTTGGCAAACTTCTCAGGACAAGACGATAAGTTAAAACGCTCAACATGTGGCAATAAAACTGCATTGGCTACACCGTGTGGTGTGTTGTACAATCCGCCTAATTGGTGCGCTGCAGAGTGAACAAAACCTAATCCGCAGTTCGAAAAAGCTTGTCCGGCAATAAATTGTGCCCAAGCCATTTTACTTCGTGCTTCAAGGTTGCTCCCCTCATTAACTGCATCTCTTAAGCTTTCGCCGATAAGTTGAATTGCATATAGAGACATGTGATCTGACCAATGGAATGCTCCTACAGATACATAGGCTTCAACAGCATGAGTTAGTGCATCCATTCCTGTAGCAGCAGTTAATGCAGCTGGTTTGTTTAGCATTAACTCAGGATCGTTAACAGCGATAGATACCAAACAGTTTTTATCAACCATCACCATTTTCACTTTACGCTCTTCGTCTGTAATTACGTAGTTAATGGTTACTTCGCTTGCTGTTCCTGCCGTAGTGTTAATGGCAGCAATTGTAGTGGCTTTCTTTTTAGAAATATGAATTCCTTCATAATCTTTTATATCACCTCCGTTTGTAGCTAATATTCCAATCGCTTTACCACAATCTTGAGGTGATCCACCTCCTATTGTTAAGATAAAATCGCAGTTATTCTCTTTGAAAACCTTTAATCCAGCATTTACATTTGCGCAAGTTGGATTCGGTTTTACCTCGTCAAAAACAACATAATTAATGGACTTTTGATCCATTAAATCTGTTATTTTACCAACAACACCAAGCTCATTCAGAACTTTATCGGTTACAACAAGTACTTTTTTACCATCCTGATCTTTTATTTCTTCAACAAGATCAACAATTACACCTGGGCCAACCAAACTCAAAGGAGGCAAGTAGATTCTTCTTTTCTCTAACATCTCTAATTCTATTATCTAAATTAAATATAGAAGAGGTCATTCAAAAGAAAAACCTCTTTCACAAATCCTATAAGCTTAAATAAACTGTTCTAATTCTGTTAGTTGATCTTTGCTTAATCCTGCAGGGTCGAATCCAGCAGACCAAGCTGTCAATAATAATTTTGCTCCTTTGTTTGCTACATCTAAATAATCAAAAGCTCTTTCAGCATCCTCTCCAGTTGCAGTTGCTCCATGCTTCTCCCAAAGAGATACATTGTAGTTTTTCAAACCTTCAATTGTCTTATCGGCCAAATCTTCAGAACTAGATAAAGCATAAGGTGTGCAATGAACTCCTTTAGGCACAAACACTTTAATTTCAGGACACATTTTCCATAATGAATGATTCATTTTCTCCTGATCGTTAAAAATAGGATGATGGCTCATTACAATCAATTCGATTGGATGAGTGTGAACAATGGCTTTATGAGTTGGGTTGTTTACACTATTAAATTGATGGATTTTTACGTGAGAAATCAGTTCGCAAGTAGGACCGAAATTCTCTTTCTTACCACCCCAAACTATTGAATATCCAGTTGCATCATCGTTAATTTTTAAGATACAAGCAGCTTCTTCAATACGATTGATCAAATGTCTAAGATGACATCCTGTTCCGCTAATAAAAACAACTAAACCAGCTACATTTTTTGGAAAATCAAAATCAAAATATCGATCAGGATTACCAAGTTCTACGCCTTTAAAATAATCAGATAAGTTGATAGAAATATTCCCAGCATTTCGCTCTGCCCATTCTCTATCCCAAAGGTATCCTGCAATTTCAGAAACCTTATCTATTTCGTTTTGAACCCCTTCTGGTAAATTCGTCAAGTTATTCATATTCAAAGTATTATTTTTTTTAATTATTTTTTTATAATGGTAAAAGCACACGAACATGAGTTCGACATCTATATATCGCAATTGCAATAGAGCATCTAAAAGTGCTAGTCTTTAGCTAATATTTTACTAGAATACTTACCGTAAAATGCGATCACAATAAAACACAACAATGGTAAAATAAACGATGCGTTAACCGCAGGTAAGAATCCAACAGTTCCTAAATCTATAATCATAGCTTGCAGCATTGGCATGATAGCTCCGCCTACAATAGCCATAACTAATCCAGCAGATCCTAAAGTTGTATCCTGACCAACATTTCCCAATGCGATACCGTAAATTGTTGGGAACATTAAAGACATAAATACCGATGTCGCAACCAAACAATACAAACCAGGTAAGCCAACAATAAAAATGGCACATGTTGTTGTTGTTATTCCGCCAATAGCAAACCACATTAAAAGCTGACTAGCATTAACGTACTTTAAAATAAAAGTACTAGCCAAACGACTTACAATAAACAACCCCATGGCAAGCATATTATGATATTGTCCTGCTTCTTTTGTTAAGCCTAAATTCTCGGCATATTGGATAATAAATGTCCAACACATGATTTGTGCTGCCACATAAGCAATTTGAGCAATAACACCAGTACGATATACCTTGTTTTGGAACAATCTCTTCATGGATTGTAAAGGATGCATTTGTTCCTTATTTGTAGTATTAGGCATTTTAACCGCAGCAATAATTACCAACATAACAAGCACTACAAGCCCCAAGGCTACATATGGATCTCTAATTACAGCAAGATCGTGCAATCGATCTAAGGCTTTAGTCGCGTTGTCTAATGTTGAAAACTCTATTTTATTGCCAACAGCATCCAAATGCTTATCAGCATTTAAATTTGCCAAAACAAATCGCGCAGCAACGGTCATTCCAAGAAAAGATCCCATTGGATTAAAGGACTGTGCTAAATTTAATCGACGAGTAGCTGTCTCTTTCGATCCCAATGAAAGAATAAATGGGTTGCATGTGGTTTCTAAAAAAGCAAGTCCGAAAGTTAGTACGTACAATGAACCTACAAAAAAGCCAAACATTTGAAATTGAGCCGCAGGATAAAACAAAAGAGCTCCTAATGCATACAAACCAAGACCTAGTAAAACACCTTTTTTATAACTATACCTTTGCGCAAACAATGCTGCAGGAATCGCCATGGTGGCATAACCTCCATAAAAGGCAAATTGGATTAAAGTAGCTTTGGTGTTGGTTAGCTCCATTACCGTTTTAAAAGCCGCAACCATTGGATTGGTAATATCGTTGGCAAATCCCCACAAGGCAAAAAGACTTGTGATTAGAATGAACGATAATAGATATTTCTTTTCGACAACTTTAGTTTGATTACTCACAATAAATTGGTTTAGAAGTTTCTATTGGGGTCACCCCTTTTTTTAGAATGATGTTTCCATACTTAGCTGTTTCACCAGTAATTACAACAGCATATGCTTCTGTGGCTCGTTCGTAAAAAGCAACACGTTCTATTTTTTTTATCGCCTTAGCATTCGGGTTTGTGATCTGAATACTTCTGCGATAGAGAAGCTCAACATTCGGATCGAGTTGATCGCCAGCAACCGCATCCATCATTACCAATGGGCTATCTACATATTGATCCAACTCAAACAGTGGAAGAATCGCAGCTAATAAATCAGGAACTTTTATCCCGTCAGCTCTTAATACATTCGTGTTGTAGCTTTCTCCAGGAAAGTGAGCATCAGCCAATATGATTTCATCTCCATGTCCCATTCGATATAAAACAGAAAGTAATTCTGGACTTAGTAAGGGTGATATTCCTTTTAGCATGATTCTATTATTTTTTTAATTCAATGTAGTTATTGTAGAGCTGATCGTAAACCTGTCTGTTAGCAGAAGGATTGATTACTTGTGGATTGTATGTGATTTTTTTTCGTGCTGCATTTGCCGATTTGTAAACACCAGCTCCAGCAAAAACGAACATTGATGCACCCAATACCGTTGTTTCTTTTTGATCGATCAACTGAATAGGTGTATTGCAAACATCAGCTCTTAGCTGATTCCATAACTTGTTCTTTGATCCACCACCCACGCAAATGATGCATTCCGTTTTAAATTTCCCTGCCTTTTCTACAGCCTCTAAGCCTTCGCGCAAGCGATAGGCTAAGCTTTCCAGAAATGCTCTATACACTTGGCTTCTTCGGGTACTTATGGTCAAACCTTTGATCGTTCCTGTATTGTTACTTGAACCATCATCATAAAAAGCCGGATCTACAACAATACCATTTGAACCAGGCATTTCGATCTCCGCCTCTTCAATCATGGCATCATACAATTGATCACCACTTAATTCAGGATAGAAATTTTTTGAAAACCATTCTAAAACGCCTGACCCCAACCAGTTTTGGCCAATGTTATAGACTCCTGAAATTGCATCTAATTCGGTGGTTAAATTGTTTTCTAACTCAACATTTGATGCGGTAAATGAATTGCTTCGGGTCATTACAATTTCCCAAGTTCCTGAACTTAGTACAGGCTGATTTAATTGAGCTCCTGATCCGAATATCGCAAATTGAGTATCGTGTCCCGTTAAAAACACTGGCGTTGCTTCTGGTAACCCAGTATTAATTGAAGCTTCCGAAGTAACACCTCCTACTTTATCGCCAGGTTCGCCAATGGTACCAAATTTTTGTTGATCCAGTCCAATTGCATTCAGGATTTTATCAGAAAACTCTCGTTTCCCAATATCAGCCATCATAGCCGTTCCCATCATGGTCGCATCGTTTTGCAATGCACCCGATAATTTGCTGATTAGGATAGAAGAAATAAATAAAAAGCGATGAGATTGTTCGATTATTTCAGGTCTATTTTCCTTAAACCATATCATCTTGTTTATGGTATTGAAGGCATAAGGATATATACCACTGATTTTATAAACATCTTGTAGCGGAATGTATTTCTCAATGTTATTCATTATCGGCGTTGTACGTGGACATTGCCAAGAAATAATTGGGTAGAGTAATTCTCCTTTTTCATCGATAAAAGCACCATCCACTCCAAAAGTGGTAACGGTTATACCGGCTATCCGCTTTGGATCTATTTCTTTTACAATTCCTTTTGAAGCCTCACATAATTTGTCCCATAACTTTTCCAGATCCCAGATTCTTCCTCCCGGATAATTCGGATCCTCGTCGGTTTCGTTAGGCATTGCCTGAGATGCAAGTATTTGCCCTGACTTATCCATGGCAATTACCCTTACATTTGTAGCTCCGCAATCAAAAACGATAGCTATATCTTTATGAGTCATTTTCCCTTTTCTTTTGGTATTATTATTTTCCAACATCCGATCTTGAAGATTGAACAGATGCAAGAATTATAATCATCCCTGCATCTGTCGGACTATATGGTTATTTAGATGTTGTGAGTTCTACTTCATTCCGTAAAGTGGACCATAAGTAGCACAGGCTCTATAATCTGATCCTTCTTTAGTTTCTCCGAAAGCAGTCCATGCACTTGGACGAAATACATCATCATCATTCACATTGTGCATGTTTACCGGAATTCGTAGCATAGAAGCCAAAGTAATAAGGTCGGCACCAATATGACCATAACTAATCGCACCATGATTGGCACCCCAATTCGCCATCACCGAATAAACATCTTTAAATGCTCCTGCTCCATTTGTTCTTGGAACAAACCATGTTGTTGGCCAAGTTGGATTGGTTCTTTCGTCTAACACTGAGTGGATCTCTTCAGGCAATTCAACTGTCCATCCTTCAGCAATTTGAAGTACTGGCCCTTGTCCTTTTACCATATTTACACGACACATGGTTACTGGCATTTCACCTTCAGTCTTAAACTGTGATGAATATCCACCACCTCTAAAGTATCCACGCTCAGCTTGTGGCCACAATGTTTTATCTAAACATTTTTGAGCTTCTTCTTCTGTAATTTCCCAGAAAGGCTTCATTGCAGGTTTTCCTTCTGCATCTTTTTGTTGTGCAGTAGCATCAAGTGTTGTCGAACCTGAGTTAATCAAGTGAATAACGCCACCTTCTGCCAAACCAGATAATTCCTTTCCTGTTACTCGTTTCACTGCATCAGGACTCCAATAAGTTCTTACATCTGAAAAGATTTGTGCAGTATTGGTTAACAAGTGCCCGAACAACATAGAAATGCTGTTTAAACTATCATTTTCTGTAGCGAAAACAAAAGCCTGACGGATACCATTCCAGTCGAATGATGAATTTAAAATAGCTTCAGGAAAATCAGCATTTGGTTGATAGTCGGTCCACTGACGCTGTCCTTGGAAACCACCTAAAATAGCATTTCTACCTAAGCCTTCTTCTCTAAATCCTTTATCAATTACCTTTTGATTACCAATCATCATATCACGGCAAATCAAGGTCATTTTAACTACGGTTTCCCATTCTGCTTTTTTTCTTTCGGCAGTTGCTTGCTTTTCAGGAGCATTTGGATCTTCCCCCTCTTTGCAATTCTTTTTGGTCCAAGCCAATGCCTTTTTGAATTCCTCTTCGTCATAAATACCTTCATCAATACGACGAAGAATTTCTAAGGACTCTACAAACTCTGTACGTATCCCTAAATAATCTTGAAAAAAGTTAGAATCTACCATAGAACCAGCAATTCCCATAGAACTGTATCCTATCGACAAATAAGACTTACCATTCATTTGAGCTACAGCAAGTGCTGATTTTACAAATCGCAATAATTTTTCTTGTACATCGGCTGGAATGTTCGTGTCTCCAGAATCTTGTACGTCGCGGCCATAAATACCAAAAGTTGGTAATCCTTTTTGTGTATATCCTGCTAATGCGGCAGCTAGATAAACTGCACCTGGACGTTCAGTACCATTAAATCCCCATACCGCTTTTGGCAATTGTGGATCTGTATCCATAACCTCAGTACCATAGCACCAGCAAGGAGTAACAGTTAAGGAAACACCAACACCTTCTTTTTTAAATTTATTGGCACACATTGCAGCCTCTGCAACACCACCAATACAAGTATCAGCAATTACACATTCTACTTGTTCTCCGCTAGGAAATCTTAAATTCTCTTCAATAAATTTCGCAGCTGCTTTTGCTAGATCCATCACTTGAGTCTCTAAGGATTCTCTTACTCCATTTTCTCTGCCATCAATTACAGGTCTGATTCCTACCTTTGGCAAATCTCCAATTAACCTATTAGCCATCTTATAATATCTTTAACACGTAATTATTAAACTAAAATATCCAATACAAAAATGACATCATTTGATCGTTTAATAAATGCTCAAATTCATTATATTTGTATCTGTTTCAAACATACACAGAATGAATACACAACTAAAAAAACCTGACAAAGGAGATCCTTCTGATGTATTACAGATGTTTCCCAGCTATAATTTACACTTGCATTGTTGTCGTTATTGGTGGCTTCAGCATTGGGAGTTTAATGAACTTTCATTCCCCTATTGGCGTATCTACCACAATAGCTATAAGGGCGCAGTTATCTTGTATGATAACAAAGAGTATGCTTTATCGCCGGATAAGATTGTAATGATCGCACCTAATACTTCCTATGCTACTCGATTGTACGATCATAAAATACCAGATACGGGTTATGAATTAAAAGGAGGAAGAATAAGTGCTTCGGTATCGGAGAAGCAATTGCTAGAAGAAAAATGCATATTGCATCTGTTTATCCATTTCAATATTGGAATGCCATATGACAACATTTCCCCAGGCGTATTTATTTATGAATTGACTGATCATTTAAAAGAAAAGTTGCAAGTCATAAAACGACACCTCAATTATGAGCATACCCGATTTAGTTTCTATTCAAATTTAGCTATTCATGCACTAATCAGCGATTTACTTTCTGATTTACCCGAAAATAGCTGGAATTTAATTACAAAGGACTATCGTATTTTGGAGGTATTAAGCTATGTCGAAAATAACAGTAGTGATGAATTGGCAAATCCTGTTTTGGCTGAACAGGCCAATATGGCGACGAATGCTTTCACCAGACTTTTTACGAAAGAGCTAGGTATTTCCCCACAAAAATATGTAAAGAAAAAAAGAATAGATCAGGCTTGTATTTTATTGCATCACTCCGACATATCGGTAAATGATGTAGCTATAAAAACCGGTTTTGCTGACCGCTATCACTTTTCTAGAATCTTTAAACAAATAACAGGAGTATCTCCTGCAAGGTATAAAAAGGAGTTTGGAATGAAGTAGATATTGAATTCTTACCATTTCCTCATCCATAAAGCAAAAAAACCTATTTGAAACTTGAGATAGAATTTTCTACTACCTCAAGTTTAAATAGGTTTACAAATCAATGTAAATCGTTTGATTTATGCTTTTATCTCTTTCATAGAGAATGATAGGTAAAGCAGATAAAAGGCACTTAGAAGGATGACCAAAACGGCTCCAACCTGTGAACCTAATCCATCAGACATTAATCCCATGATAAATGGAATGATAGCTCCACCAAAAACACCTGTAATCATCAAACCAGAAATCTCATTTGCTTTATCAGGACGAGATTGAATGGCATGACCAAAGATAATTGGGAAGATGTTTGCAATGGTAAAGCCAATTACTGCATAAATTGCGAATACAGCTATTTTATCACCAACAAAAATCAAAGCAATTAAAGCTAAAACTGCACCAACGATATTTATTTTAAAGAATTTGTACGAAGAGTATCTTGCTAAAAAGAAAGCTCCTAAAAATGCTCCTAAAGTACGGAAAGCAAAATAAACACTAGGACCATAACCTGCATCAATAGATGTTAATCCGCAACGCTCCATTAGGATCTTAGCCGATGCTGTATTTACGCCAACATCTACTCCAACCACAAATAAAATTCCTAAAAACATTAAAAATATAGTCTTATCCTTCAATATTTCAATAATGTCTTTAAATGAACTTGCCTTTCCTTCAATTGGATCTTCATGAATAGGTGTTGCTAATAACCAAATTGTTGAAAGAAGTGTTATAACAGCATAAATTGGAAAGATATATTGCCAATTGTCCAATTGTGTTGCCGCAAATGCAGCAATAAATGGCGCACTAAATGATGAAATGGCTTTTACAAACTGCCCGGCAGTTAAGCTACTGGTCAACTTATCTCCTTTTACGACATTTGTCAACAAAGGATTAAGAGACACTTGCAAAATTGTATTGGCAATTCCCAATAAGGCAAATGCAAACAGAGAAGTAATAAAGCTATACTCGATTAGTGGAATAAACATTGCTACAATCGTAATAACATTACTTAAAAGCACTGTCTTTTTACGACCGATTTTATTCATTAATAAACCAGTTGGAATTGAAAAAATCAAGAACATCGAAAATAAAGCAACTGGAATAAGATTCGATAATGTATCCTGAAATGCCGGACTATAAGCGCCCAATAAATCTTCTTTTACGTGTGCTGAAGTTATTCCAACCACATCACAAAATCCCATGACAAAAAATCCAAACAGTACTGGAAGGACTTGTGAGATTGATATTTTTTTACTCATAATTATAAATTAGTAATTGATATTTAATTCTCTTTTGGTTTTCACTATAATGGGTTACATCAATGGAATAATTGGCTTGATTGTATTCCAGTAATCAGAATTTAGCATTCGTGCACTTCCAATAATTGCAGCATCCTCTTTTAATGAGGAAAGGGTAATTCTAGTATTTACTCCTTGCAATTTTAAAGCTGCTTCGAAGGCTGGTCCAAATAAATTATATGCCCCGGTAACATTTCCACCAATCACCAATACTTTAGCATCGAATTTTTTCAACCATGGACCCAAAAATTCGCCCATGTTATTTCCATATTGAGTGAATATATCTGCAGCCTTTGGATTCGTTGTAGCAGCTTCTGCAATTGGGCGAGCTCCAGAAACTTCCAATCCTGTTTCTTCTTTGTATCTCTTGATAAACCATCGAGTTGAAAATGAATCATCGGCGATACCATTAGCATAAGGCAAATGCCATACACAGCCCATTTCAGGAACACTATCACCTTCTACAACAGGGATTCCAGCATCAACAAAAGCAGAACCAAAACCAGTACCCAAAGTAATCGACATATTCTTAACAGCATCCGCAGCACTTCCTAACCAAGCTTCACCAACAGCAAAAGCTGATGCATCATTCATAAAACGAAGTGGTGTTGAATCATCTAAGCCCAATAAAACTTTCAATTTCGAAGCTACATCAACTCCATTCAGACTTTCATATTTGTCTACTTGAGCAAACCGTCCAATTCCATTTGCATATTCAAATGGTCCTGGCATACCAAAACCAATTCCTGCTAATTCATCCTTATTTATGGATTTTAACGATTTGGACAAAACATCAGCCCAACCTTTAAGAATCGTATCTTCATCAGCCTTGTTGTCAACATCTCCTTCACTATTGGTTCCTTCAACCAATTCTCCTTTTTCAAGATCTACAAGAGCACAAGAAATATGACTCCCTCCTACATCTGTTCCTATTGCATATTTTTTCATCGTCTTTTTTAAATATCTAAATGATTTGATTTCTGATTCAATATTAACTTCTTTTCAAAGCTTTTTTTACTGCTTTTTTCACCAATTTCTCCATCACTTTGTATCCTGCGACACTAGGATGAACAGTATCTCTTCCATACTCTTTCTTCAATCCTTTTTGTTTATTTACCATCGGCTTATAATAATCTATTAAAACCAGATCATTTTTCTTTGCATATTTTCTTATCAACTTATTCAAAGCGATAATTTTATCAGCAGGTTCAATTCCTGGACGCCAAGAATAAGAAATAGCAGGCAAAGCTGTTGCTAACACAACTTTAATTCCATTCGCTTTTGCCAATTCTGCCATAGAAAATATATTTCCTGCAATCTGTTTGATTGTTATAGGACCTTTATTCTCGGCTATATCATTTGTGCCAGCCAATATCACAACCACTTTTGGATTTAATTCAATTACGTCTGGTCTGAAACGCAGTAACATTTGAGAAGTAACCTGACCACTTATTCCACGATTGATATAAGGGTTTGAACTAAAAAAGGAAGCATCATACTTTTCCCATTTTTCAGTAATCGAGTTCCCCATAAATACAACTCTAGCTTCATCTGCTGCTGGAAGTGCCAATTGAGAATTAGCCTCTGCATATTTTTTCAAATTAGCCCAATCCTGAGCCATTGCCGATGATGTTAGACATCCGATAAACAAGATCACCAAAAGTGATTTCAAACTTTTCATACTAGTCATTTTTATATTGATTTTTTAATTTTCTTCGCTTGTAAAAATAGAAGCTGGCAATCCTTCTTTATTATAAAGATTAGCTCCTGCCGGATTTGATGACCATCCGTAACGCACCTTAGTTGGTTCTGTAATTTCTCGATTGGAAACTTCTATTTTATTTTTGGAAATAATCTTAGCTTTTGCCGATTTCCAAATACCATCTTCAGCTGCAATCTCAAACCAAGTTAAAGAGGAATCTACAGGAACAGTCTTCTCTAAAAGATCCTTGTATCCGACCATCAATCCTGAACCTACCTGATCGAATTTTATAACTATTGAAGCATCTACTATTTTATGACTTTTATAAAGTGGTCCACTTACCACAGGCACTTTTACATTATAGTCTTTGCGCAAAGCCCATAAGGCCAATCTTTTTCCAGTGTCCATTTTGTTGTGTGGGTGAACATCTTTTGCTTCTCCAAGATCATACAATACCGCCATTCCAGTATTCCGCAATTTCAAAGTTCTTCGCAGCTGGTCATTTACCATAGCCCAACCATTATCCGAACGCTCATCGGGAACATGATAAGACGCTAACTGAGCCCAATAAAAAGGCATATTTTCCTGTCCCCATTCAGCTCTCCAACTCTTAATTAAAGTAGTAAAGTATTTTTCGTATTCATTTTCAATAGAATGCGAATTTGATTCTCCCTGATACCACAGTACTCCTTTCACAGCAAAAGGAATAATTGAAGATAACATTCCATTGTAAAGGGTTGCAGGCATTTGTTTGCTTTTTTCTGGATGTCCTGAAGGATAAGGCTTTCTAAGCTCCTTCTTATTTGCTTGCCACAGTTTTAATTTATTCTGATACACCGTATCTACATAGCCTTCTGCATTCATTTCGACAATGCGTTTTTTAGCTTTTAAACGATCCTGTTCAAAATAAGATTTCATATCCTCATTAGCCTTGTAAGCTTCCTCTGAGATCCAAGGCTGAATGCGAGTTCCTCCCCACGAGCACTCAACAATTCCGATGGGTACATTCAACTGTTTTCTTAATTCTTTCGCGAAGAAATAACCTGTTGCAGTTATTTTACCAATCTCATCTGCATTCACGCTTCTCCAATTCCCTTTAAAATTGTTTTTTTTACCAAATAATGAAGTAGTCTGTGGAACTTCTATATGACGCAACCAAGGATCATTGGCCGTTTTAACTTCTTCTCTAATGTATTCTACCAATGGCTGATATTTTACTTCTCGAGAATCTGATGTAAATTTAGACATGGAAAAATCCATATTCGATTGCCCCGAACAAAGCCATACTTCGCCAGATAAAACATCATTCAATACGATTTTATTTTTCCCAGATATTGCAATATGAAATGGACCACCAGCCTTAGGTGTTTTTAGGTAAACCGTCCACTTTCCATCAGGGCCAGTAACAACTTCCGACTTTGCTCCCCAACTTGCTTCCACAAGTACTTTTTCCATTGGATCGGCCCAACCCCAAACTGGAATTTTGGTTTTCTGTTGTACCACCATGTGATCTGCAAAAAGCGAATTCAAACTAACGTTGGCTATAAGTAACTGTGGTAAAATAGACAAAACAACAATTACCATTAAACTCTTTATTTTCATATCTTTAACCGATTTAAAATTACTGATTTGCATTGTCCTTCAATAAAAACAAATCTATTTATTTACAAGCTAAACCTGTAAGTCTTTGGTATAAAAAAGATGGATAATTGTCTCCTGTAACCGTTCCACCTCCCTTAGCTCCAGCCCCAAAAGTGATCGAATCACCAAAACACAAAATCTTCCTGTATTTTGACAACAATTTGTTGGCACTTAAAAATTCAAACACTCGATCACCAATTAATTTGTATCCTATCTTGGTTGGGTGAACTCCATCTCGCTTCCCACTGTTCATTGCATTTCTAAAATAGATATCCTGATTGTGTTTGGGAAGATCCATTTTATGAATGACCTTGTACATATTCAGGTATAATACATTATTTTTCAAAGCTATCTCCTCTATAATATGACTCACACTATCCATTATCACATTAGGAGATTCTTTATACAAAGCCTTATCGTGCCTTTCAAAAAGATAGGCACTATCAACTGGTGGTGGGCTCATCAATAAAACCTGACTTCCTTCAGCCTTTAGCTTGAGCGTAATTTGCTCCAAATTCTGCTTGTATTCCTTGTAGGAAATCATTTTTCGAGAATTCAACATATCATTGGTTCCTACCATTACTATGGCCAAATCGGGATGATGATTGACAGCATCAGAATGGATTCTATCCAACAAATTTCTCGTTGTATTTCCACTTATTCCAGAGTTAACAACCGCAATGGTTTGCAGTGTATGACTCTTTTTTACACTTTGGCAAGATGTTAATAACAAAACGATTACCAAGCTTAATAATGTCCTACTCATAATAATATTGATTGATCCCAAAAACCATTTTAGCATTCTTAATTAATCGCCCAAATAGACTCCATTTTCTTTTAATTGAATTGCTAGTTTTTCATACTCTAAAGCCATTGGAATTGTGTTATTGCAGGCTGCTAATCCGGCGAGAGTTCCTGCTCCCTGACCAATAGACATTGCAATAGGAGTTACTCGAATGGCTGCACTAGCATGGTGATCTGCTCCAATTGCCCTTCCTGCCAAAATCAGATTATCTACTTCATTTACAAGCAATGAATCTACAGGAATATAATAGATTCCTTCATCTCTCAAATGAACCGATTCTGTAGTTTCTCCATCTGGAGAATGAATATCTATTGGATATCCGCCAACAGCTATTGGATTTTCAAATCGTTTTTCATTTACTAAATCATCCGAATTCAAAACATATTTTGCATGTGGATGACGCGACTCACGAATTCCGATATGTGGGGCAGTACTCACCAAACTTGCATTCTCGAATCCCGGAGCGTATTTAATTAGAAACTGATAAATTTCAGAACATTGCTTACGTCCAATTGTTTCAGCTTTGCTTATATCGAAAGGATTCATCGGATTTAAGCCCAAAATCCTAGATGTATTAAAAATAAATTCACCTTCAGTATTGGTTTCAAAAAATAGCACGTTGTCCCTAGGAATAGAAACTTCTCCATTTTTTTTTGCTTTTTCCCATAAGTCATAAAATCCCCACAAAGAAATACGAGAAGTTTGGTCTAACACCTTCTCTTTATTTTCTCTACGAATATTGTCATCAAACTGATCCCAATTTTCCTGTATGTATTTGCGTAAGATTTTTGTATTTACATTACCAATTTTCACATTCATGGTAAGAGGTTGTGCTTTGTGATCCTCATCCCTACCTAAAGTAAATGGAATATTAGAAAGCTTTACCAACTCGCTATCGCCACTGGCATCGATAAATTGCTTTGCTTTTATTTCCTGAATACCTCCTCTGTTATGAATAAAAACAGAAGTAATACTTTTGCCTTCTTTGGTAAGTTCAATCAAGCGTGTGTGGTATAAAATTTCTGCTCCTGCTTCCAACACCATATCCTCTAAAACAACTTTAAGCATTTCAGCATCAAAAGGAGTTACCGTAGAACAATAACCTGTTCCATCAAGAATATGACCAGGACTGCCGCCTTTCGCCTTTAATCGTTCCACCATTTCGTTAGGAGAACCAAATACTAGTTGCTTTCCTGCTCGATTGTGAAAAGTCATCATTGGACCAACACCCATCGCAGTAAGTGAACCTCCTAAAAAACCAAATTGCTCAATAAGAAGAACTTTTGCACCCGTTCGTCCGGCAGCTATAGCAGCATGACTACCAGATACGCCACCACCAACTACTACTACATCGTATTCTCCTATATATTTTGCTTGAAAATTTTTCATATCCTTCTTCTAAACTTTATATCAACGATTACTGATTTTCGTATTCGAGAATTGCATGTTCTAATAAAGCTTTGCGCTTTGCACCTTTCTTGATACCAAAATAATTCCCTTCCAATTCGGGATGTTCAATAGCTTTCAACTCTACTTTTGTACTTTTCGATCCAGAAGACAAAATAATTTTCTGTCCTTTTATTAAATCAATCTTAAACTCACCATCGCCTATTTTAGTAATTGCTATTTCTTTGCCTTTACTGATTTGAATCGCATTCTTCCACTCAGGTATTTTAACAGTACATGGCTGTCCTGCCTGACTTTCGATGGAAACCCACTCCGTTTTACCTTCCTTCATGGATGCGCTTACTAAAAACCCTCCCTGAGCCAATAAATCAGCAAAAGTAGCCTCTTGCCAATCTTTAGGTATGGCAGGGAAAACTCTAATTTTATCACCCCAACTTTGCAAGTTATACTCCATAATTGCAGTCGCAGCACTTAATGGAGTTTCAATTACTGGATTATTACCTTCGATATAAAAAGTATTGGTTAAAAAATGAGCGCTACCAATGTTAGCATCCAGAAAATCATTCATTACCTCAACAGCTTCATTTCCCATTCCCATGGCAGCATATAAGGAAGAAGCTCCTGTATAAGAATAACCTGCTAAGGCTTTCCTATTTTCGATATTGTGCCAATGCAGTACAGATTTCACAACCAATTCACGATCTTCGGAAGAATCAGGATCAAGCTGAAACAATGGATACAATGCCAATAAATGAGAATAATGACGATGCGACATATCTACTGGCTGATCACTTCCAATCATCAAGCCATTTTCATCAACTGGATAAGGAATCAAGTCATTTAATAACTGTTTCCAGTGTGCAATTTCATTAGGATGCAGATTAGCTTTTTCATTTGCCTCAATAAGAGAATTAAGCAACCAACGAAGAATCGCAAAATTGTAGTTGGTATTTCTAAAAGATTTAAAGCCTTTGTATTCCGGCGATCCCATCGACGTTAATTCTAGCTTACCCTCCTGATTACGTTCTAGCTTTGTTTCGTATATCTCAGCAATTCTCATTGCCTTAGGCACCCATTTCTCCAAAATAGCTTGCTCATCGCCTTGATATTTAAAGTAAAGCCAATAATTATGCGTTGCCCAGGCAAAATCACCAAGATTCTTACCTACTTTATTTTTTATCATGTGTTCAAAATGATCATCAATCAACTTTACGTAATTGATAGCAATATCTTGATGATTACTTGTATTGAAAGGCCAATAAGTAAGCTGAACATTAAGGTTCCACCATAAACTAGGCCAGTTTGTATTTTTAAAGAATGGCCCAAGTAAATCCAATGCAGGACCATCAGCTCGAGAACAAGTAGCCATTTTATACAACTGAATCCAATAAAACGTTTCCATTCGTGTATCTGGAATACTTAAAAATGATTTTTGATAATAAGCATGCCACCAATCTCTATTTTCTTTTTCAAGTTTAGCGATTCCGGCCTTCTTAGCATCTTTTACATCTTTTATTGCCACGCCAGCCGATAGATTAGAAGCTGGTATTTCATTGGCCGTTGAAATGTAAATAGTCGATTTTTGCCCCTCTGTTTGTTCACTCCAAGCAGTAGCATAATCTCCGCCTGCATCTAACTTTTGCACACAAACACTTTCACCTTCCATTACCTTTATTTCAGGTTTAAAAGAATTGTGAATATATTCATCTTTGTATCTGTCATATTTTATCAAAGCTCTAGAACAAGAAGGATTTCCTGGCGACCATTCCATTGAATAAGAAGCATCAGCACCATTCTTTTTCTCAGTAGAATTGATTTCAATTATTTGAACCATTCGATCATGAGGTGTAAATGCTCTGAATTCAATTTGCCCCAAATCGGTATAAATTGTTCCTCGAATTTCAGCATTCCATAGATCCTGACGAATTTTTGCTCTTTCTATTTTTCCAGCAGGATGAAGTACCATTTTCCCAATATCTAATCTTGTGAAGTCGAGCAAGCCTGCTCCTTTCACTCCCATCGATGTTTTTCTATTTGGTGCTTTTCTATGATCTGTTACATCCTGACGACCCACATGAAAGTTGAATCGATTTTCATCCATCTTTGCATAAAGCATCATCCCCAACTGACCATTCCCAACAAAAGCTCCTTCAGCCCATTGTGTTGGAATCTCTTCCCAGACCAAATCGTGCTGAGCCATGAATTTCTCCCAATTGATAGCATTGCCGTTCTCCTGTTTACAGGAGCTCAATAAGGTGAAAATTAGTATTACACTGAGTAGGTATTGAAATTTCATAACTTGTCGTTTTTTCATAACTTGTCGATTTTTAATCACTTTTGCTAGTTTGGAACTTGTTATCTAAGTTTTGGAACCGGATTTTCCATGATCTCTTTAGCCATTTCAGGATTTGTCTTTTCAATCCCAGTAAATAAGTATATCAACATTCCTGCATCAGAAGGATCAAAGTTTTTTCCACCTTTTTTAATGCAAGTCTCCTGTCTCGAATACAACCAGTCCCAAGCGCCTTTTTTATAGATTTTATTCTCTCTTGCAGATGATGTTTTTATCCAGTTAAAATGCTCACGAGAACAATTTAGTCCCAGATAATCCTTACCTCCGTTTTGATTTGCTATTTTAACAAATTGAACCGCTCCTCCTTTTTCTACACCAAAAACTTCTTTCATCATCTTAAATGTCCAGCCCTTATGCTCAGGCTCCCAAGCGTAAGAATTTGCGGCATGGGTATCATTCCAATTAGAATGAGAAATAACAGTAACAAACTTGCGCTTAGCAAGCTCCGATCGTCTGATCCCTTCCCCAACAACCTGCATTGGTCCGGCAGCTATAATAAACAGTGGATTATCATCCGAAGATTCATTGATTACCTTAGCCATTGCATGGTATGCTTTTTCCGCATCATCAACAGCACAAATAAAGTTTGATTTCTTAAATCCAAACATCTTAGCCCCGGTTAGTGCACTTTCCCTCATCTGCTCATAAGCAGTTAGTCCTCCTTTACCAGTTGGCATCTCCAAATTACTTCCCCAAACATGGTCGCTATAAGTATACAAGACCATTTTATTTTGCAAACCTTTTGCAGCAATAAGGCTAAGTGACAATGGTGTTGCTGCCCAATCATCATGATCATGCTCATTGCCATCGGAACTAATCGTAATACGACCTTTGCCTTGCCATAAAGGCGTTTGAGATACTGCTGATAAACTAATTGCTACACAAAATAAAAATATCGTTACTTTTTTCATCTGTTATATATTTTCTTCAATGATTCGATAATCCATACTAAAAGTGCTTCCAAATATTCTTATTTAATAAGAAACAATCCACGCTCAACATGTATTCATCATAAATTCAAACTTGTTGCGAAGCTGGCTCTATTTCTTCTTTATTCGCCTTTTTGAATAATTGCTCATGAATTATTGCAACTGCAATTACCATTATAGCACCAATTGGAAACCACCAAAAGAAACTGATTCCCTCAATATGCATCCAGGCAATAGCTCCAATGGCTAATATGGAACCAGTCATAATTCCAGTAAAGGAACCTCGACGCATTAAAGCCAAAAAGGCAATCCCTATTAATGTTCCGTAAGCATATCCCGGCACTTTAAACCCTAAGGCTAACAAACCACCATCTTGGAAAAAGCTAAACCCAAAAGCTAATAAAGCCAGAATTCCACCCCAAAGGATAATCGCCATCTTGGAAATTTTCACCACTTTCTTTTCGTCCATGGTTTTTAATTTCGGATAAACAATGCTACCAATTCCCATTACACTGGTTTGAGAAAGTGCTGTTAATGCAGAATCGAGTGTTGAAATTCCCGCTGCAAACATTGCTGCGATAATCAAACCTGAAATCCCATCTGGCAATGAGTTGACTACATAATATGGGAAAATACGATCTGGTTCTTGAAGGATAGATGCACTTACTTCTTGTGAAAGAGGATTGATATGATAGTAAGCCACTAAACCAATTCCAACAAATGCCATAATCCAGGTTGTTAATACTCCTATCACTGAAAAGCCAACTGCTTTTCGAGCTTCCTTAAGATTTTTACAGCACAGTGCCCTTTGGGTAACGACCTGATCGACGGCATTAGATCCAAATTCAAAAAAAGTACATCCTAAGATACCAACCCAAAGTGTGTAGGTTTTATGGGGATCTAAAGAAAGATCGAGCAAGGTAAGCTTGGCTTTTTCGTCGGCAATAGCGATCATCTCGCTAATTCCGCCAGGAACATCGCTAATGGCATAGAATAGGGCAAATAAGGCACCAAAAATAAAGATTACAAATTGTACGGCATCCGTCCAAACTACTGTTGTAATTCCTCCAATATAGGACCAAACCACTGCAAAGGCAGCTATAATAAGGATACACAATATGGTACTTTGCCCAGTTATCACACTCAGTACCAAAGCTGTTCCTAACAAACGAACACCCTGACTCATCGTGGCTCCAACCATAAAAAATGTACGAGAAAGTTGACTAGCCTTAATCCCTAAACGGTTTTGTATAAAATCGTAAGGACTATAAATATTTTCTTCGTAATATTCTTTTAGGAGTACAAAAATCATTAGAATATTCCCCAAGGCAAATCCAAATGTCATTTGCAAATAAGTAAGATCTCCTTTTAATGAAAACACAAAAGCCGGCACTGCTATAAAAGTTGCCACACTCGTTTTTGTAGCGACTAATGACAAGGAAACAGCCCACCAGGGTAAACTTTTACCACCACGGAAGAATCCATCTAAACCGGTATCTTTGTTTTTTACCAGTTCTCCAAAAACAGTTGTTCCAACTAAAAAAACAGCCAGAATAACCCAGTTTAAAACGCTAAAATGACTTGAAGCAATATTCTCGCTGCCTGAAGCAAACAATGAAATTGACAAGCAGAAAAATACAAACAGAAGACTAAGCTTTTTCATTTCTTTTATTTTCAACTAATTATTTAACAGACACTTCACCCGCCTCTATCTTCTTTAACTTTAATAAAGCTTCTAAATAATAATAATCAGCGTAAATGATTGGAACATCAATTTCTGAATTTTTAGGCTTATGCCCTGTAGAGTGTAACAAAATAGCTTGATTTGTATCTCCACTTAGATATTTAGGTGAAGAAAGAATTTCGAGTAGTGCAATTGCTGCTTGCTTGTACTTATTCCTTAACACCTCATCATCAATTATCTTATAAAGTTCCAACATACCGCAAGCAGCAACAGCTGCAGCAGACGCGTCTTTAGGTGTTTCTGATGTAAGTGGGGCATCAAAATCCCAATAAGGAATGCCATCTTCAGGAAGACGTTCTAAGAATTTGTCAGCCATTTTCATTGATGTTTCCAGAAACTCTTTTTTTCCAGATTCGCGATAAGTAAAAGCAAATCCATAAATTCCCCAAGCCTGTCCTCTTGCCCACATCGAATTATCGGCATAACCTTGATGTGCTTTTCCCTCAATAAAAGCACCTGTTTTATCATCAAATGATCCTAAATGGAAGGCTGAATAATCAGGTCGAACAATATTATTCATTGTGACTTCAGCATGACTTACTGCGATATCTTTCAATCGCTCTCCACCACCATTCTTTGCTGCCCAAAACAACAATTCCAAATTCATCATGTTATCAATAATGGTATTGTGAGGATACTGTTTTTTTGAAGGCCAAGAGTGAATACTACCAACAATTGGATTGTAAAGAGTAGCCAAAGTATCAGCGGCAGCTAACATGATTTTTTTGTACTCTGGATTTCCAGTCAATCGATAGCCATTACCATAACTGCAATACACCTGAAAACCAATATCATGATCTTGAGCTGGAGTATAGGCAATTTCTTTAATAGGAGCTGTAAATAATTCAGCTTGTTTCCTTAGGTTCTCATCGCCCGAACATTCGTAAGCATACCAAAGCGCACCAGGCCAAAATCCACTGCACCAATCTCCAACACTAACACATTCCCAATTGGTACTATCCTGTGGTATAAATCGAGGAAAATGATCAGTATCTGACAAACGCTCAGCACTTTCCTTAATCTTAATAGAACTATTCATCAGAATCTTACTAGCATCAAGTGTCTTTTTATCTTTTGAAAAAGATGCACAACTACTCAACACCAATACGATACTTATAACCGACACAAATATTTTAACAAATCTCATATTATTTACCTCTTCTATTTATTCAATATCTTATCAACAAAAACTTTATTTTACTCGAATATTATATCCCGGCTTATATTCATTTTCCTTACCATTCTTCAAGGAAATTCGAACCGTTCCGTCAGCTGAATAGTAAAATTCTCCATCTACTACTTTCAGCTCTGCAGTAACCTCTCCATCAACCGCTTCAATACAATAATTCCCTTTTCTCAATGATTTACCTTTCCCCAAGTATAGGTATTGAAATCCATCCTTATTTTCTGATGCGATTCCAAAAACCCCTTGAAAAACAAGATCTGATTTTGGTTGATATACTGCATCATCAATTGCATTGCAAATGAATTGTTTTTCACCATTCTGAGAGGAAATAGACAAGGCAACAAAATGATCGGAAGCAGCTATTTTTGAAATCTTTTTTATTGATTTTTCACCTTCATTAAAAGACTCAAAAACCGAAACAAAAGGATGATCCTCAGCATTATTATCATTCTGACGTACAATTATTGTTGGAGTAGTTTGCGGACTTCTATTTACCATCCCAGGAGTTAGATCAGATCGTAAGGTTGAAGGAGGAGCATCTACCAAATAGATTTCACGATTCTCTTGTCCCATCATCCACATATTAATATTCAAACTTGGACTTACTTTATCAATTGTCCAAGTAGCTGTAAAATCATTACTAAAATCTATCTTTCGAGGGTTTGCAAAGAAAGAGTATGCTTTATGATGATGATTGCTTATACTATCAACTTTCACGAAATCCAGCAACTCTCCTCGTTTATTTCTAAGGCTTGCCGCATCACCCAGAATATGCTGTAAGTAATCATTATCTGACTGGTTTGATCGGAAAATATCTACATAGTAACCTGTAGTTTCAGAAGTACGAACCATTGCAACCAAACGTCGTTTTTCAGCAGCACTAAAATCTGCAAAAGAACAAGCAGCAGAGGTTTCTGTTGTATTGTAAAAATTGTTTGATGCATCCACAGAAGGATCCATTGCATTGATCGTGATTTCTCCTTTGGTATATCCTGGCATTATGGTATTAGAACCCGTTATTTCACGATGGTAAGATGCATCTTTCGACCAATAAGATTCATAAGCCGATGCATCAGGATTTAAGACATAACCATTACCATAAAACTGCATGGCTAATCCATTTGGTGAAAGGTGACCACCTTTGTTACCTCCATACAAAGTAAACATCAATCCATTTTCAACACGATTACCATTTTTCATGATCAAATGGCGATGATGTTCGGAATATGCTGCTCTGTTAAAAGGTAATTCATTACTCGATTCTGGAAGTGGTTCATAGGTACAAAGCCCTTTCCAGCTTATCTCACTTCTATTGTATTGGCCAGATGCAATTCCATTTCGAATAACTGAAGCCATTTTTTTTGCCTTATCAAGATCGCCTTCCCATGTGTAGTACGTAAGCATATCTTCAAAAACGGATAAATCAGTAGGTCCTCCACGCATATCACCAACTACAACAAGATTTCCCCTTGCATCTAACCAACCTAAATTAGCCATAGCTGCCTTTTGCAATAAAGGATTATCTCCAATTGTATTTACACCAGATTTGTATAACGGAATTCCCATTTGTAATATGGCTCCAATCATACCCGATGCATAACCAGGAGATTCTGGCCATAAACCAGTAACGTCATCAAAATTCTTTATGAAATCTGGCAAAGCCTCATGATGGTCAGTCGTAATTTTTGTGTAGTAGGGAATGTAATGCTCTTTGCCCTTTTTGTCTTCGTAAAAACCATTGGATTCCAACACTAGCATTGAAGGAAGAATATTTCTAAATCCATTCACATTCCAATTGCCACGTTTTCCTCCTCGAATTAACCCTAAGTCAACAAATCGTTTAAAAACAACTCCAGCTACTTCTCTTACACTTTTATTTGTTTTTGATATAGCCTTAGGAGTATTTTCTTGCAGGTAATCGTATAAAAAATCGTAAGTAACTGCTGCAGGCTTTTGAAGAAAGTCATGTATTTGCTCGTAATCGTAGTAACCCATAATTCCGCCAGGAGCATAACCACCTGCACCTTTGGTTGACATTTCTGGATCTAAAGGAGGGTTCATATAATAAGTACCCAACAACCAAGTGCAAAATATATCGGAAGAAAATCTAGCATACTTCTCATCCTGTGTTAACCAGTAAACAAATGAAGCTTTTTCTGCCAAGTCCAGAATTTCCTTATTGTTTTTAGTAATCATGTGCCCAGATTCCTTGTATGGAACCAAAACAGGTACTTTATCATTACTAGATCGATCTAGACCAAGCATATCACCTGATTCATTAAATGGGATACGATCTTTCAAAGGAACATTAATGTAATTGTTCCAAGTACGCATTCCTGGAAGTCTTACTGTTGGAACTGGTGCATTTCCCTCACCATAATCCCAATTTTGTTTTTTGATGTAACACTGAGTGTAATGTTTGCCATCTTTCCAATACATCGCCAAACGGGATGTGATCCATTCCGGATCAGATTGATGTCTTTCTACAAAAGGATCAATCTTTTCTTGAAGATTTTCCCACGCGACTTTTGCCCACTCTTCATTTTGTATTTTTGATAAAATAGTTTGTCTATCCTCATTTGCTACATATAAATTTGGATGCGTTTGAGCAAATACACTTTTTGCCTGAATTAATAAACTCAAGGCTATAAAACAAAATAGAGCTATTCTTTTAGAGATCATTTTACAATTCTTTTGTAAGTATTAGTATCTCTTCAAAAATAGCTCAACAGACATCGGGAAAGCAGAATTTACGTTTCAATAAATATGAAATTTGTTGCAAAAACATGCATTACGATGCGATTTTCGGCGGTTTTACTGCTTTTCAGATCGAAAAAACTGATCGAAGAATAAAAGTTGATATTTGATGGAATTGGCCCAATACTTCGTATTATGCTTCCCTGGACGCTCCGTATAATCATGCGGAATATTGCGTTCCAGTAACTTTTCATGCATGCGTTTATTAGCTCCGTAAAAGAAATCACTTGTACCACAATCAAAGGTTAATTTCAGATCTTTTCCATTCAAAAGATGAACTAAATTGATTACTGTATTCTTCTCCCATACGTCTTGATTTTCGGCATAGGTACCCAATCGTTTTGAAATATCCCAACTGTTCGGAAAAGGACGAATGTCTAATCCTCCACTTGTACTTCCTGCAGCACCCCAAATATCCTGATGTTTAAATGCTAGGTAAAATGCTCCATGTCCGCCCATACTTAATCCAGTAATGGCTCTTCCCGATCGATCAGGAATGGTAGAGTAATTTTTATCCACCACAGTCAATAACTCTTTCGTGATATAGGTTTCATATTGCATTTTAGCGTCAATAGGACTATCGAAATACCAACTGGTAAAGCCTCCATCAGGGCAAACGATGATGAACTCATACTTATCCACGAACTGCTTTAGCTGAGGGACTTTATGCAACCAATCGGAAAAATTACCAGTAGCACCGTGCAATAAATACAAAACTGGGAAATCTTTATTTTGAGCAGAATAAGCATCTGGAACAATAACCAGATTAGGCAGTTCTTTCCCCATCGACTCACTGGTAACAAACAAGGTATCTACTCTTGAAGCAGTAACAAACAAAGCATTACTGACCAACAAGACCAATACAATAATGATTTTCATAACAGACTATTTATTTTAAAGAATTAATTTGATACAATTGTAAAACGATAATTCAACAGAACCGATATCAAGCAATTACTTGCTCTGTATTTCAAAAACTCCTTTCAAACGAATATCAACCGATGAACTTCCTATCATTATTTTAAATTTACCAGGCTCAACCGTCCAATTCATATTCTTATCAAGCAATGCCAAATCATCAGGATAGAGTGTGAAATGAACTGTTTTTGTTTCGCCGGGAAGCAAATGAACCCGCTCGAAACCACGAAGCTGAGACTCGTAAGTTGTTACGCTGCTGACCTCATCTTTCAGATAAAGTTGAACCACTTCATCTCCCTCTCGAGCTCCTGTGTTGCTTAGCTCAAATGAAACCTGTATTTCGGCCTGTGAGTTTGCCTGCTTTGGGTTTACTTTCAAGTTACGGTATGCAAAAGTAGTATAACTCAAACCATATCCGAAAGGATACAAAGGCCCTAAAACACGCGTGTTGCCATACCCATTTGGGCCTTCGCCAGGCTGCCCTGCCTGAGAACCTGGTTTAAAAGGAAAATTCAATGGGATTTGACCAACCGTTTTAGGGAAGGTTACTGATAATTTACCTCCCGGATTATAATCTCCGAATAAAGTTTCAGCAATCACCTCTCCAGCAACAGTACTAGGAAACCAAGCTTCGAGAATGGCAGGTAAAAATCTATTTTCCCAGTTAATGCTCAATGGTTGTCCGTTAATAAGAACCAAAACCACAGGTTTTCCGGTAACATACAAAGCTTGTACGAGTTGAAATTGTCTTCCAGGAAGGCCAAGACTTGTTCTTGACTTTGTTTCTCCAACACGCTTTTCGTCTTCTCCCACAACGGCAATAATCACATCCGATTGTTTTGCTTTTTCAACGGCAGCATTAATTCCAGCCTGCTCCTCAAGTGAAAGTGGTTCGGGAATAATTTCACTTCCCGGCCAGTTTGGATCTACAATATCACAACCTTTAGAATAGTCAACCTGTGCTTTTCCTGCTGCGTATTTTTTGATTCCCTGATAAACTGAAACCGAAGGATTATCAGCAGGTCCATATCTACTATAAGTAAAACTGATTTCATCGGCCAAAGGACCGGTCACCAAAATTTTTTTAAGATTATTGATTTCCAGAGGAAGAAAGTTATTTTCATTTTTAAGCAAAACCATTGATTCTTGATTGATTTGCTTTGAAAGAGCCTCATTTTCATCAGTATGAACCAGCTTGTCAGATTCCTTCGGATTTTCGACATACGGCTGATCGAATAAACCCAATCGAAATTTCACGGCCAAAACCTCACCCACTCTTGCATCAATGGTTTTCATCGAAAGTTTCCCTTCCGCAATCAACTCACGCAAAGGCTCTATGTATGATTCTGCTGTTCTAAAAGTGGTTCGAACGTTCAATCCTGCTTCAACAACCTGTCTTACAGCCTCCTTATAATCCTCAGCCACATGATGTTTATCTGAAACATACTCAACAGCTTCACTATCTGAAACCACATATCCCTGAAAACCAAATTGCTCACGCAATAATTCTGTTAGGAAATAATGACTTGCGGTAACCGGAACACCATCATAATCGTTGTAACTACTCATTATGCCCATAGGCTTAGCCTCTTGAATTACTCTTCGAAAAGGATACAAATGAAGCTGATGCATTTCGCGAGGAGCCACATGTGGATCGGTACGCGCATCGCCATCTCTAGCTCCTTTAGGAATACTATATACTGCAAAATGCTTTAGTGTAGATGCCACTCCCTGCGATTGAATTCCTAAAGTCATTTGCTTGCCCATTTCAGCAATGTGAAAAGGTTCTTCGCCATAACATTCCAGAACTCTTCCCCAACGCTGATCTCTGGCCACATCAAGAATAGGAGCATAAACATTGGTATAGCCTAAAGCCTTTGCTTCACTTCCAACCATTTTACCAGCTTTATATACCAAGTCTTTGTTCCATGTAGAACCGATACCAATTGGAGCTGGAAGCGGTGTCGCTTTTTTATGACACAAACCATGAACTCCTTCGTTGGTAAAATCTACAGGAATTCCCATTCGGGTTTCTTCTACAAACCACTTTTGAACCGCATTAATCGCCTCGGCGTGAACATTATATGGATAGGAATACTGTGTATGTGTTTTTGGCTGATTCCATATGGTATTTAAATGCTCATCGATATTTGCGATCCCATCTTTCCAAACACAATTTTTCCACTCTTTGGTTGGCAACTCATCTTTTAAAACACGAGCGTAACCATAAAGTGTTGCCATTTGGCAGGTTTTCTCTTCAACATTCATCAGAGACAATAGATTTTTAACTCTACTATCAACATTTTGAGTAGGATCTTCAAAAATATCCTTGACTCCATTTTTATTGAAATCAATCCAAGCTTTGTGGTAAATCGATTTATCTGCCTTTTTCATTCCTGAGAATAAAACGAAACAGAGTAAAAAAACAATAGTCAATTGTGTTTGAATTCGGTATTGCATACTTTCTATTTAATCTGTGTAAAAAAACTGGTAAAAGAATCGAAAACGATTCTCTTACCAGCTCAATTATTTTTTAATGAAGTGAAACCTTAATTACATCAGGATTCTCTTTCTCATGAATATATTTATCAATCAATTCCTGATCTAATTGTGAACTATCACCATATTTTTCACGCATTTCTGCCAATTCCTTTTTAAGCTTTACGAGAACATCTGCATAAGCAGGATCATTAATTACATTAGTCATTTCTTGAACATCGTTTTTACGATCGTAAAGTTCCCACTCGTCAACATCGTAATAAAAATGAATTAATTTGTATTCCTGAGTAATAATAGCATAATGTCTTTTTACCATGTGAATAGAAGGATATTCATAATAATGGTAGTAAACTGCATCTCTAGTCCATTCCTCATCATTCCCCTGCAATAAAGGAATTAAACTTTCTCCTTGCATATCCTCGGGTGCTTCAATTCCAGCAGCTTCCAGTAAAGTTTGCGCAAAATCGAGATTTTGAACCATTTCGGTATTTGTTGTACCTGGCTCTACAACTCCTGGCCAACTAACTAATAAAGGTGTTTTAAACGATTCGTCATATGCAAAACGCTTATCGAACCAACCATGCTCTCCCAAATAAAATCCTTGATCTGATGTGTAAACGATAATCGTATTTTCATCAAGATCTAGTTCCTCTAAATGATCCAATAATCGACCAACATTCTCATCTACAGAAGCAATACAACCTAGATAATCCTGCATATAACGCTGGTAACGCCATTTCATTAATTCTGTGTCGTTCATATTAGGATACTTCGCTTTAAAATCTTCCATTAAAGGTATATAGGTTGAATCCCAAACTGCTCGTTGTTGAGCATTCATTCGGCCAACCTCACGATCAAAAGCTTCCAAATCCCATCCAGACTCATCTTTAAGACCTAATTCAGCCATCATTTCTGGATAAAGCTTTGAATCTCCAGCCCAGTTCATGTGCTTTAATAAATTCATTTCTGCTGTTTTCGCTGCCGTACCTCGTCCTTCATAGTTGTCAAACAAAGTTGCAGGTTCTACAAATGTTTTCTTCGTATATTCTTTAAAATGGCGTGGTGCTGGTAACCATTCACGGTGAGGTGCTTTGTGCATATAAAACATCACAAAAGGTTCATCCTCTTTTCTACGATTATCCAACCAATCAATAGACATATCGGTTATAATATCAGTAACATATCCCTCAACCGTTATTCTCCCTTCATTTGTATTAAAATCAGGATTGTAATAGCTTCCCTGATCTGGAAGAATTTTAAACTCATCAATCCCCTTTGGGTTATTTCCAAAATGCAATTTTCCAAACATAGCAGTTTGGTAACCCGCTTTTTGTAACAATTGAGGAAATGTTGTTTGTGTTTCATCAAATGGGAAAAGATTATCTGTTTTACCATGTATATGACAATGCTTACCCGTTAACATGGTCGCCCTAGAAGGCCCGCAAATAGAATTGGTAACACAAGCATTGGTGAACTTCATTCCATTATTAGCAATTCGATCAATATTTGGAGTTTCGACTAGATGATTGGAATAGGCACTAATTGCCTGATAAGCATGATCATCCGATACCATAAAAATAATATTGGGTCGCTTTGGTAATTCCTTTTTTGAAGTATTATCTTTTTTTGCTGTTTGACAAGAAAAGAGCACTGTACAAAACAATACAAATACAATTTGTTGCAATTTCATAATCCCTTATTAATTTTAATTGATTTCCTATTTGATTTGAATTCTTAAACCCAATTCCTTCTGATTTCTCATTACCAGAACTTGAATTTCACCTTTCGATTGATACTCTTTTGTGATTTTTAAAAAGTCGAGTACTTTATCGGTTTTCACTCCTTCAACCTCAAGAATCACATCTCCTTTTCTCAAGCCATTGTTCTTTACTGCCGGACTATGATTCCATGTACTGATTACAATTACTCCTTCTGGGCTATTTAATCCGTAAGCAGATTGCTCTTCATTAGAATCTACCCCTTTTAGTTTATTTCTTAACCAGGCAAGCGTACTACTCTTTATTTTTCTTTGCAAAGGATCTACTACAACAGGAACTTCAGGAGTCTTGGCAATTGCTTTTAGGCTTGGCTTTTGAACGCCAAATTGATCCATAAGGAAATTAACAAAGCCCAATGCTAAGGCTGGTGAATTTTCAGCAACAGAATAATCTAGATTTTTGGGATCTTTAAACAATGGATCACCAAAAGCACTGTGCATATCCCGATCGTAAATTTGTGATTTTATCATGGCTTCCTCGGTAGGAAATAGATTATAATCTAAGTCCTTACCCCAGCTCAACAATCCTACATCCTGATAAGCATCACTTACAATATTCTTTCTAAAAACATCCTCACAATTCACAAACCAAACATGAGGATGCAAACTGTTATTCACGGTGATATTATTTTCAACTACTCGATTAAAGCCTTCTCTCAATTTAATCCCTCTACTTAAACACAAATTGTTGTATATGTGGTAATTTGAAGATCCATCGTCCAAATCGATATCCCAACCATGATCACAACGAAATCGGTTATTTCTAATAATTGTGGTATGTACTGCATCCCATTTGTACATGTCAGGATTTGCAGTAGTAATACTATCCATTATTCTTCGATTAGGATGCCAAAAACGATCTCTTCCCCATGAATTAAATGAGCCATGATCATTAGTTTCCAAAACGGTATTAAACACATCGTTAAATTCCAAAATATGTCCTCCCCATGTACCATCTCCGATATTGATACCAGAGCGAGGAACATCGTAAATACTATTGTGACGAACAGTAATGTCCATTGCCATAGAAATCTGTACTCCTGCGGTTTGTTTTTCAACTCTCCCTATTCTATGAATCAAGTTATTTTCAACAATACATTCTCTAGGATACAATTCATTTTTAGGTCCTGAGATGGTATCCATTTTATCCAATTCAACAAATTGTCCGTACTGAAAAGATGGTGATCGAACTGCAGAAGCATTACCTACAAAAGAAATAGCAGAAGCTCCACATTCATGAATATTATTTCCAGCAATTTTTAATCCTTTATTGTAATTGCTAACAAAAATTACATTGCCACCTAAGTTTGTGAATTCACAATTCTCGAGTTTGCAATTTTCACTTCCTTCAAAAAATACAGCTCCACCACGATAAATTGTCCAGTCACTTCGCAACAAAGGCTCATACGCTTCCATAAAAGTACGTTGCGTATTTTCAAAGCTGATTCCTTTAATAGAAATATTCTGTACAGGATTTTCAAGTGTTCCCTTTACTGAAATTAACGATTTAAGCACTGAGGCTTCAAATTTCATTTTTTGCAGATCGATATTCTTTTCTGGCCAAAAATAAAGCTGATGATTTTCATGATCTAAATACCATTCACCTGGACTATCCAACTCTTCGAACACATTTTCTACCATCCGGTATTCCTTATGTGGTTTTGAACCTCTGTTGTTTTGATGACCACCTTCTAAAATTGGAAAAGCATCTTCATTCATTCCAACAATCTGCCAATGAAAACCACCCCAGCGACCTTTGTGGAGAGCATGAAAAAATGTTCCCACTGGGTTCTTCCAAGATGCGACACGCTCCTTCGAAAGAGCATCTTCAGCATATCCTTGCCAATACTGAGCCGTTTCATCATAATTTGGATATCGAGCTAAAATCTGAGCTTTTCCATCAGTAATTAGTTGATCAAAAATCAAATTATCTGGAACCTTAGCTACAAATATGTCTTCATTCAAACTTTTCCAGTTTAACTGCAGTGGTACTGATCCTTTAACACTGACTTTTGAAGCACCCGCTCCAACAATTTCAAGTCCATTTAACGCACTGGAAATTTCAATTGTTTTTTGCAAATGGTAACTGCCTGGTAAAATATTAATTACAATTTGAGCATTATTATCACTTTGCTTTATTTCTTTAGCGGCAATTAATGCTTCTTGAATTGAACTATACTGTGCTTCAACAGCATTCTTACTTACAATTAGCTCTACCTTACTATTGTTACAACTGATATGAATCAGCAGAAACAAAACCATTATGCTGGTATTTATTCGTTTCATAAATCACTTTATTTTATTACATGATTATCGGTACCATTATCTCTAACAGTTCCTACAGATCTCACTGTTACTCTTGAACTTGTGGGAGATAACTTTACTGGATAGTTTGTATCATTAATCAATTCAAAATCTGACACCTTAAAATTATTTTGATTTGGAAAATTTCCATGCATAAGGCGAATATTTCCCTTGTCACCACCAACTTTTATAGATAAACTTTGTTTGATAACTTCATCTGTGCCTCGCAATGTAATTTTATGACCCCGACCTCCGATGTATGCTACACTTCCCGAACCGTTATAATAAGGATCTATTGCAGGTATGATGGTAATCTCAGCATTATAATTTTTATCTCTTTCGTATGTGCTTGCGTATACAGGACCATAAGCGCAATCGGCCTTACAATCGACCACTTCGCCTGAGCCTAGAGAATAACCATTCTCGCAACCAATGGCCACACAACCCTTAACATATTTTTCACCCGTTGCATGTGCAAGAGTTACCCCTGTTCTCATATGCTTAATAGTGCAATTGAGTATCGTAGGATTATCTGTTCCTCTTTGAAAAATTTTTCCATCAATAATGGTTTTTCCTCCATCATAAGCACGGATACCTGCCTCACCAAGACTCAACATATATCCCGCTGGAAGTTTGTATCCCCAAATTGTCATAAAACCAACATCAAAAGCTGGTCCTGACGTTTCTGCTAAAATATCATCTGTTTTACGCATTTTACCCTCTACTACACATGCTTCGATAGTTGGATAGCTTGCTGCTTGCATGAATATAGCATGACCATATGATCTATGGATTATTTTACAGTTTTTAGCATGATTTCGTAATCCACGAACCAAAAAAGCAGAATGTTTATAATGCCTGATTACATTTCTTTTTCCTTTACCAAAAGCATCTCCATATCCGTAAGGATAAGATCCTTTAACGGTCAAATGGAAACCTTCAACTCGGTTATCTCTCCCATCCATGCAAACACCTAAGGCTCCCTTGTTTGGCTTGTCATGTTCTGAACCAAGATCAACCATAGTAAGGTTTTTAAGCACATTATTACTTCCCGTAACAACCAGCTCGTGAACTCTATAATTTCCAAAGCAATTAAAAACTCCTGTTTCAATAGTAAGCGTTACTCCTGTAAAATCGTACGTACTATTATTACCAGAAAATTGTAGTAATATCTTAGCTCTATCTTCGAAATCGGTAGTTCCGAATGTTCCTTTAGCAATATCATCAGACGTGATACTATAAGTGCCAGGAGCCATAACAACACTTGCGTTATCGTCATCGAGATATGGTAATAGCTCTACCAATGAATTAACTCTTTCGAAAGCGGCTACCTGAAATGTGCTTAAAGCAAGGCACAATAGGGCTATATTTCTTAAAAACGATGTTATATTTCTTGATTTCACTCTCATATCTTCAATATCTATTTCTTCAATGGTGAATAAACTACAGTTATCGCACCTGATTTTAATGGTTTTTCAAAATCTACTCCAATACGGTAGGATGTTTTACCGCTGCGTAAATGTTTAACTGGTACAACTTCATCCTTTATAGTAACATTACCACCAACAGAAGTAATCTCAACTTTTACTTTCTGATTTTCAGAATTGATGATTAGGGTATTATTATCAACAGCTTCGTAAGCTACATTCACCATTATAGAAGTTCCAAAACGAACTGGCTCTGAGGCTTCAAAATTGTCAGTTATCGTAATTGCTCCCTCACCCAATTTATTGTTTACCATGGTACGTTCGAGCTTGTTTAGTATCTCAAGCTCATAAGCTGGCTTAATATCCATTCTCACACTATCAACACTTCGATTAAAACTTGCTGCAAGAACTTTTCCTTGAAACTCTCTTCCGTTTGACTGTAAGGTGTTGTTGATTCTTGGCACAGGATGTCCCCATGAACTTCGCGCGGGATTGTTTTTGGAAAATGCTCCAGCAGTATACGACGGAGCACCAATATCACCTGCCACATAATCCTGATCTAAAACGACTACATAACTTCCCACATCGCTGTGGTTATGATTTTCAGCATTATGCCCCGTTTTTATGGCTATTGAAAATGGATTTTCTTGTTGACCTCTTGAAATTACAATGCCAAAATCATCAAAATAAGTATACTCAGGCAATTTTGATTTATCATCCTTTGTAGATGTGTAATCATCTCCATCCTTCCAAACAACTAAGGTTTGTACCCCTTCATCAGGAATGAATTTCGATGGCTTTTTAGAACCGTAATGTTTAGCTGCAATTGCATATGCGAAGTTATCGCTACCTGGCTTAATTCTAGTTACTCCATCAGCAAAAGGAGCGTACATTCCTTCATGTATTTGAAATGTTTCAGGAAAATTAGCCACCTTACTTAGTTTATTAAATTCAAACAAGTTTATTCTACCATCCGTATAGTCATCTAATATCTCTGCGAGGTATAAATAATGCCCAAATCCGTAATTCCAGTAGCCAGTTCCTTCAGAGCAATAGCCATCATCACCAAAACCAGACAAATAATGCACCATGCTATTTAAAGCACAACCAATTGCTGCAATTCGTTCATCTGACTTTTCAGAAGCCACAATGGTGGTAAAAATAGTTCCACTGGTGCACACAGAATTCCAATTACTAGTACTACGTATCCAATGATTACTCTTGGATTTAATTTCCTTGCAACTTTTCAAATAGGAATCTGTTATGCGCCACTTAAGCTGAGCAGTAATTTCCTTTCTTAATGAATCAGGTAATTTGTCTTCTAATAGCGCATCAGCAAGTGCTAATACCAAGCCAAATTTTCGAGCTCCCAAATCAATTGATACTCGTTTTCCTTCCAGTACAGTATTTTCATTATCATCATGATTAGGATGCATCCATGATTTCATAGTCATAATTGAATCGATATAAACTTCAATTTGAGGAATGAATCGTCCTTTATTTTCAATACTCTCGCCAATAATGTATTTCTCCAATCTGTCCATTGTACGGTAATATCGAGGCTTGTATATGCCACGGTTCCCTTCTTTATTGGCACGGCGGTATATTGCATCTGAAATAGGTACTTCAGGTGCTTTTTCTATTAGCGAAACGGCCTCTTCTAAATAGTCTATCCCTTTTACAGTATTTGCAATTTTGTTCCAGTGCTGACGATTAGAAGCTGGTGGAGAAGGAATAAAAGTAGTCTCAGGTACCACTTTTTTTAGCATTTCTATTTGCTCATCAGTTGGATAAATATGCTTGCTATCTCCTGCTTTCAAATAAGCAGAAATATCCAGAGACTCTTTCTTCGCTTCTGGGTTTGTACATGAGCAAATAATGCTCGCAAGTGTAATAAATATCCAGGTGAACTTATTTTTAGATGTTCTCATAAAAATTACAATTTTTCCATATTAACAATCGCAAAATAGCTATAAGTAGCCGTTAAAAGACCTAGAATTTATTCCAATAAATAGGTCGAATGTTGCATTTATTATAAAATCAACAAAAAGCGAGATTGTTAGCTTTAGCTAACAATCTCGCTTCATACTATTTATCAATTCCTTTCAATTTATTTCAAAAAACAACAGTTATATTCTTCATTTGAGTAAAGCATTTTATTCCATTCTAATGCACTTAGTCTTTCAAATGGGAAAGAATATACTTGGCAGAATAATTATTAAGATCCTCCATCGAAGGTGAAATGTTTGAACCCTTAAAACAATGCCCAGCATTTTTAATCGTTAACAATTGAACATCTGCATTTTTCTTTTTTGCCACCTCCATCATATAAAGAGAGTTGCTAATTGGAAGTATTTTATCCTTATCTCCATGAATTAATAGTATTGGAGAACTCGTTTCTTTTAAAAGTTGAGTAGGACTGAGTAAATGGGCCAATTTTGGTTTCTCATTTAATGGCGCACCTAAAAGACGCACAAACCGGGTTTCATCTTCAAAAATAGAACCTGGTCTTAAATCAGGATTCAAGCATGAGGTAAAAGGAAAATAAGAGACTACACATTTATATCGGGTGGAAATATCTGCCAAGTGCGAATCTCCCTGAAAATCAGAATCTGATCCTAAAGCAGTCACTAAGCTTAGATGTCCTCCAGCTGAACCACCCCAAATACCATATTTCTCCTTATCTAATTTAAATTTTTCTGCATTTTTCAGGAGAAAACGAGTGGCATCTTTAGCATCAACTGCAGCATCGTAGGCATTAGAACTACCCTGGGCTTTTCGGTACTCTATGCTCACACACACAACACCACTATCAACAAGTGTATGCAAAGTAGACAGAAAACGTGGTTTTAAAATCTTGTATTTACTACCTCCAGCCCAGCCACCACCATGCACGTGTATCATCCAAGGATTTTTTTCCTTCATTTTAGCAGCATCAGGATAGAAAATATCCATGTTTAATTCAACGCCATCCACCATTTTATAAACCACCGTTTCCTTATGGTTAAAACCCTTTAGTAGTTCAAGTTCTGAAACATTTTGCCCATACATAAAAGATGAGCTGAAAAGAAAAATTGCGATGTATAATACTCTGCGCATAACCTAAAAAAATCGTTTAAAATCTATAATATAAAACACGAACTTAACTACAGTTTTTCGATGTAGACATAGTAAGCAGGATGAACATGATTTCCTTCATCAATTAGTTGTGCCTCCATGTCGTATTTCCCAACAGGAATTTTACACTTGAAAGTAACTTCCTCTTGTCCTTTTTTTATTTCTTCAGATTTGGTAATTCCCGCAACATATAAAAGAGCTTCCGTAAAGTCATTCTTCACTCCTTCTGGTGCTGTTTTATCCAATTCTATTCTTTTTTGTTGAGCAGGAAAAGTAGCATTAATTGCTAAACCACTTTCACGAGGAAATCGACGCAGGGTAATTGTGTATTCACCACTTTTAACAAACTCAATTTTCCAGCAACCACCGGATTGTGCTCCTTGTATTGCGCCATTTTGATGCCATACAGGCTGATAACGACCAATAATTAAATCATGAGGGCATATCTTGCTTGGATTTTCTTTCGGAGAACCAACTTTTATATATGCATAACGCTCATCAACTCCATCATCCATAAACGATTGCCACCAGCGTTCATATCCCTCTACCAAGCGAGCTGCAACTTCAGGATGAGAATCAATAATGTTGTTATCCTGGCCTCTATCTTCAGTAATGTTGTATAATTTATCTCCATCTACCAAACGCCAATTTTCGTCCATCACGGTGTACTTCTTGTACTTGATCAGGTTTTGCTCACGTTGGGTATCCATGTATAAAATACGATTTGCCCATTGCGGATTTTCTTCCTTCAAAAGGGGTTTCAGACTCTTTCCATCCAAAGGTTTTATTGGATTAAAATCGAGTCCTAGTAAATCCACGAAAGTGGGCAATAAATCGTAGTGTGCCACTAGTTTGTCAATGTCTTTTCCTCCCGTTAACTCTCCATTGGGCCAACGAATAAATAATGGAACACGATGACCACCATCGTATTGGCTTCCTTTTCCACCTTTTAGTCCAGCATTATAAATTGAACGACCTGCTGAAGTTCCATTATCAGTAGTGAAAATGAGGATGGTGTTATCCGTTAAGTCCAATTCATCGAGCTTTTGCTCTAGCTTTTTAAAATTATCGTCCATATTGGTAATCATGCCATAAAAGCGGCGAAGTCTAGGATCTAGTTTCTCAAACTTCTTCCCCTGATACATGTCGTAATATTCCTTTGGAAGATTGTAAGGAGCATGAGGCGCGTTGGTAGCTATGTAGCAAAAGAAAGGTTTATCCTTATTGGATTCAATAAAATTCATAGCTTCAGAAAAGAATACATCGGTACAATATCCTTCGTATTTTTGCTCTTCGCCGTTGTGCCAATACGTATCATCAAAATAGTCATTCATCCAATAATCTGGTCCCTGACCAATACCTCCAGCTCCATGACGAACAACTTCATGAAATCCTCGGTCTTCAGGACGATATGGATAATTGTCACCCAAGTGCCATTTTCCATACATGGCATTGGTGTATCCATTTTGTGCTAGCACCTGTGGCAAAATCACCTCATCATCGTAAAGCAATGAGCGCCCTGCGATTGTGTGGTATACATTTACACGATTACAATGACGACCCGACATAATTGAGGAACGAGTTGGCGCACATGTAGTAGAAACATGGTAATTGGTAAGTCTCACCGCATCGGAATAAAATTCATCAATATTTGGCGTTTTTATGTAAGGATTTCCTGTACATGCTAAATCACCCATTCCCTGATCATCAGTAATGACAAAAACGATATTTGGCTTCTGCTTCTGCTTGTTCTCGGCCTTTAATTTCTGTGAAATAACAAGACTTAGAATCAGGACGAATAGTAATGTAGAATTTGTTTTCATATTTTAAATGCTAGGTTCTCCTTTTAAATACTTTAATGAGCGTAAAAACAAGTCGGTTTCTCTCATCGTAAGTTTGTAAAACTTACCATCATATTTATAATTGTTAAAAAAGCCATGTCCAGCCCCATCGTACAAGTGCAAGTCACAGCGACTGTCAACTTCATCCATTTTCACTTTGTAATTTTCGGCAATTGAAACAGGAATTAAATGGTCTTCCCGTCCTAAAAATACAATGGTTGGTGGGGCTCCTTTTTTAATGTTGTGCGCTGGAGAAATCTCCGGCCACCGATCCCCCATTCGATCATAACAAAATCCTTCAGGACCATTGTCAAAAACAGGATTAAACAAAACCAAGGCATTGGCTCTAGAACTGATTGTTAAATCCTCGCCATCTTCATCTAATGTGGGACAATTACCACAAACCGCTGCTAAATGTCCACCGGCAGATCCACCTGAAGCGGCAATCTTTTTAGGATCAATATTCAATTCTTTGGCATGTTTACGCAAAAAACGAACTGCCGACTTGGCATCGGCCACAGCCTCATAAGGCGTGGTTTTGTGTCTCGATTTAACACGATAATCAACCAATACTGTTACCATTCCTCTTGTTGCAAAATATTTTGCCTGAGGCTCAAATTGTTTGGTTGTTCCACCATTCCATCCGCCACCAAAAAAGAAGATAATGGTGGGGTATTTCTTTGATTTTTTAAAATTAGCAGGATACCTAAGAGTCATATTCAATTCTACACTATCGATAACTTTATAGGTTAATTCGAAAACTTGTTCTTGCTCATGGTCCATCTTAAGAACATCTGTTTCCTGTGCTTTCAGGCTGCTAGATACAAGTAAATCAAATATAATTAATAGTACAAAATGTCTCATAATGTATGTTTATTTACCACAAGATCTTCACATCTTCTGGCCATTGTTTTACATCGGTATAATTCTTATTTCCTTTTTCGAAGATGCTTTTTTCCATTTGCACATTACACTTCAACAAGCCCATATCAATTTTCTTATTGGAAAAATGACTATTTATCACATAGGAATCATTCACTGCACGCCACATGGCACCCCAAGTATTATTTACTACTTCGCAACGGTTCAGAATAATTTTTTGTGGTGCATATTTTGGATCTTCCTTGTAGGTGAATTTGTCGTAATAATCCTCGCATGGAAACCACAAAGCCACACGCTCACAGCCCGAAATGTGATATTTATGAAAAAAAACATAGCCTGCTTCTTCATGATCAGCCTGAATCCCATTGGTTTTGGTATCTTTTATGGTACATCGCTGTGCCAATACAAACTCGCAAGACGTATATTTACATCCCTTCCCTTTTAGGGGAAAAGACATATCTAAATCACTTTGCAAAATATATTTGTTGTATAAAAAGTAGCAATTGTGATACAAACCTCCATGAGAACCATTAAACTGGAAATTGCAATTATCCATGATAATATGGTTGGTTCGTTTAATATGTACCCCTTGCGCTGACCAATCGGTAACATCAATATTTTGAAGCATAAATCGTTTATGCCTGTTTTCATTTCTTCCACGAATAAGTATTCCATTTACTTTACCGCTTCTTGTTCCTTTTAGAGTCAGATCTTTTATTAATACATCGGTAATTGTTGGTTTTGCCTCTACATTAAATGCTGCCTCATCAAGCTTGACTCCTTGTTGAATGATTGTCTTGTCTCTACCTTCTCCAAGAATTGTCACATTGCTTTTTAAAGTAATAGTACTATCTAGAATATGTACACCTTCTTTTAAAAAGACAATCCCTCCACCAGCTTCACTTGCCTTATCAATAGCAGCTTGAATCGCTTCATTGGGTTCAACTGCAATAACATTATCAAGCCATTGCTGTGGATAATCAGCATGTTTAAAATCGTTTCCCCATTTGGCAGTCATGATTGAATCTACTTCAGATTCAATTGTCACCTTGGTAAAAGCAGACTTAGTTTCAGTGCATGATGCAAGCAACATCACGGCAAGAATACTTGCTATAATTCTATTTTTAAGCATTTTAGTTGTCATATCTTCTTTAAATTTAAAAATCCATCCAAGTAACTTGTTCCCAGTCTTCCTTTACAAATTCCTGAGGTGCACCTAGTGTTGATCGTCCATTTTTAATGATGGCAGTAATTTCCTTTTTCAGTTTCTCAACGACTTCCGGATACTCGAAATACAAATTGGTCCTTTCTGAAGGATCATTTTCGATATCGTATAATTCGTAAGTAGCTTCACCTTCTGCTGGCTCAAAAAGTTTAGGCTTTAACGAACCTCCTGAACCTCTCAACATATTTAATTTCCATTTCCCTTGACGAATGGCAAAATGCCCGGCGAAAGAGTGGTGAATTACTGTTCTGTATGATTGATATTCTTCGGAGCTTTCATTCGTTATAAGTGGCAACAAACTGTAGCTATCTTCTGCAGCATTTTCGGGAATCGAAACACCTACAATATCAGCTATGGTTGCTAAATAATCCGATTGACAAACAGGAACATTCACCTTACTACCTGCTTTAATAACTTTGGGCCATCGCATTAAAAAAGGTACTCGATGTCCGCCTTCATAGATATCTCGTTTTCCCCCTTTAAAATTCATGCAAGAATAATGCTCGTAAGTATCGCGCTGATATGCATAATTGCTTTCAGCACCATTATCCGATGAAAAAATAACTAAGGTATTTTCCTCTAAACCATTTTCTTTTAAGGCTTTTAGTACCTGACCAACTCTATAATCTGTTTCCATCATAAAATCGCCATAATTACCACATGCACTAAGCCCTTGAAATTCGGGATGTGTACAATGAGGTAAATGCGGGCTGGTTAAGGGGAAATACAAAAAGAAAGGTTTGCCATTCTTAGCGGCTTCGGCTGATTTATTAATGTAATCCACCGCTTTTTCTGCAAATTTCTCCAATACTATTTCATCATTAAAAGAAGGAGCCACCTCAACGTGCCCTTTTGCTATTTCATTTTTGAATGGAGGTGTCATTCGGTAAGTTCGAGGAGTGACATCCATTTTCTTTTTGGTATACAAGATTGGCGGATCGAGAACTTTATCATTCTCCAAGAAAGTTAATACACCAAAATTCATAGATGCTGGTACTCCAAAAAAGTAATCAAATCCTTTTTCGATAGGTCCATCAGTAAATGGTTTCGACCAATCGCGACCTTCGCCCCTCTTCCCTTCAAACTCCATTTGCAGATGCCATTTTCCAACCATAGCGGTATTGTAACCTTGCTCCTTTAGCATGCTGGCAATAGTCATTCGATCTTTTTCTATTAAACAAGGGCCATCTGCTCTTAAAACTCCTTTTTTCAAGGATGTTCTCCAACTATAACGCCCTGTTAACAATGTATATCTTGAAGGCGTACACACTGCATCACTACTATGTCCATCAGTAAAAACGACCCCTTCGTTGGCCAATTTATCCATATTAGGCGTTTTAAATTTAGCCTCTGGATTTAGTGCACTCACGTCTCCATAGCCCTGATCATCAGTATAAATGATTACAATATTTGGTTTGTTTTCATTCTTAGCTTTAGTAGAGCATGAAGCCAGACAAAGCAAAACGCCACCAATAAGAAGAGTGAAAAATGTAGAATATTTTAGTTTCATATGATTATAATTATATTTTTTTGCCATATGGAACTCCCAAATCACACTCATTATCCTGTGTATAATATTTTTTATATGATCGTTTCATATTAAATATTTTATAATGTAAAATTGTCATTCTAAGAGATCGAGCTTATAAATTTCCCCTTATTACTCGTGCCACTTTCTTTCCTTGTTCAGTAAATCCTAATTGATTATAATGAACATTACCGGGCTCTTGTTCCCACTCTTTATGATGAGGTAAGGTGAATGAATAAAGATCATTTACAAGAATATCAGGATGTTTTGACAATACTTCTATTGCTGCCTTATTGAATTTTATGCTATCTCCTTTGTATCGACCTTTAGCATTTTCAGGAACTGGTGTTGTGGTCGCAAAAATCAACTTAGCCTTTGGGTAGTTCTTCTTCAAATACTGACAAATCTCTTCCAGATTCTGCTGATACTTACTGATCGTTGAAACCTGGCTTCCATTCTTATTCAGGTTCTTGCCTTTAAGGTATTTCAAGTCGTGCAGCCCAACATTAAAATGAATTAGATCCCATTCAAAGTTCCAACCTCCTTCTAATCCAGGTTGAAACATTGTTACGTTCATTTTATTCATATTGGAAATAAAATTATGGCTTGATCCTCCATTCTTGAACAAACGAATTACAGTCGCTTTTCCTTCCAGATTTTTTCTTACTGCCGAAGTATATTTTATTGAAACTGAGTCGCCATATATAAGTACATTGGGTGTTCTTTTTTCTGGATGTACATATTTAAAACCATCGGTCTCATATGTTTTACCAATATTACCGCAAAGTTTCTCCCAAGCAAGTTTACATGTTTCAGGTTTGCTTTTTTTGTTCCAAAAGCCAGCAAAAGTATGAGGTACAATTCCCATACTTAAAACACCTAAACCTGCTGTTTTTAGAAATTTTCTTCGTTCCATTTCTCGTTTTAATTCAATCAAAGCAAGTACTAACACCTATTATTCCAACATCATAGAAGGAAACACTTTACTATTTTTGTTTTATTTTAATTTGCTCGCCCTTGTTTTCTATAACCACTCCATTGGTTATAATTTCGCAATTGCTAGCCTTTCTACCAATTTTAATAGGCATTCCCGTTTTATTCATAAACTTAAGTCCAACAGTTTCTCCTTCATCATAAGGCGACATAGATTCACCATGCATTGGGTGTGTATAGCCTATTAATATTGGAAGTTCTTTAGTCCTTTTTTCTCCTTTTGGTGATTTCAAAACCACTTTATTGTTTTCTCCTTGAATGGTAATTAAAGCATGTACAATTCGGTCTGACTCCGCAGGATCTAAAATTAATTCAACATCAACATTACTACCCTCAACGAACATTAGCGGGCCATAATTAGCATCACCTTTGCAATTTTTCACAATGGCATCATCGCCTATCCAGTAGGCACGCTCAGTGCCAATGGTGGTACAATTTTCAAGTATTACTCTGGTATTAGATCTTAGCTCAAATCCCGCACGGGTATTTTTTGCTGTACAATTTTTAAAATGAAGATTCTTTATTGGCCCGTAGATTCGAAAACCATCTTCGCACAATGATTTCATATAACCTGGTGTAACCACATATTTACCTTCACGATTCTGAGTCCACGTGCGAAAATTCACATCAAAAGCAGGACCTGATGTTTCTGCTAAGATATCGTCTGTCGATCGGATAGCACCCTCAGCATAGCAATTCTCAAAGTATATATTTTCTGCCTTTTTCTGGATAAAGAAACAGTGTCCAAAAGAGAGGTTATATATTTTGCAATCGTAAAGCTTTGTATCGCTTCCCGTAACCAACAATCCACTATGTTTGTAATGTTTAATTACGGTCTCTTTGGCTTTTCCTTTTCCAAACAAATCACCATAACCATAAGGAAAGGCTCCTGCTACATGAAGCGTAATGTCTTTCAGCGTGTTTCCTCTACCAGCCACTTGAAGTACTGTTCCTCCAAGAGAATATCCTTTCCCTATACATCTTAATGTAAGTCCTTTAAATACATTATCACTTCCAGTCATTAAGAATTCATCGCTATGAATAGGCGGTTTTAAGGCGGTACGTAATTTCGTATCAATCACTAGTTCTACACCATCAAGATTAAATGTATTATTGCTCCCACTAAATGTGATGTACTGATACTCTTTACGATTACTACGAACACGCATAGAATCGACTGGTAGATATTCGGTTAACGGATAAACCCCAGGAGACATGGTAACTACATTACCACTTTTTGATGCATACCTTACAAGTTCACTTAGGCTGCTAATATTAACTTCTTCCGCCTTAACAATACCAACTATTGTAATTAGCAAAACGGTTAAAAAATTTCGTATTATTTTCATCTTTAATTTTAAGTATTCTAATTTTAGACTCCTCATTTCGGTGATATTTTTACACTTTGCAAAATTATAGCCTTCCATTCTTTATGCTTTGGCTTAAGATGTATACTATAATTACCAGCTTTATCAATCTTTATTTCTCCTACGTTAACATTCTTGAAGGTTTTAAATCCGTTAGTTGCATCTAGTTTGGCTTGCACTGTTTGTCCACCAACTATTAATTCTATTGCGCACTCTTCTTCTGAGGCTATGCGCATAAAAACGGTATATGTGCCAGCTTTATCAACAGTAAAATCCCAATCTAACGTTGCTCTTTCGTTTGACCATTGATCGATGCAATCTTTCTCTTTATTGTAGATCACATGAGAGCCTATCACATTATTTATGATAGATTTTTGCGCAGGTAATAAAATGATGCCGTCTTCATTTGGCTTGATTTTATCAGCATCACTTACTATTGGTGTTCCATTCAATTTTAATACAATAACCGTACTGATTGAGTCTGGAGCTTCACCTACAAGTGTTATTGTGGTCCCCAAATCATCGGTTTCGGTTTCAAATTTTTTGGACTTATCGGTAAGCAAGTTACAAGACTCAACCTTATTGGTAATAGGAATAAATATCGTACCATTTTCAGTCCAATCAAAAACGTTAAGATAAAGTGTGGTATTTTCCCCTTTTGTACGTGTTGTGATACGTCCCCACTCAGGAGTACGGCAAGGGCTAGCATTTGTGCCATAAATTGATTCACTATTCTTCTCCATCCAAGCTCCAATATTTTTCAGGCGCTCAACACTTGGTTCGGGAATTATCCCTTCGGCTGTTGGTCCTACATTAAGTAGAAAGTTCCCTCCTTTACTGGCAATATCAACCAGGTTTTGTAAAAGTGTTTCGGCAGACTTCCAATTGTGATCGTAACTTTTAAATCCCCAAGTTTTGTTCATGGTCATACACGACTCCCAGTCGCCGGGAAGTCCCGTACCAGGTATGTATTGTTCAGGAGTACTGATGTCTCCTTCGTAATCTCCACCCAATCTATTGTTATGAATGATTCCTGGTGCTAATTTTAATAGGGGTAAGAATTGTTCCGCACGCTCTTTATTCATTCCTCGTGGCGTATCCCACCACAAAATTGCAGGTTGATACTGTGTTAAAATTTCCTTTACCTGAGGTACCGCAATATTTTTAATGTAATCATCCATGTCATGCTTCTGAGCAGGATCCCACTTGCCTTTCTTATCCTTGCCTCGAGCTGAACCTCCTTGGTTCCAATCCTGTGCTTGAGAATAATAAAGGCCTAGCTTAATTCCATGTTTTTCACAAGCTTCAGCTAAGGGAGCAATAAGGTCTTTTCCGTAAGGAGAAGCATCCATGATATCCCATTCTGAAACTTTTGAATCGAAAAGAGCAAAACCGTCATGATGTTTAGAAGTTATTACAATATATTTCATACCTGTTTCCTTGGCTAGTTTCACCCATGCTTCCGGATCGTATTTAACGGGATTAAATTCCTTAGCAAAACGTTGATAGTCTGCCATTGGTATGCTTCCATCAGACATAATCCATTCTCCATACTTGCCTACCTTTTCATCCTTGTAGATTCCTGCCGGTACGGCATAAACGCCCCAGTGAATAAACATGCCAAATCTTGCTTCACGAAACCATTCCATTCGAGCATCTCTCTCAGCAACGGATTCATCAGCATAAGGATCTAATGATGCAACATCAGATTGAGCATGCAGAGAAAACATCATCATTACAATTAGACAAAAACTTAACATAATATTTTTCATGATGGTATTTTTTTTATTTCTAATCATATGTTTATTACTCTTTCTTTTCACATCTATACTAATTGCCCCAAACCTTAATTTTATTCTTTCCAACTTTAAGGTTTTGAAGTGGACCTACCATTGGTGTTTCTGTATTTCTTGGCTTGCCAAAATAATCTTGGTTAATGATAACTGGTGAACCATCTGGGTTTTCAAAAGGTGTTTCTGACTGAAATGCAGCTCCTAACAATGCGGTATTTACCAATTGAGTTTTCACCTTCGCAAAGCTCTCATCAATGGTAATGTTCAAATAGTAAGAACCATCTTCCTCTGATAGGCTTATTTCTGGATTTAAGGTTTTATTCTCAACAAAATTGGTTTCTATATTAGATGCTAAGGCCTTATTTAAATAAAGATTAGCATCAATATATACAGGGAATTTTTGTTTGTTATAATTGTTAAGACTGCCAGTAGATTTCCATTCGTAACTTGCAGTTGGAAAATCATTGTAAGCATCTAGTCCGTAATACTGACTTTTATTCAAACTGCCGTTATTCGCAGCAAAAATGTTATTGTAATAACGGTCATCACCAAGAATTACAGTCATCATACCGAGAACTTTTGTAGAATGCGGAAAATGATAATGTGTAAATCGATTGCTTGCCGCTCGCAATTGTACATTTCCGATAATTAAATTATTTACAAATGCTGTTCCCTGTGAAGCATTCAATATTCCTCTTTCAGAAAGCAAGATATTGTTATCAATAATCATAGGACCATGATTTACCTCAACAAATAAATCTTGATCTTCATTATTAAATAAAAGATTACCTGATACACGTGCTCCTTGCGCCTGCCAATCGAGCCATATTCCTCTATGATTATCATGAATGCAATTGTTTTTAATTAGGACATCAATGGCTGCATGCAGTTTTATGCCACTTATTTCCCAACCAGTAAACTGCTTTTTTACATTAATATTATAAATGTGATTATTGCTTATTTCACTAAATACGCAGCCTAAATGACCAATAATACCACCTTGTTCGCAGTCTTTAATCGTATTGTTTCTAATAATATGAGAACCAATATTTTCTTTAGACCATCCTAATTGTAAAGCTTTGAATACAGCTTCACGTTCGCGTTGAGTTCCTCGTTTTTTTTGGTCTCGCTTCCATAAATTTTGTCCTGAAGCTCTTTCTTTTCCAATAACAATTCCTGAACATTTTGAATGGCTGATTAAATTGTCTTCAATAATCCATCCCTTACTCCAGTTTGGTCCAATTAAGCCAATTTGTTCTGCAGTTGGAGGTGCCCATTGCGTTGCAGCATGACACATTTTAAACCCGCGAACAGTAATGTAATTTATTCCTGTTTTTTTAGGCCAAAACACGGTAGGACGCACATTAATTTCAACCAATTCTTTGTTTGGATTTACGCCATTGAAATTCGCGTAAATAGTTGTTGTTTCCTGATTACTTTCACAATACCATTTGTACTTAGATCCTTCTATATCTGTTGCTCTCTTTAATGCCGTTTCAGAAAATAATTTCGATAGGCTGTCAATTTCATATAGTGCCTTCCCATTTACATATACTTCCCCTAAATGGTGATCACGCCCATAGGTACTAGTAACCCAGTCACCCCAAATGATTTCTTGGTAGGGATTAGAATCTCCAAAAAAATCATTCTCTATTTCTACTTTCCAAACTGTTCCTTTGTATCTTTTCCAAGTATTAATTTCCTCAGAACCTTTAATCCAAACCTCTTCATTTTCAGCAGCCTGATAAACAATTCTATTTCTGTCATTCATTCCTCCATAAAATGGACTTACCCATTCCCTATACACACCTTCGTGAACAGTTACCACATCTCCTGGCTGAGCAATTTTGGCCGCTTTAGAAATGGTATTAAAAGGAGCTTCAATACTTCCATTATTAAAATCGTTACCACTTTTAGATACATGGTATTCTTTTGCTTGCGCTATTGATGATAAGGCAAGCATTAATATCAGTATAATTGACTTTAGGTTTTTCATCTTGTTATAGATTTCAATTTCAGTATAAATTAAATCTTCTCGATCTTAGCATAGTAAGCTCCAATTTCCACATCATTATCTAAAGTAAACCATGTTTGAAGGTGAGTTTCTCCTTTTTTAAGCTCAACTGTATACTCTACATATTCAGCTTCCAAATCAACAGGTTTAGACATTTCGATGTCTTGAATTTTGATTCTAGAATTTTTAATCACCAAAGCCTTACCCTTTTTACTAGCAGTTATACTTGTACCTTCAACTGCTGGGCGAATTGCAGTTGGTGCACCTATTGCCAAATGCGATTCTTCTGGCCAACGACGAAGTTTTAAAGTATAAGTTCCTGCTTCAGCAACTTTAACACGCCAGAAACCATTATTTATTTGTCCTTCTCTAATATGATTCTGTTGCCAAGGCGTAAAAGTTTCTGAATGCCAATCATGACAAAATAAAGTGGTTGGATTTTCGGCTTCATCCCCAATGATAAAGTATGGTTTCTCCACAAAAGTTGGAGAGATCTCATTCCACCATTTGTCATAGGCTGCTTTATAAGTAGCTATCTTTTCGGGATATTGATCAGCAATATTGGTTCGTTGTTCCGGATCTTTATCTAAATCATACAATTCTGTACCCTCTACTAAACGCCAGTTCTGATGCATTAAAGCGGTACGCTTCCATGGTATAGGATCGGTAGAAAATTGAGTGTTCACATAAACGATTCTATCTTTAAAATCCTCATCGTTTCCATCCATTAATGGTACTAAACTTGAACCGTCAAATTTCAAATCTTTTTCGAGATTTAAATTACATAAATCAACCAAGGTTGGAAACAAATCATAGTGTGCTGTTAACTGATCAATGTCTTTACCTACGTTTATGCCGCCATCTTTCCAATGGATAAAAAATGGAACTCGGTGGCCTCCTTCGTACATACTGGCTTTAACACCACGCATACCATCGTTATTCCCTTTTGCAATAAAACCATCTAAACGATGTCCTTCAGTTTTACAACCTGCAGCAGATCCATTATCAGCAGTGAAAATAATGATGGTATTATCCATCAAATCAATAGATTTTAGATATTCAACCAACTTACCCATATTTTCGTCGATATTGGCAATCATCCCATAAAAGGAAGCATTGTAAACTTCTTCATTATCCTTATAAGGATCCGAATATTTATCGGCCACCCAATATGGAGAGTGTGCTGCATTGGTAGACAAATAGCAAAAGAAGGGTTTGTCTTTTTGGCTTCCCATAAACTTCTTCGCATTTTCGAACCAAACATCTGTACAGTAACCTTCAAATTTCTCCGGTTTACCATTGTGCATATAGGTATCATCAAAGTAATCATTGTTCCAATAATCCATGGTTTGACCAACGCCTCCTCCATTGTTCATTAACACTTCATCGAAACCATTATCTTGCGGACGGAATGGATAATTATCACCCAAATGCCATTTCCCAAACATCGCTGTGCTATATCCATTCTCTTTAAATACCTGAGCCATGGTAGTTTCTTTTTCCATAATTAGCGATCGGCCTTTTATGGTAAAAAATACGCCCGTTCTGTAATTATGATGACCGGTCATAACAGCAGCACGCGTAGGTGCACAAGTTGGGCTTACATGATAATCGGTTAAGCGAACACTTTCTTTATGCAGTTTATCGATATTTGGCGTTTTAATGATTTGATTCCCTAAGCAAGCCAAATCACCAACACCAATATCATCAACCATAACAAGAATAACATTAGGTTTCGATTCCTCTTTAGTTTTATTACAGCTAGCAAATAGTAAAGCTAATACAGCAAGTGTCGTTAAATATTTTGCAATTTTCATTTTGATATTATTATTTCGTTTTTCTTTTCCAGATATGACTTTCTTCTAGCAGTTCTTTGTATTCGACTTTTAGCTGTTCAATCATTTCATTATAAACTTGCGGATAATCTTTAGCTACATTCTCAGTTTCACCCATATCCTTTTTCATATCGTACAATTCAAAATCCACTAATTCAGCTTCTTTCATCAACTTTTCATTTCCTTCATACAGATTGTGTATATGACCGATATAAGCAGTATCACTTTTTAAACGACACATAATTTTCCAATCATCAACTCGCATGGCTACTCTATGCTCATTTATTGCATCGTAAAAAGCCCAAATTAAAGGCTTACTCCTTTCTTTCTTACCTGTTTTTATTAAAGAAGTAATCGATTCTCCATCTAATGTTCGGTTTGGTAAGCTTGCACCAGACATCTCAGCATAAGTTGGCAGCAGATCCAAAGAAGAAACAATGGCATCCGAACTTCCTTTATAAGTTTCCTTGCCCATCCAGTACAATATTCCCGGAACATGAAAGCCAGCTTCATTTGTCCATAGCTTCATACCTTTCAATTCACCAGGAGAACCAAACGATTTAGTTGCACGATAATATCTATTTAATGTCTCAGGACCATTATCAGATGTGAAAAAGATAAGTGTATTCTCGCCATAATACTCTTCCAAAAATTTAATTAACTGGCCTGCTGCTTTATCCATATTTTCAACGTTAGCAAAGTACTCGGCCTGATTTTCATTTTCAGATTGAGGTAGATACTTTTTCACTAAATCTTGCGGAGATGCTACAGGTTCATGCGGTTCATGAAAGCAAACCTGAAGGTAAAATGGTTTATCATCCTTCTTATCCTTCAGCCATTGTATCGCTTCATTTGCCACAATCTGACAGCTAAAACCTTCTAATATTCCAATATCTTCTCCATTACGAACAAAGTTTTTAGGATTTTCATGACTTGGAGATGCGTTGTTATGCGTTGCAAACCAATGGTCGAAGCCAAAATGACCAGGTTTAGGCTGAGCATCACTGTTAAAGCGAGAGCTGCAATGCCATTTTCCAGAAAGACAAGTTGAATAACCAGCACTTTTAAGCATTGCTGGAATGGTTTGTTCGTAATCTTGCAAGTGAACTAAATCACGACAGTCCTCACTCTTTTTAGGACTAGGTATAAAATCATAAATCCCAGCTTTATTCGGACTTCTTCCTGTTAACAAACCAGCACGCGATGGAGAACAAACCGGTGCAGCAGAATAACAATTTGTTAACTTAATTCCTTCTCGTGCCATTTCATCAAGATTTGGCGTTTTAATGATTGGATGACCATAACATGACAAGTCGCCATAACCTAAATCATCGCACATAATGACAACTATATTTGGTTGTGCTTTTTCTTGCTTGCAAGATGCAAATAATGAGATCAATACCAATATTGCAATCATTAAAAAAGGTTTCTTCATCTTTAAAGTTTTATGGAGATAAAAGTGACCAATTTCAAGTATGAAAGAAATGTTCAGTACTAATTATTTTATATCTATTTTAAACATATCTAAAATGAATCATTAAATATTTAGTCTTGAACTATTGTGATATTTTGAATAAGGCAAGCTGCATATTTATCGTCTGTGTCTTTTATTTTAAAAGCAATGGTAATGTAATTGTCACAATAGGCATATTGTGACAATTTCAACGTCTTATTTTTTTATAAACCTTTCGATTGGTACAATCTCATCGAACTCCTTTATTTTAATATTGCGATAATATATTTCAGCTGTTTCTGATTGAAATCCAATCATTCCTTCGCTATGAGAAAGATTGATTCCCATATTAACAATTACACCATTCAATTTATGAATGGTATATTTATCTCCCATTACAATTATTTCACATTTATTCCATTTGTTGTTCAATGCATTGTATTTAGGTTTCGCATATCCATAAAGTTCATTCTTACGCTTCCCCATATCGATGCCTCCATCTTTAGGTAAAAGAAAAGTAATGCTATCTGCAGCAGCAAACCAATTAAATGAAGTGCCAGCGGCCCAAAAATCACCAGTGTGGTTTCTTTTAGAAATATGGTTATACCGTATCTGATATTCGATACCTTTCGGCCAAATTTTATCATCATAAACATGGTAATAACATCCGGCATCGTATTGCCACTGATCGAAATTATTTGCAATTTTCTCACCCCATTTGTATTCAAACCGGAGGATGTATTTACTATAGGCTTTGTTGGTATAAAACAGTCCGTGAGTTGCATTTTCGCCAGTATTTAAGTTTATACTGTCGGGAAAGTTTTTAAAAACGTGAACCATACCATCTTCAATGGCATACACTTTTTGCGCCATAGCTTCATCACCATTCTTCAATTTAAGATGCCAACCATCAAAGTTTTCACCGTTAAACAACTTTTCAAATCCCTTGTTTAAGGATACTTTTTTCTGGGCATTGGCAATTGAAGGCAAGCTTAAAACCATTGCGACAATTATCATTAAAACTGTTAAACTTTTACTTTTCATCATATGGAGTTTATATTGAGTAATTCGGTTCTACCTAATAGCAGCATAGACAAATTCCTTTTCACCTAGTTTTAAAATTGTATGAGTATTGGCAGTGTGCAAGCACTTTCCTGTCATATTGCTAGCTTGTTTTAGCAGGCAACCAGCCTTTAAAATTATCACTTTCCTGGCCATTACTTGTATAAAATGTTGTGCACCGTAATTAAATTCATTTTCATTTATTCTCTTACTTCGTGGGTATTACTTTTTGAATGGTCCCATCCTCATTGTAAAATAATTTATCAAAACATATCGATCTGCGAAAAGGGTGTGGGCTTCCTTCATGCCCCCATCCAAATTTAACCTCTACTTCTGGATGGTTTTTAAAGTATAAATCAGAATTGTGATAAAACATGTACCATTGCCCTTTGTAATCAACTATAGAATGATGATTTGTGCCACTGTTCATTTTTTCTAAAATCACTCCTTTATATTCAAAAGGGCCTAAAGGATTATCGGACATGCAATATTTTATCTCACCGCTTGTTCCAACATATGATAAATAATACTTCTCCTTATACTTATGCATCCAAGAAGCTTCAAAAAAATCATCTGTTCCTTCTAATAGATGCACTTCACCATCGTATGAAACCATATCTTTATTCAACTTAATGGCATTTACAACCAACTGTCCCATGTATAAATATGCTTGTTTATCATCGTCGATAAATACAGCTGGATCGATAAAATCTCTATTACACACTACACCCTTGGTATCCATTGAAATTAGAGGTTTACCCAATGGATCAACAAATGGGCCGGTTGATTTATCACTTACGGCAACTCCAATATGGTATTGATCGGTTGGATAATAGAAATAATACTTACCATTTTCTTTTATACAGTCTGGTGCCCAAGCATATTTTTCCGCCCATTTAATATCTTTTATATCTAAGGCTACACCATGGTCGGTCCAGTTTTTCATATCTGTAGTTGAATACACATGCCAATCTATCATATCAAACCATTTAGCATTATCCGGATCGTGCGATGGGTATACGTATAGCGTATCGTTATACACGCGAGCCGAAGGGTCAGCCGTATACATATGCGTAATAAATGGATTCTGAGCAAAGCCGATTTTTCCAATTATCATTATTAATAAAATTGAACTAAAATATTTCATATGTCTTTTTTATGGTGCACAATAATTTTATCTTTTTTTTAAAATCTTGATAAGAACCTTTTTTAATGCTTTTATAATTTATTTAAACTTAACAGCCCGAACAAATTCATTCGCTATTACCTGACTTGCTTCAACTTTTTTGCCATCTAAGATTACATTTTCAAAAACTATATTTTCAACTGTATGATCTTTATCAAACCCTGTCAACAGCATACTAGCATGATCTCTTATTATATATGGTTTCCAATCTGACCCATCTTGAAATCCTGTTATAGTAGTATCTATAGGTGCAGAAATTGCCATGATATCTTTAAATAGTACATTTCTAACATTGCCTCGCTCTTCTGTCTCAGTCCAACGTGTTTTTCCAATCCAAACAGATATCAACCTTCTGGCTTCTTCTATTCTAATGTCTTGAAAGGTAACATCACTTATAAGGGCATCATCACAATGGTAAACTCGTAATGCCGTTTCACGCCCCACATCATGAATCACATCACAATCTTCAAACAAAACATTAGTAACATTTTCTCTTATTTCGGCACCAATACTTAATGCATGTGCCAATTCATTCCAAACAACACATTTACGAGTATGAATATTTCTTACTTCACCACGACCGGTAAATGATTTTACAACTACAGCATCATCCAAGGTCCGCATAAAACAATTTTCTACCAGTACATCTCGGCTATTTGAAATATCTATGCCATCAGAATTTCCACGCCATCCCAGTATTTTAATATTATCTACATGAATGCTATCTGATGCTTGCAATGGAATCGTCCAATGGCTAGGGTCTCGAATAATGATCCCTTCTATTTTTACATCCTTTGATTTTTGTGCAAATATGGTATACCTTCTATTTCCCCTTGAGATTGCAGATTGGTCAATAATTCCTCTACCTCGAATAGTGATGTGATTCCCTTCAAGAAAAAAAGATGGAGGATTTCTCAATTCTCCACGTATTTCAACTTTTTCCTCCACAGAGTCTTTAACACATTGTAAATAAGCTCCTCCTGATATATAAACCGTTGTACTGTCTCCAACCACTACATTTTTAACGTTATGAATTCCGGGGCCAAAGTACAATACATTAGGGTCATTCGGATCTGGTATTTCCTCCTCAAACGGGTTTGCAAAAATATGCAAGGATTCATACCAATCCCCATTTACTTCAACAGTTAAGTTTCTTGGCTCATCCACGGCAAATGAAATAGTATTTCCATTTATAGTTGGTTTTATACCAAAAGAAGTTGGTAAAATTTTCACCGATTTCACCATTTCAGGATAAGTAACTTTAACTTCCACCTTTGAATTCATATCAAATGATGAAAATGATGCTAATCCAAACTCTTTACGCGAGTGATTTAAACGTGGAATTGGTTTAGATGCTGGTATTTTAGTTTTGTACACAGGAACATTCATATTCTCGACCTCCACAACAAAAGCTTTTGAAAGTTCTATACCTTCTGGAGCGGGATATACTCTAAAAAATTCCGTTTCTTTTGATTGATTCAGAGAACAGCCTGTAAAAATTAATACAATTAGCATAAAAATACATCGATCTTGCAGTTTTACATAACCTACTTTATGACTATTATTCATATTATTCTAAGTTTAAATTGTAATGGACTTTTTGGTTATTTCGAATGAGAAAGAATTTGTTTAGTTTTCTTTTCATCTTAGGTTTTAGTTTGATTCACTTTTTCAACAAATAATTTTTAACCCAATTGTAATAAACTTAAAGTTCATACTCGATTACAGAGACTGAACTAGCTGGTATCATAAGCTCTTTAGATTTCTTATTCTCCACCTCTAACACATATTTAGCTGGCTTGTCTTTATCGTTCTGAACCAGGATAAAAATCTTACCATCTTTCTTTACTGAAATTATCGACGCTCTTGAATAATTTGCAACTCTTATAGCTCCAGGTTGCAAGCACCTACTAATAAGCGCAATCACATTATAATCAGGATTATATGTTATTGTTTTTCTTTCCCTATCAATATTAATTAGTGAATTTTGCTTCCATCCCCAACCACTTTCGGTAGTTTCGTTCAGAATCATATTCCAATAACAATAATTTGTCACACCATAATTAATGTATTCAGCCACTTCTTTTAATCTTTTTGATGCCTGCTCCACTGTATTTTTTCCATTGTAACATTTCCCTTCGGTATGCATTATTGAAGTTTCAGGCAAAAGGTTTCTAATATCCTGGATCTGTTCTTGGTGCGTGTATTGTATTCCAATACCATCAAACGACTGGCGATATTCTTTGCTGGCAGCAAATTCAATGGCATCCAATTGGCCTGCTGTACGAAACGTTCCTGCCCATATTTCGGTCGCGATATTATCGATTTCAAAAAGAGGCCTTAGGTACTTTTTTACAAACTTTCCCATTTGTTCAACAGGCATTACACAGGATGGATATTTAGTGGCAATGTCATTTTCGTTCTGAACAATCAATCGATCAATTTTAATCCCTTTTTCACTGTAAGCACTTATGTATTTTGAAAAGTATAGCGCATAGGCTTCATAAATTTTTGCTTCATCCTTCAGATGGTTCTTTTCAGGAAATTCACTTCCACGATCCATAAAACCCGAATATTTCATCCACGCTGGAGGGCTCCAAGGTGAAGCAAACATAAGAAGTTCCGGATTGAATTTATAAGCTTTTTGGATATAAGGAATAACCGTATTCTCTTCGCGTTTTATTGAAAAATGCTCCATGTTGTAATCACCATCCACTTCAGAATAGCTATAGGCATCGATACCAAAATCACTTGCTCCAACAGCTGTTCTACAAAATGCAAAGCCGGCACCTTCTGTGACACTAAATAAATTCCTCATCACCTCATCCTGCAACTTAGTAGGCAATGACATTAAAGCCTCTCCTCCTATTTCGTTAAATGCACCTCCAATTCCTTCTAGTGTTTGAAACTCGATGTTAGGATACAATTTAATTTTGCTTGATTTTGTTACTTTATTGGATTCAAGATTAGTTGAATACTTGTATTCTTTTATAAAATCTACAGCAGTATTTTGTCCTTCTTTTAAATCGACATAATACACTTTCGGATTTGTTTGGGCATTCGAGATGAAACCCAAAGCTATAAAGGCAATGCTTAAGACTAATTTATTTCTCATGTTTATTTTATTAAATCATTTATTTCCTTCTTGTGTTTTAATATTTAGAGCTTCACTTTCAAATCTACTCCCTTGAAAATCACTTTTTCTCGATTCGTTGCTCCAACTATTTCAATAATAAGATCAATTGGGTTTTCATCAAAATGAATGTACGCATCGGCATGACTTTTAATCTGTATTTCTTTCTTCGACTCTGAGTAAGTGATAACAAGTTCAGAATACGCACCCTCTTCGTAGGCGTATGTTTCATTATCATCTAAATACAATACATACTCAGCATCTTTCCCAGGATAAACTTTAAGAAGTAAAGGAGCATCGGTTTCTTCTGTTGCGTACTGAATTTTAGGCCCTGTTGGAATAATAGATCCTGCTTTCACAAAAATTGGCGTTCCATCAAAAGGTGCATCAGCAATAATTGTTTTGCTTCCAGACACTTTTTCATTGGTCCAGAAATTGAACCAACCACCTTCAGGCAGATAAACCTCTTTACTTCGCTGTTTGTATTTGGTTACTGAGCAAATCATCATTGACTCACCAAAGAAAAACTGATCTTTAATTTCCCAAACATTTTTATCATTAGGGTACTGATAAACCAATGGACTCATTAGCAATCTACTATCTCTGGTCACTTTCCAAGCCTCCGAATAGATATATGGCATCAACTGATAGCGTAAATCGATAAACTTACGTGCCATACCTTCAAACTCTTGTCCGTACCGCCAAATCTCTGTCTCCGAAACATAACCATGTATTCGGAATATAGGGCTAAACGTACCAAACTGAAACCAACGAGCCATCAATTCAATAAATTCGGGATTAGTGTATTGATCATCATAAGTAGGATTCATTGACTTTGAATCTCGAAAGAAACCACCGATATCATGCGTCCAGTATGGCACACCTGCCATAGTAAAATTCAATCCTGCCGGAATTTGCTCGGCAAACTGCTCCCAGGTTGCCGCAACATCGCCCGACCATGAAGCCGCACCATAACGCTGTTGTCCAGCATAGGCCGATCGGGTTAAATTGAATACACGTTCATTGGGAAATTCGTTTCGTCTTCCTTCATACATTGCCTTGGTAACTAAAAGCGAGTATGTATTATAAACATCCTTAAATGGCCCCACAGCTGTTTGAACATTTTTATGCGGTTTTCCCGCAGGTTCAGTACCATCTAACCAAATTGAATTTACTCCAATTTTAAACATGCTATCGCTTAACATCTTATAGTATCGCTCCCTTACACCTACATCATAAAAGTCTAGATTATGGTTTTTCTCTCCTAATTTGTACTGCTTTAAATTATAATTCTCTAGTAGAGGATCATTATTTACCATTGGCCAAACTGAAACCATCAAATTAAGGTTAAGATCTTTTAATTCATTGGTCATTGCTTCCGGGTTCGGATATTTTACCCTATCCCACTCTGGCCCTTTGGTTCCTTCTGGCCAATAAAACCAATCTTGAACAATATTATCTACTGGAATTTGTCTTTTCCTTAATTCTTTTGCATTTTCTAAAAGTTCTTCCTGATTGTGGTAACGTTCACGACATTGCCAAAACCCATATGACTTTTTGGAAAACAAAGGTGCTTTTCCGGTTAATTTTTGATATTCAGTAATTACATCAGCTGGATTATCTCCATAAACAAAATAATAATCAATAGCATTTCCAGTTTCACTGCTAAATACTGTTTTATTATAGTCTGGCTCGTTATAGGATAATTTTCCATCGATACGAGCTCCAGTATTTTGAAATACAACTTTATACTCTTTACCTGCCTCAAGTTCTTTCATGCCTGAATAACAGGTTGGCACCCAAATGGTGGAATAATCAATAATCGTATCTTGATCTATAGTAACTCGAATTTCTCCTCTCATTCTTACCGCAGTATTACTTTCAACAAAGAATGTATATCGACCAGTTTTTTGAGGGACAAAAGTAGTTTCACGAATGTTTTTCTTTTTGTTTACTGTTGCTTTAGACTTAATTACATTTTCAACATCAGTTCCTAAATCATTATCATCACTTTTTTTAACTTCGCCTTTAACCACAGGAAACTTGATCACATTTTGTGTCGGATTAAAATCGGTCAAACTATAGTTGTGCCAATAAATACCGTATTTATTTGTTGATACCAAAAATGGAATGGTTATTTCCTGGTTAAACTGTTCTAGTCTTATAGGGACATTTTTCCAGTTCATTATACCACTTTGGTATTGCCCCAAACCGTATAAAGCCTCATCGCCAGCAATAAAAGCTTGAGATACTTGATGAACATTTTCCACCCCTAAATTAAGGTACGTTAATTCATTAGTTTCATTCAAGAGTTGCTTACCATCTAGACTTTGGTATTCGATGGCTCCATCACTGTTAATCAATATATTTAATGTGTTTGTACTAACAATAATCTGATCTTTACTTTGTTTTAGTCTCCATGCAACATTTTGTACTTCCAGAACAGTTACGTAATCAGGTAGTGCTTTAGTTGTGTCACCAGCTAAGGTTTTTTTTACATGAATAATGGATTCATCAACAATTTCGAGATGAATGTTTAAACTATCTATATGAATAGTTACCGAGTTATCACCTTTTTCAATTTTGTGAATAAATTTAGATTGGCATCCTGCCAAGCCAAAAATTACCACACAAATACTAATGATTATTGTTTTCATCCAATTAATTTTAGTTATCCTTATTAATCTAATTACAACTTCTAAGTTTATTCACTTTATAATGTGCATTATTTGTAATATGGCGATTGTATTCTTGGGTATACAATGTTGACACAGAATTATACAGCTCAGGAAGTTTATTATAAGCTATCCATGCTTTATCGTATGCTTTAATCCACTTTTTAACACTCTTTACATCTCCTTTGGCTTCCGAATCAGACATATACACAAGTATCTGATATATTTTATACAAACGACATCCATATTCTGCAGAACCTATTGCATAATCACGAGTCTCCTTATCATACCAATGAATCGTTTTTGAAAGCTTAACAATTTCTTTCCACATGGCAACGGATTCATCTTTTTGCTCTAGATTACGTTTTTGGGCAATCGAATCTTTTGCAGGTTCAGGCCAGCCGATCCCTTGATCACGAGTCCACCATGGGTTCATGTCACAATGGGTAGTATTTCTACCTCGGACTACTGCCTCAGCAGATAGCAAGCAAAGCTTCCTGAATGCAACAATATCAGATCCTTTAAGATTTAAGCGTTCACAAGCATATCTGTTAAAAACAGGTTCTTCATTTTGACTTGGATCTTTTGCCCACTGAGCCATCACCCAAGCATTTAAATCGCACCACATTTCATTCTTTATATACGGGCCTTCCCATCCGCCTCCGCGAGACCATGTCCAGATTCCAGCATAGATATCAGATCTTTTCTCAATAAACTCATGCAAACTATTTATCTGCTCTTCAGGCATTCTGTTGTGCTCTTCAAAGCCTTCAATTACGCCATTGGCAATGTAATTTGGATAAGCTCCTTTCCCTTCGTATTCACGTGCACATTGCACTTCGATAATTTGAGGATGACGTCCCTGACCAATCAATTTACTAAATGGGCGAGCTCGATGAAAATCACCTTCGCATTGCTTAATACTAATAATCAGATTTTGATGTGGTTCCACAGCATCACTCACCTTCATGTAAGCTATCTTATTTCTATCAAAAGCATTCCAGGTACGAAAAATCAATTGCTTGTTGCGATTCACACAGATCTCTTCTCTTAGAATTTGCATTAATGGTATGATCGTCTTTTCGGGATTGCTCTTGTTGTCTATCGCCCCTTGATGATAAGGTGCATCGTGCAAATAAGTTTCTCCAATACGAACCACCAAGCCATCAAGACTTGGGAATTGATCGAACATCTCATTAATTTGAGCACGAATAAACTTTTCTGTTAGCTGGTTATTGGGGTCACCAAATGTTTCTTCAATTTTATACTTTTCAATCAACCTCTTTGGAAACAAAACAAGATCGGACATCGCATAAATCGCCATGTTTTGCTCTTCACATGAAGCATGCATATTTTTAATTTGACTCGCCTTTTTGTCTGCCCATTCTCGTTCTTTCGAACCTTTAGGTAAAATATCAGGATCAACCGATTCCCAGTTTATGGCCAAAGCTGGTGATTCAAAAAGAAAATAGACCTTGCCATTATAGCCCATTTCCTTAATCACTTCTGGATTATTATAAGCCGATTCATAAGGTTTTTCACCAGGATTGTGATGAACCATATCCAAAATTAAGGGAGAATTTGTAAGGTTCTGCGCTAGAAGTTGTGCACAAAAAGCACTTGTAAATACGAAGAAAGTAAATACCAACTTCGTATATAATTTTAGATTATTCATGTTTTAGGTTATTTATATTTCTTATTTGTATCTAAAATTTAATTAAGCACAAAATTCATAATTCGCATTGCTCTTCCTTTACTTGATGTTTTTTTAAGCATTCGTAATTTTAGTGTATGTTTCCCTTTTTTAAGCTTTGAGGAAAATAGTATGGTTTGTGGGTAATGTAAATTTTTGCTGTAATAGTGATACAAATCAAACTCATGATAATCACCGTTATCAATACTTACTTCTACAATACCAGCATCAGGACCAGATACGACGTAAGCACCAACAGCCGTTCCGTTAAACTCAAAGCTTAATTCTGCACCTTTTTTACTTGTGCTCAACATTTCAATTGCAGTAAATCGCTCACGTTTATCACCTTTCAGTTTATTCCAATCAGGAACTCCATACGACCATTTAGTATCAAAATCACAGTCCTTAGGATTCACCAATCGTCCCTTTTCGAAATTAAAAGAGCTCACTTTTTCACGTGGATTCTTAAAACTCGTTTTTGTGGTCCAGGCTTTCTCGAGCATGGAAGTAATCATGTTGGCACAAATGCTATTTCCATAATGATTAGGATGGGTTCCTCCAAAAGTTTTCCAATCCAATGTTCCCACTGCAATTTGGTCAGCAACTTCTTTGGCCAGATTACAGGTTGAAATATGATAGTGTTTTGCCACCGCTTCGTGTGCAGCAATGGAGGTACGTATTTTACCATTTTGATAATCAGTCAAGATATTGGGATTGACAAAATAAGTCATTACAATATTCACATTTGGATTGTGATTTCTAGCTTTTTGGATGATGGCTTCCATACCTAAAATGGCTTCTTCATATGAATCTGCCGCATCCTGATCATCATTTACGGCAAACTCTACAAATACCAGATCCAATGGGCCTTTACTTAATACGTCACGGTCCATTCTAAAGGCCCCAGTTGTAGAACCTGTAGAAGCGATTCCGGCATTAGTAAAGTTGAATTCAGTTGATGGAAATTGATTCTCTAAGTAATTACAAATCATTAGACGATAACCATCCATTTCGGTAATGGAACCACCAATAAATGCCACATGACCCATTTTGTGTTGTTCAAATTGAAGCTTGCAATTTCTGAAATCACTTCGAAGTGTTACATTATTCATGCTCCATTCTGGGCGTTCAGAAACCTGCTGCTTCTTATTGCCGGTATGCTTTAATATGAAATCAACAATAGGTTTAGGATCAATTAACGAATGAGGATGATGCCCTGCTTCTGGTTTATGAAGGATGGTCATATCCGAACCTAATTGCTTTAACTTGGCTTGCAAAAGAGCAGTATTTTCGGCAAAAGGAACCACTTTATCAGCATCACCAACCAGACACAGAACAGGAATCTGCGCCTTGGCAACATTTTCCATATGATCAATGGGATTTGTTTTGGCCTCAAGTGCCTCTTGCGCATTGAATCCATATTCTGACAAACACTTTTCCCAAGCCTTTGCCGAACCTTTACCACTATATTTACCTGCAGGCCAACTTTTAAAGTCACATACTGGATTATCGCCATATATACAGGCTACTTTATCGGCATTTTGATTCGCCCAATTGAAGATGATCAACCCACCTCTACTCATGCCTTCGAGCACTACTTTTTTATTTAATTGAAATTTATCGCTTGCAACAGCATAAAACTTATCCCATATTTTTGTGGCTTTTGGACTACCAAAAAGTCCTGCAACATCAATATACGCAACATGAAATCCTTGTTCTAGCAGAGCGATATCGGTTTGGGATTCATGTCCCCAAAAACGTGCTCGCCAAATCCAATCTCTATTTTTATTCGCTTTTTTTGGAGAAACAATTTTAAAATTAACACCATTCAAAGTTGAATCAAGTAAATCATAGCCTTTCCATTGAGGTCTCAATCCAACAGATTCAGGAAGCTCTATCGTTCTTTTATCAAAACTTAAAGCACCAATATTATTTTTCCCAAATATCCATGGCCCTTCATAAACATCCTTCGTATTTAGATAACACTTGTTTGGTAGGTAGGTAACAGACTTATAGAAAGTAGTATTCTTCATAAAAAGCACTACCTTATTACCATCTACAAAGGCTTTCTCAACCAAATTTTCCTTTTTATCATTATCGAAGAAAAATTGGTCTTTTATATAATGTATAATTCCTTTTACTTCCAAACTATCCTCCATAATCAATGGCTGATCGAACTGTAAAACGATCTCTCCAAGTTTTGAAAAAGAGGCTTCAATTAATTGAGGAGGAGTAATAATTCCTTGTGGCTGTTCCTTATAGAAATCACGAGAAACAAGTGGAAAAATACGTTCTGCAAACTCAGAATAACCTGCAAAAGCATAGTGGCATCCATCATGCCCAACAACTCCTGTGGTAGACATGATGTCAATCATTTTATAATGCTTGGCAATCTGATTTTGTATTTCTCGCAATTCAGATTGGTAGTCGCCTCCACAGCCTGGGTGTAGTTGAAACAAGTACACCTTTTCTAGTCCTGTATAAACACGCTTCCAATCATTATAAAGAATATTGAAGTTCTCAGAATAGATTTTATAATTCTCATCCGAATTACTCTTGTTTTGCTGAAATTTTGAGTTCGTTTCACCCTGATGCCAGAATATGGCCTTCACCTTATCCTTCAATCCAGCTTGACTAACCCGATAAGCCAAACGACCAAAACTGGTTTCTAGCGATGTTTTTTCAGGCCCTTCTAACATGTTTTTTTCAATGGAAGAAGAACCACTTCCTCCATTAATGATGCAAACAGGGACATTATGCTTTTCTTCAATCAATCGCATTAGCTCCATTCCCCAGGCGCCAACACCAAATTTGTTTTTTATAAACCAACCGCCTTCTTTCTTTAAGCTTGGACAATTCCCAGTAGCACGTCCCCAACGAACCTTTTTGTCCTGATCGTTGTAGGCTTCGTAGCCTGTTTTCACACCAAAGCTTCGGCAATATTCACTGCTATATTTTGAATACATGCTACTTGCGTGTGAATTGGATTGACCTGTAATAATATAGGCATCGCCACAAACAACACTATCTGCTACCACAACGATACGATCCTTTAGTCCACCTTTAAAATGAAGCTCAAAACGAAACTCATGCAGTCCAGAATGAATCTTCGTATTCGCCGAGAAAACATTCTTTTTTAATGCACATTTTTGACTGTTATAAGGTAGATTATCCTTAAAAACATGAAGTGATACCATTTCATATTTTAGACCTTTCTTATACTTTCCACGTACCGAAACCATTGCGCTGTCAGATTTATCACGGGCATATAATTGAAAGTCTTCAGGTGCATCCTGAAATTTTATATCCTGCGAATAGGCACTAAATGAATAAATTAAAAATAAAAAAACAATAATTTGCTTGCACCCTATCATCATGCTAATCTTTTGTTTATAAGAACATTAATCCTCATCATAAATTGGTTTAAAAGATTTTATTCAATTGTAAAAGTTTAATCTTTTTGAATAAGAACAATCTCCTGTCCTGCTTCAGTTGGGATATCATACAAATAAGTATCCCTTAAATTAAGTCCTTTCAATTTTGCTTTGTCCGAAACTAAAGGTTTTTGGACCAATGGGGTCTGATAAAAAAAGTTTTTATTTTCACCAACAGCCTTTACTAACTGACCATCACCTTTTAATTTTAACTCCGAATAAGAACGAATACGTAAGTTGCCGCCTAAACTAGATTTAAGAACAGCCTTCGTCAATTTCCCGTCTTTCCATTCCATGCTTTCAAGCTCAAAACCTCCTCTTGCTCTCAATCCACTAACACTTCCATCTTTCCAAACATCAGGTAATGCAGGTATGAGCTGAATGGCACCATCGTGACTTTGCACCAACATTTCAGTTAAGCCTGAAGTGAAACCAAAGTTTCCATCAATTTGAAATGGAGGATGTGCATCTAACATATTTGTATAAGTTCCACCACCTTTGGGAGAATCTGGTCTACCGACCAATTTAATCTGATCCGTCATCATTTTATAGGCATGATTTCCGTCAAGCAATCGCGCCCATAGGTTTATCTTCCAATTCATAGACCAACCAGTAGAAGGATCACCTCTTTGGATCAGTGTATTTTTTGACGCTTCAAACAATTCGGCATTCCGGTAAGGTGAAATTTGATTTGATGGATACAGACCATACAAATGTGAAACATGTCGGTGTTTATCTTCCGGATTGTCCCAATCGTGAATCCACTCCTGCATTTGATTGTGCTGTCCAATTTGCATTGGGGCAAGTTTTGTAAGTGTATTTTCTATTTTGATGATTAGCTGCGAATCAAGATTTAGCAGTTTAGCTGCCTGAGCCGTTTTAGTCAAGACATCGAAAACCAACTGGTTGTCCATGGTAGTACCGTAAGCAATATTCACCATATTTTGATGATGTGCAGGTCTGTTTTCAGGCGAAGTTGAAGGCGACATAATCAACCATCCATTATCAGGTTCCGCAGTTAAAAAGCTTAGGCAAAACTCTGCAGATCCCTTCAAAGCAGGATAAACGTCACGCAAATAATCCAAATCACCATTAAAGGTATATTTCTCCCACAAATGCTGACTCAACCACATTCCACCACTTGGCCACATTCCCCATGTAGCGCCATCAACTGGACCACAAATTCTCCAAATATCCGTATTGTGATGTGTCACCCATCCTTCGGCTCCATACATGTCTGCGGCAGTTTTACCACCTGTTACAGAAAGATCTTTCACCAATTCGATGAGCGGTTCGTGCATTTCTGCCAAATTCGTTACCTCTGCAGGCCAATAATTCATCTCGGTATTGATATTAACCGTGTAGGCACTTTTCCAAGGTGGTGTTAGTTCGTTGTTCCAAATCCCTTGCAAATTAGAAGCTTGACCTCCTGGTTGCGAAGAGCAAATGAGTAGGTAACGGCCAAACTGAAAATAGAGTGCAGCTAAAGCAGGATCATTTCCTGTGTTAAACTCTTTAATGCGAATATCTGTTGGATTATTGATAGAATCTGTTTGCCCAAGATCTAGCGCGACTCTGTTGAAAAATTTCTGATAGTAAGCCGAATGCTCTTTTAGCATGTTCTCGTAATTTTTCTTTTCGGCTTTCAAGATGTAATCACTTGCTCTTTTGTGAGCATCGGCACTTAGGTCCTTATAATTCACAAAATTGGTAGCGATAGAAACATAAAGTGTAGCACTATTCGCACCAGTAACAATTAGTGTTGAGTCGTTTGAAGATAGCTCTCCACCTTCTGGTACAATTTTTAATCTAGACTCAAACTCTACACGTCCTTTAATAGCAGGATTCTCTTTTGGAATTCTTTTGTTTTTCCCATCGCTACTTAGTCCTACCATTTTAAGAACATCATTGTTTTCGGTAGAAATGGTCACCTTCGAAGGAGCCGGACGATCCATGTTTGCTGAAAAATTGATCTTCCCTTTTTCACTCGCAGTCAGCTTAATGACAATCACCTGATCGGTAAAAGAGGTAAATATTTCACGTTGAAAATCAACTCCATCAATTGTGTAAGTCGTCTTATTAACAGAATTTTCGATATCCAATTCACGATAGTAATTTGAATAGCTATCATGATCTTTAAAATTAAGCCTTAAATTCCCCACCGTTTCATAAGGCATCCCGTGAGATGTTTGTGAAATGAATTTTGCGTTGGCTAAATTATGAGCCTCCTCATATTTATCATTGAATAATAAGCTCCTAATCTCAGCTAAAGATTCTTTTGCTTCTGGATTATCATTTTGGTGAGGACCACCAGCCCAAAGCGTATTCTCGTTCAATTGAATATTCTCATGCTCCGGAATTCCGAATACCATAGCACCCAAACGGCCATTTCCCAAAGGTAAAGCTTCGTTCCAATCAGCTGCTGGTGCATTGTACCATAAAACTAAATTCTGATTTTCCTGGGAATAACAATCTCCTAGACCTACACTTATTATTAAAATAAAAACACTAATTATAGCTTTCATCATTTATAACAGTATTACTTAAAAATCTTAGATTTTTTTTAAAAATTTGGTAATAAAATCTACTTTTTACTCACGGTATTTTATCCTGCTAGGAATCAGATTTTTTCAGTTATTATTTCTGATTCCAAAGACGATACGGATCATCATGTTTTTTCATCTGACCCAATAGTACAGCTTCCATTTCCTTTAGCTTATCAGCATATTTAGGATTTTCAGCCAAATCGGTCTGCATTTCACCCGTTCTACCATGTTCAGGTAAATATTCATTTGGATTTTCGGCCAAGTTAAACAGTTGTGTTTCCCTAACAGCTCCATCCATAACATCATACTTTATCAATTTCCAATCCCCAAGCTTCACTGTTCGCATACCCGGTTTTGTTCCACCACAATACACCCCATACATCGTATCACGAATGGTATTTTCCTTACCTTCCAAAACAGACTTAAAGCTTTTTCCTTCTACAGTTTCAGGTATCTCAATTTCAGCTAAATCGCAAAGCGTTGGTAGTACATCTAGCAAGTAAATATTTCCCTCTACACGTGTACCGCCTTTAATTCCAGGGCCATTTACAATAAAAGGAACTTTCCAGCTGTGCTCATATAAATTTTGTTTCCCTTGTAATCCATGACGTCCAATGGCAATTCCATGATCAGCTGTATAAATAATGTAAGTATTATCCAACTCTCCCATTTCTTCCAGCTTCTTCAATACTTTGTCTATCTGAATATCAATATTTTCATCACAAGCATATTCTCGTCCTATTTCATTACGAATAGTTTGTTCGTCTCTGTTTTTCCAAACTCCACTTACTCTTTCTTCATCTCGCAATTCAGGATGTCCATGAAAAAATGGATGAGCAGTAAGGTAGTTCTCCGGCAACTGCGGTTGTTTTGGATTTGCAGGAGGAAGGCTGTTTATATCTTTATGGTTGACAGCACCATACTTAGCTAACAATTCTGGCGTACCATTCCTTGTATCGTGTGGATGCGAAAAACCGAAATAGATAAAAAACGGATCGCTTTCCTGTGCACTTTCTCTAGCATTTAAATACTCAAGTACTTGCTTAGAATGCCAAGCACTGCCACTTTCTTCTGTTCCTCCTCGTTTGGTTTTATCTTTTACTACCGAAAACTGTCTGTTGGCACCCGGATACGAATTTCCTTTCTTACAAGTACGCATCGTTTTATAACCAGCACGATTAAATACAGCTCCGATTGTCATCGTATCAATAGGATGTGGATCAATCTGTTTTTGAAACTCCGCACTTGGAGGCAAATGCCACACGGTTCGTCCACTCATGATCATGTGTCGAGATGGTGTACAAACAGCTCCATTCATCGATCCCATATTACGAGCGCTTTCAAAAACCATACCTCCGTCGGCCAGTTTATCTAACGTAGGTGTCTCCAAAATAGAATTTGAATTGTAAATTTTTAAATCAAAAGCAGATTGGTCATCCACAAGTACAAATAGAAAGTTAGGTTGCTTTTTCTCGCTTTGACAAGCAACAAAAAGTAAAGCACTTAATGCAATTAAAAATGTTTTCACTAAAAATTTCATATCCTTAAGTAGTTTTATTTAGGTATATCTTAAATGCACCTATTCTTATTAACTTTGGTGTTCTGGCAATAATGTTTCTGCAAATATATTTGCAACACTGGAAATCGAATTTGGAGCATGTTTTGGTAATGAAATAACAACACCATAACATTAAATATAAAAACAGTAGTTGATTCCCAACTTCGCACTTAATAAAGTTGAAGCTGGCCGTAAACTATTAGCCTACTAATGAACTACTGGCTATTGTAATCGTTTTATTCTTCAACAGAAATGCTCTCTCTCAATCGAATATCTTCACTTGACGCACCTATCTGAATTTCAAAATCTCCAATTTCAACTTCATACCTGCGATACATCGAATCGTAATAACGTAGATCTTCACTTGCCTTTAAATTAAATTTAACGGTTTTTGATTCTCCTTTTTTTAATGCTATTCGCTCAAATTTACGAAGCTGTTTTATGGCCATCCATTTATCGGATTTCACATCCTTAATGTATAGCTGTACAACTTCTTCTCCATCTAATTTCCCAGTATTCTTAACTTGTACAGATACCGTAATATCATCATCGCTATTAATTGAAGTTTTATCAATCTTTATATTTGAATATTCGAATGTGGTATAACTCAAGCCGTGCCCAAATGGATAAAGTGCATCTCCGGTATAATACCGATACGTAAAACCTTTGCCCGCATGCATATTATAATCCTTAAAATCAGCCAACTCATCAGTTGAGGAGTAAAAGGTTACAGGCAAACGACCGGCAGGATTGTAATCGCCAAACAAAACGTCTGCAACAGCATCACCACCACGTTGCCCTGGATACCAAGCCACTAATATGGCGTTAAGTTCATTTTCCAGTCCTCCATAAGCCATGGCACTTCCAGACATTTGAACAAATATTACTGGAGTTCCAGTTTCTTTCATTGCTTTTAAAGCATCCATTTGGATTTTTGGCAATTCAATTTTAGTTCGGTCTCCACGATAAAAACCGTCAATATTATCGCGTCCTCCCATCTCTTCGCCTTCCCAAGAGGCATCTAGCCCTCCAACAAAAATGGCAACATCAGCATTTTTAACATTCGCTAAGGTTTCTTTCGAAAGTTGGGTAGGATCAATTTGTTCATTCGCTATCATGTCAGGTGTTTCCCAAATCAAATTTACCTCAGCTCCTGAACTATTATCGTAATATTCTAACTTAATATCATACGTCTTACCTTTTACTAGATCAACTTCTGCGACAAATGTTTCCAATCCATGATCCTTCCAACCATTAGCAATTACTTTACCATCAAGATAAAGTCTGCAACCATCATCAGAAGATGCTCCTAATTTAAAGGTTCCTGTCATTGGAGCGACCAATTTACCTTTCCAACGCACAGAAAAAGAATCAATATCAATTGCTTTATCAGCACTTAGAATACCCTGTGCCACATCAGTAGTTGTTGGGGATTCATTTTTACTCCATTTGAATTCTATTTTAGGGTCTACCCTAATCAAATCTGGTTCACCCTCTAAATCTTTATTGTTAAAGTAGTGCCCAATTAAACCTTGTACTTTATCTCCATTCTTGTTAAAAGCAAATAGATTTTCACTATCAACGATGGGGAAAAATTTCTTATTGACATCATAAATCACCATCGGCACACCTTCGGAGTAAGTAACTTCGATATTTTTGCCCACTGCATTCTTAATTCCATTAATTACTGTCACTGGATGAGATGGTGTTCCAGCATAGTTTCCTAGTAAAGAACTAAGATTATCGGCATTTGGCCCGACAACAGCTATTCGCTTTATTTTACTTTTTTTCAAAGGTAGGACTCCATCATTCTTCAGAAGTGTCATTGCTTTTTGAGCCATTCCCAAAGCAACTTCATCATGTGCCTCACAATCATTAAGTTCAAAAGGAATTTGAGCATAAGGAACCATTTCTTCGGGATCAAACATTCCCAATTTCATTCTGGCTAACATTAATCTATAAACAGATAAGTCTAGTTCACCTTCATCGATATACCCCATTTCAATGGCCTTTTTCAAAGCAGATTGATACACGGGACCACAATTCAGATCACAACCTTTACGAACACCGATAGCTGCTGCTTCTTCAGGACTGCTAACTATTTTATGAAATTCATGTATATCTCGAATAGCGCCGCAATCGGAAACTACAAAACCTTCAAAACCCCATTTGTTACGAAGGATATCTTCTAATAGTAACCAACTGGCGCACGATGATTCTCCATCAACACGATTATAAGCACCCATTATTGAATAAGTCTTGGCATCAACCATAAGGTTTTCAAATGCTGGCAAATAAGTCTCCCATAAATCGCGGGTATTGGGTACAACATTAAAAACATGACGTTCAGGTTCAGGACCATTATGTACCGCATAATGCTTAGCTGTAGCAACTAATTTTAAGTATTTCGAATCATCACCTTGCAAGCCTTTCACAAATTGCATTCCCATTTGCCCAGTAAGGTACGGGTCTTCTCCATAGGTTTCATGTCCGCGTCCCCACCGTGGATCTCTGAAAATATTGATGTTGGGCGACCAAAATGTCAAACCGCGGTATCTTCGGTAGTCATTATTTCTAAGAGCTTCATGATGCTTTGCCCTTGCTTCATCGCTTATAATATCAGCTACCTGCTTCATCATATCGGTATCGAATGTTGCTGCCATACCAATGGCTTGCGGAAAAACGGTTGCATTTCCTGCACGGGCAACACCATGCAACGCTTCGTTCCACCAGTCATATTCTAAAATACCCAGCCGAGGAATTGCTGGAGCTTTATTTCCTAACTGTGCTATTTTCTCATCTAAGGTCATATGCTTAACGATATCTATAGCACGGGTCTCAAAATCAAGAGACAAATCCAGGTATTTAGGTGTTAGACCAGATTGAGATTGTCCATTAACCGAGAATACTGATAATATAGTAATTAGTGGGATTAGGTAAAGTTTCATAAATAGTCGCTTTTAAAATCGTTAGTTTTATTGAACTTGCAGGTAACTCGTAGGTTTAGTAATTAAACCCATAGTAGAATCGAATACAGCTCCTAATGGTTCTGCAATTATTTTCACAACACTGGAAATCGAATTTGGAGCTTGCTTTGGTAATGAAATAACAATACCAGAACCTTCATGTTTAGTGATTAGATCTCTTGAAGGATCAGACAATAAATAAGCCTGTTTTACGCTAATTTTATGCCCCAAATGAAGTTTCCCATTTTTAGGCCAGTCGAATACCGACAAATAAAGTATGATTTCATTTTCCATTACTTTTTTAGTGCAACGTCCCCAAGGTAATTTTCCAAATGGGCTGGATGTTGTACCATAAATGGATTCACCATTTACCTTTAACCAATCTCCGACCTGGACTAATTTCTCAACCGACTTAGAAGGAATTACCCCTTTTCCTGTAGGGCCTACATTCAATAAAAAATTCCCTCCTTTACTAGTAATATCAACTAAACTATGCACCAATGAATCTGCCGATTTCCAAGCTTCATCATTTTTATGATATCCCCAAGCACCATTCATTGTCATACAAGTTTCCCAAGGTTGTGGTTCTCCTCCAGCAGGAATTTTTTGTTCCCTAACGGCATAATCGCCCAGCTTATTACCAACGCGCTGGTTTACGATACAGGAAGAGTCTAAACGATGAATAAGATCCAGTAATTCTTGACTCTGTACTTTGGTAATCAATTCGGGCGTATCAAACCAAATAATAGCAGGATGATATTGCGCAATTAGTTCTGTGATTTGTGGTTTTACTTTTCGTTCGAAATAGGCTGAAAAGTCCTTCTTTTCTTCTTCAGGAAAATCCCAGATATTGCTCCTCCAACCTTTTCTCGAATTACAATCTGGATCGTGCCAATCTCTTCCTAAAGAGTAGTACACTCCGAATTGGAGTCCTTGTTTCTCACATGCTTCGGTAAGTTCACGAACCGGATCACGTTTCCAAGGCGTTTGCTCCACAATATTATACTTGTTCGATGGACTGTTGAACATGGCAAAACCATCGTGATGCTTAGAGGTAAGTACCATGTACTTCATCCCGGCATCCTTAGCTATTTTAACCCATTGATCAGCATTAAAATCCGACGGATTAAATTCATCTGCAATTTTCTCATATTCGGCAATTGGAATTTGCAAGTTACGCATCATATGCTCCGAACGTCCGTCCTTACCCTTCCAAAAACATCCATCCTGAGCATAAAGTCCCCAATGAATAAACATTCCAAAACGTGCCTCACTCCACCATTCTAATCGTTTAGCAATTTCTTTCGGCGATTCATTCGATTCCAATTTAGCATTGGCAAATTGATCTCCAGTATCAATAGTTCCGTCAGCATTTACCTGCGCAAAAGTCGTTTTTACTGAACACAAACAAATTAACAATATGGCCGTACAATAATGTCTTATATTTTTCATTTTCGTTTTTTCAAATGGATTTTCCTTAGATCCCCTGCTTCAAATTTCTTGGTCTTCTTGCCAATCGTAATGCTTAGAGGCACTTCGTTGTGCAGATATAATTCGCCTTGTTTCTGTTCCAGCACCACATTTCCTTTTTGTGCAGATGTAATGGTAAATCCATTCGCTTTCAACTGAGTTCCATTACCCATAAACAATACGAAGTCTTCGTTCTTTTCATTTCCCACCAAGGCATAGGTAGCATCGGTTGAAATCTTGTTATAGTTAGCTATCTTACCATCATAGGTCGAGAAAATGTAATCTTCTCGCCCCGTTTTATGGGTGATATGCAAGCCGGCAAAATCTTTGTTTCCATTTTCATCGTCAAATCCTTCGATTGATTTAATGCTTTTACCTTCTTCAGAAGTAAATGGCTCATAAACCGAAATAAATGGATGTTCCCAGGCCTCGCCATGTTGACGAGCTGCCAGTGTTAGATATGGCTCATGACCAACATCATAAGGAATACCATTTTTGTGTTTAAACGATTTGCATGAAGGTGACTTAATTGAAAAAACCTCACGCCCTTCCGTGCCTTTCATCCACAAGTTCATAAACACATCAGCTTTCCCTTCTGGCATGTCAATTTTCCATTGTGCCTGGTAATCTTTATTGGTACGAATCGATTTCTTATCCCACATGTAATCCAAGGCATAAAGATGCCCTCCTGCAAAGCCCATTTCATCACTTGGAGTAAGCTTTAGAGCATTCCCTTCTGCATCTGAAACTTGCATACTTTGCCCTAGGTTGTGGTAATAATAATCATGAAATTTATCTCCTTCTCGTTGTTTTTTGGATCGAAATACATCTACATAATAGCCTGTGATTTCACCCGTTTTCACGATGCTCACCGTACGGTTCTGATCACTGCGACTCTCTGGCTCAAGAAAGGAAACATCCGAATAGGTAATCTCTTTATAAAAACCTTCCTTCTGCTCCGATTTAGGATATTGGCCCATTAAATCAAAAGCATGATAACTTAACATTTCAGTATAAGAAGAAATACCATCAACCATTACTGTATTATGAGCAGGAAACTGCGAATAATACTCTAAATAAATAGCTTGAAGGTAGCCAGCACCTTTTCCAGGATCTGCTCCTTGTACAAAGCCTTTTCCATACAACTCCATATTAATACCATTGGCATGCATGTGGTTCCCCAAGGACCCATTTAAAGAAAGCATCATTCCGTTTGTGCCTTGCCCCATGCGTTGCACGTGCCAACTAACATTAGGCGCATAAAAGGTTTGAGTCATGTAATCTTCCAATTTCCCCTTTTTATAATTGGGGTTCAACTCTAAAGGTTTACTGGCGAAGAAAGATGAAACATCGGCTCTTGGTCTAAATTCCTTTGCTTTCATTTTCGCATTTGGCTCAAACAATCGGTACATCGCCGTAAATTCTTCCTCAGCTTGTGCATTATTGTATTTTTGCGCAATACGTACCATATCTCTCATTGGTTGGGTAGATACGGGATCATAATAAGTATCGCCAAATCCAACAATTTGTCCGTTTGGAAACAGGTATTGAGGTAGCATTTTTACCGCTTTATCCATCACAGGGGTATACGGCAATATGTTATGATCGAAAGTATTATCGAAATCAAGAATAAAGCTCATGAGCTCTTTGGTTACACTTTGTGAGTATCCCGGACATTCTGCCCAAACCCCATTGCTTTCATCGTAACCGTAATCAAGCAATTTAGTCATTGACCATTGACGTGCCGAAGTCACATTTAAGATGTAATCGATATAATATTCACGCCCTTTTGCATCCTCGTAGTTCTTATTGTCTTGCAAAACCATAGCCGCCTTTAAAATAACATTTGCCTGATGTAGGTTCCAGTTATTCTGTGGCACACCTTGTTTAATTACTTGATCTGTCCAACGCTTTATAGTAGCATCATAATTAGTAATATTATCGGGATATTTAGCTTCAATATATGGATGTAAAAAATCATATAGCTCAGCAATCTCTTTCAAAGCTTTTTCATGTATTACCTGAAAACAAGTAAAACCTACCAAGGTTTGAATATGACCATTCATTAAATCAATTGGCTCTCTGCGATAAAACATACCAGCCATATATGTATCGAACACATCGAAAGCAAATTTTGCGTAACGCTCATCATTTTCCAGCCAATACATAAAGGCTGCATCGCGTGATAAACCAATAATTTTTTCGTTAATTTTATGAATTACCCCTCCAGTTTTAGATGCTTCTACCCACTCAAAAGGATTTCCTTCTTTGGTTTTATTTGGAAGATAAATACCACGCTCATCATCCATAAAAGGAAGAATCTCTTCTAATTTTGGAGTGGCGTAATTTGTAGTATAATCGCGCGAACCGGTAAAACGAACGGTTGGTACAGGTGCTTCTCCATCAGAATGCGAAAAGTAAATGCCATTTATATACTCATTTTTGGCTTTTGTCTTCCAATGCATTTGCAAACGAGACACCATCCATTCCGGATCATTCACATGACGTTCCACATATGTATCAATGCGATTATGTATCCCTTCGAGTACATCCTGTGCCCACTTTTCTTCCTGAATAGTAGTTTCTAATCCTGGCTTTTCATCTTGAGTAATGTATAAACGCGGATAAGTTTGATGCAGATTTTCAGGAAGAGGAATCTTTTCATTTACCTGAGAATTTGCTGTGATAGCTAAAGAAACAATAGCTATCAACACGGTAATTTTTTTTGTAAAATGCATTGTAAAATCTTTTATTCTGAGATGATTAAAGCTTTATTATAAGGTTTTGCTAAACGGAACTCGATCTGGTTTGTATTGTGCCTGTTCACATTTCCATTTCGCTCAATATACTTTCCGGACTCGTCGTACAAGCGAATTATTACTGGTTTAAAATCAGGAGTTATAGGAATTTTCAAGACCACCGGATTATCGTTTTGCACCATAAGTCCTTCAGTCGTGTTTTCGATTGAAATCGTAGCAACTGTATTGACCGCCAAAATTTCCCATTCATTGTATTTTAGTTGATAAATACCTGAAGCAAATAAGAAATCAGGAATATCCTTTTCCTCGTTCACCCTTACAATCGAGAACAATCCTTTCTGGTAGAAATCTTCACTAGAGACAACATCATTCTCCGATTTTGATACGACTATCTGGTCATTTGTAATTCCATTGGAATGACTAACTTTTATTTTCTGACAAGCAGAATTCTTTTGCATTTCACTAAAATCCACATCATTTATCGGGTTATCTCCGTTTTCAAAGTATGGGTTAAATAATAATACAAATGGATTTGTCCAAGCCTGTTCATTTCTTCTCAAAATTAAGGTTGGCATTTTTTCACCAATCAACGATTTAGGTGCAGTGCCAGTCCCTTTTGATATGGCATTACTCTTTGGACTCTTAACCGAAAAGATAGACTGGTTTTCATTCCCTTTAATCCAAACTTTCATCAAATTATCAGGTTTACCGTCTTCTTCAATTTTAAACATGGCTTTTAAGTCGCCATCGAGTGTTATCTCTTTCTTATCTGTCAAATAATCGTATGCTTTTAATTGGCCATCCTTTGACGTTAGCTCATTGGTTTTTCTCAGTTTCAATTGCTGATCTGCATGATTGTAAAGCTGAAACGAATGGCCCAGGTTGTGATAAAAATACTCATGCTTCTGCGTATCTTCCTTGGTCTTTGATCTAAACAAATCCAACACATATCCTTTACCTGATGGCGTATTAATTATAGCCGTTAATCGTTGCTGATCTGCATTTGTTTCTGGTTCTACAAATGAAACTTTACAGAATGACACTTCTTTAAACCCAGGATTTATCTCACCCGATTTTGGATAGTGATGATCCATGCTATAGGGATTGAAACTACGCATATTGCTATAGTTTGATTTACCATCTACTACAACCGTGTTATGCGCTGGCATTTTTGCATAGTATTCCTTAAAATCAGGGCTCCAATAACTTCTGCCTCTGCCCATGTCGGGTGCGTGCACGTAATTATTGGCAAACAATTCCATTGAAATACCATTGGTATGGGCGTGATTACCATACGAACCAACGGTAGAAACCATAATGGCCTTATCCCCTTTTCCCATACGCTGTACAAACATGCTTACATTGGAGGCATAAAAAGTAGGCGTCATCAAAGCAGATGTTTCTACCTCATCAGTAACGGCACTTAAGTCATCAACATAAAAGTTAAGTTGGAACAAGCTATTTGCCTTTCGTTGATATAACCCATCTTCAATGTTAGATTGTAACAGTGAAGTAATAAGTTGTTCTTTCTTCTTGTTCTTGTATTTTTTATAATTTGCAATCAGCAGTTCAAAATTCTCAAAAGGAATTGTACCATGACCAGAATCACCAAAACCCACATTATTACCACTCGGAAATAAATATTGAAAACAGGCCAGAGCAGCTTTTTCAATAATAGGAAAATTGGACAATTCGTTGGCGTTCGTAACATTATCCAAGAGTGCCATTATTTCGAGCAAAGTAGTATTTACATGCATCGAATAGGATGGTGATTCAGGCCAAATACCCGTTTTTTGATCGTAAACCTTTAGCGCATCTTTTATCGCAATTTGACGTGGTGTAGACACATCAAAGGTGTGTTTTAAATAATATTGCTGCCCTTTTCCATTCTCATAACTCTCATCATCTTCCAGAACCAAAGCAATATAAGTTAAGAATCGTGCCTGAAATAGGTTCCAATTGTTATCCGGAATACCATATTTTATGATTTGATCACCCCATTTTTGAAAAACGGAAGTGGAATTACTCAAATCAATCTTTTTTTGAACGAAATACTTGTACAAATAATCGTAAGATAGCGACAAGTGCATCACCGCCTTTTCATGAATCACCTCGAAGGTGGCTAAACCAGAAACAAATCGCTGATTTGATTTATCTAAGACCACAGGAGGATTGCGATAATGCATTCCATCCATATAAGTAAGAAAAACAGGTTCCGCTAATTTTGCATATTTTTCATCACCGGTAAGCCAATATAAAAATGCTGCATCCTCTACAATAGATAAAATATTCCTGTTGATGCCTTCGATAGCATGGCCCATTTTTGAAGGATGAACCCACTCTTTTTTTCCGGTATTCTTGTTTTCCAAAAAGTAGCCACGCTCATCATCAAAATAAGGTTCAAGGTCCTCAAGTTTTTGTCTTTTGTAATCTGTAGCCCAATCGCGAGTTCCAGAATAACGAACTGTTGGAACAGGAGCTTCTCCATCAGAATGAGAAAAGTTACCACCCATTAAATATACATTTGAGTGTTTCGTTTTCCAGTTCATCTGCAAGCGAGAAACCAACCATTCTGGATCCTTTTCGCACAATTGAATGTATTTGGCAACATGTTGCTTTTTTTGCTCAACAAAATCCTTCTTCCATTCTGTATGATCCAGCGATTTTAGAAATGCTTCTTTGGAATTATCATTGTTATAAATTCTTGGATGCGTATAGATTTTAGTAATATCAGCATTACTATTCTTCTTTTCTTGTGCGACTGCACAAACTGGCAATATAAGCATCAAACAAATTACAAAACTCTTCAAAACTCTTACTTTCATAATAACGATTAATTTCTATTTCACTAGTTGAATGTGCATAGCAAAACCATTGTTTGCTTTCACTTTCAAATTCACTGAATCTTTAGCATTCACTTGTTTCTCTTGAATTTTAACTCGAGTTCTTGTTTTAACCGTTTCATCATCGGTGTAAATTTTCGCAGAGTAGTTAGTACCTTCTTCCAAAAATGAAAAATTAACTTTCACATTTTTACTAGCTTCTCCATTGATACAACCAACAAACCAGTCGTTCCCTTTTCTTCGAGCAATCACACCTAATTCTCCAATTTCGGCATGCAACACTTTTGTTTCATCCCAAACGGTTGGAACGTTGTTGAAGAATTCCAATTCTGGTTCGTTACCAATGTGTTTAGTATTTCCCCAAAGTGCATCCTTTTTTATTGGAGCCATTGGGGCGCTATCGTACCAATACAAAAACTGAAGCGGACTAAAAATGCAAACCGTTTTTGCCAATTGAGATGCGTGAGAACCCATTTTTTCAACTCGTTTATTGTAATAACAAACTGTATTGTCTGATGCTCCTGCCAAGGTTCTGGTAAACATGGTAATTAATGTGTGTGCATTTGTAACTGTTGTTTCATCGCCAGCTATCCCTTCCTGAGTCATTAAATTAGGGTAAGTACGTGAGAAACCCGTTGGACGATACTCGTCGTGAACATCCATTATCATTTCATATTCTGCAGTCTTTTTAATTGCCTCATGCAACCAAGCTGTAGCATCCTGATCTCCGACACGAACAAAACCATATTTGATTCCTGCGACACCCCATTTTTTATATAATGGCAATACCTCATCCAATTGCTTTTCCAATGCACGGCGATTCACATATAACATTACTTTCACACCTTTTGCTTTGGCATATTTACATATAGCTTCTATATCAAATGGTCCTTTCGATCGATTAGGATCAAGCGTAATTGTGGTTGCATCAGAACCATCGTACATTTCATTACCATACCAACCAGCATCGAAATGAACGTATTGCATATTGTGAGAAGCAACAAAGTCGATAGCTGCAAAACCTCCTTTTGTAGTTAAAGTACCTTCTCTAAGAACTTTTCCCGGCGTGATCCATGATACATCTTTAATGGCACATGAATCGTTCAAGTTTTGTAACAGATAATTATGCTCTAATAATTTTCCATGATCTTCCGCCATCATTACAACACGCCACGGGGATTGAAATGGAAGCTCCATAGTTACTTTCGAGTGCTGAGTCCATTGTCCTTCCAATGCTCCTGTGATGGTATCTTGCTTTAATTCTTGCAATTTTCCATCTAAGCTCGAAGTAATACTAAACTTTCCGTCTTTACCTGAACTGTAACTCAAACGCGCATAATTCACTAATTTAGCTTCAGCTAAGGCTATTTTTATATCATCAGCAATCTCTATAACCAAAGGACGTTCGCAACCTTCTTGTAAATTACTTAAAGGAATCTTTTGATATTCTCCCTGAGCGGTAAGTACGCCAGGCTCTCTTTTTGGTGTCGACCATACTTCATGATCATCAGCAAATTGATAATTGATTACCTCATCATCTAGGCGAATAGATTTCAAATCACCTTGTTCAGGAATCTCGTAGGCAAATGCAACTCCTTCGTTGTAGGCACGACAAATAAGGTTGACCCTAGCCGCTGCACTTTCAAGCTGAATTTTTACCTGCGCGTAATTGTCAGGAGTAAGCTTTCGTTCACCGAAATCGTTTATCCATTCATTTTCAACTACTGAATTCTCCACACTTTTTATTTCAAAAAGACTACTAAAATCAATATCATTCGATTTTAATTCAAGAACAGATGGTAAAATAACTTTACGTCCATTATTTTGCACTGAGAATGTAATCCCATTTTGGGCTTCACTTAAAGGATAAAACGTAAGTATGTTCTTTCCATTGGGCGATTTCACCTCTATTTCTGTATTTTGCTTGCATCCAAAAGAAACTACCAGTGCTACTAGCAGACAAAAAAGATTACTTGTTAACTTCCAACTTGGTTTCATATTTTTAAATTCTACATTTTTTAAAATCCCTACCCCTTAAAACTCACATTTTGCTTTTTATCGGCACAAATCCATTCAAATTAAAAATACACACTGAAATAAAATGGTCTTCATAGATATCATTTGGGCTACTAAGTTGATCAATCCTGTAGAATTATGAAATGTTCATTTACACTAAAAAAATATCTATTTTGAACATTCATTAGCTCCAACGTCTATAAAATTCTTGCAATAATTTAACCTCAACAAACTAATATTTAAGCACGTGACGATATTCAACAAAAAAACTGAGGCAATCCATTTACGATAAGGCTTCAGCCGAAGCCCACTGAGATTACTTTGTTTGCTCTTCTCGAATAACTACTCCATTCACAAGCTCCTTCACCGATACTCTTATTTCATTCGTTTCACTATCCAGATCAAAAATGGTGATTTCTTGAATTCTACCATCGGTAAGCTCAACGACCAACTCATTGGCATTTATTGCACTTACTGATTTAATTGACGACACCTTTTCATAAGGTTCAAGAACTGATAGATAGCGAGTATCTTTTCCATAACTTCGAACAGCCATCGTTTTTCTTCGTGCTGATTCATCACCCAATGGGAAATCCCCTCCAATTTTAGCTTTAAATGTCAGCACATCAATACCCGATAGATCTACCCTAATTTCACCAGCTTCGTTATAATTTTCCGGCATAGCGGGAGTTGAATTTGGCATTGATTCTCCACCAATTTTAATCACTCCACCATAGTAATCTTGACCAGCAGATGCATCTAGAATGTTTTTCTTTTCAACTGGAAGTGATGAAATCATTACTTCGGAACCATCTTTTAAGATCAATTTTGCATTGCCCCAGAAAATGGTATTATTCTTAGCTTTTTTGTCAATTTTTGTGGATAGTATCAATTCTTTTTTATCTGTAATATCCAATTCTATATTTTTACTACCTAGAATCCAAACACCAGAACTGTCACTTAATATCGTTTCATTATCAGCCTTAACCGTATACCATAATTGTTTGTTCACGCCAAAACTTTCGGGAGCAGTACCAATCATGATATTGTTCTGTTGCGGCCAGGCAGTGATTACGTCAATCTTTAAAGGACCATCTTCACTATGTGGCATTCGTCCTCCTGCATTATCACAGCCTTCTCCCCAACACATTTCGAATTTAGCCCGTGATGTCCCTTCGGTTTTATACCAGTTACAATCCGTTATAAATTGAGCACTTCCTAAAGGATCTGAACTCATTTGATTATCGTGTTTAAACAACTCCGATTTATCAGCAAGCATTTCTTTAAATCCTTTCATTTGGAACAACCAATCGTAAGTATGCTCTTCATTAGCTTGCAGATAATCTGCCAATACCACATAGTCATCCATCATTATCATTAACCTACGCTGCAAAACAGGTTCAGAAAAATCGGTCAACGTTCCATATTTTGGCGCATTCTCAGGTACAACTACAGAGCGTCCCTCTTCAAATGCTTTTTCGGCAAATGTCAGATGTGTTTTATCACCATATATCATACCTCCGTATGGTGGATTACTCCAACGTGCTTTTGTCTCAACCGCCGCAGCCTGCATCATATTTCCTGTATAAAACAAGGTCTTGAAACTTTCTTTTGGCTCTTGCATTTTTTGATCGACAACCACCATATTTTTGTTGATAGAAGTTTGCACCAAGAACTTATATAAGTGAGATTTATATCCATACCAATACATTTCAGGATTATAAAAGCTTCGTCCATAACGCATCATGCTCAAGAAATTAGTTCTATCGAAATGGCCGTGATAACCACCATGTGTGCCGTAATGCAATACTGCCTGAATTTGCTCTCGTTGCTCCCTGTCTTTTGTTTGCGATCGTAACTGAACAATCCCCATGTTATCGGCGAAGGAAGAATGTTTCACTTTATCTGATGTCACTTCAGGCAATTCGGGTACTCCGTATAATAAATTTCTTTGCTCACCTCGGTTGATAACAGCTGCATATTCAGGATCGCCATACAGGTAATAAGCTAATTCGTAAGGTTCTCCAATTACTAAATCTTCCTTGGCATCGTTTACTGCAAACATTACTCCACGGTAATCCAGAAAGGGAATTAATGCATCCCACATATCTTTAATACCAACACTGCTCTTGTGCATAGCTCCCCATTTATTAAAATCCATACCATACAAGCCTGGAGTCATGCGTTCAGGCAATAAGGAATAATATGGAGTCGTTCCAATTGCAACTTGCTCATCAACAAAATTGTTTCCCCAAGGACGCAATGCAATGGCTATTTCTGAGAACATGGTTGAACACCATAAGTTGTAGCCAACTGCACATTCATACCACCAACCATCGCTCATAACTCCTTGCGAAAACTGACGGTAAATACCAGATGGAGAATGTAAGGTCCATTCTACAAGATTCCAATCCTGAATAACCAATGCGCTATAAAAGGCCCCTGCAAGTTCACTTAAATCCCAATTATTAACACCTCCATTATCGTTACCCAACATGGTTGTTTCGATATATAAACGGAAAGTATTTTCAATTAATTTATGATCCTTTTGGCTTAACAGACCACAATCCTTAATCATATCATAGGTTCTGGCCAAATCCTGAAAAACACCACCTTCTTTTACAAAGTTGTTTTGGTTTACTCTAAATGTAGCTGGATAACCATTTTCTTTATCAGACAGTTTGCGCAATAAATCAACACATTTTTGAGCATACTCCTTTTTACCAGTTAGTCTATAGGCAATGGCACATTGCATCGCATTGCCAGCTTCATTATTATGAAACAGATACTTGCCTCGGTAAGCATCAATAGATGCTTCTTTAGTCGCATATTCAGGCACTTTCCAATTGATAGCTTTTGCTTCGTAGATTGCTAATTCTTCTTTGGCCCAGTCATAATGCTCTATTTTCTCTTCTATTTCTTGCCATCCTTCGCTTGTATGAACCATAAACGGTGATGGTACTGTAACTGCTGTTGTAAATTCAATAGAAATTGTTGCATTTCCATTTGCAATGGCTTTTAACACTTGTTTTTCACGTACTCCTTGCGGTAATGATGCTGGAATAGTAACAAGAACCTTGCATTTTTTAATCTGGTTGGGAGCCAGTTCTATAGAGGAAGGTTCAATGCTTGAGTGCATTGATTCCCATCCTACTCGGGGGAAAATAAATTGTATTTTTTGATTTTTGTTTGTGGTATTACCAAGCTCTAATTCATATTCTACTGTTTCTCCAGCCTTAGCCGACTTACCCAAAATCTTCGATTCCATTGATAAAACCTGACCTTTGCTTAAGGCTATATTTTTAATCTGTAATGTTTGGTTATTTGCCGACTTAGCAAGAATATCTAGTTTAGTAACTCCTTGAAGCGTTCCTCTTTGTCCTTTCACTAAATCAAACATCTCCCAAGGAATAAAAACCTCTTGCCATCCTTTTCCAACAATTTGAATTTTCGCTTTACTCACGTGCTGTAAAATACGTGTACTGGTTTCGTCTACTGTAAATGAAATTTCAATATCATTCGCCGATTCATTTTTTTGATAGATTTGAAAGGATAAACCTGCGTATACACTCCAATCTAAAGCATTAGCATAATAATCTCTATATCCTTTGGCTGACCGTTTGAGCTTTGGATAAGAAAAAGAAATTACTTCCCCACTTTGGAAATAAGCATTGTTATTTTTGACTTTGGTAATTCCTGACCAATCAGTAAAATCAGATGCTCCAACTGTGGTTTTTAATTGTGCCTGAAGAATATTTCCAAATAAAAAAAGAAGAACAAAAAAGCTAAATCTCATTGTATTAAAATTTACAAACGTTTGATGTATGAGGCAAAAAAAGAAGCATTGCTTAAAATAGTTTGGTAACAGAGAATTAAATTAACGACAAGTGTTATTACTAACACTTGTCGTTTGCTAACCACATTACCAAATCAAACGAAACTATTCTACAATAATCTTAATAACACTAGCGGAACGATCTGGTGCTGAAACCGGTACTTGAATTGAAACACCATTATCATCAGTGTTCACTAACAACTCAGATGTTGGCGTGCTTAATAAGCTTGCACTTTTAATTTTGATGCTTGCATCTAAAACTAATCTTCCATCTTTAGGCCAGTCAAATACATGTGCATAAACCACACCAGACTTACTGGTATATCTTCCCCACTCCGGACGTGCAAAAGGACTAGCCTTAGCACCATAAATGGCTTCACTATTCGCTTTTGTCCATTCTCCTATACTCTTTAAACGATCAATGCTCTCCTGAGGAAATAAACCTTGTGCATCAGGACCAATATTTAATAAGAAGTTACCTCCTTTAGATACAATGTCTACTAAGTTTTGGATCAGTTTAGTATCACTCTTCCAGTTTTTATCCGATGGTTTGTAGCCCCATGATCCATTCATTGTCATGCATGCTTCCCAATCAGAATCAATACCTGTTGCAGGAATTTCTTGTTCAGGAGTACCGAAATCGCCAGCGAATTCGCCTTCCTTATCCATTCCTTCCATTCCGTTACGACCTTTATCAACACGGTTATTTACAATGACATTTGGCTTTACACTGCGGATATAAGAATAAAAATCTTTCCCCATTTCTGTAGTATAGTCTGCAATCCAATCACCATCAAACCAAATAACATCTACATTATCATACTTGGTTAGCAACTCACCAACCATTGGTTTTAAATAATTCTCATAATATTTTGGAAATTCAGGATTAACGACAGTTTGATCTTTTTGACCCGCATTATAATTAGGGAATAAAGGCGCCTGTGCTTGTGGATGATGCCAATCGACTATTGAGTGATACAAACAAAATCTCATATCAGCTTTCTTACAAGCTTCTGATAATTCTTTAACGATATCGCGCTTAAATGGACTAGCTTCCATCACATCATAATCAGTAATTTCAGAATCCCAAAGACAGAATCCATCATGATGCTTCGATGTTAATACAATGTATTTCATACCAGCATCTTGTGCCATTTTAACCCAAGCATCAGCATCGAACTTAACTGGATTAAATTTAGCTGTAACTTCCTTTTCGTAATCCTCAATGGTATAGTCTAATTTATCCATGACCCATTCGGCTCCACCTTTACAAACTTCACCATTACGCTCTCCACCAGGAATAGCATAGGCTCCCCAATGAATAAACATTCCAAAACGGGCATCACGCCACCATTCCATACGTTCATCATCTGATAATCTCACGACTGATTTTTCTTCAGAATCTTTGCTTCCTTTCTTTACTTTTGATTCACATCCAAAGTTGAATAAAAGCATACAAACGGCTATAATCTGTAATAACTTGTTCATTTTATTATATTTAAATTTTTATTTGTTTTTTCATTATTTAATGGAATCACCATATTCCAAGATTTTGTAGAATTCGAAAATCCTCCAGGGCCATCCATAGTTGCAAAAAATAAGTGTGTTAATACTCCATTCTGAATTAGGACAAAAGGACGTTCTAGCTGTCCCATTTCAATAACACTACCACCTGACCATTTTATATTACGCGTGTACGCCAACGGATCTTTATCAAGCTTCCAGTTGATAGCATCTTTAGAATGAGCCAGAACTCCAGAGTGCATTTTTCCAGTTATTTGGCCTCTTTGGTCCTTAGCTATCATGTGATATCCATTTTTATCTTTCCATAAAAATGGATCTTCCACTTCTCCGATTTTATCCACTCCAAAAATAGGTTCACTCACAGCTACAGAATAAGGGCCTTCATAATGATCGGCCTTTGCTAAGCCTATCTTCATAGAACTATGGAATGGAAAATTCTTATTGTATTTTCTAGATTTAAAAATTAAGTCTACACTACCATCCTCATTAATCCATGGTGCTGGATTAGAAGTCAAGAACTCATAAAAAGTATCAGGTTTGGTTTCTAAAATACATTTATCCCGCCTTTGCCATGGACCATTTAAGCTTTTAGATGTAGCAATGCCAATTCTTTTGTTGGAACGAGCCACAATTGTTTGTGGTGAATCCAGGCTTAAATCTGAAATCTCATCAAATGGATGAGTCGACCCCATATAAAACATCACATAGGTATCTTTATACTTTACTACTCTTGGATTATGCGCAGATCTCCCATCCCAATATTTGGCTCCGCGAGCTCCCAATGCAACTTCTACGAATTCATAAGGACCTTCAGCTTTTTCAGCAACTGCATGTACAATTTCTGAAGCAAGCATCCATCCAGGATGAAAAGGTAAGGATTTTGGCCAGCGGCTTACAAACATATGAAATGTACCATCATTGCCTTTTACCACAGAACTTCCCCACACCCAATAATTATCCATGGCAAATCCACCGTTAATAGGTGCCTCTCCAATACGTGGGTAAATATCATTTTCCCATTCCTGAGCGCTAATCTTTGAGTTTAGGCAGAGCAAAGCAATAACTATTCCTAAATATGGTGTTAAGCGTTTTATCATGATTCCTTTCTCAGTATTATGCAGAAATATTGTTTTTTAAACTATTTAGTTGACACTTTAAAATCGCTATATCGAGCCGAACGCGTGTACATGTGTCTTAATCCAATACGCCCTTCAACTAACTTCTCTTTATCTGATACATCAAAAGTGTACAACTTATTCTTTCCATCTCCATTAACATTCATAAGCAATTGCGAATCCGTCTTTATAACAGTCACTTTATAGCTTATATTAGGGAGGAAAAGTCCGATATCATAATAAGAAGGCTCCACCTCCATATCTTTAAAGGTAATTGCATCAGTTACCGGGTATTTTCTCACACGCAGATAGTCATTTTCTGGATCTTCATTAACCATAGGAAAGGCCGCATAACTTATGTGAAGCGGATTCATATAATTGTAGTAAAGACTCATTTTTGGCACCTCTCTTAGGTGATTCCATTTTGAAATATCCTTATCGTATGGTCCTTTGCCAATTCCTTGCGCTTGAATGTATAGAATATTGACATTGATTACTTGCGAATCAGTTCGGGTATAATTGTACTCGATCTTAACATCTCCTTTAAATGATTCTTTCGTCCAAAGAACAGCGTGGTGTGCATCATTCCTAAATTCAGGACCTGCAGTAAAGTTCATTCCTTTTTCACTGTTCTCAACCGTGGCAATTAAGCCATCGAGAAACCAGTTGTCCTGCCAATTTCCAGTACAAGAATCTGAAAGTTTCAAAGTCCAATCTTTTGAGGAATTTAGGCTTTCAAAATCTTTCTGTGTTTTACCAGAACAGCCCATAAAGAGACAGACAACAACTAGGTACACAAAGCTTTTAAAGTAATGATGCATGGTCACGTTCAATTTCATATTCATTTAATTTATTTGCTCAATAAGCACTAAACTCCAAGGTGTAATTTCATGCTTGATGCTTAAGTTACCGTCCTTATCAGCCGAAACCAATTCTGTTTTTAGTGCATTCGCTGCTTTTTTCATCACTTTTATTTGCTCGCGTGTTGGAGGTTCTGGTTTTCCCAATGCTTCCCAAGAATTATGAATATTACCGTGATCTTTATCTAAAATTTCGATTTTAAACATTTTGCCCGCTTGCAAACCTGTAAGTGTGAAGTCAAGCACTCTTGATGTTCCTTCTTCCAATTTGTTATTTCCAGCAGGTACAGAACCATAGTACTCTTTAGGATAGTTATAGGCTAAGGCTACTATTTTACCATTTTCTGATTTACGACTTACAAACAGATAATCATTTTTAAATAATTCTTCATCTCCTAACTGATGCAACATGCGATAAGCATGATAGCTTGGTTTAACTAAACCCTGGTAATTTATCATTCCGAAACCACCATGAAAGATACTAGAAGCTCCTCCTTTTTCTTCAAAAATATCAGTAAATGTCCAAAAAGCCAATGAATTCGTTAAGCCAAGACAATCTAGATTGGATTTTACAATGTAGGCTGCTGGAGGCAAGAAATCATGCATGGCATCTCTACTACTCGGACTGGTATTCCATTCTGTTAAGTGAATTTCAGCATTTGGGAAAGCACTTTTCACAACCGTTTCTTTTAACCATTCCATATCCAATTTTGGAGCATGAATAAAACGGGTAAGGCCTCTTCCTTTTCCTGTTTCAGGATTAAAAGCATAATCGGTTGGATAAGGATGACAACTTACAAAATCAACAGGTAAATTCTCTTTATCACAATATTTCAGAAAATCCTCAATCCAAACACCATGCCAATCCAATTTGTTAATATCATCAACAGTAAATACTTCTTTCGCTGCATCATTGTCTAAAGTTTCAGTGTCAAAACGCGCATCAGGCACGAAGTTACTAGTGGCTGGACCACCAATTCTAAGACGCTGATCAACGGCTTTTACGGCTAAAGCTGATTGCTTATACATTTCGAAATACTGTGATTTAGTACCATCCCAAAATAATTGATACAGGTTTGGCTCGTTCCATACTTCAAAATACCAAGTTAATACTTCGTCAATACCATATCGATCAACCGCATGCTGCGTGAAGGCAGATACTAAATCGTGCCATTTTTCGAAAGAATCCTCATTTGGTGTAATATTAGCTTTCCACCAAAAAACCGTTTTTGAATCTTCCGCTGCCATGCTTTTAGGCAAAAATGCCAACTCAACAAATGGTTTTACATTTAAATCCAATAAACGGTCAAATACATCATCAATGTATTGCCAATTGTAAGTTGTCTTTCCATTTTTTTCGAAAACAGGAAACATATCGTCATGAAACAAACCATGAAAGCGAACATACTCAAAACCACAATTTTCTTGTACTAGCTTAAGTTGCTCTAACCATCCAGCTCTTAATGCTTCATTAGCTCTTCCAGCTCCCACACATTTGCTCCAGAAATGTTCAAATGTTTCACCTTTTGAGTCTGTATCAATTTCAATTGTTTTCTGAGCAATAGTAGTTCCCGAGAAAACTAACATCATGACCAAGAATAAAGTCGATACTTTACAATATATATTTTTCATTTTATAAGAGTATTTTAAATTATTCGGGCTTTCTAATTCCCAACACTTGATTTCAAAATTTCATTAAACAAAGGTTCCATTCCCTAATTTAGGAACGGAACCTTTTATAAAATTTGGTTTTAGTTGATCAAAATCGTATTAATTGACACGGCTTCTAATTTTGCTTTTAGATGCGTTTCGCCAAGCTTAATATTCACTGTTTTACTATTTTTTTCAGGATTATAAACCAATAGTAATGTTCGGCCATCCTTTAATTTAAATGCCAACTGATTTTCTCCTTCTGACTTTAAGAAATGATCACCAGGTTGTACAAAATGCGAAAGATGCTTAAAAAGATAAAACTCATCGTTATACTTAACTTCTTTTGACTTACTATCGATAACAACCATCGAGTTCTGAGGCCATCCCCAAGCACTTTTGCCAGTTTCATCTAAAATCATATTCCAATACAAATAAGATCCTGCTCCATTATTAAAATAATGCACTATTGATTTCCAAGATCTTTCAAGTGACGACCAATCGTTTTCTTTCTCACCACATTTATTCTCGGTTTGCATTAATTTAATATTTGGATACTCTTTTGATATGGTAGGAATCGAACGTTCTCCATTCCACTGAAAACCTACGCCCTTGATGTATTTTTTAGCATTTTTGTGTTCTAATGCATACTGTATATAGCGAGGATCTGGACTGTTAATGGTACCCAACCAAATTTCAGTATCCAAACTATCTTTTTCAAATTTTGGTCCTAGAAAGTCTCCAATAAAATAAGACATATCCTCTGTCAACCAAGTGCACGCAGGCCAATTTGGCGCATATAATATTTCATTTTGTGGTTGAATCATAAAAACTGGAGTTCCTGCTTCTTTATATGCCGTAATAAATTTCGAAAAATACAGAGCATAAGCTTCTAAATAGCGTCTTTGCATTTTAAACGCTGTTGAACTGGTTCGAATCTCCTTACCTGCTGCCATTTTATTTCCTCCTACACGTCCTCCCATATCTCCTGCTCGCAACGAGTAATGTTCGTTTACTTTCATCCATGCTGGCGGTGTCCATGGCGATGCCCATAATTTGAAATCTGGACGACGTTTAAAGGCTTCTTTAATATATGGTATCATGATGAAACGATCACGGTCGATATTAAAATCGCGCATTTCAAAATCTTCGGGAACATCATTCATTGAATAATAACTCAAGGCATAATCACTTGCACCTATTGGCACTCTTCCCATTGAAAAATTACAACCATCCTCACCAAAAAGAGCATCAAAAACCTTAGCAGCATCCTCTTTAGGCAAAACATTCATTGCAGTCCAACCTAACTCATTAAAGGCGCCTCCAATACCATCAACAACCTGCAATGGACTGTTTGCATCAACAACGATATCAGCTTTTGCATTGACATCTTTATTTGTTTGAACTGCTTTCTTTTCTTTAACCCATCTATCCGATGATGTTGTATAAATTAGCTCAACTTTTTGAGCTTGAGCAGTATTAAAAACTACCAACAACACCAACAAGCTTGCTAGTTTTGAAATTGAACTGTTTAGTTTGTTTTTCATCTGTAAAAATTTAGATCTATGATCAAATATTCTTTATATGACTATTGGCAATTCAACAGTCTCATTAATTTCTTTTTATCTTATTAATTTGTTGACTCCTTACGTAAATCAACATTATTCAAAACTTCAACAATCTGAACTTGAACATCTTCCGCTTTTCCTTTCAAATGATCGATCGATATGTTTTGTTTTCTTCCATCTCTTAGGAAAACCGTTATTTCATTAGAAACTACCGATTCAATATTGGTAATCATTGCTTCTCCCTTGTAAGGTTCCAAAACATTTAAGTAAAGTATTTCCTTTGCTTCACCTCGAACTCCTAGTGTTCTGCGATTAGGGTTATTCCTAATTCCGCTTTGCTTACCTCCATTTGGAAAGTTGGCGATTAAAATAGCAGTCTTTTTTGGCCATATTAAATGAACATCCAGATTGACATTCTCGTCCTCAAACTGAACCACTGTGCCTTTATTCTTTTTATACCATTGGCCAGCTTTGAAATATTTGTAGGGAGAAGTGTTTGAGGAACTAAGAACAGCTAATTCTTTTCCTTTTTTTATTGCACCTTTTACAGATTTCAATCCTATAGGGTGTAACATCCAATCGTAAGTATGTTTCTCTGATGCACGCACATAATCTGCAATTAGCACATAATCATCTGTAACAATTGAAAGTCGACGTTGTAGTATCGGTTCTGTTTCAAAATCAGTATCATCCCAAGGTGGAAACTTTTCAATATTGAAGGTTGGAATTTTTCGCCAACGAGCATTGGTTTCCGTAAGACTAACTTGCATCATTTCGCCAGCGTAAAAAAGTTTTTGCTCAGAAGGAACAGCCTCTTGTTGTAATTCATCAACTACGACCATATTATGAGTCGCTGAAGTCTGAACACATTCTTTGTATCCTGCATGACCATAACCAAACCAAGCCATTTCTGTTCCGAAGAACTTATGTCCATAACGATCTAAGGCCAACATCCCAGTTCTATCGAAATGTCCATGCCAACCACCATGGGTACCAAATTTAAAATAAGCTTGTATTTGCTCTTCAGGTTTTTGTTCTTTTCCTTGTGATCTTAAAGCTACCAATCCAACATTAGCGGCAAAATCTGAATTTGTTCTTGGATCTTTTACTTCAGGTAGATTAGGCAAACCATACATCAAGGATACCCAACTATTTCTTTGTGAATTTTTCACCACCCATGCCAACTCATCTGTACGATAGTGTCTATAGGCTAATTCATAATAAATATCGGGCTTGGTTAGTTTGGAATCATTACTGGAAACAACCCAGGCATTTTCATCCATCATGGGGATATAAGCACCTACCAAATCCTCTACTCCTCTGGTATTTTTGCCTGTAGGTCCCCAATTATCGAACTTCATACCAGTAAATCCCTCTTTGGCATTCTCAAAATCCTTGCTTTTATACTCAACAGGAAATCTTCTGTGATATAAATCCCAGCCAAAATTCTCAAAAGCCTGTGCAACTAACACATATCTTTGTGTAACCAAATGACAATAATTCACAGTTCCTTCGAACCACCAACCATCAGCCATCACGCCTTTCGATATTTGATCGGCCATACCACCATCAGCATCTATCAAGTAATTTACCTCTTCAATATCTTGCAAAAAAAGAGCTGCAAAAATAGCCCCAGCATTAGCACTCGCTTGATGATTCATAATTCCCAAAGAACTCATGTGCCCTTTGTTCTGTTTCAGATAAAAACGGAATGTATTTTTAATGTTTTCACGGTCTTCATCTGACAAGGAAGCTTCGTTGTAAACGATATCGCAAGCTGCAGCTAAAAAAAGGAAAAAATTTCCTTCATGAACTTGCACACCTGTAGTTGCAGCTCCTATAGAAAGGTAGCCTTCCTCTTTATCGCAAACTTCCTTAATAAACCCAATTAGCTTTTCTCGATAATTTACCTTGTTCGTTAACTTATAAGCCAAAGCCAATTGAAATGCCTTTTCGCCATCACTAGCAATGTAAGACAAGCTTGACCATACCTTCGTTGGTCTTGGTTTTGTAATGATTTTTCTTTCTGGAAACTGAAATTTATCCAAAGTGTTTAGCATTTTAGCTAAATTCTCCTTTGCCCAAGGATATTTTTCAATTTTTGCTTTTGATTCTTCTATGATTTCATTGGTTACCAACAAAAAAGGGTGAGGTGTTGATCGAACAGTTATAAACTTCAAACTATGCTCTTCAATATTTTGGCTATCTTTTACAAGGATCGTAATGTTTTCTTGTCCTCCAACAGGTATTCGATCACTTACAATTACTTTAAGGGTTCCCTTATAGTTAGCTTGAGGTTGAAGTGTAATTAGCGTATCAGATAAAGCTGTTTTACAGGCTAACTCTCGTACCTTTCTAACACTTAAGCGAATAATCTGTGTTCTATCATAACTATTTTTCAATTCAAAAGAGTAGGACACGGTCTCTCCTGAATTCCCATTTAAAGAAAGAATTTTACTTTCTAAGGATATGCATTCTTTAGTTACATTATCATGACAAGAATCAATTGAATATGATTGAATTGAACATGATAACAAAATCACTAATAAGAATAATAGTTTTCTAATTAACCTAACATTCAATTTAAACAGCCCCATTTTAACTCTTTTTTAATTTAATTCCTTTACTATTAAAGCACCTGCTTTAAGTCTCTTACTTAAAACAGGTGCATTTACAAATTTTATTTTTCGCTATCCTCTATTTTTTTCAAACGTAACAATGCTTCTATAAAATAGTAGTCAGCATATATTATCGATGCATCAATTTCAGAATTATGAGGTAGATGTCCTGTTGAATGCAATAACATTGCCTGGTTCACATCCTTACTTAAATACATATCTGTTGAAAGTTTTGTCAATAAAGAAACGGCTGCATTTCTGTATTTCAATTGATCTGCTTTGTCTTTCATAAATGTAGAAAGCTCCAACATACCAGAAGCAACAACAGCAGCTGCTGAGGCATCTTTTGGCGCATTCGGAATTGAAGGATCATTAAAATCCCAATAAGGTACACCATCTTCAGATAAGCGATCAATAAAAACATCAGCAAGTTTCTTAGCTGTTTCTAAAAATTCTACCTTACCAGTTTCACGGTGACACATGGTATAACCATAAATTCCCCATCCTTGGCCACGTGCCCATTGAGAATCATCGGCATAACCTTGATGTGTAACACCTTTGATAAAATGCCCATCAATTGTATCGAAAACAGCTACATGGTAAGTGCTAAAATCAGGTCTGATAAGTGTTGTCATGCAAGTTTCAGCATGTTTTACAGCCATATCATATAGAGATTTATCGCCACCATTTTTTGAAGCCCAAAATAAAAGTTCCAAATTGATCATGTTGTCGATGATCGTATTGTGAGGCCAGTTCATTTTTTTTCGCATAACAGGCCAAGATAATATCGTTCCAACCTTAGGGTTATACAATGTTGCCAATGAATCCGCTGCTTCTATTAAAAAATCATGATACTCAGGATCTTGAGTAAGACGATATCCATTTCCAAAACTGCAATACAACATAAAACCCAAATCGTGGTTATCAACAGGAACGTCGAGAACTGCTTGCAAGGGATTCGTAAAATCTTTAGCTTTTTTTAATATCGTAGAGTCATTGGAGGCTTCATAAGCATACCAAAGTACACCTGGCCAAAATCCACAAGTCCAATCCTTATTACCAACTTTATTCCATTTTTTTTGTCCAGGATATATATTCCTCGGTAAACTGTCAACATCAGTTAAGTCATTCATTGTTTCCTGTGCTTTCTCAACACAATACTCCAACACCTTGTCAGTATCAAGTTTTTCTATCGCTTTCTTCTCATTAGAACATGAAACAGTTATAATTAAGATTAAAAAAGCTGTTATCAGTTTGTTCATTCTCTTCATTAATTCCTTTATTTGATGCTAACTAAGGCTTTCTTGCTTCGAAATAATTCACATTCAAAACACATAACCTCGTTACTATTATTGCAAATTGATTTTCACCTTGTACAAAACAAGGTCTTCCCTTAAATAAATTAGATTTTCCAATTCATTTCTACCTTAAATTTATTGGGTATTTTTTGGCTTTACACCAACGATAATTCATTCCCAGTGTTCTAGATTTTAGAGCTGTATGATTCAACCACCAAATAATATTCAATTATTATTTCAATTGATATTGATCATATAAATCAACAAACACATTCTCATAAGAACAAACATTACGGACAATAATAAATCCTAAGAAATAAATTGCCCGTAATGATATTGTTACTAATAAACCAAACTATTAACTAGTTTAATTTCTATCTAAACTTGAAAAAAAAGTCCATTAATATCCTGGATTTTGTAACAAGTTCTCATTTAATTCAATCTGAACAGAAGGAATTGGATCAACATAATTCATACGCTGAAATCTTCTGTTTCCACTTGCATCAATAATTAAAGCACCAGCTTTTGTAGAAGCAATACCTGCATAAGATGAAGTTGCTTCTTCTGTAGTCGTTAAACCATAAGACCATGCACTAGCATTATAAATATTAAGTGTTGCATCCATCGGATCTATTGCTGTTTCAAATTCTGTTCCTGCTACATAAGTAACGCAAACATTTTTATTCAATTCCTCTTCGGCAATTCCCCAACGCTTTAAATCGTCGTAACGGAAATTCTCTCCAAACAACTCAATAGCACGCTCACGACGAATTTCACCAAGCATTGTTAAATCACTAAAAGGAGAAATTAATGCATTTGTTAAATCTGCTACACCAGAACGCTCTCTGATTTTATTGATAGAAAGGTCCAAATCACCATCTGAAATTACTCCATCTCCTAATTCACATGCAGCCTCAGCATATATTAACAACACCTCAGCATAACGAAGTAATGGAAAGTTATAAGACTGAGTCCTTGTTTCACGGTAATAATTTTCGTGGGTTAATTTTCGCCCTTCATATCCCATATTACGAGTAGCTGATTCGTTATCTAAATTTGGAACATAACGGAAATCCCAAGAAAAATCAGAGAAATCTTTGTCATACTGAGCTCCACCGCCTGCAGTACCTGATCCGTATCCCCAGTATTCTTTAAGTGGTTCTTTTACCAAGCCAACTAATCGCAGGTCACGATTTTGAAATTCTGAAGTCATCATTCCGTATCCGTTAAACACACCCGAATGTTGCACTGGTAAACCATCTGAACACAAATACATATCCATCAACTTACGTGATGGTCCCCAAGGTTTAGCATGAGTTGTATTATTTCTATTTTGTCTTAAAATATAGTCATAAACTGTTTGGATAATAAACTCCTTGTTATCAGCTTTGGTAAGACCAGCTGGATTAGAAGTTCCATCTTCTAAACAGAAAAAGTAAAACAGGTGATGATCTCCCCAACCTGGGTATGCAGCTTCAATCTCCGCACGTTTGTCCCATAGTTCAAAAGCTCCACTATTCATAACTTCTGTTGCCATTTTCTTAGCCTCAGTAAACATTTCATCAACTGAAGGATATCCCGCTGGTTTAGCAGACCCTGCCCCTACTGATGATCCATCGCCATCTGCAGTTGTACTAACATACTTTTCCCAAGTTGCAGCATGCAACAAGATACGAGCCTTGAAAGACTTAGCTGCTTCAACAGTTATTTTACCTACCTCACTATCAGCTAAAGATGTAGCAGTTGGCAAAAGAGAAATTGCCATATCTAAATCTGAAACCATCTGATTAACTACTTCATAACGACTATTACGTGGAGCATAAACCTCCTCGGAACTTACATCCAAAGAACGGGTAACAATAGGTACACCACCAAAACGCAACAACAATTTATTGTGATGCCAAGCTCTAAAGAAATACGCCGTACCAAGAGATGCTGAAATTTCAGACTGCTCGCCATTGTATTCTGCAGCTTTTTCAATCAGTTGATTTATTACTCGTAAATAAACGTAGTTATTTTTCCATATGTCATCTGAAACAGGAATAATTGTTTTTCCAGAAGCATAATCAGTGTCACCTATGTTACCTGAAAGATCTGTAGCTCCATCACCCTCTTCCCAACCAAAACGGGTATAAAAATAATTAGAAGCATTCGTAAATTGTTCTTGTGTTTCGTAATAAATCGCCTCAGTTACCTGGTCTTTAGGCTCTTGATCCAAATAATCATCGCAGCCACCAAAGATTAGTCCTGTTGCAGCTAATGCCAGACTAAACTTATTGATTTGTTTATATATATTTTTCATTTCTATATTCATTTTAGTTGAAAGAATTAAAATGTAGCCTGAATGCTAAAAATTAATGATGAATTAAATGGATCTACATTACCACCGTGAGCAGAACTTCCATTTTCAGGATCTAAACCATCTTTTACATTACTAAATGTAAAAATGTCATTACCAGTAACAGATACACGAACTCTTTCAAGCCCAATATTCTGTATAAGTTCTTTAGGCACGGTATATCCCAATGAAATCACTTTAGCACGCATGTACCAGGCGTTAATTACATTGTTATCATTCGTGGTTCCATAATTCCAACCTTTACGTTTGCCGTTGTTGGTTATTGCTGGATAATCTGCTCCCGTATTCTCAGGAGTCCATGTATCACCAGCCCATGTATTATTCTGGTTCATCCACCATGCACGGAAAGGGTAAGCTAATGTACCACTACGTACAATATACTGCTGACCTACACCTTGGAAGAATGCACTGAAATCGAAATTTCTCCACTCTGCACTTAGATTAATTCCAAAATTATAATGAGGGTTGGCATCGCCGAAATAATATAAATCATCATCATTGATTATTCCATCGTTATTTTCATCAACTTTTCTGTATGATCCTGGACTTAAACGGTTATTACTGCGGTAATCTGGAAGTGCAGTACCCGATTTTTTAGCTAATTGATCAGAAGGATCTGTAAATCCATAATCATTGTAATAAGCTAACACTTCAGCCTCATTTTGAAAAATCCCATCAGTTCTGTAGGCATAAATCGCATTTAATGGCTTTCCTTCAATCGTTGTATTTACACCATGTTTAATAGTTTGAGCTCCTTCCATGTGAGTAACTTCTGATTTACTATCCCACATAGATACACCAACTTTATATTTCAATTCACCAATTTTATCTCTCCACTTTAAAGATACTTCCCATCCGTGATTATTAAAGTCACCACTATTTGTCTTTGGTGCACTTGCTCCTAGAACTTGTGGGTAAGTGATACTAATTAACATGTCCTTATTTTGGTGCTTGAAATATTCAAATGTTCCACTAAGGCGACTATTTAATGTTGTGAAATCAACACCAAAATTGGTTTTTGCTACACGCTCCCAAGTACGATCAGTAGACGTCATTGATTTGATCCAAGCTGTATTGTTGATACTTGGTGAAGAACCAAAGTATGTTTCTCCAGTAGAAATGGTTGAAAAGTAATCGTAAGCACCAATTCCTGTTGTAGAACCAGTTTCACCATAAGAAGCACGAATTTTTAAATTTTGGAAAAGTCCATCTTTTAAAAAGTCCATTTCTGATAGTCTAACACCAGTTGAAGCACCTAAGAAATTTTTCCAACGTTTATCCTCATGTAAACGAGAAGAACCATCACGACGACCAGAAACTTCTAATAAATAAATTCCATTATAATCGTAATTTACTCTACCTAAGTAAGATACCAAGCCTGTTGCATAAGCTGAACCCCCATTAGTTTGTGTGGTAGCATCACCTGTATTCAAAGCATCAAGCTCATCGGATGCCATATTCTTACGATACATTTCATACTTTGTAACTGTCTCTTCTTCAGCAGTCATTCCGACCATAACACCTAAGTTATGATTACCAAAAGAACGTTTGTAATTCGCTTGAAACACATGATTTTGAAAGAATATCTTACTTAAATCAATATCTACAGATGTACCTGATAATGCCTCAGAAATCACATTTTCACTAGTCCAATCGTAAACAGTAGTAGTTGTTTTACGAGCTGTTTTATCATTTCTACGAGACATCATATTCCCTTGATAATTTAACGATAGCCCTTTAACGTATTTACCTAGATTTAATGTGATTTTTCCACCTAATCTGAATATTTCTTGTTCAGTTTCAGTACGACCACCTTCTTTTAGCTTTCCAACAACGTTTCTAGCACCCCAAAGATGATAATATTCTCCATCAGGATTATAAACAGGCCATAACCAAGGGTCATTTACTGTTTCACCCACTCCTTGCGTTGGCACATCAATTTGTCTGTTATCATATGAAACATTCAAATCTGCAGTTACCATATCGTTTACCTTGTAGTTCAAGTTAGTACGAAAGTTATACTTCTTTGCACCATCATATGACACATCCATAGTAGAACGATCATTAGCATAACCCAATGAAGTTCTAAATGTTGCCTTATCACTACCTCCCGATATCGAAATATTGTGTCTTTGCGATGTAGTTACACCATAAACTTCGTCAAAATAGTCAGTGTCTGCATATTTAAAATCAAAAGCACCAAACAACTGTTCTGTAGGAATTTCACCATTTGCAATTTTTTCCCATTGATCTTTACTAAAAAACTTATAAGTTCCTCCAGCAACTGCTTCGTTACCATCACCATCAGTAAATGTAATTGCATCGTTAGAACCTGCTTGAGTCCACAGCTCTCCTAATTCCTGCAAATTAGTAATAGGCCATTCGTAAGGAATAGTAAACTGTAGGTCAGCATTGTATTCAACTTTAATCTTTCCTGCCTTACCTTTTTTCGTTGTAATTAAAAGAACTCCACCAGCTGCCTTTGTACCAAAAATTGCTGCTGCACCATCTTTAATAACGGAATAAGTTTCAATATCATTTGGATTGATAGTTGACAACTGCCATTCAGGTATTTGTAATCCATCCAATAAAATAAGTGGGGAAATATTATTTACAGAAATATCACCGCGAATCTTAATGTCAATATTCTCGTTACCCGGACGAGCTGATGTACGTGTTATTTGTACTCCAGGAATTTCACCTTGAATAGCAAGAGCTGCACTAGAGGTACCTTTACCTTTAAGCATCTCATCTCCTTTTACCTGTGCAACTGAACCAGACATTGTGGCTTTTTTCTGTGCACCATAACCAACAACAACTAATTCATCTAAACCTATTGAGCTAGCTTTCATTTTCACTTCAAAGAAGTCTTGGTTTTGAATATCAATTTCAACATTCTCCATACCAACAAAAGTCAGTAAAAGTGTTGTAGCACCTTCTGAAACATTGATTGCAAAATCACCATCAATGGTTGTGATAGTTCCCATTGTGGTTCCTTTAACGATTACAGATACTCCTGGAAGAGAAATTCCACTCTCATCAAGCACTTTACCGGTAATTTTTCGGGCTTGTTGGTTTTTAGCCCCAACAGTCTCATTTGTACTAATGGCGAAAAAAGGATTCGCATTAGCTGTTAGATTGAATAAAATCAATACCAACAGAAAACTGGCACATTTTAAACCAACTCCAAAGGTAAGATACCTTAAAAATGATTTTTTTTTCATAAATTTGCAAGATTATAAGTTATAATTATGATAATATCTATTTTTAGATATTATTTGGCGAGAGATGTTTGGTTCATCTCTCGTTTTCTTTTTATCAACATAACACTTCGTATTCACGATTTTTTATTTTTTATAATTATTTGGAATTCGAAAAGAAAAACCTACTTCGAAAACGTTTTCTGGTCGTAAGAAAAAAAAACTTTTCACCCTAAATGGGATTCAAGTTTATTTAAACAATCAAAAAAATAAGTAAATCATTAAGCACACATATAAAGCAATAAACACCATGTATATATATATGGTATATTTATTTTTACTGATTGCCTTAAGCTTTTCCTTCACCAATAATTTCATGCAATAAAACTATTCATAGATGTGTAAATTATATAGGAAATCTGTTTCAAATTATAGGACTCTTGTTGCAGAATACCCCTAATGCGCTCACCTTTTGTACTTTATGGATTTTGCAAATAATGATCAATTGTATTGTTTTCGTATAAATTAAATTCGCATTTCAATTTTAAACCAAAACAAATACCAATTTAAAGTACCTAAAATCGTTTTTTAAATTTTGAAACGAATTCAATTTTTGTCAAGAAATGAGAATTCTTTATTAATTATTGGACAAAAAATTTAAGTTGATTTGCAGTTTGATAAAACTTATCCATTTCTAGATAACTAAATTTACAAATCGTAAAAAGGATCTAAATTCAAAAAAACAGGTAAGAAACCGAATTCTGTGTCGAACTTATTACTTTTTGATCAGCTTGTCCATATTCTTTTTATTTATCCATTATATATTCACCCAAAATAGCACTTAAACCGTGCTCATTTGTAGATGTGTATTTTTTTTACTGAAGCATTTAACTATTTTTGGTCAATCCAATTATCATTACTTACAATGGATACTGAAAACTAGTTACGTATTTCAGGTTACAATCACACCACATTTCAAGGATGTAATAAAACCACTATGAGTAAAAAAACGCTATTGCTATTTTTAAACATTGTATTTTTTCAGTTCTTATCTATACATGCACAGAACACCATTCCATTTAAACATTACAACTATGAAAATGGATTGATATCGAACTGGGTAAACTCAATTACTCAAGATCAGGATGGCTTTATTTGGATTGGAACTGCTGATGGTTTGTGTCGTTTTAATGGGTATTCATTTGACCATTTTGAAAATACGCCATCTGACAGTAGTGCATTTGCCGATAATTTTATCTCCTCTATTGCTGAAGATCCGACAAGAAACTGTTTATGGCTGGTTACATCATCTGGGATTTCTAAATTCGATAAAACATCTTATAAATTTATAAATTACGGCACATTCACAAATACGAACACGACCTACAGTCCTTTTGCTCGCGGATCTGTTTGTGTCGATAGCCAAAGTAATGTTTGGGTTGAAGGATTTAATGAGGGATTTAGCGATGGATTGTTTAAATATATGCCCCAAAAGGATCAATTTATTAACATCTCAAAAATAAATAAGAGTGTACCTAAAAATTTGACCGCCATTTGTGAGGATAAAAACCAACGTTTGTGGTTCGGTTCCGAAAAAGGACTTTATTATTATATCCCAGAAACGGATTCATACCAAAAGGTAAATTACACTTTAAAAAACGGAGATCCTTTACACATTACAAGTCTGTATGTTGACTCTAAAAATACATTATGGATCGGAAGCAAACAAAGCAATTCGATTTACATTTGTGCAAATGATCGTATTTCCAAGTATTACGAACCAGAAATGGAATCGACAGAATACAATTGGATTGCGACCATAACTTCCTATAATAATGACATTATCCTGGCCGGTATAAAAGATTTAGGCGTAATGGTACTTAACCAAAGTACTGGCGAATCTGATTTTCTACAACCAGACCTTTATAATCCCAAAGGATTACAAAGTAAAACTCCAATCGTAATGTACACCGACAAATTTGGTAACGTTTGGATTGGCAGCTATAATAACGGTCTCAATTTCATTGATAAAAACAGAAAACTATTTGATCATTATCATTTTGATTATACAAAAACAGGCTTAATGAGTAATAGTGTAAGAGCTCTGTTTGAAGATTCGGATGGAGAACTATGGATTGGCACAAAAGAAGGTGGTGGAATTAGCAAATTCAATGCTAAAAAAAGAATTTTTAAGAATTACAAAGCCGATAAATCAAAAGCAAATTGGATTGATAACGATATTGTAATCGCAATAAATGAACTGGAAGCAGGAAAATTATTAGTAGGCACCTTTGGTAGTGGAATTTTCACTTATCACAAAAAAGAAAATATTTTCTCACAATTTTCAAAAGCCAATTCAACAAGAAATTCTATATCAAATAATAATATCTATTCCATCTATAAAGATTTCGATGGTAAAATATGGATTGGAAACAATTCCTACACAGATATCTACAACCCTATCAGTAAGCAGTATTCGCATTTAAAAAATGTTACTTATGCAAGATGTTTTTTTGATACTGGTGAAGACATCCTGATTGGTACATGGTCGAATGGTGTATACAAATACAACAAAACTAAAGGTATCGCTAAACAATTCGAACTAACCGATTCGAAACGAATACTTGATAAAAAAACGCGTATAAATAACATCACTCAAGATCTTGACGGAACAATCTGGTTTGCTACAAATAAAGGTTTAGTACAACACAATCCTAAAGAAGGAACCAACAAAGTATTTACCGAAAATGATGGCTTAAGTAATGACAACATTTGTGCTGTTTTGGTCGATGACATTAATAATATATGGGTGAGTACAAAAGGGGGAATTTCGAAATTAAATGCCAATAAAAAATCGTTTAAAAACTACGATAAACATGATGGTCTTCAATCCAATGTATTTGAGGAATTTGTCTCTTTAAAGACCAGCAATGGTTATTTACTATTCTCTGGTACCAATGGATTCAATATCTTTCATCCCGATTCGATCAAAGACAACCCCAATATTCCCAATGTACTATTAACTGAAATGTTGGTTCTTAACGAACCTGTAGAAATAGGAGCTCCAGGTTCTCCACTAACAAAGCATATTAGTTTAACCAACGAGTTAGAGCTAACCTACGAACAATCGTCTTTTTCCTTTGAGTTTATTGGTATCAATTACACTTCTCCTGAGAATAACAAATATCGTTATAAATTGGAAGGGTATGATAACGACTGGAAGAATGCAGAACACAACAGAATTGCAACTTACACACATTTACCTGCAGGCGATTATACATTTAAGGTGATCGCTTCAAATAATGATGGTTTATGGAATAACGAGGGCACCTCTGTTCGTGTTAAGGTTTGGCCTCCTTTTTGGAAAAGCAAAACAGCAATTTTCATCTATTTTGTCCTTCTGATTCTTTTACTTAGCTTATTTTCAGCTATTATCACCTACCGAACAAACCACGAGAACAAATTAAAAGCAGAGATTCTAGAAAAACAAAGAATTGATGAAGCTGGTAAAAATAGATTGAGATTTTTCACAAATATCTCTCATGAATTAAGAACACCATTAACCCTTATAACAGCGCCTTTAGAAAAATTAACGCATTACGAAACGAAGGACCCGAAACTTAAATCAAATTTATTGAGCATGAATAGAAACGCTCAACGATTACTTCGTCTCATTAACCAGTTAATGGATTTCAGAAGAATTGAAGAAAATAGAATCAGACTTAAAGTTGCTCAAGGAGATATCATTAAAGAATCAAAAGAAATATTCAATAGCTTTGAAGACATAGCTCAAAACAAAAACATAAACCTACTATTCTCAGGATCTGAGCAAAATACAGCTCAATGCTGGTTCGATTTTAGCATTTTAGAGAAAGTATTGTTTAACTTACTTTCCAACGCCATTAAATTCACCAATGAAGGGGGCAATATTGAACTTTCGGTACAAATAGAAAATGATAAAGCTATTCTTAAAGTAAAAGACGATGGAGTTGGAATACCTTCCGATTCATTAGGAAAAGTATTTGATCGATTTTACACAACCGATTTTGTAGATCATCATCAAACTGGAGCAGGAATCGGTTTATCGTTTACAAAAAGCTTAGTTAATCTGCACCGTGGAAATATTGATGTAGAAAGTGAAATTGATAGAGGAACTTGTTTTTCCTTTACCATTCCTATCGATAAAAAATCCTTTAAAACAGAAGAGATTACGACAATATCTTATAATGGTTCTAATTTTACAGATCAACCAACAATACCTCAATCAATTCAGTTTGAAGAAACGCAAACGGAACTTGTAAGCAAAAAAGAAACTGTCATGATTGTTGAAGACCATGATGATTTAAGAGAATATCTACTATCAAATTTTGAAGAGTATACCCTTATTGAATGTACGAATGGTGAAATGGCTTTGAAAAAAGCAAAAGAACAGATGCCTGATCTTATTTTATCGGACATTATGATGCCTAAAATGAATGGTTTGGAATTATGCAATTCGATAAAAACTGATTTTATCACCTCTCATATTCCTGTTATTCTTTTAACTGCAAGAACATCTGATGATCAAAAAATAGAAGGTTTCCGCCACCATGCCGATGCCTATATAGAGAAACCATTTAATATCGATTTGCTAAAAATTCAAGTTGAAAACATTCTTCAATTGCGCGAAAATATTAAGGAAAAATATAACAATGCAGAAACAAATAATATTGATCTAATTGATGAAACCTGTGATATTCCTCCATTAGATAAACTTTTTCTTGATAAAGTATCGGAGCTTATTACATTAAAAATTTCTGATTTTGATTTATCGGTTGAAGGCTTAAGTTCAGAACTAGGAATGAGTAGAAGTCAGTTATTTAGGAAGTTTAAGGCGCTCTTGAATACAACTCCTAGTAAATATATTAGAGATATTCGTTTAAAGCATGCAGCTGAATTATTAATTAAGCAACACCATAATGTAAACGAAGTAACCTTTATGGTTGGATTCTCTGATGTTTCTCATTTTATCTCCCTATTTAAAAATCAATATGGACAAACGCCTAAACAGTTTTCAGAATGTCATTTGAAGAAAATTAATGGTGACACTAATCAATCAAACCAAGTATAACTCTATTACTTCTGTTTATTCTTGTTAAATTAAGACATGCAAATCCCTAAAGAGGATCAATCAAAAATGATCTAATGATTAAGGAACGCTTTGTGAAAAAAGCTAAGGTTCCATGGTCGTTAATGAGTCATTTCATTCCAAAACATTAAAAGCAATAGGCCTTTCATAACTTTCATGCCTAAAACGAACTAAAAAGAGATTAAACAGGCTTAAATTGTGAACTTAATAAACTTGGCACATTTGACAACTCAACTTTCAACATAATTTTAATACATTCATAGCACATTTAGTTATTAAATACATCAGTGTCGATTTAAAGAACCTTATAGTCTACTACTACTTTTTATTAGGGTGTATAAATATCTAGGTCGCTCAGCCTAGTGAACATTACACATTAAATTGGCATTGATGTTTTAATTAAGCTAAACAGGGAATTTTTCAGCATAAAAAAAGCAGCCAGACCAAGTCTAGCTGCAATCACTCAAATTCACTACTACTAAATGTAATAAAAGACTAACCACTTTCTTTTATCTGAAAAAAAAATATTTTATAGACTCACAAAATTCGAGTCCTTCTCTATTTTTATTTATTCTTTGTTTTTACTCTTTCCATAAGCTGGGAAATAGAATTCCCATACAGTTAAGGTTACACCAAATAAAAGAGCAGAGATATATGCACGTACATCTAACTTCACATCAAAGACAAAATAATCCATTACCAACACTAAAATAAACGTTACAATTGTTTTCTTTATCAGCCAGAAAACTTTATTCTTATCTAAGTTTTTCAGTTTCATATTCTTGGAATTTTAATGCCTCTATGTATATTTTCAAAGACAACAAATAAAGTCTATCGACCAAAACTTGAGGATATTTATCCTAAATTTTACCTCTACCAATAGCCCAAAATAGAAATGTTAAGAATAGCGCAGTAAAACCTAAGAATGCTAGGAAGGATGCATAAAACTTCCAGTTCCAAATTTCCTGTTGTATTTGCATTACAAAAACAGTAGCTACCCACACAACACTTATAAACATTGGAATAAGAGCTAAAATTGTTTTTGTTTTCGTTTTCATATTAACACAGCTAATTTACCTTATTATTATTCTTAAAAATACGCTAGACTTCAGCATTTAGTTTATTTGAACAAATTTATAGAAGACGAACTACTGGTTTTGAATGTAGAATCAAACAAAACCAGCAGATAATCATTCTTCCATTCTTCTTATTAGACATTTATAATCATCCAATCACTTGGGTCATCCATACTAATAAGGTAAATATTTTCATTATCAGAGGTAAACAAACGAAAGCCTTTTTCAGAGAATAAAATATCCTTAAGCACTTGTCCTTCTGGTGTTGCTAGGCGATCTTCTAACTTAAAAGGAGTGTAATACCTGTTGTTACAGCCATCGTATTCAAAAGCAATTACATCTTCATCGAGTACAGTAGCCTTCTTATCTTTGATGATAGCGAAAGGCCAATAGTTACTCGTATTAAAAAACCATCCGCATCCATAATACTGATTACAATACACTATTTTTTTAAAATCAGGATATAAAAAGCCAAAATCACTAACCTTTGTTTGCAGGCCTCTACTGTATCGTATAACATCACCCCAACCTATCTCATTAAACTTCTCGGCCATTCCTTTAATTTGAACTGGGGGCCATGGATCTACTCGAAAAACTGCTTGAACTTGATCACTTGGCGTTTTAAAAACCTCCTCATCAGCATTGTAATCCAATCTGGTAATATCCTTACCATCTACGGTAATCGGATCCAATAATGTAAATCCTTTATTGTCCCATTTTACCTTATGATAGACTACATCTTCTAACAATCCTTCAGCTGTTTGTAAAAAAGTACTTACTCGCACTGATTTTCGGATAGCATTATAAGAAAAGCTAATTTTTTTACCATCTTCAAGAATCAAAGAAGGAAAAGCGTAATCACTCAAATAAGTTTGTTTGATCATCTTTGTTTCCATGTTCATAATCTCCTGCAAAGCTGCAGTATGATCTGACACACCTGCTTTTCTGAAGATATAAGATCCTTTGTTCACCTTACCCTCACAAACAATTTCATCGTCGGAGATTTCTTTTACTAAAAGCTCAATATCTCCACCTTTTCCTGCGCCCCAACTGTTGTTTGGATTCGAGAAATAATTCATTTGAGAAAATGTGGTGAAGGTAATGGTCATTCCTTGCGTGTAACCCACACGGTATAAGGAAGAATCGGTTACTGCCTCAATTCTATAAGCATTAAAATCATTGCTCAAATAACTCATTCCTTCCTTGGTAAACTTCGCATAGGCATTAAATGCGCCCATAGCCTCGTCGGTTGGAATTACTTCAATCAACCATCCATTTTCTGGTGCTGTAAGAATATCCTTGTATTCTTGTGTAGCCTCGTTAATTCGTTCCTGAGATGAAAGTTCGAACAATTCATCGACTTCATTATCGCAGGAAGTAAACAAAACAAAACTTGCCAGTATTAATAAATATATATTTTTCATTTGGTTCAATTTTTCATATTAAACAGTTCATTTCTCAATGAACATTCTATTAATATCAGGCAAGCCCGATTAGTTTTACAAGAACTAATTCGGGATTAACCTGTATAAAACTTATTGAATTTAGTTGTCCTCTCTCAATCGGACCATTTCGAATACTTCATGAATTCTTTCTTGAAGAGCATACATGTCAATATCCCAAACATTTTGATAATAGTTAACCACCATTTCTTCTTTTACTCTAAGAATAGCTTGTCCCTGATAACTACCTCTTTGAATGTGCGTATCGTACTCCAACTTACTATTGGTTAGCATGTAGGCAATAATCTCCACCCAATCATCATCAATAATATTTTTCGAGTAAGGAGAAATAAAACCTTCATCCAAAGCATCTTCTTCACTTACATTCATCCATGCAGCTGTATATCCGCCTGGAGTAACTTGTTTAAACTCTTCAGGGTATAAGACATCCTGATGAAGAATGTGTCCAAACTCATGGTGCATAATGTGCATCAATCTCTTTAAAAAAGACCAATTACTATAAGTAAACTCGTTGATTTGATACAAAACCACTTTTCGTCCCCCTTCGGCTGTTCCCTGCACCATGGTTCCGTTCGTATTCATATTTTGACTTCCTACCAAAATGATTTGTTTAGGGATCATTTTTTTAACAAAATCTTCTCCCCCAAATTCGGCATAAGGTTCTACCCAAGCTTCTAACAACACCTCTAAAAAAGGAATGATTTTTTCCAAAGAAGGTGGTGTTAACACTTTACTATTTTCAAGCTCTGTATCGTCCCATTCGTACTTTATTTCAACATTATAAGGTTTCGTAAAGTGATCGTAAATCCATTGATCAATTTCATTTTTCGTATCATCAATAATGATATTGGATTCACCTAAATCCTCTTCCTTATCGCAAGCTACAAAGGAGGTAGCAAGCATTATCAGGAATAAATATTTATATAATTTCATATTAATTTCTTTTATTAGGTTGTAGACCGTTAGCAACTGCTATTTCAGGAATCTGAAGTGTTTTCTTTAGATCTTTTGCTTCCAATGTAAAAGTTTCACCATCTGCTGTTTCGTGTGTTACTTCCAAATCGAATCTTCTAATATCAAACCATCTCATTCCTTCGTGGATAAAATCTTTACGCTTCAAATCAAGATAAAATTGAAACATAGAACCTTTTAACTCAGCAATTTCTTCAGGAGTTTCGTAGGTTGGTAATTCCCAAGGTGGAAAAAACACCATTTCACCAGTTGTATAAAAATGATTGATATCATATTTACTCAACTCTGTAGAGTACTTCACTCTAGTATTTATTAAGATGTTAAAATCAGCAAGAACAGCATCAATTTCATCTAAATACAACAAGGCTTCAATGCGATTATACATCAACTCATCAGTTGTAAACAGTGGCATCATAAAAGAAGGTACAAACGAATTATCCGATGGATTGTCTTTAATTTCATGTACTCTCCACTTCGGAAAGTGAGCATAATCTGTTCCTCCATGAATGGTATGAGCATAGCTCAACCCCCAAGTTGCAGTTGCTCCCATTTCGAATATTTCGCCAGATAACAGTCCGGTTAAAGAAAAACGCAAATAAGCGTAGTAGTATCCCCAATTATCGATACACTCACTTAGCAATAAGTTTGGCGTTTCAGTCGCTTTCGTGTACTGAGCTTCCTTATCGTAGTAACTTGCGCTTGCATAAAATCCTTTGTAATCACGAAGCATTGCTGCTGGATTTGCACCCAACACATCATTCGCATAATCTAAAGATTTGGAATAATCGCTAGCATCTCTACCCATCCATAAATACAAACGGGAAGCAAAAGCTTTTGCCGAGGCAATTGTAAAGTGATATTTTGGCACTGAATAACGAGTATCATCTAACAAGTTCATTCCTTCCAACAAATCAGCTTCTACCTTTTCATAAACCTGAGCCACTGTTTGTCTTTTGTAATCTTTCAACAATTCAGTTTCTACTTCCTCTACATAAGGAATACCTAAATCTGTAGATGCCGTTGCTGCATCGTAATCTGGAGCAAACATATTCACCAACATAAAGTGAGTATAAGCTCTACATACCAAAGCTTCGCCTCGGTATGAATCTAGACCAGTAACACCTTCTTGCTCCAATTTTTCAATTTCCAACAATGCCTGATTTGCATGTGCAATTGCAGTATAAGCATAGTTCCAATAAAAAATTGGGTTGTTTTGATCCTCCTTTGTGAAGTTTTCAACGTATTTATAAGCTTCCGAATTTTCAGAAGTCAGAAAACCATCGCTTCCTTTATCTCCAACATTATCGGACATGGTTTCGCAAAGTGCAGCATAACTTGTTTTAGGATATGCGTTAACCAAAATTTTTGCAATTTGCTCTTTCTCTTTTATCTCTGTTCTGTTGTCGGGCACCTTATCCAGGTAATCGTCGCAAGAGAACAATGTCGATCCTACTGCTAGTAGTAATAAACCTTTATATAATATTTTCATCTGTTCTAATTTGATATTTAATTATCAGATGGAACTTTCCAATATAAAACGATCATCTTTTAACTAATTTCATGATGATTTTACAATGGACGTTTCATGATCATTTCCTTTATAATCCAACTTTCAATGTCATTGTAAATTGCTTTGGCTGAGGCAATGCAACTCCTCCTGAACTGTAAAATTCTGGATCTTGTCCATACAAATCTTTGTCTGAATAAATCAACCATAGATTGGTAGCTTGTGCCTTTAAGCTAACATTGTTTAAACCCAATTTACTAACCATTCCTTTCGGAAAATTGTAGGTTAACGCCAATGATTTCAAACGAACAAAATCTCCGTTTGCAACTCTGGCAGAGCTATAGTTGTAATAACTCATTGGGTAATCGTACATGTCTGACTCTTGTCTCTGACTTAAGATGGTTGGTATGTTCGTTACATTCTCATCTCCAAACATGGTCCAACGGTTCTTAAATTCATTCGACATGGCATCCATATCGTTGTATTGCGCTTTAAAAACAGGATTCAAACGAATCTTATTACCTGCAGCATAAGAAACAAATACACTTAAAGCCCAATTTTTATATTTGAATTTATTATCAAAACCACCAGTGATTTTAGGATCAACAGGACCTTCGTACTTTAAGTAATCGGTAACATTCGACTGAAGATTAATTTCCTGAGTCACTTCACCATCTTCACCATAAAAAGTTGGAACACCATATTCATCTAATCCAGCAAATGGAATTGAATACAAAGAACGAACCTCACTACCTTCAATTGCACCACCCTCAGCTAATACCAAGTCGTAAACTCTAGGCTTGCTCTTTAGGTTTGTAATTTCATTATCATTGTAAGCAAACGTAAGATTCGAGGTCCAAGAGAAATTGTTCGTTACAATATTTTTCGTATTCAATGTCAATTCGATACCCTTCGATGTCATATCAGCATAGTTACCATATTTGTAACCTTCACCTCCAATACCACTGGTTTTCAAAACACCAATCAAATCGAAACCTTGACGATAGTATACATCCGAGATAATACTAATTCTGTTTTTAAGTAAACCCAAATCAACACCTATATTGGTCTCGTATTGTTTTTCCCAGGTTAATTCAGAATTTTCTAAACTTTCAATCTCAATTCCCGTTTCCTTTTCTGATAGATAAGGTCTGTTGGTAACTTGATTTCTTAAAATTGCAGTCGAATTGGTTGCCATTCCCATAGAAGCGGTCAAACCATAAGTTCCACGAAATTTTAACATTGAAATTAGCGTTTGATCTTGCATCCAATCTTCTTCTGTTACATTCCAAGAAGCTGAAAGGTTCCAAGTTGGTAACCATCTAGAACTACGATCTTGTCCCAATTGGTTTGATCCATCAACACGAGCAGTACCGTTAATCGTGTACTTTCCTTTGTAAGAATAAGCCAAGTTGGTAAAGAAAGCCAGGTAACGATCATAGGTCCATCCCATACTGTAAACATCCTGATTTCCTTCTAGTGCTTGCTTGTAATATCTGTAATCGATAAAAGGCACACCACCAGAACCATATTGGTATCCAGGTCCATTGTTAAAATACCCTTGACGATCGGAAGATTTAATTTCCTGTCCGAACAAAGCATTAACAAGGTGAGTTTCCTTAATCGTATTGTTATAAGTCAAGACGTTTCTGATATAAGTACTCTTCAAGAAGTTCTCATATCTGTTGTAAAATCCACCTTCAGGAAGTACAGATACTCTCTCTCCATTTGGATTTTCAGGATCTAAATACAACAATTGATTTGCTTTACGAACCGTTGAATTCGGAGCCATTCTGTGAGCCATTGCATAATTACTTTGTTCAGTAATTTCATGCTCTCTGGTCGACTTCACATATCGTAATGAACCAATAAAATTATAAGTCAAATGTGGATTGAACTTGTACTCTAAATCAGCTTGAAGATTTAAATCTAAAATATTCAGTTTGATTTTGTTATTCTCTAACTCGTGTAAGATATTGAAAGGAGCAAAATCTCTCTTGTAGAATTCATAATTTCCATTGTCATCGTAAGCTCTCATCGTTCTAGATGTATTCAAAGCATAAGAAAATGGATTGATATCAAAAGAACGAGAATAAGTACCTTCAAATACATTATCAACACGTTTGGTTGTTCCTGGAGCATCTTGCTCTCGAATAGAACCTACAGAACTAAAACCAACTTTTAACTTGTCGTTGATTTGAATTGTATTTTTAAAGTTAGCAGTATAACGCTTCACTTTTGATGAAACTGACCAGCCTTCGTCGTTGTAAAAACTTGTAGAAACATAAGTTTGAGAACGATCTGTTCCACTTGATAAACTTACTGAGTGTTCCTGAGCAATTGAGTTTTTAAATAGAATGTCGAACCAGTCGGTATTTGCCATTTCATACTTTTGAAGAAAGCGTGCACGAGCTTCAGGCGTATTTTCTAGACCAAATCCTGTTGCAGGATCATATTGATTGATCAGATCGTACATTTTTAAGTAAACGCCACCATCTTTTCTTTTCGCAATTGCAGCATGATTTAACCATCCTTTGTCTTCCATTTGAGAATATACAGACATCTGGTCCTTTGAATTCATGATGTTGTAATCCGAATACTCAGGCTTCATTTTAACTGTATAATTAGAAGTATAGCTAATTCTTGTTTTGCCTTTTGTACCTTTTTTAGTGGTAATCACAATTACACCATTCATCGCTTTAGCTCCGTATAGTGCAGTTGCAGCAGCATCCTTCAAAATCTGAAAACTTTCAATATCATCAGAGTTGATACCAGCTACCGAAGAACTAATCAACGTTTCAGCATCTCCTGAAGACAATTCATCAGCAGAAACATTCACAAGATCTTCCAAAACAACACCATCAACAACCCACAAAGGTTTCTGATCTCCGTAAATTGAAGAAGCACCACGAACACGAATTTTTGGTGCCGCACCAAAAGTACCAGATACATTTTGCACCTGAACACCAGCCGAACGACCTTCAATCATTCTACTCACATCCACAATACCTTCAATCTTTGTTTCCTTTGCATCTAACTTTGTTGCAGAACCAGCAAATAACTTACGATCAATTCTTTGATATCCCGTTGTTACAACTACCTCTCCCAATTGTTCTGACTGATTTTCAAGAGTTACGTTTACAACTAACTCTCCTTTTGCCAATTTGTGTTCCTTTGGAGATGTACCCACAAAAGAATACAAAAGAATTTGATACTCGTCTGGAACAACGATTACATATTTACCATCGAAGTCGGTTGTTACTCCCATGGTTGTACCTTTTACAATAACAGATACACCTGGTAAGGCAATTCCTTTATCATCGACAACAACACCGGTAATTTTTCGTTCTTCCTGAACTGTTGGGGCAACAATTACAGGAGTTCCTTTTGTAATTAAAACGTAATCTTCAACAATATCATACTGAAGATCTGTTTGAGCACAAACCTGATCCAAAACTTCTTCCAAAGTAGCTTCGTCGAAATTTAAATCAACCGAGAGTTGGTGGCTAACAGCATCTTCCTGATACATAAAATAGGTACCGGTTTGCTGTTTTAAATTTTTAAATACATCTCGGACTGAAATCTCTCCAGAGCTCAAGCTAACAGCCTGTCCAAGACTTACTTCAGCTGAAAGCTGAAAGGTAAAAGCAAAAAATAAAAATAGGGTTAGTTTCATTAGAAGCATGAATTTCCTAATGGTCGGTGAAAAACACCGCCATTCTCGATTTTTTTTCATATTTTTAGGGTTACGTTTTACTCATTGCTTATGCAATGAGAATGATTAGACTTAAAACAGGAAATAGGCCAATATTTCCTGTTTTTTTTATTTATATATTTTGATCGATTCTTATCGACCCACTATTATATGTTCATCTTTCACTGAAAATTTTACTTGTTCAACTTGTTCTATCATTTCTAACATAAACTCAAACGGTTTATCACGCTTAATGGCTCCGGTAAAACGGATGTGTTTTTGCTGTTCCTCTTTAAAGAAGAATTTTACATCGTACCATCTGCCCAATTGAGCCATAATGTATTCCAACTCCATATTTTCAAATTCGAAAACTCCATTCACCCAAGAGGTATACAAACCTGTATCTACCTTTGCAACATTAATTTGCGCAGAACCTCGAACGATCATTGACTGATCTCCTGGTTCAAGGATCTCAGTGCTGGTCAGGTTATTAATTTGCACACTTCCTTCAACCAAGGTTGTTGCAATAAATTCCTGATCCTCATAAGAAGAAATATTAAATTTCGTTCCCAACACAACAACTTCCGAATCGTGCGTGTGAACTGTGAAAGGAGCTTCTTTATTATGAGCAACTTCCAAATATGCCTCACCTACTAGATATACATCTCTTTTATCTTTAGAGAACTTCACCGGATAACGCAATTCAGTATCGGAATTTAACCAAACCTTTGTTCCATCCGATAAGGTTAAGGAATACTCTCCCCCTCGCGGAACATTAATGGTATTGTACAGTAATTCTTGCTTTGTATCCGCATTAGCCAAATAGGTTATGTTATTTGCCGAATCCTTTGTGATTTTTGTTCCATCAGCTTCAGCAATTTGTTGCTCTATCTCCTCATGAAGCGTTACTTTCGAACCATTTGCAAGAGTTAGAAAAGCTTTTCGACTTCCTACTTGTGCTAGTTCACTAAAATTGTATTCTTTCGAAGAAAGAATTTTTTCCTGATGCTGTGTTAAAAAGAAAGTGCTAACACTAATCAGAATTGCTATTGCTGCAGCATATGGAATCCACAAATGTAATTTTCGTGATTTCTTTTCTGGCTTTTTAATTGATCCCCTTATTCTTCCCCACGCCTTTTCCTCATCCAGCTGACTTAGAAAAGCAACCGACCGAGCCTTATGGTATTTCTCACAATAAGAATCGAAAATGCTTCTATTCTCCTTGCTTTCTGCCAAAAGCTCCTCTAATTCCAATTTAGCTTGTACCGACAATTCCCCCTTCGAATAATCGATTGCTAATTGAATAATATGTTCTTCTTTTTCTTGCATTTTTTTAATACCAATTGGTTTTAATAGTTCATAAGTGTGTGTGATTATCAATATCAAGATTCAAGAACCTTAAAATGGGTGACAGATAAACTAAAAAAAATGTTATTTTTTTATCCACTCAATCATTTTGGGCAGGAATAGCCATAAACAAGAAGAAATTTGATTTTCTAAAATCAAATTCCTAGGAAATATTTACATCAACAAAATCGATCTTATTTCACCTATGAATGAAGTAAGAGTAGAATAATAATCGTAAATGAAGCTCTAAGCTGTTTTAAAGATCTGGAAAATTGTGTTTTTACAGTATTCACCGAAACACCATGAATCTCTGCTACTTCTTTATATTTCAAATTTTCAAAAACGATAGCTTCAAAAACCTTTCTATTGTTTTCTGATAAATTATCTAATTCTTTGTAGAGTTGTTTCTTTTTATCCTCCAACATTTCAGAATCAATGGATTCTTCAACAAACAGATCAATATCATCATTCAACTCTTCCAGTAAATATTTATTATTCTTACGAATATAGGCCAGTGCATTGTTTTTTACTGCCGTAAAAAGGTAAGATTTTAGCGATCCATTTAACTGCGCGACCCGATTCTTTTCCCAGAAATTAATAAAAACCTCTTGCACCAAATCCTCCGATTTATCGAAAGCATCAATATATTTTAAGGCAAAAATGCACAATGGAGAGTAGTACAAATCAAACATTTCTCGCAAGCCTGATTCATCTCCAAATCGTAATTTTTCAATGATATTTTGTTCTTGGTTTTTCATAGAGGGTCCGTAAAAATAGTAAAGCATGGCGATATTGCAAAATATCATTCGCAACTCCACTTCCCTAGCCTAGCAATTGAAGAATAGGAAAGTAAGCATAAAACAAGTTTTACTTAAAATTCTGCAAACAGCTAAAACATCACTCTAATTAAGATAAAAACAAGAGTACTAAACAATAAGAAGAATTCTTTTCTTTTCCTCCTCTCCTAATACATATCATAACTACTCAAATTCAAACTACTTCCTACCAATAAAAAAACAATCAAATTTTCTCAATTCTATTTATACCTGAATTACTTAAGGAAAGGATTCCTCTATCTATCCTAAAACAACCAAAGAGGTAAGCAAAACATAAAAAATGAAGCAGCTAAAGGGGAAACAGAAATGTTTCCCTTTTTTTATGTTCTGCTCATAAATGAATGCATTCTCTTACAAGTTATTGTATAGCTGCACGCCATTTGCATTCTTCTGCTCGGCTATTTACCTCATCTGCTACAACACATATACTCTTCTGCACGTAGCAGAAGCCTTTACCCATGTAGCAGAAGAACAAACCCCTTGTAGCAGAAACACATTTGACCTGTAGCAGAAGACTCTTTGCTTGTAGCAGAAGCCTTTACCCATGTAACAGAAGAACAAACCTCCTGTAACAGAAATACATTTTGCTTGTAGCAGAAGCACTTTATGATGTAGCAGACGACCTATTGTGCGAACAGTTGCACTTCCCGAGCGAACAAATGAAATTCCACAGCGAACAGGAAGCCTAAAACCAAAATTAGTGTGTATTGTATCACAATTAGAAACTTGGCAAGTTTGACATCCTTATACTTATGCGAATTTAACTAGCTTTGGTATTGTTAAATATATTTTATAATTGTTGTTAGCATACCGTATGGGAGGGATAACAACAACTATAATGTTGACACATAAGAAATAACAACAATATTGTTGTTATAAACTAGTTAAATCATCAATTGTGCTGTGAATTTGAGCGTTTGAGATAAAATTTCAGGGATTGGGATAAGGAAGGATTCTTGAGAACGAGTTCATCAAAGTCAACGCTTGAAGCGTGTGAGTGTTACACATTCAGAACGTAAAAACGTTTTTGACTTTGAGAAGTTACGAGACTTTTTTATAAAAGTCAAGTATGGTAAAAATCCTGGAGTGTTGCAATCTCTTCTTCCCTCATTGAACAGATCCATACACGGGTGTATAGACAATGCAAAAGGGAATGAAATTTTAAATAGGACAAATTATTTTTAAATGGGCTGAAATAATTTATCCTAAGTGGTATTCACAGCCCAACAGATGATAACAGGCGGATATATTTCAAAACAAGTGACGAAACATATCGCCATACCGTTAGCTGCAACCAAAATCTACGCTTGAGAAAAAAAGCATTGTAAATTGAAAAAATTAGAAGAATGAATTTCAGAGAAACTCTTAATGAGAAGTACTTCGATAGCAAAGATGAACTTATGATTCGCGCAATCAGAAGAAAGGACAAAAAAAGGATATTAATCCTTACACTTCTGTTTATTGCAGCGACTCTAATTATTCCAGTTATTCCTGGCAGAAATGGCGAATACTTAATAGACTCAATGACATATTTGAATTCGATTGCTTTATGTGCTCTGATATTCTTAGTGTTAATTGGACTTCCAATGTTTATTTTTATGACAAGGAAGAATACGGACTATAATAATAGGAAAAAGATAGTTATGGAAACAAGAATTAAAAATATCAGACAAGATAAATCTGACATAAGCCTATCGTTTACCAATCCAGACTTTAAATCAAAATGGATTTTCGTATATCGTGATAAAATTTATCATGGGATTGAAAAAGATGATTCAATAAGGATCAGTTATTTGCCAAAAACGAAATTTGTATTAGAATTAGAAAAAATATAGAAATGGCAGCAGCTAACAAAAGCTAAATTTCATTGGCGGTGATGCTCAATTTGAAAGATTAGTGCAATTAAGAAACACCAGCAAGCCACCCAGATTTGGTTTGCTTAAAAATATAAACAAATTTATGCGGCTTGCTTTCGTGCGGTTTGACAAGACATCTGTTTTAATCGCCCACGCAACTTAGCAAGACCGTTAGGGGCAATTAGGTATGGTAAAGGGACATCGTTTACAAAGTTAAAGGCACATGGTTTACACTTTTTAGGTCGTAATTTGTGATAAAAACAAATTGCTATGCCTTGGAAAGAAACGACAACTATGGAGCAAAAAATTGAATTTATTTGTGAAAACTTAAACAGTTGATAATTTGAGACTAATATTTACGTTAGTCAGAATTGAACAAAACTACAATGCATATAAAAACAAGAATAACTTTTTTGATAATAATTGGACTATTGGGACTAATACTAGTCCTATTCATTTGAACTAGATAGAATTGTAGGTAACAAAACCATTATTATTAATTTATTAAAAAATATGAAAAAAATGATTAGAGTAACAATTGCAATAATTGGCTTACTAATAATGACTCAGGAAATAGTGAAAGCAGATAATCCGATAATAACGCAGCGGTTTTGTGCAGATCCTAATGCTATGGTGCATGAAGGTCGTGTGTATGTATACTGCTCGAGTGATGAAGATAATGTAGATTCCTACGATGGATTGCTGAATTATACCTTAATCTCTTCCGATGACATGGTGAATTGGACGGATCACGGCATTGTTTTTAGGGTAAAAGAGGATTCTAAGTGGGCTGATAATGCCTATGCCCCTTCAGTTGTATTCCGCAACGATAAGTTTTATCTCTATTACCCGAATGCAGGTAATTCCATCGGTGTCGCTGTGTCAGATAAGCCAGAGGGACCTTTTGTTGATCCGCTAGGAAAGCCCCTAGTTGATAAAACAATGCCAAATTGTGATGTGAGTTGGTTATTTGATCCATGCGCCTATATTGATGATGATGGACAAGCTTATCTCTACTTTGGTGGCGGAAGGAATAAAACCAGCCCGCACGGAAAAAACTTTCGTGTAATTAAACTGAATGAGGATATGATTTCGGTAGATGGAACAGCTATAACCATCGATTCACCACATTCCTTTGAAGGACCTTTTGTACACAAGAAAGACAGCAAGTATTATTTGTCGTACCCAGGATTACCTGGACAACATATTTACTACATCATAGCTGATAATCCATTGTTCACTAATTCTGAGCTTCAGGGGGTGGTATTGCCAAGCCCATCACTTGATGGTGAAAATATAAACCTTAGAAATAATAGCCACGAGTCAATCATTCTATTTAATGATCAATGGTACATGTTTTATCACGATCGTCGAATATCGAATAAAGCATATAAACGAAATGTTTGTGTTGATTTATTAGAGTATAATGAAGATGGCACGATGAAAAAGGTTGTTGTGACACGCGAGAGTGTTCCTCAGATTAAATCATTGAATCCGTTTGAAAAGGTTGAGTCCGAGACTATGGATCACCAAAACGGAATTGAAGTAACGCCGTGCAGCGAAGGTGGATGCATGGTAACAGAAATAAGCGATGGCGATTGGACTCAACTTTCCGGAGTCGATTTTGGCTCAGGAGCAAAAAAAATTCAAATTAGAGTGGCGGCTGAAGGTAAAGGTGGAGCGATTGAAATTCGTCTTGGTTCAGAAACCGGTAAGTTGATTGGCACATGCAAGGTTAAAGGGACTGGTAGTTGGGATAAATGGAAAACAATACGTTGTTCAGTTTCAGAAATTTATGGGGTGAATGATCTTTATTTGGTATATCGTGGAGCTGATGAACCTTTCCGTCTCAATTGGTTTCAATTTACAGCGCGATAGCCCTTGGAGTTTAATCCATAATGGAAAATATTGAGCTTTCGGATATGATACCTCACATTAAAACACGGACAAATGGCTTTAGCTCTGGAGCAATCAAAAAAGGATTCATCAAACTTGACAAATTTGGTAAAACCCGATTACTGATTAGTTCAAATAAGATGCTGTAACTGATTATAACTACGAATAATTCAGACAGGTTTATAGTGAACTTTAAAGATAGAACCGAGTCGGATAAATTAAAACACTGATTGACAATAAATAACTGTGGCCAACAATAAATATACGTAAGTTGGGGTTTGTAGGTAAATTTAACTTCAATACATTTACTCAAAACAGTAACGGTCTGATATGTTGGAGCTTCGAAAACCCAAACTCCGCATATTCTTAACGTTACCTGTAATTATAAAAAGACAATGAGTTATAATTGGGAAAAAATATTCAAAAATAAATCCGACAAAGAACTCTATGAGATATTTGTCGGCAGGCAGAAATTGAATAAGGATGCGAAATATTTTGCAGAGAAAGAACTCACTGCTCGAAAATTCAATTTCAAGAATGTAGAAAGACATCAAAAGAAATGGCAGCTTGAAAAGTTGATTGAAGAAGAACGAAATGAAAAAGGACTTATTGGAAATTCATTTGGAAGCTATAACTCCAAACATTTTTTGATAATGGCTATTTTCGGTGGAGCAATGACATCTCTAATGATTTTAGATTATTTTTTTGATTTCATGAGTAAATCTGACGGAGACTATGATCATATAAATCAAATTATTCTCTTAGTCTTTTTCACTATTTTCTCCTTAGTTGGGCTAATAAGTTTTAGAAAAAAACGAAACCAAGAAAAACAGAGAAAAATTAAAATAAAGAAGTTGCTGAAAGATATATAACAACAGGTAACAACAATGGCTCATAAAGAATAGCTTGCCGCAGGCGCAAAACAAGGCTACGCTGTATAACACCACCGTAACGAGCAAACAGTTATAGAGTCAGATTGCAATTGATGGAATAAAATAATTTTATTGGTACTTTAACGCTTAGAATAACAATTTTAGAAACTGTAAAAAATCCAGAAATAATAGAACAATATGAATGAAATAATCTGCCCAAATTGCAAAAAAGCTTTTAAAGTTGATGAAGCTGGATTTGCAGATATTCTAAAGCAAGTTCGCGACCATCAATTCGAAGAAGAATTGAAGAATAGATTAATTCTTGCTGAAAAAGAAAAAGCGAATGCTGTTAAATTAGCTGAAGCAAACATCACAAATACATTGCAAAAAGAACTGGCAGAAAAAGATAAAAAACTAAGCGAGCTAAAAGCTCAGAGCGATACAGAATTATCAGAAAAATTAACTGCGAAAGAATCTGAAATTTCTGAAATGAAGGCAATGATTGAAAAAGCGGAAACTGAGAAAAAATTAGCAGTAACTGAAGCAACCAAGGAAATCGAAAAAGAACGGGATGATCTTGTTAACAATCTAAAAATAAAGGAAACCGAAAAAGTAAATGCAGTTAAATTAGCTGAAGCAAATATCCAAAATACATTGCAAAAAGAATTGGCAGAAAAGGATAAAAAACTATCTGAGCTAAAAGCCCAAAGTAGCGCTGAACTTGCAGAGAAATTAACGGCAAAAGAAACTGAAATTCTTACAATGCAGTCGCTAATCGATAAAGCTGAAACTGAAAAAAAATTAGCCGTATCAGAGTCTACTAAGGTAATTGAAAAAGAACGGGATGATCTTGTTAACAATTTAAAAATCAAGGAAACCGAAAAAGAACTACTTGAAAAATCTATTAAGGAACAATTTACAAATAAGCTTAATACCAAAGATGAAACCATCAAAATGAAAGATGATGAGATTGCTCGTTTAAAAGATTTCAAACAGAAGCTTTCTACAAAAATGGTTGGTGAAACTTTAGAACTACATTGTGAATCAGAGTTTAATAAACTACGAGCAACAGCCTTTCAAAATGCTTATTTCGAAAAAGATAATGATTCGAGAGGTGGAAGTAAAGGTGATTTTATTTATAAAGAAACCGATAACTCAGGAAATGAAATCATTTCAATTATGTTTGAAATGAAAAATGAGAATGATGAAACTGCCACTAAGAAAAGAAATGAAGATTTCTTTGCTAAACTTGACAAGGATCGTATAGATAAAAAATGTGAATACGCAGTTTTAGTCTCTCTTTTAGAATCGGAGAATGAATTCTACAATACTGGTATAGTTGATGTTTCTCATAAATTTGAGAAAATGTATGTTGTGCGTCCACAATTTTTCATTCCAATAATTACATTGCTTCGTAATGCCGCAATGAATTCCCTAAAATACAAGGCTGAGCTTAATTTAATAAAAAATCAAAACGTTGACATTACCAATTTTGAGGATAAGATTGAGACCTTTAGAAAAGGGTTTGCATATAATTACGATTTAGCCAGTCGAAAATTTAAAACTGCTATTGACGAAATTGATAAAACCATTACTCATCTTCAAAAAACGAAGGATGCTCTTTTATCATCTGAAAATAATTTACGTTTGGCAAATAATAAAGCTGATGATTTAACGATTAAAAAACTGACGTACGGTAATCCAACGATGAAAGCAAAATTTGATAACCTAGAAGAACTTTAGGAACGAAACAGTACTAAATTAATGACTAAATATTATTACTACTGATCGAATCATCACATTATTAAAAGAAGATTTAAGCGAAACAAACACAAGAGTGTATCTTAACAAAGGCTGTTGAAACATCAACAGCCTTTTTTCATGCTTGACAAACTTGACAAGAAGATACTTACATGATTTTTGTTAGATTTTGTACTGTTAAGTTTTAAATGCAATATTGATGAATCGTATCAATGTGATTAAGTTTTAATTTAACATATATTAACATCAACAATACTCAACAGTACATTAAAACTAATATCTTAGTTGCTCTGTATAATATCATACGATATAACCATTTTGAAAAACCCAAAAACATGAACAAATTAGTAAGCATTTGTGCCTTAGTAATCCTGCTAAGCTCTTGCATCACGAAAGAGCCGGAAAATTTTGCAACAATTAACGGCAAGGGACTCTCCCCCGATATTGAAAAAATAGAGTTTATGTGGTTTAAAGAAAATCCCGCTGATCCTAAAAACAATACCAAAACTGCTTATCCGGATAGTACCGGACATTTTAGCATTACGATTCCACTACAAAAAATAAGTAAAGGAATGATGACCTACAACAATAAGCGAAATTCACTGGTTCTTAGCCCTGGTGATCAATTGGAAATAACTGTTGATGACGATTCTCTTCATTTTGAAGGAATTGGTGCTACTCCAAACAGTTTTCTATATCAGCTCGAAAAAGTAAAAAAATGTGATCGAATTGAATTAATGCGATCATGGTACACCAAAGAACACACGCTAGAGGACATGTTTACAATGATTACTGACTATGTAAACCTTAGACAAAATGAATTGGCAATTTTCAAAAAGAAACATGAATTGCAAAAAGAATTTATTCACTTCTTTGAAACAGAAACAAAAATTGATAACATCAATCTACTAAATAGAGCTCCCCAAGCTTATTCCAGAAAAAACAAAGTAGATATGAACTCTTTGCAATTGCCAGCTGGATCTAATAAATACAATACAATTGCTTCCATTCAAAACGATGAATACCTCATTTGCAGTGATTACATTCACCTATTTAGCTCTTTAATTCGTAAAGAATCACAAAAAAGAATGGCTTCCGATACTACTCTCAGTAGAGAAGATGCTAAACTTTCCGTTATAATGGATTCATTGAGTGGCAAAACAAGAGAAAACGTACTAGTGCTAGAAATCTATTTTAATCTGACATTTAGAAATACAGATGCGCCGAAATACATTGAATCCTTTACTAAAATTAGCACCGATCCGAATTGCAAAATGGTTGTTGATCGTGAGCTAAATTTGCGCAATGCTAAAAAGGCAATGATTGATGCTCCTTTAAGCCCAGAATTATTGCAAACAGCATTACACAGCTCCGATGAAATGGAGCTAACAATAGAAGATTTAATTGCTCAGCACAAAGGAAAAGTGGTTTATCTGGATATTTGGAGCTTGGGTTGCGGTCCTTGCAGAATGATTATGCCAGAATCTAAAAAGCTAAAAGAATCCTTATCCGACCAACCGATAGAATTCATTTATGCTACTATAGATGGGAAATCGGATAAACTTTGGCCAGAGGTATTCAAAGTTTCTTTAACAGATAAAAACCATTATCGCTTTGACAATGGCTTTGACTCGAAGCTACACAAATCGCTTTCCATTATTGCAGTTCCTACCTATTTACTTATTAATAAAGAAGGTAAGTTGGTATCGTACAATGCCGATAGACCAGGTAGTCCAAAATTAAAAGAACAACTCCTGAAATTAGCTGCTAAATAATCAACTCCGAATTGTACAAAAACACAAAGAGGCTGTATCCTATCATCGATACAGCCTCTTTTTTATTATTCATTTTTATTCAAGATTCTCTTCTTCACTCCACCCTCATCGGCCTAAATACGGTGCGGAAGGTATTTTGTTTTGTATCTGTTGATTTAAGCATAGATAAAGTCAAGATTATTAGGTGTGAAAAATAAGGTTCAAAACTAGAAATCTCTTGATCAATACCTTTTACCTCTGCTAATAGCTCGTTGAATAAGTGCCATAAACAGCATCCCTAAAATCATAATCCCCAAGAAAGAAACATAAAACTTCCAGTTAAATATTTCCTCTTTTATTTGATACACAAAAACAGTGGCTGAAAAAATAAGGCCTATAAACAGTATAATGAGAGTTAAAATTGTTCTCTTTTTCATAGCAATACAATTACAGATTACTCAAATCTAATTTCCTTAAACTTTCTCAACTTTTTTAATACCTCGTCGGTTAAAAATAATTCGATAACGACGATAGCTGGTTTGGTCATCCAACTTAAAACGAAGTACCATATTTACGAAATATACTTTTTCTCCAGATATCTTCTCAAATTCATCATCATCCTTTAAATAGTACAATGGAATTTCAGGATTATCCATCTTCTGAATTAAACGCGATACGTTAAAACGAATAATATCTACTACTCCTGTAATGTTGTAGTTTCCGTATGAATTGTCGAGCGCTTTTTGATCTAATCGAAGTAGTTTTCGGTAAAAAATAATCTTCTCTCCTACACCACGACTTTCCACATCAACAATTCTTGAGCGATCGCGATGCTTCATCACTCGCAAAGGAACACTGTCTTCACGAACAAAATCGAAACTTTCTTTACACCAACCAATTTTCTCATCTCCTTTAACCCGAATAATGGTTTTGTGATCGAAAAAACGCTTGTTGATTTTTCCAACCAAATAAAGTCGACTGAGATCTTTTATGCGATCTTTTAACATGTAAATAATCACCAAAGCCACAAATAAAGGCATGGTTAATGTCCCCAAACTTTTCTGAAAGATAAAGGTTAGAGCTGCACCAATAATCATCGCCAATCCAGCAGCCAAACTATACAATAGTTGCATTACAAATACACCCTCTTTTTTCTTACGAGATGTAAGTAACAATTGGCCTTCAAAGTATTTTCGAAAAGCACCATTACGATGCACAAACCAACGGTTTTTATCATTTGGCTTTTCTTCTACAACCAAGTAACCTTTGCTTCGTTTGTAGCTATTTTCCTCCCTAATCAATTCTAAAATTACATCCTTATTTTGTTCAAAATCGGCATGATGCAATTTTCGTAAGCCTCGATACAAATAATGAGAATGCTCCTCGAACTGATTGCTCATAAATTCATCGCCAAAAAGGTAATAATCATACATCTCTTTACGGATGGTAGGCACATTTACAATTCGGCGTAAATCACGATAACGACGACCAATCTTCTTAACATTGGCAATGTATTCTCCAATAAGGTACTTGCGATCATCCGCCAGTTCGTTACGAATAATATGCTGAATTTCCCTGCGCAAAGCCGACCTTAAAATGGTATGAAACATACGAATGTGATATTCATAATTTGCTTCATTTTTAGGGCTTGGATGATTGGCTACATTCTGAAAAGCATCCTCCAAATATCTAAATACGGAATGACTTCCCAAGGCAATATCTCTTAACAGATAAGGAGGTGTAATTAGGCGAATATTCGAATTAAAATCATTGTAAAAGTCCTCTTTCTGATAAGTTGAAGAATTAATATCCAGACTACTTGGCACAAACAACCAGGTTTTCACAGACAATTCATTCACTTTGCGATCTTTACGAGGCTCATAGCCCATTTTAATTTCTACCGAAAACTTATCATGTACTTTTACAACTTCATTGATCATAGGCTATTTTTCTTTTTTGTTTGGAAGGGTCCTAATTTTCTACAAAGATACTGATTTTGATTCAATGAACACATCCATACAACACCCAAATCAAAAGGGTTTTCAACTTATATCGTTTGCATTTACAATCCCTTATAGCTTAAGGTCATTATACTCAAATTATCGTAACATTCTATTTTCCATAAAATGACTCTTTCCATTCACAACTAGCCTGTCTCATGACCTTGTTTCAACACACACACTATTTATATTGGTTATTTACTCGATAATACCGATTTTTAGTACTACTTCAGGAGTTCTTATTGTTCTTTTAGTTCTTAGAAATGTAATAAAATTAGTGTATTACACTTCCTGTTATGTCTACTCTGTTACTCGTATAATTTAGGTGATGAAGATCGAAAATTGATTGACTCCTTTTTTAATATTACATGCAAAAAAAAGAATCTAAGATGCAAATCAACACTAAAAAAGAGAGTATTAGCAAAGAGCTTCATGAAATACTGAGCCTTTTATATCTTTCTAAAAAAATTGATTTGTGTGGAAGTGAACTCGATTTTTTACATCGTCGTATTTCAAGACGAATGTCGGTAACGAACACCAATAATCACCAAGAATATCTTGAATATTTACAGCATAATTCTGAGGAATTTGAAGCATTACAAGATATCCTCACAATAAATGTGAGTCACTTTTTCAGAAATGCTTTCACCTTTGAATACCTTGACAAAATTATTATTCCTAAAATTATTAATGAGAAACTGAAAACGGCAAACCCAACACTCCGAATTTGGTCTGCAGGATGCTCAACAGGAGAAGAAGCCTATTCGATAGGAATTCTAATTGATAACTATATCCGGAAAAATAACATTAAGCTTAACGCAAGTATTTTTGCTACAGACATTGATCAAAAGTCCTTACTAAAAGCAAAAAAAGGAGAATACTTAATTGACTCTTTGAAAGAGACAAAACTTGAGATTGCACAAAACTATTTCTCTAAAGTCGATGAGAAATATTCGATTATCCCAAGAATTAAAAAAATGATTCATTTCTCAAATTTCGATCTCTTAAACAATCAGCAATACGCTCCTGAAGAAAGTATTTATGGGGACTTCGATTTAATATTTTGCAGGAATGTTCTAATTTATTTCAACAAAGAATACCAAGAAATCATTTTTAACAAATTGCATCGATCCATGAATTCTTCAGGATTTCTCATTTTAGGTGAAGTTGAAGAACCCTCAGGAGAGTATGAAAAAAGATTCCAAAAAGAATCGACATTATTCAAAATATATAAAAAAATATAAGCACTAACAGCGAGTTTATAATTCGTCAACAAATCTTATTTCATGCTTAAACTAAGAAATTTAAACATCGGCTTTCGTCTATTTTTAGGATTTTTACTTCTCACATTGTTTACCATTAGTGTTGGTTTAATTGCACTTTGGAATTCAAATCAGAATTTAAGCACAATAGAGGATATTTTTGATCATCCTTATACTGTAAGTAATGCTGTTCAGGAAATAGAAACGAATATAATTGCCATTCATCGATCGATGAAAGATGTTCCTCTTGCACAAAATGAAAAGGAACTTAATTTAGCTATAGATGCAGTAGCAGAATGCGAAAAGAATGTAAATCAACTTTTTAAAATTGTCTCAAAAGAATTTCTTGGAGATTTAAATGATGTTAGCGAAGCATGGGATTCATTTAAATCATGGAAACCAATCCGTTTGGAAGTTATTGACTTAGCAAAAAAAGGAGAGCGAAACCAAGCAGCACAAATTACCAAAGGGAAAGGCGCATTACACATTCTAGAAATAAATAAGAAAATTAAAATAATGAAAGATTTTGCTGATCAAAAAGCAAGGTCATTTCGAAGTTCAGCCCTTAAGCAAGGCCAATTTATATTCCGAACCATTTTAATCATTCTAATTATCAGCATACTACTTAGTGTTTATATCGCATTTAAAATAACCCAAAGCATACGACGGCCTATCCATAAAATGAATGCTGTTTCTGAAGCTATTCAACAAGGTGATTTAAATATCCAAAATGAAACCTCAGCTAATGATGAGCTAAATTCACTTGCCGAAGGAATTAACAACATGACTCATTCTCTTAAATCAAGGATGACTGTTCAAAATGGCATTTCCTCAATCAGCAATTCATTAATTGGAGAGACTAATACTGAAAAATTTGCCTATCAACTTTTGGAATCTATTTTAGAGGTGACAGATTCAAATAATGCTATCTTTTATATTCTTAACGAAGATAGAAAATGCTATGAATGCATTGCATCTATTGGTGCGAGTAAAAATACATTACAAAATTTCTCTCTAACCAATCCTCCTGGTGAATTTGGCATCTCAATTCGCAAGAAAAAAATGCAAATAATTGATGGTTTGCAAAATCATCCAGGCTTTCAGTTCACTACTAGTATTGGAGAATATGCCCCAATGGAAATCCTTAGCTTACCCATTCTTGATGGAAATGAAGTAAAAGCAATTATCTCTCTTAGCAATCTGGAAAAATACACAGCAGAAAGCATTGATATTCTTTCTTTATCGACTCTTAGTATCAACATTGCTTTTGAGAATTTAATTTCTGCCAGAAAAACAAAATCTTTAGCTGATAGTTTAATCGTAACGAATCAAACACTAGAAGCACAATCGGAAGAACTGAAAGAACAAACAAATGAATTGCAGGAACAGTCGCATGAAATGCAAAATCAGGCTACTGAATTAAATGAACAAAACAGAATTTTAGAAGCTAAAAAAATTGAAGTAGAAGAAGCTAATCGACTTAAAAGTGAATTTCTTTCCAATATGAGTCATGAATTACGCACTCCATTAAATTCGATTATGGCTCTTTCACGAACCTTAATCATGCAAGCAAAAGATAAACTTAACGAGGAAGAAAATTCATATCTGGAAATTGTAGAGCGAAATGGAACAAATCTTTTACAATTAATCAATGATATTTTAGATCTTTCGAAAATAGAAGCTGGAAAAATGGATGTGTATCCACGTCAAATTCAGCTCAAACCAATTCTGAAACTTTTACAGGAAAACATTCAGCCTCTTGCTATTCAAAAGGGAATAGAATTGGAAATTAATTGCAACAACACCTTCCCTGGTTTCGATTCTGATGAAGTTCGATTAAGCCAGATCTTGACTAATTTAATTGGTAATGCCGTTAAATTCACCGAAAAAGGTAAAGTTATTGTTTCTGCCTTCCATGACGAAGAAAAGATTACAATTGAAGTTCAAGATAGTGGCATTGGAATTTCCAAAAAAAATCTAGAAACCATTTTTGATGAATTTCGACAGATTGATGGAAGTTCTTCGCGCCAATACGAAGGCACAGGTCTTGGATTAGCCATCGTAAACAAATTGATTAATATACTTGGCGGTAAAATTAGTGTTACTAGTGAAATTAATAAAGGGTCATGCTTTACAATCACAATTCCTATAGTTTGGCACTTAGAAAAAGAAGCTTCTCCATTTCTTCTTTATTCAGTTCCCTATTCAGAAAATACAAAAAACACATATAATCCATCAGGTCCAAGTGTTCAATTGAATCCAGATAATCAAAACAATCACACAAGCACATTATGTAAGCCTCGTGAAAACACAAGAATTTTAATGATTGAAGACAATGAAACTGCTATTATTCAAATGAAGCAGGTTCTAGAACTGGAAGGTTACACAATAGATATTGCCAATGGTGGCAAAGAAGCTCTGGAATTTGTAAATCACACCATTCCTGATGGTATTATTCTAGATCTAATGATGCCCGAAATTGACGGGTTTGAAGTGTTGGAACGAATTAGAAGCAAAGAAAACACCGCTAATATCCCTGTGGTAATCTTAACTGCGAAAGATCTAACAAGAGAAGATTTAAGTCGATTAAGTGCTAATAATGTTCAACAATTAATCCAAAAAGGTGATATCAACATAAAGGCTTTACTTGAGAAGATTCATAAAATGTTTGGTGAGATTGAAAAAGTAGAACCTTCCGAATATGCAAATCGAATCTGCCCAAAAATAAATCTTGATAAAAATGAAAAGGCTAAAGTGCTTATCATTGAAGACAATCCTGATAATATGGTTACCATTAAAGCAATACTAGGCGACAAATACGAAATTCATGAAGCTATTGATGGTGAACAAGGATTGACTATGGTAGATTTAATAAATCCACACTTAATTCTCTTAGACATGGCCCTACCTAAAATAGATGGCTTAGAAGTGGTTAAAAGAATTAAATCCAATACAAAAAATGAAAACATTCCTGTGATTGCATTAACTGCAATGGCAATGATAGAAGACAAAGAAGCAATCTTAAAAGCCGGTTGTGATGAATATGTAACCAAACCTGTTGGACATTTAGAGATTCTGACTAAAATTGAAAACTTCTTTATTTAATCTTATGAGAAAGATTCTAGCTATTGACGATAATAAGGACAATTTAGTAGTTTACCAGGCAATACTAAAAAGGTATTACTCCACTTGTACAATCATAACTTGCCAATCTGGTTCTGAAGGAATTGAAATGGCCATTACAGAACAGCCAGACACTATTCTATTGGATATTATTATGCCTGGAATGGATGGTTTTGAGACTTGCCAAAGGCTTAAAAAAGAAATAAAGACCAAACACATTCCTATCATTCTTATTACTGCCATGCGTGGCGATAAAAAGAGCAGGATTAAAGGATTGGAAATAGGTGCAGATGCTTTTCTTTCAAAACCGATTGAAGAAGAAGAATTAATTGCGCAATTGAATGTAATGCTACGAATTAAAGATGCCGAAGATGAATTAAGAAAGGAAAATAAGATATTAGGAATTGGCATTGAAAATAAGATAAAAGAATTAGAGGAAACCAATCGAAAAATGGAAACCTTGCTGAATAACCTTCCTGGCTTTGTTTATACTTGTGCCAACGACAGAGATTGGAAAATGGAATACATTAGCAAAGGTTGCACAAATATATCTGGTTACACACCTGAAGATTTTATCAAAAATTCTAAAATTAATTTCAATCAGATTATACTACCTGAATACCGTGATTTATTATGGAATAAATGGCAAGAAGCCTTGGGGCGTAGGGGTGTATTCGAAGAAGAATATCCTATTCGTAATAAGAATGGTAAAATTCACTGGGTATGGGAACGTGGTTGTGGTATTTTTGATGGCAATCGTCTGGTATCTTTGGAAGGTTTTATTACAGATATTACCCAAAGAAAAAAACTAACCGAAGAGTTAATCTTAGCAAAGGAAGATGCGGAGAAAAGTGATAAAATAAAGTCAACTTTTTTAGCAAGTATGTCGCATGAATTGAGAACTCCATTAAATGCAGTAATTGGATTTTCAGAATTAATCCATAAAGATTCAAACATTGAAGACATTCTTAATTTCAATGCAATAATAAACAAGAGTGGTAATAATTTATTAGCACTTATTGAAGATCTTTTTGATATATCATTAATCGAAACAGGTGATATTAATATTGAACATGAACGTTTTTCAATTGAAGAGACTTTAGATGAAGTGCACTCTATTATTACGAGTGAACAAACAAATCTTGGAAAAGAAGAGCTCCAACTCAAAAGAAATATCAAACTTCAGAATACTGATCTCATCTTAAATTCAGATCAGAATAGAATTAAACAGGTTCTACTAAACCTCTTAAAAAATGCATTAAAGTTCACCAAATCTGGAACTGTTGAATTTGGTTGCGAAGAAATCATTCAAAATCAAATTCCAATGATTAAATTTCACGTTACTGATTCAGGAATTGGGATCCCTTTAGATAAACAGGAATTGATTTTCGAGGTGTTTAGACAAGTAGATGAGTCGAAGACAAGAATATATGGCGGAACTGGTTTAGGATTAACAATCTGCAAGCGACTAATCAATTTATTGGGTGGAGAAATTTGGGTTAATTCAGAAGAAGGCAAAGGCGCCTCTTTTTATTTTACGATTCCAATAAATATGGATAATGCAAAACAAAATAGCACAGATGAATTCACTCAGCAACATCTTAATTTGAAGGGTAAAACAATTCTAATTGCAGAAGATGACACTGCGAGTTATTCCTATTTATTGGAATTGCTTCGCAAAGAGGGAGTTGATTGTATTCGAGCTAAAAATGGGAAAGAAGCTGTAGGGTATTGCACAACAAATAAGGAAGTTGATTTGGTATTAATGGACATCAACATGCCAATAATGAATGGATATGAAGCTACAGAGCAAATTAAAAAGATAAATCCAAAACTCCCAATTATTGCTCAAACTGCATATGCTATGGCTGGCGATCAGGAAAAAATATTATCAGCAGGTTGTGACTTGTATCTGTCTAAACCAATTGGCAAACAAAAATTATTAGAAGCAATAAATAAATGTCTTAACAAGTCAAGAAAATTAACATCAATACAAGAATGAAAAAACAATTTTTAATCACCTTATTCATTACAAGCTTTTTATTTACTAACGCACAAGAGGTTATCAAGCTACCTTTTAAACAATCTACAGAAATAAAATGGAGCCAAAACGAGAAAGAATATTACTCTGAAAAGTGGACTACACAAGTAATTACCAATGTTTCGACTCCTACAATGCTGGTTTACAAACCAACAAAAGAATTGAATAATGGTGCAGCTGTAATTGTTGCTCCAGGAGGTGCATTATACGCTCATAGCATTAATAGTGAAGGTAGAGATGTTGCCAAATGGCTTATCAAAAAAGGTTTTACTGTTTTCGTATTAAAATATCGATTGGTCCCTACAGGAGATGATGCGGTAACAGAACTAGCTGTTTTATCGAAAAACAATCCTTCAAAAATAAGAGAAGAGGTTGCGAAAGTAATTCCACTTTCCATTTCTGATGGTTTAAATGCAATCTCTTACGTAAGAAATAATGCCAATGAATTTACTATTAAGCCTGATAAAATTGGCTTTATGGGCTTCTCGGCTGGAGGAGCTGTAACAATGGGTGTTGCTTACAATTACACAAAGGAAAATAGGCCTGATTTTTTGGTACCTGTTTATCCGTGGACAACACAATATCCTGTACAGAAACCTAAAATAAATTCTCCTCCTATGATTATTTTCTGTGCTTCGAACGATCCTTTAGGTTTGGTTCCTGGCTCTATTGAATTATACAACTCTTACCACAAAATGGGCTTAAATGTTGCTCTGCATATGTATTCTAAAGGAGGTCATGGATTTGGCATGCGCGAAAAAGGATTACCTTCTGACACATGGATTGAGCGTTTTTACGATTGGACACTTGTGGAAGGTATAGCTCAGAAATAAAAAAAATAGCTTACATTGAAAACCGTAAAAGAAAGTAAATTTTAAAAATCAAACAATGTATCCATACCATAACACAATTAAACAACGCATTAGCAACAATGAATTTGTACGATATGAATACGTAGATAAGTATAAAAGCATTTCACCTTGTTTATTGCTTCATTTCTCAACTGAACCCAAAATCAGACCTATTCGTAAACATAAATTCAAAGAATACGAACAGATTTTCAAAGAAATTTCGAAAGGAAGATAACACATAACAACAAAGGCTGCCCATTTAGGCAGCCTTTGTTATCTCTCATAATATTCTTCTTAATAGGTAGAATCTAATGTTTTATTTTTTATACTTTCTTCAATTGCACTCTAGATATTGAGCTACAACAATTCTTAATTCTTGCTTTGGTACTTTCATCAGTACCTTAAACAGAATACCATTCTTGTTACTCGCACGGTGAATCTCCGATTATGTCATCTCTTGTTTTTCAGATTGCTTTTGGAACCAGCGACCTTACTTCACCTAACCAAGCCCAAAAGTTTATTCCTGCCATATTACCTTCTTTTTTCGCCCACTTCCTCCTCCATTAGCCACAACTCAATCAAAACATATATCTTCTACTTTCTCCCTGAATTGAGAAAACCACCACACTAATTATTTACACTAACTCTAAATAAGCTTTCCCCTTAAACTTTCATTTACATCATCAAAGGCAGGAAAACAAAGAAGACTTAGTGTACTTTATACAATGTATTACGCACACGTTTTCGATCAAGAGACAAATCATTTTTTGATTTTTCTAAAAAAGATTTTACATTAGCGTCATGATTAGTTAGTGTTGATTTTACACTTATACATATCAACACCATCAAAACAACCAAACCAACAATGATAAAAAGAACATTAAACGACTATATTTCTGTTGATTGTGTCATTTTCGGATACAATGGGCAAGAACTTCAAGTTCTACTTGTAGATAGAACACTTACTGATGAAAAAACCGGAAAATCAGAATTTACAGATTTAACTCTTACAGGAAATCACATTTACGAAGATGAAACAATAGAACAGGCTGCTTATCGTGTATTATTTGATTTAACTGGATTAAAAAATGTATTTCTAGATCAATTCAAAACATTCGCACATCCAGAAAGATTAAAAAAAGATAATGACCGCAAATGGTTAATTCATGATGGAAGAGATCCAAACAAAAGAATCGTCTCCATTGGTTATTTTGCTTTACTAGCAACCCAAAGTATTACACTTGAATGGAAAGGTAGAAATGTAAAGTGGGTTCCCGTTTCAGAAGTTGGAGAACTAGCCTTCGATCACAATCAAATACTAAACGAAGCCTTAATTGCCTTGCGCAATAAAATTAAGCAAGAACCTATCGGTTTCGAATTACTTCCTGAAAAATTTAGCCTTACACAATTACAAAACATATACGAAGTAATCTTAAGCACTGAATTAGACAAAAGAAATTTCAGAAAGAAAATTGCACGTATGAAATACCTAATTCCCACAGACGAGAAACAAACGGGAGTAGCACACAAACCTGCTCGTCTTTACGTTTTTAGCAGAGATGTTTATGAAAAAACAAAAAAGGAATTATTTGATTTCACAGTCTAAAAGAAAGAAATGTCAGATTCATATAAAATATCAATAAAAGAAAAATTAGGCTATGCTTTAGGCGATGGGGCAGCAAACATTGCTTGGAGAGGTGTGGCTACATTTCTTTTTATTTTTTATACCGATGTTTTCGGAATCAATCCTGCAGCAGTTGGTTTACTAATGCTAGTGGCCCGCTTTTCTGATGGGATTAGTGACGTCTTAATTGGCATTGCTGGTGATCACACCAATACAAAGTATGGCAAATTCAGACCTTGGATATTGTTTACAGCAATTCCCCTAGGCGTCATTTTATCTTTACTTTTCACGGCTCCAAATCTAGGCCCAACAGGCAAAATTATTTACGCCTACGTCACCTATATTTTCTTCACCTTAATCTATACGGCAAATAATATTCCATACGGAGCATTAATGGCTGTAATGACTGGTGATGACAAAGAAAGAACGAGTATAGGATCGTACCGAATGGTAGGTGCTTTTGCTGGTGGAATGTTAGTTCAAGGCGCTTTGCTTTATCTAGTTGCACACTTCGGAAACATCAATCCAGATATTCAAGTTAATGAACTTCTAAATGATAAATTTCAGGTTGTCGTTTCAGCTCCTGCAGATGTTGAAAATGTAAATATCAAAACGAAAGATGGAATCGCTAAATTTTCCTGGGAAGGAATTAAAGATACCTTAACACATGATAAAAGTTTTTCAGTAGAAGCTAACAAACCATATTCATTTATCGTTTCAGGTGAAAAAAACCTATCAAAAGAAAAAATTGTAATTATCGATCAAAAAAGTGGTTACAGCTACTCAATATATTTAATGTCTGCTTTTTTGGCTTTTTTCATGTTCATAACTTTTTGGAGCACCAAAGAAAGAGTTCAACCTCCTAAAGCGCAAAAAAGTAATTTACGAAAAGATTTAAAAGATCTAATTCAAAATAAACCATGGTTGGTGTTGCTAACAATTGGTTTACTTTTCAGCATCTACAATTCGATAAAACAAGGTATCGTAGTAATCTATTTTACGCATTACTTGCACAATCAACTCTTAGCTGCATCATTTATGGTCGCATTAATGTTTGCATCAATTGCTGGTGCCATGATTACTGCACCCCTAAGTAAAAAACTAGGCAAGAAAAAGCTCTTTATCTATGCATTGATATTCTCAGGACTCGTAAATGCATCCATTATATTTTGTGGTCCCAACGACATTAGTGCCATTTTCATATTAGGTATCGTATCCGAATTTGCTTCAGCAATATTTCCAACGCTATTTTTTGCAATGCTTGGTGATGCTGCCGACTATTCAGAATTTAAAAATGGCCGACGTGCAACTGGATTGATTTATTCTGCTGGTTCATTCGCAACCAAATTTGGAGGAGGCGTGGCAGGTGCAATCATTGGATTTGTATTGGCAGCCTTTCACTATAGCGGACAAGATCATGTGGCCATTCAAGGAGCAATTCCTGGCATTAAAATGCTAATGAGTTGGATACCTGCAATCATTGCAATTCTAGGCGCAATTTTCATGACAATTTATCCATTGAATCAAAGCAAAATGGATGAGATCACGAAAGAATTGCAAAGCCGTAGGTTACAGAATAAATAATAAAGACGAATACAAGAAGTGTAACATACACTTTATAGAATAAACATTTTAATTGAAGTATTATGAAGTACGGTTTCTTTGATGACACCAACAGAGAGTATGTGATTACATCACCAAAAACACCTTTTCCATGGATCAATTACCTTGGAAACAAAGACTTTTTTGGATTGATATCAAATACAGCGGGAGGATACACTTTTTATAAAGATGCGAAATTTAGAAGGTTAACTAGATATCGTTACAATAACGTGCCTGTAGATATGGGCGGGCGTTACTACTATATAAAAGATGAGGAGTGCACTTGGAATCCAGGTTTTAAACCAACTCAAACAGAACTAGACAAGTATGAGTGTCGTCATGGCCTTAGTTATACTCGTTTTTTAAGCAGTAAAAATGGACTTTCTTCAAATTTACTTTGCTTCATCCCTCTTGACTACATGGGAGAAGTACATCTGTTAAAACTAAAAAACGAAACCGATAAAGTTAAGAAAGTAAAGCTTTTCTCGTTCGCAGAATGGTGCCTTTGGAATGCTGAAGATGACATGACCAATTTTCAACGCAACCTATCAACAGGCGAAGTTGAAGTTGAAGGATCAGCACTTTACCACAAAACTGAATACAAAGAGAGAAGAAATCATTACGCATTCTTTTCAGTAAATTCTGAAATAAATGGTTTTGACACCGATCGCGAAAGCTTTATTGGTATGCACAATGGATTTGATAAACCACAGGCAATTGAAAATGGCAAAGCCGGAAACAGCATTGCTCACGGATGGTCGCCTGTTGCATCTCATTACATCGAAGTAGAATTACAAGCAGGTGAAGAAAAAGAGTTTGTTTTCACTTTAGGATATGTAGAGAACAAAGACGAAGAAAAATGGGCTTCTAAAGGAGTTATCAACAAAGAGAAAGCCAAAGTCATGATGGCTCAATTTGACACTACCGAAAAAGTGAATACTGCTTTCGCAGATTTAGAAACTTACTGGTCTAAACTGCTTGACAAATTCAATTTGGAGAGTCAAGAAACGGAGCTAAACAGAATGGTTAGCATTTGGAATCAATACCAATGCATGGTGACCTTTAACATGTCGAGAAGTGCAAGTTTCTTCGAAAGTGGAATCGGTCGTGGCATGGGATTCAGAGATTCCAATCAAGATATTATTGGTTTCGTTCACCAAATACCAGCTGAAGCAAGACAACGAATTTTAGATATTGCAGCTACTCAATTTGAAGATGGCGGATGCTATCACCAATATCAACCACTAACAAAAATGGGAAATCATGCCTTAGGAGGCGATTTTAATGATGATCCGTTGTGGTTAATCTTATCTGTAACATGCTATATTAAAGAAACAGGTGATTTTAGTATTCTGGATGAAATGGTTCCTTTCGATAATGATGAATCAAAAGCACAATCTTTGTTTCATCACCTAAAAGTATCTTTCAATCATGTTGTGAATAATTTGGGGCCTCATCAGTTGCCATTAATCGGTCGTGCCGATTGGAATGATTGCTTGAATCTAAACTGTTTCTCAACAAATCCGAACGAATCGTTCCAGACCACAGGAAACAAAAAAGGAAGAACTGCTGAATCGGTAATGATTGCAGGATTATTCGTCGTGTACGGAAAAGAATTCATTAAGCTTTGCGAACGAATTGGTAATACTGAAGAAGCGAATAAAGCCAATGTGCATGTTGAAGCAATGACTGAATCAATAAAAAAACATGCTTGGGATGGCGATTGGTTTCTTAGAGCCTATGATTACTACGGTAAAAAAGTTGGTTCAGAAGAAAACGAGGAAGGTAAAATTTTCATCGAATCGCAAGGATGGTGCACCATGGCCGAAATCGGAAAAGAAGAAGGCATGATGGAAAAAGCATTGGATAGCGTTAAAGAACGATTGGATACTCCTTTTGGAATTGTGCTAAACAATCCAGCATTTACCGAATACAAAATTGAATACGGTGAAATCTCAACCTACCCTGCCGGATACAAGGAAAACGCAGGTATTTTCTGCCACAACAACCCTTGGATAGTTATTGGCGAAGCATTATTAGGAAGAGGTGATCAAGCTTGGGAATATTTCCGAAAAATCTGTCCTACATATCTTGAAGATATTAGTGAATTGCACAAAGTTGAACCCTATGTATACTGCCAAATGGTAGCCGGAAAAGATGCATTTAAACCGGGCGAAGGAAAAAATAGTTGGCTAACGGGTACTGCATCGTGGAATTTCTATGCGGTAACTCAATACATTTTAGGTATTCAACCAGACTACGATGGCTTAAGGATTGATCCGTGTATCCCAAAAGAATGGAAAGAATATACCATAACCCGTCAATTTAGAAATGCCACTTATGAAATCAACATCTTAAATCCTTTGGGCAAAAACAAGGGTGTAAAATCGATGGTGATTGATGGTAAACCTATTGAAGGAAATATCATTCCTATTATTAAATCAGGAACACAAAAAGTAACAGTTATTATAGGATAAAAATACAAAGAGATGAATATTAAAGACTATAAAATATATACTTTTCTACTTGCTGTTTTATTGACAGCGGTTGCTTGCTCTAATCAAAAAATGGATGAGCCTGTTCCTGCAAACGCACAACTCATCCTTGCCAATCAAGTTGGATATGAAAACAATGCTCCTAAAAAAGCAATGGTCAGAACAAGTGCCAATCTGTTTCAAATCAAAAACAGTGAAGGTAAAATCATACTTGAAAAAGCTACTGGTTCAAAACAGTATTGTTCATTGTCAGGTGACACAATTCAATCTATTGATTTTTCAGAATTAACAGACAAGGGAACGTATTATATTGTAGTTAATGATAGCATCATCTCAAATAAAATAATCATAACAGAAAGGCCTTATGCGAAACTTGCAAAAGCTTCGCTTAAGTCTTTCTACCTGAATCGCTCGGGAATAGAAATTGACAGTTTACATGGTGGCAAATGGGCACGCCCAGCTGGCCATCCAGATACAATTGTCTATTATCACTCTTCTGCAGCAGATAAAAATCATCCTGAAAACAGTATTATATCATCTCCAAAAGGTTGGTATGATGCTGGCGATTACAATAAATACATTGTAAACAGCAGCATTTCGACTTACACAATGCTTTTGTCTTATCATTTATTTTCGGAATACTTCGATGAAATAAACTTGAACATTCCGGAATCTAACAATACAGTTCCTGATATTCTAGACGAAGCCTTGTACAATTTGAGATGGATGATGACAATGCAAGATTCTTTTGATGGTGGTGTTTATCACAAACTAACGACCAAAAAGTTCGAAGATTTTGTAATGCCACACAAGGCGATAAACAAGAGGTATTTGGTTCAGAAAAGCACAACGGCAGCTCTCGATTTTGCAGCTACCATGAGCTACGCGTCAAGATTGTTTAGTGATTTTGAAACTCAACTACCTGGATTAGCAGATTCTTGTTTGATCCAATCAAAAAAAGCATGGAACTGGGCAATTAAAAACCCAAATGAAATTTACAATCAAGACGCTGACATTTCAACTGGAGCTTATGATGATACCAATTTAAAAGATGAATGGTTTTGGGCTGCTTCCGAAATGTATTTAGCAACAGAAGAAAAGAGCTACTTGAAGCATCTAAATTCATCAAAATTAGAAGTTTCAACACCTGGTTGGAGAGACGTTGCAACATTGGGCATTTTCTCCTTACTAACATCTAACAAAAGAGAAGAGTTTAAAACAATCGAAACTCAATTTCTTGCACGTACAGATGAGTTAATTCTGAAAGAAGAAAAGTCTCCTTACCATATCGCAATTAACAAATACCAATGGGGAAGCAATTCTGAATTTGCCAATCAAGGCGTAATGAAATTACTTGCACACCAAATAACTAAGAATTCCAAATACCTGAACTCAGCAAGAGAAAGTTTAAATTATTTGCTTGGCCGAAATACAACAGCTTATTGCTTTGTGACAGGTTTTGGTTCTTTATCGCCAATGAACATCCATCACCGACCATCCGCAGCCGATGCTGTTGTTGAACCGGTACCAGGATTTCTTGTAGGTGGACCAAACCTAATTGTTCTTAACGATTGTGGACCTGAAATCATCAGATCTACTTACCCTGCAAAATCATATATTGATGAGCAATGTAGTTATTCAACCAACGAAATTGCAATCAATTGGAATGCGCCACTAGTTTTCTTAACCTTTGGAATGGATGCCTATGATAAAAAATAAAAATGCCGAAAAGAAAAGTTGGTCCTCTCCTTTCGGCAAATAACTCATTTGTTAATACGCTAATGAATCATCGCAAATTTATGAAAAAAAAAGACAAATATGGGCAGGAATGTACTAAGCGATTAGAACTGAAACATTATGAGAAGATAGACTTTTATCAAGTTTTATTCTTTGATGCTCCCGAAAACGATTTCAATAGCCATTGACAACCAATTAATCAACACAAAGAATATTGAAAAATCTCACTAAAAACTACTATTGATGAAATACTATCAATCAATACGAATAATCAATAAAAGTCCATAAGGATATGTTGGTCCTCTCCTTTTGGAATTAAATCATAATACGCTAATGAATCAATTTAATTTTATGAAAAAATCTGAAAATTTTAATGCTCCCTCACATTGCCTACAAACAGGGAAGCAAAAAAAGAGTAACTGGCTTCTTAAGCCAACAATGCTACTACTGATGGTCCTTTGCAATGTAGCCATCATATTTGGGCAAAACTCAAACAAAGAAATATCTGGAAAAATTTCAGATTCATCTGGTTTTGGTTTGCCTGGAGTTAATATATCTCTTAAAGGTACAACTACAGGTACTGTATCCGACATTGACGGAAATTATACCATTTTCGCTAGTGCTGAAGATGTAATTGTGTATAGTTTTATTGGTTACACCAGTCAAGAAATTCTTGTTGCTGATCAAGTGCAGCTTAATGTAATAATGCTTGAGGATGCAATAGGCATGGATGAAGTTGTAGTTGTTGGATATGGTGTGAAAAAGAAAAGCTTAGTAACTGGATCTATCTCTAGTATTAAATCGGAGGATATCCAAAACGTTCCAGTTTCAAGAGCCGATCAAGCAATTCAAGGTAAAACTGCTGGTGTTTCTATCCTTTCAACATCAGGATCTCCAGGTGCTGGAGCAAAAATCAGAATTCGTGGTGTCAACTCAAATGGAAATTCAAATCCTTTGTTTATTGTTGATGGTATGAAAACTGGTGATATCAATAACATTGACCCTGCTGACATTGCATCTATGGAAGTTCTTAAAGATGCTGCTTCTGCTGCTATTTATGGTACAGAAGGTGCAAATGGTGTTATCTTAATCACAACAAAAACGGGTAAGGCTGGATCATCTAAAATCTCTTACGACTTTCAGTACGGATTCCAATCATCAAGAAGTGATATGGAAGTAATGAACGCAAGTGAGTATCAACAATGGATGCAAGAATCTGGCGCCGGTACCGTAACCTTAAATGGTACTGATACAGATTGGCTAGATGAAATTTTCGAAGTTGCTCCAATGCAAAAGCATCACTTAAGCTTTTCTGGTGGTAGTGAAAAAACAACTTATCTAATTTCTGGATCATACTATGGTCAAGACGGTATTGTTGGTGGAGACAAAGCGAAATACGAACGTTTTACTGCACGTGCAAACGTAAAAAGTCAACTTAAAGATTGGTTAGAAGTAGGAAATAATTTTAGTTTTTCTCACTCCAAGCAGAAATATATTGGTGAGGATGATGAGTATCGTGGAGCAGTTAACTTTGCACTTCTTCTTGATCCTCTAACTCAAACAACTTACGATGGTACTCCACAAAGAGTTCAAGATTTATTGGATGGTGGAAATACGATTCTACAGAATAGTAATGGTAAATATTATGGTTTACCAGAGTATGTTACAGGTGAAACAGCAAATCCATTAGCTTTACTTGATACTTATAGAAACAACATTGTTCAAGATAAAATTCTTGGTAATGTATATGCAACAATCAAACCATTTAAAGGATTAACTTTTACTTCTAGAGCTGGACTTGATTTAACTTATCAAACGGATCACTCTTGGGCTCCTGTATATTATTTCTCTGCAGAAAGTCAAAATTCTGAAACTTATGTTGATGATAATATCAACAAATGGTACACATGGTTATGGGAAAATTTTGCTTCTTATAACAAAACATTTGGCGATCATGACTTTACTGTTTTAGCAGGTTATTCAGCTGAAGAATATCAAGCACCTGATTACACAATGCATTCTGCTCCACTTATTAAAGAAGGTGACCAATATGCATACCAAGGTTATACTACTTCAAATGAATTTGATCGTACAGGTGGTGGGTATGTAAACCACACTATGACCTCTTTCTTTGGTCGTTTATCATACAACTACCTTAACCGATATATGTTAGAAGTTTCACTTAGACGTGATGCTGCTGATGTATTCCCAGTTGATAATCAAGCAGCTGTTTTCTCTGCTGTTTCTGCGGGTTGGACTATTTCTGAAGAAGATTTCTTTGACTTTCAAGGTATTGATTATTTAAAATTAAGAGCTAGTTGGGGAGAAAACGGAAGTCGTTCTAATATCCCAGGTAACGAAGGTCAAGAATTTTATGTATTTGGCGCTCAATATCCAGGAGCTGATGATGTATATCAACCAGGAGCTGAAATTGACAAGTTAATTAATCCTGATCTTAAATGGGAAACTACAGAACAATTAGATATTGGTTTTGACTTAAGAGCCTTGAGCGGAAAATTATCTTTCGCTATGGATTATTATAATAAAACAACAAAAGATCTTTTAACGACAGGTTCGGGACCTTTATCAACAGGTAATGATTTCCCAATTATGAATGTTGGTGATGTAACTAATAAAGGTTTTGACTTTGAATTGGGATACAACAATAGAGATCACGAATTTAAATACAGTGTAAATTTAAATTTATCTACTCTTGATAACGAAGTAACAAGACTTGACGTTGATTCTCCAGTAAAAGGTGATAACTTACGTGGTCATGATTTAACATGGTTCGAAGAAGGTCTTCCTATTTGGTACTTTAAAGGTTATAAAACCAATGGTATTGATCCTACAAATGGTGATGTTATCGTTGTAGATGTTAATAAAGATGGTGAAATATCTGATGCAGATCAGACTTACATTGGTGATCCTCATGCTGACATTTTATATGGTGCAACTTTTAATGCTCAATACAAAGGTTTTGACTTTAACCTGTTCTTACAAGGCTCGCAAGGGAATGATGTGTTTATGGGTTGGTTCCGTTCTGACAGACCATTCTCAAACAAGCCTAAATTTATGTTTGACGATCGTTGGACTCCATCAAATACTAATGCGAGTCGTCCTGCTGCAAACAATTCAAGCGACTATGTTTATCGTAGTGACTTAATGGTTTCTGATGGATCATATATGAGAATTAAACAAATTCAAGTTGGGTATACTTTACCATCAGACATCCTGCAAAAAACAGGTATTGATCGTGCTAGAGTATTCGTTTCATTGGATGACTTTTTCACTTTTACAGATTACGAAGGTTTAGATCCTGAAGCTGGTAGTTCAAATAACGCTAGACAAGGTGTTGATCGTGGATTATATCCAATTGCCGGTAAAGTAATTTTTGGTGTATCGCTAAACTTTTAATTTTAAAATCGTAACAAATGAAATATTCAAAATATTATAAATTCATACTAGGTCTAGCCATTGCTTTTGCTAGTACTTCGTGCAACGAAGATAGCTTTCTTGATATCGAACCTAAAGGGAAACTATCAAGTGATACTTATTTAGAAACTGAAGAAGAGGTAAAAACAGTTGTGGTAGGAATCTACAATTCAATGCAACACAATTTCTCAAGCGGTTCATGGGCAAGTGTTTATTTTATCAAAAACCTGCCGGCTGATGATTGCTTAGCTGGTTCTTCTGAAGGTGATCAGACAGAATATCAAAACATTGATGATTTTGCTATTCAAACAACCAATGCAAAAATTGAAAGCATCTGGACCAATTTCTACAAAGCAATTAGTTCTGCGAATACAGTAATTAATTTAGTAGAACCAGATACGGATGCAAAAAAAGAGTTAATTGCTGAGGCAAAAGCATTAAGAGCTTATACCTATTTTGAAATGGTTACTCTATTTGGAGGTGTACCATTGATGACTATTAACCCAGCTGATCCTTCAGAGTACCATCTTCCTAGAGCTACTGCTGCTGAAGTTTATACTCAAATTGAGAAAGATTTTTCTGAAGCAATTCCCGATCTTCCTTTAAAAAGTGAGTACAGTGCTGCTGACAAATATCGTTTTTCAAAAGGAACTGCACAGGCTTATTATGGGAAAGCTCTTCTTTATCAGAAAAAATATGGAGAAGCTGCAACTCAATTGGGCAATGTTATTAGCAGTCTTGAGTTCGACTTGGAACCAATTTTTGCCGATGTTTGGACAAAAGAGACTGAATTTGGACAAGAATCATTATTCGAAATTTCTTATACTTCACAAGAATCTTATGATTGGGGTAACTTCCCTTGGGGCGGAGGCAACGAAAACAATATCGAAGCTCAGCTACAAGGCCCTCGTAGTAACCTATTTAATCTTTCTGGATCTTCTCTTGATGTTGCAAACGGATGGGGATTCAATATGCCAACCTCTAAAATTGGTCAAGCTTATATAGACGCAGGAGATACTGAACGTGGAGATGCAACTGTTATGTCGGCTGCTGATTTCATAGCAACAGGCGGCGTAATCGAAGATCCTAATGCTCATGACTATGAAGGTTATATGCGTATGAAGTATGTTACCAAAGCATCAGAAACAAGCGAAAGTGGAGTTGCAGAACTAAACTATACCATTAACTGGCGTTTAATGCGCTATGCTGACGTATTGCTTATGGCTGCAGAAGCTTATCACTTTTCAACCCAAGATGGATTAGCATTAATCGAATTAAATAAAGTTCGTGATCGTGCAAATTTAGCAGACATTACAGCTTCTGATGATATCTTTCAAGCAATTGTAACTGAAAGACAATTAGAATTAGCTTTTGAAGGAAGCAGATATTGGGATTTAGTTCGTTGGGATTTAGCAAGTCAAGAAATGAGTGGCATAGGATTCCAAGCCAACAAACATGAATTGTTCCCAATTCCTCAAAATGAAATTATCGCAAATAATTCAATTGACGAAACAGATCAAAACCCTGGATACTAATTATCATTTATATTGAAATTTGAATCATAAAAAAAGACTACCCTTATTCAGGGTAGTCTTTTCCAAATTCATTAGAATATAGAAAATCAAAACTATGAAAAGATTCATCCCGGTTATTGCATTTGCTTTTATAGCATGTTCGCAGCCAAATAAGAAAGAAAATACAAACTCTAGTATTGAGTTTAGTGCAGAAGGAAAAACCGTAACAGTGATTACTACTGCTAAGGATACAGATCTTAGATTAACACAAACCGCACAGGCTCAATTCAAGAATACAAAACAAGCTCTGGAAACCGAAAATTCCATATTCGTTAATCCAAACAACACATTTCAAACATTCATAGGAATTGGTGGAGCGATAACTGATGCTTCTGCTGAAGTATTCGCAAAACTTTCAAAAGAAAAACAAGAAGAATTAATTTCTGCCTATTATGGCAAAGAAGGTATTGCTTATACCTTACTACGCACGTCTATTCACAGCTGCGATTTTAGTAGTGGCAGCTTCACATATATCCAAGAAGGAGACAAAGAATTAAAAACCTTCTCAATAGAACATGACAGACAGTTTCGTTTGCCAATGATCAAACGAGCAATTAAAAAAGCTGGAGGATCAATGCTATTTTATGCTAGCCCATGGAGTCCTCCTGCATTTATGAAGGATAATAAAAACATGCTTCAAGGTGGAAAACTATTACCTGAATACTATGATATTTGGGCAAAATACTACGCTAAATTCATCAAAGCATACGAAAAGGAAGGCATTCCTGTTTGGGGTGTAACAATTCAGAATGAACCAATGGCCGTTCAACGCTGGGAATCTTGTATTTACACAGCCGAAGAAGAAAGAGATTTTCTTAAAAATCATTTGGGTCCGATATTAGAAAAAGAAGGACTTGGAGATAAAAACATTGTGGTTTGGGATCACAACAGAGATTTAATTACCCACAGGGCAAATACTATTTTTGATGATGCAGAAGCATCTAAATATGCATGGGGAACAGGTTTCCACTGGTATGAAACCTGGCGAGGTGGAGAACCAATGTTCGATAATTTGCAAAAAATACAGGAAGCTTATCCTGACAAGAAATTACTATTCACTGAAGGTTGTAACGAAAGTTTCAATCCTGCTAAATATCAATATTGGCCTAATGCCGAACGATACGGTCGTTCAATGATTAATGACTTTAACCGAGGAACCGTTGGATGGACCGATTGGAATATTCTATTGGATGAAACGGGAGGACCAAATCATGTTGGAAATTTATGCTTCTCTCCTATTCATGCCGACACTAAAACAGACAGCATAATTTATACACCATCTTATTACTACTTGGGACATTTCTCAAAATTTATCCGCCCAGGAGCCAAAAGAATAAGTACGGTTTCAAGTGTTAGTTTTTTAGAAAGCACATCCTTTGTAAATGAAGATGGAAAAATTGCTACAGTTGTTATGAATCAATCAGAAGAATCAATAAATTACCAGCTTTATGTTGGAGCCAATCAAGCTGTAAGCATAAATATTCCAGCAAGAGCAATACAAACGATCAGATACTAAAAATTCAATAAACCCACCAACCATTCAAAACCATATAACTCACATTACATGAATAAATTACTATTTACATTTTTCTTATTTACCCTAATCAGTTCGAATCAAATTTTTGCCCAAAACAGCTCACAATCAATGGACAGTAAAATTGAAAATATTATAAAACAACTCACCTTGAAAGAAAAGTTGGACATGTGTCATGCACAGTCTAAGTTTAGCTCAAAAGGAGTAGCTCGTTTGGGAATACCAGAACTTTGGATGTCTGACGGACCACATGGTGTACGAGCTGAAATAGATTGGGATAGTTGGAATCATGCTGGTTGGACAAATGATTCTTGTACTGCATTTCCTGCCTTAACTTGTTTGGCGGCCACCTTTAATACCGAATTATCCTACAAATACGGAAAAGCAATTGGAGAAGAAGCTAGATATCGCAAGAAAGACATCCTCCTTGGTCCTGGTGTTAATATTTACAGAACTCCCCTTAATGGAAGAAATTTTGAATATATGGGAGAAGATCCATATCTAGCTTCCAAAATGGTGGTTCCTTACATTCATGGAGTACAGGAAAACGGAGTCGCGGCTTGCGTTAAGCACTATGTTTTAAACAATCAGGAACACTGGAGAGATCATATTAATGTTGAATTAAGCGATAGAGCCTTATACGAAATTTACTTGCCAGCATTTAAAGCTGCTGTTCAGGAAGGCAAAGTGTGGAGTATAATGGGAGCCTACAATCAATTCAGAGGACAGTATTGTTGTCACAATGAACTATTAGTTAATAAAATATTAAAAGGAGATTGGGCTTTCGATGGTATTTTGGTTACCGACTGGGGAGCTACTCATGACACCAAGCAAGCTGCTCTTTATGGCTTAGATATCGAAATGGGAACAGGGACCGATGGGTTAACAAGCTCATTAAAAAACGCTTACGACAACTATTTCATGGCTCATCCTTTGCGTAAAATGGTTGAATCAGGAGAAATTGATGAATCGGTTATTGATGAAAAGGTAAGCCGTATTCTTCGTTTAATGTTCAGAACAAATATGGACAAATCTCGTCCGTTTGGCAGTATGAATAGTCAGGAACATTTTAATGTAGCTCGTGAAATTGCACAGGAAGGAATTGTACTGCTTAAAAATGAAAATAATACCTTCCCTATTGATCCCGAAAAGGTACAAACCATAGCAGTAATTGGTGAAAATGCTACTAAAATGATGACAATTGGTGGAGGTTCTTCAGAATTAAAAACCATTCATGAAATTTCACCTTTGGAGGGAATTCAGAAACGATTCAAAAATGCAAAAATTTTGCATGCAATGGGATATGCTTCTGGACCGTCAGTTTATGGTCGTGTTGTAGAATCAAAATTAAACGCCGATTCATTACAAGTCGAAGCAATAAAAGTGGCAGCTAAAGCAGATATCGTTCTTTTCGTGGGCGGTTTAAACAAAAACCATCATCAGGATTGTGAAGGAGATGACCGTAAACATTTTTCATTGCCTTTCGGACAAGATGATTTACTGAATAAAATAATAGCGGTAAATAAAAACACAGCTGTTCTTCTGGTAAGTGGAAATGCTGTTGAAATGCCTTGGCTTTCAAAAGTAAAAGCTGTTGTACAAACTTGGTATTTGGGTAGCGAAGCTGGAAATGCAATTGCTGATATACTTTCTGGAGATGTAAACCCATCTGGCAAACTGCCATTTTCTTTCCCTGTAAAACTGGAAGATAATGCTGCACATGCATTTGACGAATTCTCTTACCCTGGCGATGGTACAAATCAAGAATACAAGGAAGATATATTGGTTGGTTACCGTTGGCACGACACAAAAAAAATAAAACCTCTCTATGCTTTTGGTTTCGGATTGTCTTACACTTCTTTTGAAATATTGAATGTGAAATCCGACAAGCGTTCTTATGGTAAAGAAGATTCTATTACCGTCTCTTGTAAAATTCGAAACACAGGTAAAATAAAAGGAAACGAAGTCATTCAAGTATATGCAAATGATGTCAAAGCTTCTGTTTTACGACCTCTAAAAGAATTAAAGGCATTTAAAAAAGTGAACTTAAATCCGGGAGAAACAAAAACAATTACCCTAATAATACCAACTAAAGATCTTGCTTTCTTTGATGATTCAATTATGGATTGGAATTTGGAGAAAGGTAATTTTAAGCTAATGGTAGGTGTGTCTTCACGAGACATTGAGAAAACAATATCAATTGAAGTTAACTAAGATCAAACGCCATAAAAAAGTCACTAAAATGACAAAAACAATATACCTCATAATACTCTCACTACTTATACTTTCATCGTGTAATAAAGAGAAAAGCAACTTATCCGAAGAAGATAAATTTGTATCTAAACTTCTGGATGACATGACCCTTTCTGAGAAAATAGGGCAATTAAATCAATATACCAGTCATTGGGAAATGACAGGACCTGCTCCACAAAATAGTGAATCGCAAAATCGACTAGAGCAAATAAAGAATGGTGACGTTGGGTCGATGCTAAATGTAACAGGTGCAGATGCAACTCGTAAAGCTCAAGAATTAGCCATTAAAAATAGCCGTTTAGGCATTCCCTTAATCTTTGGTTACGATGTCATTCACGGTTACCAAACCATGTTTCCCATTCCTTTAGCTGAAGCCTCATCTTGGGATACAGAGATTGTTAGACTATCAGCCCAAGTAGCCGCAAAAGAAGCTTCTGCCGCAGGTCTGCATTGGACTTTTGCACCCATGATGGATGTAGGTAGAGATGCGCGCTGGGGAAGAGTTATGGAAGGTTGTGGTGAAGATCCGTATTTAGCAAGCGTTTTATCTGTAGCTCGCATTAAAGGTTTTCAAGGAGAGGATTTAGCTGCAAAAAATACCATTGCTGCTTGTGCTAAACACTTTGCTGGCTATGCATTCTCAGAATCTGGTAGAGATTACAATACGGTAGAAATAAGCCCTTATACGCTTCACAATATTGTTTTACCTCCTTTCAAAGCGGCAGCCAATGCAGGTGTTGCTACTTTTATGAATTCATTTAATATTATCAATGGAACCCCTTGTACAGCAAATGAATATTTACAGCGCACCTTACTCAAAGAGCAATGGAATTTTAAAGGGTTTGTTGTTTCTGATTGGGCAAGCCTTAAAGAAATTTCGATTCATGGTGCAGCTGAAAACCTAAAGGAAGCAACTTCTCTTGCCATAAATGCTGGTAGCGATATGGATATGGAGTCTAATGGCTACATAAAGCACCTCAAAGAACTTGTTGAAGAAGGAAAAGTTGATGAAAGTTTAATTGATGATGCCGCAAAACGCATTTTAAAAATTAAATACCAACTCGGTTTGTTCGAAGATCCTTATCAATACTCAAATATTGAACGAGAGAAAATAGAAATTTATAGCGAAGAAAATAGATCAATTGCTCGGAAAGTTGCTCGTCACTCAATGGTACTTCTTAAAAACAAAGAACAACTCCTACCCTTATCCAAACAAGTAAAGTCGATTGCCCTTATTGGGCCAATGGCAAATAGTAAGGATATTCCTTTGGGAAGCTGGAGAGCCAAAGCAATCAAAAACTCGGCAGTTTCTCTTTTGGAAGGCATTCAAGCAAGTGTATCAGCAAAAACAAAAATTAATTATGCAAAAGGTTGCGATCTAACAACAGGAGATCGAAATTTCAGACAAGAACTAACCTTTAAGAAGGATAACAATTCTAAGTTTTCTGAAGCTATTAAAGCAGCACAGAAATCTGAAGTTGTAATCATGGCAATTGGCGAAGATTGCTTTCAATCAGGGGAAGGAAGAAGTCAAACCAATATTACATTAAAAGGAGAACAAATGGCACTGTTTAATGCTGTTCTTAAGGTAAATGAAAATATTGTTGCAGTTCTGATGAATGGACGTCCATTGGCTATTCCTGAATTATCTGAAAAAGCACCTGCGATTTTGGAAACTTGGTTTGCTGGATCGGAAGCAGGAAATGCTATTGCAGATGTTTTGTTTGGAGATTACAATCCATCTGGTAAATTAACCATGTCATTTCCCAGAAATGTTGGACAGTGCCCTATTTATTACAATTACATGAACACTGGCAGACCGACTTCTACTAATAATGTATTTTGGTCGCACTATACCGATTCTCCAAATACACCTTTATATCCTTTCGGATATGGTTTGAGCTATACAAATTTTGAATATGGAGAACTTACATGCAACAAAGCAAGGATCACAAAAAATGATTCAATCGAAGTAAAGCTTTCTATTACCAATTCAGGAAAATTCGATGGCGAAGAAATTGTACAATTATACATTCAAGATCCCAAGGCTAAATATGCTCGCCCGGTTAAAGAACTTAGAGCTTACAAAAAGGTTCTGCTTAAGAAAGGTGACAGCAAACAAATAAGCTTTTCATTAAACCCATCTGATTTAGGGTATTATTCTCCTGATGGTGAATTTTTAATTGAATCTGGAACTTATCACATATTTGTGGGAAAAAATTCTGTTGAGGTACAAAAAATCAGTTTTACCTTAAAAGAATAGTTAGATAGATTAGTTATGTGCTAAAAATGGTGGAAAACGACTTTGTTTTCCGCCATTTTTTTATCTCTCTCCTCTCTGACATTACAATTCCGATTAAACATTAATAAAAGATTAATTTTCTTTAAATTTTATTTCCCTAATCCTGAACCTCTTGAAAAATAAAATATGTTAAAGTCATTTAAATTCACCTTTTTCATTTCCTAAGCTTAGATTTTTTGCTTATTTTCAAGGTAGAAAGATTAATCATTTATGGCTTTGCAAGGCCAAAAGCGCGCGAGTAGAAAGAACCGGTTTATATTTAACAGAATATTAACTTATGCAATTTAATGCATATTAAATATAGGAGGAATTGTGATGAACATGAAAATGCAATCCGTAGGATTTAAAGCAGATAGTAAACTAGAGGCTTTTATCAACCAAAAATTAAAAAAACTTGAAAAATTAGATAGTACAATTACAGGTTATGATGTAATACTTAATATTGACAAATCAAGTACAAAAGATAATAAAGTTGTTGAAGTAAAAATGAATGTTCCTGGAAGTGAACTATTTGCAAAAAAGAAAAGCAAAACATTTGAAGAAGCTGCAGATTTGGTTTCGGAAGCTTTAAGAACACAAATCATAAAATATAAAGAAATTAAAACGAAATAATCTACAGAAAAAAGGGCTCAAATCGAGCCCTTTTTTTATTCCTTAAATTTTATATCCTTGTGCGAACCATCACAGAATGGTTTGTTTTTCGAAGCTCCACACCTGCAAAAATAGCAAGAATTCCCAAGGACTTCTCGATGTCCATCCGATCCAATTAAAGTGATTGGACCTTCCATCATCATTGGACCATCTTTAAAAACTTCTACTTTTTGTCCTGTTTCAATCGCTTTTATAGGACCTTTCTCTTCATTCTCATCACCACTATTCATATAAAATGATAGAGCTCTGGACGGACATTTCTGTATTTGCATAATAATTTCATCGGTACTTGCCCCTTTCGCTTTTACCCAAGGCCGCGTTCCTGGTTGAAAAACATCAGGCAATCCTTTAAAACAAACTCCAGAATGAATACATAAATCTGGTTCGTAAACAACCGTAACCACTCCATTTGAATATTCTTTTTTTGCTTTCTTCATAGGACAAGTTTTTCATATATTAAAAGTTCTCCTATTAATTTACCACATTTTACTGATTTTGTGAAAATAATTTTAAAAATTAAAAAATGTTTTCATCAAGGCAATCATCTCATTCTGAAACCCGTGCAAAATCAAGAAAACTTTGAATTTGAAAAATTAAATTATGAACCGAAAAAAGAGTTTGCACATGAAAAAAAATATTCTACTTTTGTCGCAGACTTTTCCAGAAAAGCTCTTCTGGTTTGTTTAAAAAATACGGGTGTAGCTCATCCCGATAGCTATCGGGAGGCAGATCACAAAATAAAAATACGGGTGTAGCTCAGTTGGCAGAGCACTGGTCTCCAAAACCAGGTGTCGGGAGTTCGAGTCTCTCCACCCGTGCAAAACCTTTCGATTCTTTCGAAAGGTTTTTTTTATGTCACAAAAAAAGATGAACCAGTATACCAGTTCATCTTTCCAAAAAAATATCTTATCGAAATTTACAAGAGCTGCATGTCATACAATTTCTTATAAGCTCCATCTTTTTCTATCAATTCATCATGCTGACCACGTTCAACAATCTCACCTTCGTGGAAAACACAGATTAAATCAGCATTCTTAACCGTTGATAAACGGTGAGCAATTACAACTGAAGTTCTGTTTTGCATTAGCTTATCCAAAGCATCCTGAACTAAACGTTCTGATTCTGTATCAAGGGCAGAAGTAGCTTCATCAAGAATCATAATTGGAGGATTCTTAAGGACAGCACGGGCAATACTCAAACGCTGACGTTGACCACCGGAAAGCTTACCTCCACGGTCACCAATATTGGTATGGTAGCCATCCTCAGTTGCTGTGATAAAGTCGTGAGCATTGGCAATTTTTGCTGCCGCTTCAACCTCTTCTAGTGTAGCATTCTCAACACCAAAAGCAATATTATTGAAAATGGTGTCATTGAATAAGATTGACTCTTGGTTCACATTACCCATTAGGTTACGCATATCAGTAATCTTGCAATCACGAATATCCTCACCATCAACAAAAATACCACCTTCAATCACATCGTAAAAACGAGGTAATAGATCAACAAAAGTTGTTTTGCCGGACCCCGATTGACCAACCAAAGCAACAGTTTTCCCTTTTGGAATTTCAAGGTTAATATTTTTAAGAACTTGCTTCTCGCCATTGTATGAGAAAGCAACGTTTCTGTATTCAATCGACTTTTCGAATGTATCAACCGACTTTGCACTTTCTTTATCAACGATTGTTGACTCAGCATCTAGTATCTGGTCGATACGTTCCATAGCAGCCAATCCTTTTTGAATGCTAAAGAATGCTTTAGAGAAAGCTTTTGCAGGATTTATGATCGAATAAAATAAGACTAGGTATACCATAAAGCTTGCGCCATTCAAATTACCTTCTCCATTTAATATTAGTTTACCTCCATACCATAGAACAATGACTATAACTATTGTTCCTAGAAATTCACTAACAGGATGAGCAAGAACTCTTCTTCTCATCAAGCTGTTCATTATTCTTCTGTAATCATTATTTTCAGCTTCAAATTTATCTTGAACTTTTTCTTCAGCCGTAAAAGCCTTAATGATTCTTAGACCTGATAATGTTTCCTCGATGGTAGACAAAAGATCACCCATTTTATTTTGACCCAAACGAGATGTTTTCTTTAAGCTACGACCAATGCGACCAATAATAAAACCAGCTATAGGTAGCAGAATGAAAGAGAAAAGTGTTAACTGAGGACTCATGATGATCATTGCCGATAGAGATACAATGATTATTACTGGATTTTTAATGAACATATCCAATGAGTTCATTACAGAGTTTTCTACTTCCTGAACATCACCTGTTGAGCGAGCAATAATATCACCTTTTTTTTCTTCAGTAAAGAAAGGGATTGGCAGGTTTACAATTTTATCATAAATTAGATTTCTCATATCCCGAACCACACCATTTCTTAAACCTACGGTGTGATATGAGCCCAAATAGGTAAAACCAACTTTTAGGAATACGGCTATTATTAGAAAAATACCAACAAAAATAAGAGCCGAATCATCACCATATTCTAACTTTACTTGTGAAGTGTAATAGTAAAAATTAGTTTTGACTGACTCTAATGTGAATTCCCATGGTACAAGTTTTTCTGCTGGCTCTGCAATATTGAATAAAATCTCTAAAACAGGTTGCATCATAGCAAAAGAGAATACGCCAAAAACAGCTGCAAGCAAGTTATACACAAAACTCATGATTAAATCACTCTTGTAAGGAGGAAGGAATCGCTTTAATATCTGAATGAAATCTTTCATTAAAAAATTTAATCTGTGAAATAAAAGTATATCGAAATACCGATAAGCTGTATAAAAAATAGGCTGTAAAAGTACAACTCTTACAGCCTATTTACAAGGCATTAACAATAATTAATATCTTAGATTCCGGTATAATTGCTAGGAGTAATAGTTTTCAACTCAGCTTTAAGGCTGTCCGAAATCTCAAGCGTATCGATAAACTCAGCAATACTATTCTGAGTTACGGTTGTGTTTGTACGAGTTAAAGCTTTCAATGCCTCATATGGATTTGGATAAGCTTCTCTACGTAAAATTGTCTGAATGGCTTCAGCTACAACTGCCCAGTTATCTTCTAAATCTGATTCGAAAGCATCAGTTGAGATAATCAATTTATCTAAACCTTTCAATGTCGATTTAAATGCAATGATTGAGTGAGCAAAAGGAACACCAATATTTCTCAATACAGTAGAGTCAGTAAGATCACGCTGTAAACGAGAGATAGGTAGTTTTGCTGATAAATGCTCATAAGTTGCGTTAGCTAAACCAAGGTTACCTTCTGAGTTTTCGAAGTCGATAGGGTTCACTTTATGAGGCATAGCCGAAGATCCAACTTCACCTTTCTTAATTTTTTGCTTGAAGTAATTCATTGACACATATTGCCAGAAATCACGGTTCATATCAATCAAGATCGTGTTGATGCGCTTGAAATTATCGAAGATCGCACCCATATTATCGTAATTCGAAATCTGAGTTGTGTATTCTTCACGCTCAAGCTTTAACGACTCGTTTACAAATTTATTACCGAAAGCTTTCCAGTCGATTTGTGGGTAAGCTACATGGTGAGCATTGAAGTTACCAGTAGCACCACCAAACTTAGCAGAACAAGGAACCGACTTTAATAGGTTAAGTTGAGTTCTTAAACGGTAAACGTAAACCATCACCTCTTTACCCAAACGAGTTGGAGAAGCTGGCTGACCGTGAGTACGAGCAAGAAGAGCAATATCATCCCAGTCTTTAGCCAAAGACTCAAGCTTAGCAATTAATTCTTCCAAAACCGGGTAATACACATCGTGTACCGCATCTCTTAAAGAATAAGGCGTTGCTGTGTTGTTAATATCTTGAGAAGTCAATCCGAAGTGGATGAATTCTTTATATTGTTGTAGGTTTAGAGCGTCGAATTTCTCTTTAATGAAGTATTCAACTGCCTTTACATCGTGATTGGTTACAGCCTCAATGTCTTTAACTTTCTGTGCATCTTCAACAGTAAAGTCAAGATATAAACTGCGTAGTTCATCGAAATTGTTTTTATCAAAATCGGCTAACTGAGGAACTGGGTGCTCGCAAAGCGAAATGAAATATTCTACCTCTACCAATACGCGGTATCTGATAAGTGCATACTCCGAAAAATACTCTCCCAATACGTCAACCTTATTACGGTAACGTCCATCTATAGGCGAAATAGCTGTTAAACTGTGCATTCTATAAATATTAAGTTGTAAAATGATTATTTAGAAGTACAAAGTTAAAAAAAGCATTGAATTTTATCTGCAATAAGATATTAGATTTCTAAAATGAGATTCAAAATTTAAGATAATTGCTATTTTTGTTAAGTCACTCATTTTAACTTAAGACAGAATCAATGAAATTCATTAAAGATTTTAGCTTTGGTTTGCGAACCTATACAGAAGCAATACAGTATATTTTCAGAAAAAAACTAGCTTGGTTTTTCCTTTTTCCGATACTTCTAAACATTATATTATTTTGGGTTGGATGGGATTATATTGGCGATTTGGCTCAACAATCTCAAACTTACCTAGAAGGATGGTTAGATTTAGAAAATGCCGACTTTTGGGGTTCTGCCTTCCTAAAAGCAACTATTGGTGGATTTATTTGGGTTATTTTTAAAATACTCTTCTTTCTGATATTCGCATATTTCGGTGGATACATCATCATCATCATTATGTCTCCTGTCTTTTCCTATCTCTCAGAACGAACAGAGAAAATTAAAACAGGAAATGATTACCCTTTTGAATTCAGACAATTTGTTAAAGACATTATGCGTGGTGTTTTTATTGCTGTGCGTAATTTAGCCATTGAATTAATCCTTACCATTTTAATGTTTATTTTAAGTTTCATCCCTATTATTGGCTGGATTGGAGCAATATTTTTATTTTTTATCTCTGCCTATTTTTATGGATTCTCTTTTCTTGATTATTCTCTTGAACGAAAAAAGATGAGTATTAAAGAAAGCGTGCAATTCATGAGAGAAAACAAAGGTATTGTTATGGCAAACGGTTTTGTATTTTCACTTTGCTTGATTATACCATTTTGCGGTGTTTCTTTTTCTAGTTTTGCAGCTGTTATTTCTGTTGTAGCAGGAACATTGGCGGTTAATGAAATTTGGGACGACAAAAAAATAAGCAATACAAATAAGTCGTAAAACTTGAACTTAATTGGTAACTTACATAGACAAACCATTAAATACAATTATAACATGAACAGCCTTCGAAACTTTCTCCTCTTAAGCATTACCATTTTAATGAGTTTGCATCTTACTGCAAATCCAATACAAGATAGTATTGCTCCAATTGACACCACTCAAGGTTTACAAATTTGATATAAAACAAGATATCGGACCTCCTGTTTGGCGACAAACTAAAGATGCTTTCGAAGAAGCTGAAGAATGGAACGCAGATATATTCCTGATTCATATGAATACCTATGGTGGTATGGTCGTTCATGCAGATTCCATTAGAACTGCTATTTTGAATAGTGAAAAACCTGTTTATGTCTATATCGATAATAATGCTGCATCAGCTGGGGCACTTATTTCAATTGCTTGCGATGGCATTTATATGCGAACCGGAGCAAATATAGGTGCTGCTACTGTTGTGAACCAAACGGGTGAAGCCATGCCTGACAAGTATCAATCGTATATGCGATCGACTATGCGAGCCACAGCAGAATCACATGGGAAAGACACTTTGATTCAGAATGGTGACACAATTGTAAAATGGAAGAGAGATCCACTTATAGCAGAAGCAATGGTAGATCCCCGCACTTATATTGAAAACGTTATTGACACAGGTAAAGTTCTGACTTTCACTCCAAACGAAGCGATTAAAAATGGCTATTGCGAAGGCATTGCAAATAGCGTAGAGGAAGTATTAAAAAAAGTTGGTGTTGGCGAATACATCCTCAAAAAATACGAACCAACGGTAATTGAAGAAATGGTAGATTTCATGATCAATCCTGTTCTTCAAGGAATTCTCATCATGATTCTAATTGGTGGCATCTATTTTGAATTGCAATCACCAGGAATTGGATTTCCTTTGATAGCTTCGATAATAGCAGCCGTTCTTTATTTCTCTCCTCTTTATTTGGAAGGAATGGCAGAAAACTGGGAAATTCTATTGTTTGCTATTGGAGTTATACTTCTAGCCGTAGAGATATTTGTCATTCCTGGCTTTGGTGTAGCTGGAATTTCAGGGCTTACTCTTATTATAACTGGCCTCACACTTAGCTTGGTTGATAATGTTGCTTTCGATTTTGAACCACGTCATATTAGAGCACTTCTTAGCGCAATCATGTTGGTTGTATTCTCCATGTTTACTTCAATTTTAGGATCCTTATACCTAAGTAAAAAACTGTTCGCGTCTAATTCATTCTTAGGACACTTAGCCCTAAATACAGTTGAAAATACTGAAGAAGGCTACGTTGGTGTTGAAATGCACGCAAAAACATTAATTGGAAAAACCGGAATTGTATTAAGTGTACTTCGTCCTTCAGGAAAGGTAGAAATAGATAAGCAAATCTACGATGCAAAATCGGAAGATGGTTTTCTTGACAAGGATACTGAAATTGAAGTGATCCGCTTTGAAACTGGGCAAGTATACGTTATTCGAAAAGAAGAGGAAGAACTTTAAACAAAAAATCACCTACTACAAAAAATATTGAATGGATTATTTTTTACAATTAATATCTGAGACACAAATTACCACTGAAACTATTTTTTTCAGGTTGACTTTAAGCTTTATTATTGGTTTTATTGTTGGTGTTGAAAGAGAAAAACACAAACAGCCTGCTGGTTTACGAACTCATATTTTAATTTGTATGGGCTCTACTTTAATCATGCTACTTTCTATTTTTGTACCTCAAACCTTTCCTGAATTTCAAAATGGAGATCCATCAAGAATAGCGGCACAAGTTGTTTCTGGAATTGGATTTCTAGGCGCAGGTGCTATTATGAAATTTGGCGTAAACGTAAAAGGATTAACTACAGCGGCATCAATTTGGGTAGTTGCAGCTTTGGGATTAACAATTGGTGCTGGAATGTACATGGGAGCAATAATAGGTACGGCCATATTATTGATAGCTCTAGTTGTTCTTGATGTTTTAGGAAAGAAAGTATTCACAAATAAATTCATTAAAAGATTAAACATTTATACACAAGGACAAAAGGTTCATTCTGATGATTTCCTTCCTATTTTAGGCAAATACAAAGTAGCGGTTAGAACAATTGACATAGAACATTCCTTTGAGGAAGATAAAATTAGCTATTACCTTACCGTGCAAATATCCGAAAAGGTTAAGTTGACCGATTTGACTTCAGATTTAAATAGTATTTCAGGAATTAAAAGAGTAAAATTGCAGCAAATTCTGTAAAGCAAAAAAATCGCATCACAATTATGAAATTGATATCAGCAGAAGGATTGTTGGACTTAGCTCAACTTGAGAAAATTACACAAAAACCAGCCTTATTTGCCAAAGATGATGGAAACTTCTGGCAAGATCCTTATATCTCCGAGCATCTTTTAAATGCACATCTTGATGATGAATCTGATCAGGGATCACGAAAGTATCAAGACATTTTACAGTCGGTACTTTGGCTGTGCGAATATCTAAAGCTTCCGGAAGATAGCAAGTTGCTTGATTTAGGATGTGGACCTGGCTTGTATAGTGAGAATTTTTACGGACAAGGATTTGATGTTACTGGTATTGATATTTCGCAAAGTTCTATTGATTATGCCAAAGAACAAGCAGAAGGATTTCAATATCGAATAAAATACATTTGCCAAGATTATCTGAAAATAGATTATCAGAATGAATTTGATGTAATTACGCTTATTTATGGAGATTTATGTGTCTTATCTCATGAAGACAGAAAAATACTTCTCAATAAAGTTCACAAGGCATTAAAACCAGGTGGATTCATCGTTTTCGATGTGTTTACCAAGTATTTTTTCTCAAAGGAAGAAGCAGAACAATCTTGGTACATTAGTGATGACGAAGGCTTTTGGAGTGAAGAAGAGCATTTGTTATTACAATCTCATTTTAAATACAAAAAAGATAAAGTTCGACTAGACAAATACACCATGCTATTAGCAAATGGTGAAGTTAGAACTCATCATATTTGGAAACATTACTTTTCTCTAAAAAGATGTATTAACATGATGGAAGAGTCTGGTTTTAATGTGAAAGAATATTGGTCTAACCTGCAAGGAAAACCCTTCGAAAAAGAAAGTCCGTGGATCGGCATGATTGCACAAAAAGCTTAAAAACAAATCAGATAAAAAAAACTCCGGTAGAAAATTAATTCCATCGGAGTTAGTATAAATAAACTGGTGGGCTTATCTAGTCCTTATACATCTTTTCGATAAGATGTTTATACTTTTCTTGAATCACTTTTCGCTTTAGTTTAAGCGTTGAAGTTATTTCTCCGGCCTCCATAGAAAACTCTTTAGGTAGAAGCGTAAATTTCTTAATCTTTTCGAATCGAGAAAATTCCTTTTGCATATCTTCAAATCGCTTTTCAAAGAACTCAACAATCTGCGAATTAGCAATTAAATCTTCAATCGATTCAAATGAAATATTGTGCTTTTTCGCATATTGTGCTAAAGGTTCAAAGGCTGGAACGGCTAATGCTGTTACATACTTTTTACAATCACCAATTACAGCAACTTGCTCAATAAATTGGTCATTTACAAGGGTTGTTTCCAACTTCTGAGGAGCAACATATTTTCCTCCCGAGGTCTTCATCAAATCCTTGATTCTATCTGTGATTGTCAGATTTCCATTCTCATCAATTTTGCCTGCGTCACCTGTACAAAACCAGCCATCTTTCATTACTTTAGCCGTTTCTTCAGGCTTTTTATAGTAACCACGCATCACTCCAGGACCTTTCACCATGATTTCATCATTAGCTCCAATCTTAATTTCAACACCATTCAATGTTTTTCCTGTGGTATTAAAATCAATATGCGTATCGCCATAAAGACAAACAGTCGCCATAGTTTCCGTTAAACCATAGCCCATTTTCACATTAATTCCCACAGAATGGAAAAATGCAATAATTTCTGATGATAATGGGGCCCCTCCACATGGGGTAAAGTTGATACGTCCCCCAAAAATATCACGAAATTTGCTTAAAACTAATTTGTCAGCAAGCTTGAACTTCAATTTCAATCCTAAAGGAATCTTTTTTTCAATTAATTGATAATCGTTATTGTACTTTCCACCTGTTTGGATAGCCCAATTAATTAGCTTTTGTTTAAGAGGAGATGCCGATTTACTCTTATCCTGAATAGCCGAATATATTTTCTCATAGATACGAGGTACCGTACACATTATAGTTGGTCTGGCCTCTTTCATTGTTGGTCCAATCTGCTTTGGATCACGATTAAAATAGATCTTAAACCCTCTGTGCAAACAGAAAAAAGTCCAGCCACGTTCATAAACATGACTTAAGGGTAAAAAACTCAAAGACACTTCATCATCAGTTAAATCGAGTTCAATATCATGAGATCGAAGAACAGATGTAATATTGTTGTGATCTATCATCACACCTTTAGGTTCACCGGTAGTTCCCGATGTGTAAATAAGAGTCGCTAAATCATCCAATTCTGCTCTTTCAAAGCGGTCTTCAAACTCAGGCCCCATTTTAGAATTCTTCCCAAAAATAAGGAATTCATCCCAATGCATTGAACGATCAAAATCAGACAAGACTACATCCTTATCGAAAGCAACCACCATTTTTACATGAGGCACACGATCAATAAATTCCATTGTGCGATCGTATTGCTCTTGCTCGCCAACGAATATTACTTGTGCTTGAGAATCCTCTACAATATATTCAGCTTCTTTTGCTGAATTTGTAGGATATATTGGCACAGTAACTCCTCGCAAACACATAATTGCAAGGTCAGCAGTAATCCATTCTGGCATGTTTTGAGAAAAAATAGCAGCCATCTGCTTTTCTCCCACACCAACCTTTATTAAAGCTTTTGATATTTGACGTATTTGTAATCCGAATTCAGTCCAGCTTACACCAACCCACTCGCCACTCTTCTCATCCTTGTAGTGCATGGCAATTCCATCCGTATATTTTTCAATACGGTTGCGAATTAATTTCCCCCAATGCTGATATTCCATAAAAGTCTTTTAGTTGTAATACTACCGCAAATATAGTGATGTTTCTCAACTATTAAAACGTTTGCCAAGCAAAGACAAAAGGCTAAAGTCTTAAAAATCATGAAAATAAGAATTAAAGCTAATTCAAAAAGGACTAAACTAGTTACCTTTCAATTGTTTATATAAAAATAGCCGGAAACAATAATGCTCCGGCTATTTAACTGATTAAATACAGAATTTATACGGTAATTGGCTTATTTAACGTGAAAATCAAGAAGTTTTTCACCTTCTAACTCACCTTCCAAATGATCTCCTATTTTAACTGGTCCTACACCTTCCGGTGTACCAGTATAAATCAAATCACCAATTTTAAGCGTAAAATATTTCGATAGGTAACTGATTAAATAATCGATTGAAAATATCATATTGGAAGTATTTCCAGTTTGTACTCTCTTGCCATTGATATCCAAATGGAAATCCATTTGATTCACATCTTTAAATTGATCCTTGTTGATGAACTTACTAATTGGGGCAGCACCATCAAAAGCCTTAGCTTTTTCCCATGGTAAGCCTTTCTTCTTACATTCTGCCTGAATATCACGTGCCGTAAAATCAATTCCTAAAGCCAATTCTTCGTAATAACGATGGGCAAATTCGATTGGAATATTTTTCCCTACTCTATTAATCTTTACCACAACTTCTACTTCGTGATGAATATCCTTTGAGAAATCCGGGTAATAAAAATCGTTGTTACTTTTCAAAAGTGCAGAATCGGGCATAGAAAAAACTACTGGTTCCTTTGGTACCGGATTGTTCAACTCTTTTGCATGATCTACATAATTTCTTCCAATCGCTAATATCTTCATCTCTAATCCAATTAATTCGTTCGCACAAAGTGCTTACATATTAAAATTTCTAAGTTTTATTTCAGTCAATACTTTCTTTGTATAAAGAGGAAAATCATTGTTCATGATCCAACCATAGTAACCTGGTTGCTCTTTTAAAACCTCCTCTACAGCTTTACCTTTATTTTTACCAAAGTTAAACGTCTCAACCCCTTTCTTATCAAACACAATCATGCCTGCAAAATCGGCATTTTTATTTTGAGTCGAGAACTTCGATAAATAATCAATATCATTCTCTAGCTCCTCATACTTGTCAAGCTGAGATTTTAAGACTTCATAAGTTGCTACAGTATCGGCTTCAGCACCGTGAGCACCTTCAAGATCTTTACCACAGTAAAATTTATATGCTGCAATTAAAGTACGCTGCTCCATTTTATGGAAAATTGTTTGCACATCAACAAACTTGCGCTTTCTCATGTCAACATCAATATCAGCACGAAGAAATTCTTCTGCCAATAAAGGAATATCAAATCGATTTGAATTGTATCCGGCTAAATCACAACCTTCAATATACTTAGCAATAGTCTTACCTATTTCCTTGAATGTCGGTTCATCTTTTACATCCTCATCACTAATACCATGTATGGCCGATGATTCTTTGGGAATAGGAATAGTTGGATTTATACGGTAAGTTTTAGTTTCCTCATTGCCATTGGGGCTGATCTTTACGATAGCAATCTCAACAATTCGGTCTTTTGATACATTTAAGCCCGTTGTTTCTAAATCGAAGAATGCAATCGGGTTTTTCAAATTCAATTTCATGGTTTGCGTATGAAATATTAGCTTATGCTACAAAAATATAAAACCCAACAGAAAATTAGATTCTGCTGGGTTTATTTTATTTTTTAATCATCTTTTCTTCTTTATGCATTGATCATCATTGGCATTAATAACATCAATACATCCTCATCTGCATTTTCGTTATCGTATGGTAAGAATAAACCTGCACGAGTTGGGTCAGACAATGCAACCACAACATTAGCTGAAGATATATTCTGAAGGATTTCCAAAAGGAATACTGATTTAAATCCGATCTCTAAAGCTTCTCCTTCGTACTGACACATTAATTTCTCGCGAGCTGAAATAGAGAAATCGATATCCTGAGCTGAAACAACTAATTCATTTTGGTTCAATTCAAACTTGATTAAGTTACTCGCAGGGTTTGAGAATACAGATACACGCTTAAGTGTATTATATAGCTCAACACGATCAATCGTCAATTTGAATGGGTTATTCGTAGGAATAACAGAACCATAACTTGGATATTTACCTTCAACTAAACGACAAATCAACTTGTAATTAGAAAGTGTGAAAAATGCATTCTTATCATCAAACTCAACCAAAACCGGATTCTCCTCTTTTGGAAGAATGTTACGAAGCAATGAAGCAGGCTTCTTTGGAAGAATAAATGAAGACTCAACTTCTGAACGACCATCAAGACGCTTGTAACGAACCAACTTGTGAGCATCAGAAGCTACAAAAGTAAGGTCATTATTATTCAACTCGATAAAAATACCATTCATTACAGGACGAAGCTCATCATCAGCAGTAGCAAACAAAGTTTTGTTTACACCTTTCAATAGCACTTCACTAGCAACAGTAATATTTACAAGATTTGACTCTTCTCTTTCTGGTAGTTTAGGAAAGTCTTCGCCATTCTGACCAACGATACTAAACACACCATTTTCTGATGTAATTTTTACCGCCAAGGAGGTCGAATCAACTTCGAATGTTAATGGTTGCTCAGGAAATTCTTTTAAAGTATCAGTTAAAATTTTTGCCGGAAGAGCAATTACACCTTCTCCTTCAGAAGCATCCAATGGAATTGTTGTAATTAAAGTCGTTTCCAAGTCAGAAGCAGTTGCTACAAGCTCACCATCTTTCAATTCAAATAGAAAGTTATCTAGAATTGGAAGCGTATTTTTGTTACTAATAACACGGCTAATAGCTTGAATGTGTCCTAAAATCTCAGTACTTGATACTACAAATTTCATTTGCATAATATTTAAAAATTAACCAATAATTCAATTTTCAACCCGTTTACCTTTTCCATTTTAGGAATGTGATTTAGGGCAAATAATAAGTGGTGAATATACAAATTTATTAGGTAAACTTGATCTTCTTCATTCAAAAAACGATAGCAATTCAGATAAACAGAATCACTATTTAATTGAAGGTAGGCAATTTACCTTAAAAAAACATATTTGCACCATGGTAAAAATCATAACAAAATAAAATATTAGATCGCGAATCGATTCTAAACTTTCATTTTTGGTGATGGCAAAATTAATATTTATCAGGAGAAATCTAGTTACTAGAAGACGCAAATTTTCGCTTTCGAAGATAAAAGCGGATAATACCAAAAATAAGTAAAAAAATAAGAGGTAATAAAACATTAACTAACTGCCAAAATAATCTTTCCGAACGAATTTTTGTTTTGTCTAGCATTCGCAATTTCACTTCTCTTGATCTTAACTCCATCCACCCACTATCGTCGCATAAATAATCGATACAATTAAGTAAGAAACTACGATTTCCATATGTTTTTCGTGAATATCTATCGTATCCCAAAGCCTCAATCTGTCTGTTATTTCCAGTTCCTCTAACTCTGTTCTTAATCAAATCACCATCAGAAATTACAATCATTTTAGTTGGAGTGCTTTCGCTTTTAAACTCACTTTTGTTGATTCCTTTCCAAATTCGATTCTGAAAAACTGAAGGAAATTCACCTTCCAATAAAACAGCAATATTCTTTCGTCCAGCAGGGAAATCGGAAGCATCCATCTTTCGATTTACAATATCTAAACTGATTGGTTTTGGTACTTTTTCTAATCTGGTGTAATCCGACGTCATCAATAAAACCTGTTTTCTGATTTTCTTATTATCACCCACGAAATCAATTGAATTCGCGAACTCTGCTTTTACTACATTCAATTTTCGAGTAATTGGATGCGAATCGGGGGCTGCCAACAAAGGAGAATAATACCAAGGTGCAGGCGTAAACTTAGCAGGCTGACCAGGCAATGCTGTTTGAACTGGAATCAACTGACTGTGAACATCCATCACCAAATCGGGATTAATACGAACGCCATATTTGAACAGTTGATCTTCAAAATTTAATGGTTGATAAAAGGCCATCGTAGTTTCCTTTGTTACCAAACTATCCATTGAGGCACGAACCTCATCAACCAACCACAACACACTTCCTCCATTCATCACGTACTGGTCGATGTGATATTTATCTTCTCTTGAAAATTCATTGCTAGGCTGTGCAATTACCAAAGCTGAAAAACGATTTCTCTCTCCATTTAAATCCTGTGCCTTTATTCTTTTCACCTCATAACGCTGCAAAAGAGATGCTGTAAAATCGGCTACTTCATATTCGCCCAATTCGCCATGACCAGTAAGAAAAGCAATTTCTTTAGGTGCAGTATTCTGAAGCATTCGAATCGCAGAAGTCAATTCAAACTCTAAAGTTTCAATCGAATGATTTAAATTCTGATCAGCGGATAAGCCTGCTACACTTTTCAATAAATGAACACTTGTTTCTTTTGCTCTGTCGTGAATGATTATTCCAGGAACAATTAGCTTTTGTTTCAAACTTCCATCGGTAGTTTTCTCCTGCAAATTGGTTGGTTTCAATCCGCGATCCACCAATTCTGCAAATAGCTCTTTTCGCTTTTGCGGATTTGCCACATCATTCGGGTTGATTAAAACATAAGAAATCTTCCTGTTGGAATAGGTAGACAATTCATCTATCATCTCCAAGCAAGCTTTCTGCAATTTTGTAAATCCGTGAGGTAAATCACCGGCAAGGTAAACCTCTAAAAACAAATCTTTTTCTAGATGAGAAACTAAGTTTTTGGTGTTATCCGATAGGGAATATCTTTTTTCGGAAGTTAAATCCCAACGAAAAAAATACACTTGTAAAACTTGAATGACAATTACTAAAGCTAATATTGAAATTAGTAATTGAGAAAGGTCTTTTAATTTTCTATTTTTCACCATATCTATTTTCAATTACCAATTTCTACTTTGTAGTACTGTTCTTGTTATCAACAAAAATGAGATGATTACCCAAAAAAAGTAAAGTAAATCTCTTGAATCAATAATTCCTCTTGAAATGGAACGGTAATGCTCATTTATTCCCATTGATATAATAAAGCTCTGCACTGATTTCAGACTGCTTAAATCTCCTAAATAATCGAAACCAATATAAAAAAAGAAGCAAGAAATTAAGGCTAGAAGAAATGCAACAATCTGGTTATCTGTAATTGAACTAGCAAATACACCAATTGAAACATAAACAGCTGCCAATAAAAACAGGCCAATAAAAGAACCCCAAAAAGCACCAGAATCAACACTCCCCACTGGGTTACCCAAATAATAAATGGAATAATAGTATACCAAGCAAAATAGCAATGAAAATACGACCACAAGTAAACCTGCAAGATACTTCGCCAATACAATTCCCATATCTGAAATTGGCCGAGTTAAGAGCAATTCAATAGTTCCCTGTTTTCGTTCTTCGGCAAATAATCGCATGCAAACTGCGGGAATCAAGAACAAATATATCCATGGAGCCATTTCAAAAAGCACATCTAAATTGGCATATCCTGTTTCTAATGGATTTGAGTTGCCTGGAAAAACCCACACAAATAAACCTGTGGAAATTAAAAATATCGAGAGAATAAAATATCCGGTAAGAGAACTAAAAAAAGTTCTTATTTCCTTACGAAGTAGTGGCAACATATATCTGGTTCTGATTAAAAATCCTTATCCTACAAATTTGCAAAATTATTCCAGTTGAAAAAACACTTTGGTAAATCAATTTACTTACATAAATTTGATCCGTAATTACAAAATACGATTAAAAGTACACTAATCTTTATGATCTGTTCTAAGTTAACATTTTAACAAAGGTCATTAATGAATTCAAGCTGTTAAAATGAAAATTCGTCTTCTATATATCATCCTCTTTTTTTCTTGCCATAGCTTATTTGCTCAAGAAAATAAAGATATCATTACATCAACAGTCCGATATCATTACGGAGCTGTTTTATCTCATCACAAATCCATTAGCTATTTGGTTAATGATCAGATATCAGCTATTGAATTGAATTTAGGATTTATTCCTTCAACAGAACGAGTTTGGTCGAGATTATACAAACAGCCAGAAATTGGATTGGGATTGTATCATGGTAGTTTAGGAAATGATAAGATATTAGGCAATGTCACTGCAATTTTTCCATATATCAACTTTCCTTTAAAAAGAGGCAAACGTTGGGCATTCAACACTCAAATGGGTTTTGGCCTTGGAATATCAAGAAAACACTTTGATCCAATTGACAATTATACCAACCTTGCCATTGGAACAAAATTCAATGCTTTTTTCAAATTACTAGCAAACGGAAGCTATTCCATAAATGAAAAATGGGGACTTAATGGTGGTATTGGATTCAATCATATTTCCAATGGCGCAATCAGTGCTCCTAATAAAGGATTAAACCTTTTAACTGGAACTGTTGGCGTACAATACAATTGGAATGATAAAATCCCATATAAGGGATTGCCAAAATTTAAAGCCGTAAAACTCAGAAATGAATTATCCGTAATTTGGGGAAACGGAATCAAACAAGTTTCAGAAAAAGATCATCATAACTATTACACTTCAAGTTTAAGCGGGAATTATTCTATCGGAATCAATTCAAAACAAAGAGTAGGTTTAGGTATTGATTTTTTCTACAATAAAGCTGCGAATAGAGGTAAATGGGATTTTGATCCAGAAACAAGTTTTAAAAATCGATTTAGCCAAGCATTTTTCATTTCTCATGATCTTGCAATTGAGAAATTTAGTATTATTGCAAATATTGGTATTTATACTTTTTACAAAACAACTCCTGAAAAACCAATCTATACAAGATTAGGACTAAGATACAGGTTTGGTGAACATCTTGTGACAAGCTTATGCCTAAAAGCTCACATGGGAAAAGCTGATTTTATTGAATGGGGAATTGGTTATCGAATAAAAAGAAACAAGAATGAAAAATAAGCTTTCTATATTCATATTGCTGCTAGCGGTACTTTGCTCTTGCGATGCTCTAAATCCTTTTGAGGAAGAAGGAGAATACATTGAAAAGAGAATTGATTTACCTGGTATTTCAGGAGTTCAAAACAACAATATCTTCAAAATAATATTAGTTGAAGATGATGACGAATTTGTTCTTTTAAAAGGTGGAGAAAATATTATTTCTAAGGTGTCCATTCAAATTAATGAACAGAATGTAATCATTGACCATTCTCATAAAAATATTTTTACCAACTACGATCAAATCGTAGCTGAATTCCATTTAAAAGAATTCAAAAAAATTGCAACTGAAGCTCCTTCAAATTATAGCACTCAAGGAACAATTAGCGGAGATATATTGGATATTGATGTTACATCGGCAAGTGAATTGGTAGAAATGAATCTTAGTTTAAATTACAATTCTCTTGATTTTCATACTTACGGAAGTGTTGCTGGCGGTTATGAATTTTCCGGTTTTTGTCTTGATGCTAAATATGTATTAATTGGCATTAGCAATATTAAAGCATCTCGCTTACAAACAAGCAATACCAATTTAATTCAAAATGGAATTGGTGAAGCTCATATTTGGGTTGAAAAGAAGCTGAATACCACAATTTACACCAGCGGAAATATTTATTACAAAGGAAATCCGGAAATTACCATTAAGCGAGTGCAGGTAAACAATCAAAGCCCTACCGCTAGGGTAATACCTGAATAAGTTATCTCTGTAGATCGTTATAAATCATCTTAGCAAAACGAGCTGATGCCCCTGCTCCACCTAAATGCTCATTTAGCAGTTGGTAATTATGAAGCATTTCACTTCGGTAATCTTCTTTAAAAAGAATTTGATTCAACTCTTCGGTAATCATCTCCTTATTGCAAGTGTGTTGGATTAATTCTTTTACGATAAGCTTATCCATCACCAAATTAACCAAAGAAATATATTTCACTTTCAACAATCGCTTACCAATTGTAAATAAGAGCTTACCACCTCCTGTTAGGTAACAAACCACCTGAGGGATTCTGAGTAATGCAGTTTCGAGTGTAGCTGTTCCCGAAGCGACCAATGCAGCTTTCGATTGTTGCAATAAATCATAGGTCTGATTATAAACGAAACTCAGTTTACTACCTTTTGATACGGAAGCATAAAATTCTTTTGTAATGGAAGGTGCAGCAGCCACTACGAATTGATAATCAGGGAAACGATCTACAACCTGAAGCATAACCGGCAAAATACGTTCAATCTCCTGCTTTCTACTACCTGCCAATAAAGCAATAATAGGTTTTTGTGATAATTGATTTCTTTCTGCAAAATGATCAAAGCTTTCATCCTTATTATCACGATCTTCTATGGCATCTAAAAGAGGATTGCCTCCAAAACTCACCTCATAATTGTGTTTTTTATAAAATTCGGTTTCGAAAGGGAATATGGTAAACATACGATCGACATGTGCTTTTATTTTCTTCACACGTGATTCTTTCCAAGCCCAAATCTTTGGAGAAATATAGTAGTGCACACGAATACCATGCTTCTTAGCAAAGGCTGCCATTCGCAAATTAAAGCCCGGATAATCGACCAGAATTAATACATCAGGAGCAAAAGCTAACAAGTCAGTTTCACATAGGGTGAAGTTAGCTCGAATTGTTTTCAGATTCTTCAACACCGTAACGAATCCCATAAAGGCCGTTTCACGGTAATGCTTCACCATCTCCCCTCCTTGTGCCTGCATCAAGTCGCCACCCCAAAAACGAAACTCAGCTTGTGTATCTTCGTTTTTAAGTTCTTTCATTAGGTTTGAGGCATGAAGATCACCAGAAGCTTCACCAGTTATGATGTAATATTTCATTTTTTAATTAGATATGAGATGTGAGATATGAGATGTGAGATACAAAAAGAGCAACAATTAATTCTCTAGAATCTCAATCCTAATATCTATAATCTACTTTATTACATTCCAATGCGGAACAACATAATGGCTAAAGAATAAAGAATAGTAGCTAATAATACTCCTCTTGCTGCTTTTAACCAATCCATTTTTATAAACAGAAAGAAAAAAGCAATATTTCCGAAGTACACTCCTAGTGCCAATACCTTTGTATAAATTCGATGCACAAATAAGCTATCAATAAAAGTTTCCATGCTCATCTCAGCCTGGAATTTTATTAAATAAACCAATAGAATAGATAAAATTGGAACCAATATTCCGATTACAGTACCTACAGGGGTAAGATTTATCTTAGACTTCATAATCCCATTTTTTTAAATCAGATAATAGGCTGTGAGCTGTCATATCAATTTGTGTAGGAACAACCGACGTGTATCCATTTTGGATTGCCCACTCATCCGTTTCTTCTGCATTTGGTTCTGCATTTTTAAAATATCCCGTAAGCCAATAATAATCACCTCCAAAAGGATCTTGCCTGTGATCAAATTCCTCTTTCCATCGACCATCTGCTTGTCTACAAACACGTGTTCCTTTAATTTCTCCATCAGGAAAATTCACATTTAAACAAACACTAGTTGGCAAACCATTCTCTACTAAATTGGTAAAAATCTTACGTCCATACTTTACAGATTCTGTAAAATCAGCATCAGCTGCAAAAGTATTTAATGAAAAGCCAATAGAAGGAATTCCATTCAAACATCCCTCAATGGTTGCCCCCATGGTTCCTGAATACAGAACACTTACAGAAGTATTGGCACCATGATTAATTCCTGAAACTACAAAATCTGGAGTTCGTGGCAATATTTTATTCAAAGCGAGCTTTACACAATCAACAGGAGTTCCCTTGCAAGAGTATATATGAAGGTTTTCTTCGTCTCTTACCTTTTTAATTCGAATCGGAACCTCAACGGTAATGGAATTTGATTTACCAGAATTCGCACGGTTTGGTGCTACTACATAAATATTTCCAAAATCCTTTACCATTGCAACCAAAGCCTTTATTCCTTTTGCATTTAGACCATCATCATTGGTAACAAGTATAATTGGTTTTTCAGTTTTTTCGCTCATATTTCTGATTTGATAATTGTACAAATATATTCGAATTCGGGGCAATAATCAATTTCCGCAGATGATAAATATTACAATCAATGATAAAGAACAAAGAAATTAACCACAAAGTTGACAAAGGATATCACGAAGAGCAGAAAGGTTTATAATGATTTACATGATGACACTACTAAAAAGAACCACAGAGGCACAGAAAAAACAGGAAGAAAAAAATCCTTTTTGCACCCCTTCGCCTGTTGGCACTTCCCCTACAAAGGGGAAGAATTAAATATTATCCGTTGTAATAATCTGGAACAAAACTTCACTAAAGGTTTTCTCCTCTTCTTAGGGGAGATGTCCACAAGACAGAGGGGTGTATCTTTGCAATCGTAACACCAAACCATTCAACAATAGGTTGAGGCAAGAACCTTAAAAAACTTAAGTATTTTAAGCACATTACTTACTTGGTACTTGGAGGTAAAATTCCTACTTTTGTAAGCTTGAAAATAGATGGCGCTCAAGCTGTTTATTCTTCTTTTGAAATTGAAAACTATCTGAAAAAATATACATATAATGAAGATATCGTACAAATGGCTGAAAGACTACATAGATGTAGATTTGACGCTTGCTGAAATGGATGACATTCTAACTCAAATTGGACTTGAAGTTGGTGGTATTGAAAATATCCAATCTATTAAAGGAGGCCTGGAGGGTCTTGTTATTGGAGAAGTTAAAACTTGTGTACCTCATCCAAATTCAGATCATTTGAGCCTTACAACTGTTGATGTTAACTCGGGTGAGTTACTTCCAATTGTTTGTGGTGCAAAGAATGTTGCTGCCGGACAAAAAGTGGTTGTAGCCACAGTGGGAACCGTTTTATATGATGGTGATGAAGAATTTACCATTAAGAAATCGAAGCTTAGAGGTGAGCCTTCTATGGGGATGATTTGTGCTGAAGATGAAATTGGTTTAGGTCAAGGTCACGATGGCATTATGGTTTTGAATGGCGACGCTGTTGTTGGAACTCCTGCTAAGGAATTCTTCAACGTTGAGGATGATACTTGTATTGAGATTGACTTAACGCCTAATCGTATTGATGGTGCCGGACACATTGGTGTAGCTCGCGATTTAGCAGCTTACCTTAAGCAGCAAAAAGATATCGACTATAAGATTCCTTCAGTGGAAGATTTTAAAGTTGAAAACACAAATACTGCTATCGAAGTTGTTGTTGAGAACGAAAAGGCTTGTCCTCGTTACTCGGGTGTTTGCATTAGCGGCGTTAAGGTTGAAGAGTCACCAGAGTGGTTACAAAACCGTTTAAAAGCGATAGGTCTTAAGCCAATCAATAATCTTGTTGATATTACCAACTATGTGTTGTTCGAAACAGCTCAACCTTTGCATGCTTTTGATTACGCAAAAGTAAAAGGTGGAAAAGTTGTTGTGAAAACATTGCCTGCTAAAACCAAGTTTACAACTCTTGACGAGGTAGAGCGTGAATTGCACGAGAACGACTTGATGATTTGCAACGATGAAGCGCCAATGTGTATTGCTGGTGTTTTCGGAGGTATCGAATCTGGCGTGAGTGAAACAACGACTGACATTTTCCTTGAATCAGCTTATTTCGATTCAGTATATGTTCGTAAAACAGCTCGCCGTCAAGGCTTAAATACCGATGCATCTTTCCGTTTTGAGCGTGGAACAGATCCAAACAACACGGTATATGCTTTGAAAAGAGCAGCTCTATTAATTAAAGAAATTGCTGGTGGAACAATTTCATCAGATATTATCGATATTTATCCAAACCCAATTGCAGACTTTAAAGTTGAAGCTAATATTTCAAGAATTGAAGGCTTAATTGGAAAGAAAATTGGCAAAGAAACCATCCTAAATATTCTCGAAGCTTTAGAAATTAAAGTTGATAAAATTGATGGCGATCAAATGAGTTTATTGGTTCCTCCTTACCGTGTTGATGTAACACGTGAGGCTGATATCGTAGAGGAAGTTCTTCGTATCTATGGTTTCAATAATATTGAGGTTCCTAATAAGGTAAATGCTTCGTTGAGTTATGCACCAAAACCAGATGAGCACAAACTTAAGAATATGCTTTCGGATATGTTGACTTATGGTGGCTTCAACGAAATCATGAACAATTCACTTTCTAAATCCAGCTATTACGAAGGATTGGAAAGTATCGAGGAGAACCATACTGTTCGTATTAAGAATCCATTGAGTTCTGACTTGAATGCGATGCGTCAGTCGTTATTGTTTGGTGGTTTAGAAGCTATCGCTTACAACATCAATCGTAAGAATGCTGATCTTAAGTTTTACGAGTTTGGTAAATCATACCATCACTTTGTGAATCCGGAAAACGAAAACCCAGTTGACAACTATTTCGAAAAAGAACATTTGGGCGTTTTCATGTGTGGAAACAAAACATCAGCAAACTGGAATCTTAAGGAAGAGCCAACATCTTTCTTCCATTTAAAAGCTTATACGGAAAATCTTCTTAAACGTTTAGGTTTCAATATTGAAAAACTAAGAATTAAAGAAACTGAGAGTGATATCTTTACCGAAGGTTTAACTTATGGTGCTAAGAAAAAGGTTTTAGTTGAAATGGGTATGGTTAGTGGTAAAATTCTAAAGAGCTTTGGAATTGAGACTCCGGTTTATTACGCTGATTTCAAATGGGAGACTTTATTAGCAGAATCGACTCGAAATAAGGTTAACTATGTACCTATTGCTAAATACCCTGCTGTTAAGCGTGACTTGGCTCTATTGATTGACAAAAGCGTAAGCTTTGCAGAGATCAAAACCATTGCTTTCAACTGTGAGAAGAAGCTATTAAAATCAGTTTCGCTATTCGATATTTACGAAGGTGAGCAATTGGGTGCTGATAAGAAATCATATGCTGTTAGTTTCATTATTCAGGATACTGAAAAAACATTGACTGACAAGCAGATTGATAAAATTATGCAGAAGCTAATCAAAAGCTACGAAAAGCAATTAGGAGCTGAGCTTCGTTAATTGTACTCAAATATTATTTAAAAGCCGACTTCTTTTTAGGAGTCGGCTTTTTTATTGAAGATTATTAATGGTACAAATATTGAAGGCATCTTTTACTACTTTTAACAGGAACAAATCATTAACAATTATCAGAACAAAATGAATATAGTAAAAAACGTTGCCATAGCGAGTTCTCTCTTTCTGTTTTTTGCTTGCAGTAAAAGTGATGAGAAAAATACCAATGTATGTGGTTCTGATGATCTGTTGGAGCAAATAGAATCTCGTAATTTTAAAATGGGCTTTACCAGCTGGAATTATGGTCCCAACATATCGGATATTGATGATACCTACCAGTTTATTGCTGAGAATGCTGATATCTATACTGAACACCTCGACTTCAAAATACCTTGGAAGGCTTGGATAAACGAAACAGAATTGCCCGAAGAATTCACAAATATTATTCAGAACAAGCTCTCAAAAAAGATTCCCGATCATCAATTATTGCTCTCTGTTAGCCTGCTAAATAACAATCGTAACGATTTACTAGAGGATTTTGATGGCACAATTCCAGATTACACTTCACTAGACAATCAGCACATAGAAGATGCCTATTTCGATCATTTAGAATATTTGATTGGTCAGTTTAATCCTGATTATTTGGTAATGGTGATTGAAGCGAACGAACTACTCTTGCATTCTACCGAAAAATGGGAACAATACAAATTACTGATGAGTAAAATCAGGCCACGAATAAAAGCCGCGTATCCAAACTTAAGAACTAGTGAGTCGCTAACTTTGCACAATTGGTATCAGGCTGAACCAACTGCAAACATTTCAAAAATCGGTGAGTACGCAAAAAACATGGATTTTGTAGCCATTAGTTTTTACCCATACTTTAAAGATTTACACAATAAAGATGATTTTCAAAAAGCATTTGACTTTCTACATGCACAAACCGATAAACCAATTGCCTTTGTGGAAACAGCTCATTTGGCAGAAAATCTGCAAGTTGATGGATACGACATTTTTATTGAAAGCGACGAATGCCAACAAAAGGAATATCTGGAAACACTGCTCTTAAATGCTTACAATCAAGATTACGAATTTGTAATCTGGTGGGCACACCGCGATTATGACAAGCTGTGGGAGACCTTTCCAAATGAGGTGAAAAACTTAGGGAAGCTTTGGAAAGACACGGGTTTGTTAGATGAAAATGGCAAAGAAAGACCAGCACTTGAAACTTGGAAATCGATATTTAATAAATGATTCCATTTAATAGTTGAATTCTCATTCCCCCTACCTTTCCTACTTTAACATTTACTTAACGATTAAAATTTAATACCTGCAGGTATTTTTATTACTTTGCGCTTCGATTTTTAATTAAACACAAAGAAATGTCAGTATTTAGTTTTGGAGAATATGTTGATGGAATTAGCTATAAGGTTCTAAATGAAAGAGAAGTTCGTGCAACAGCAGGCCTTTTGTTCTTCACCATTTTGGTTACCTTAATAGCAGCAGTATTTTTTAAGAAGTACGCTCCTATTCCCTACGTATCTGGGTTTATCTTGATCAACTTTGCCATTAGTGTTTTTATCAATCCTAAATACGCACCAGCAAATGTGATAGCTCGCCTTATAGTGCTTAAACAAGAGCCGATATACATTGGTGCCGTGCAGAAAAGATTCGCCTGGAGCTTAGGTTTAACACTTGCAGCCGTTGTCTTTTTCCTATCCATCCCATTGCAAGCTGATGCTACATTATTCGAACCAGTTTGTATGCTTTGCCTAATTTGCATGCTACTCATGTTCATCGAAACGGCATTTGGAATCTGTATCGGTTGCCAAATTTATTTTTTAGCCATTCGCTTAAAGCTCGTAAAGCAACCAGAAGTGAAACCAAACTGCATGGGCAACTCGTGCGAAGTATAAATAATAATATATAACCACTACCACAATAATTAAAAGCCGAACTCCTTCTTGGAGTTTGGCTTTTTTCATTAAATGTAGACCAGAAAATCCTATTTACACTAATTCTACTTTGTTTACCAATTGGCTTTTTCTAAATTCGTAAACATCATAAAAATATCCATTACACCTATGAACTTACTCCTAATTTCTGTCGCACCTATAGCTATTATTTTGTTTTACGTTTATTACCGAGACAAATACGAAAAAGAACCGATTCGACTTTTAATAAAGGGTCTATTGGCAGGTATGATTATTACCATCCCCGTTATTTTTGCCGAACAAGCAGTTTCCTCATTCTATCCTCTTTTTCTTAGAGGGCAAATTGGTTATGCATTTGGCGATGCTTTTTTAGTGGCCGGACTTTGCGAAGAAGCCTTTAAATTGCTAGCAGTTTATTTATTGGTTTGGAAAAACCCAAACTTTAACGAACGATTCGATGGGATTGTTTATGCGGTTTTTGTTTCCCTTGGATTTGCCTTGGTAGAAAACATCCTGTATGTATTTTCTAACGGAATGAGCACAGGTATTTCAAGAGCTTTTACTGCGGTTCCTGCACATGCCATGTTTGGGATCATGATGGGCTATTACTTAGGATTAGCAAAGTTTTCCAATCAGAAAAAGAAAGGATTATTTGTCTTGGCATTCCTTGTTCCTTTCTTCTTTCATGGAGTTTACGATTTTATATTAATGGTAAATATTCAATGGGTATTACTTTTCTTTTTCCCATTTTTAATTTACCTGATGTACAAAACAAATGGTAATATGAATGAATTAAAAAGCAAATCCATTTTTAGGTATCGATAAATTAGATCATCAAAACAAGATTGATAAAAGCCAACTTCCCTAAAGGAATTTGGCTTTATTTTTTACTAATAGAATCTAGAAATAGGATTGAATAAGTTTCATTTTATATCTTACACTACAAAGAAATAATAAGGTAGAAACATGGCAAAAATAACAGAATCACTCTCCATTCAACAAGCTCGCAAATTAGTCCTGCTATCGCAAAAAATACCTCCAGCAAAAGCATCAGGTACTGCTCTATCAGCAAGCCTATCGGCAATTGAGCATCTTGGTTACATACAAATTGATACCATTTCTGCTATTGAGCGAGCTCATCATCATACCCTTTGGAATCGTAACCCTCTATATCAAAACACTCATCTGGATCAATTGGTTGCCGATAAAAAGGTATTTGAATATTGGTCGCATGCTGCAGCTTACTTACCTATGCGCGATTATCGTTTTAGCTTGCCACGCAAACGAGCCATTGCAAATGGTGACGCAAAACACTGGTTTAAGCGTGATGCAAAACTAATGAATTCAGTTTTGAAACGAATTGCCGACGAAGGTCCGCTAATGGCCAAAGACTTTGACCAAACCGGCAAGAAAAAAGGAGAATGGACAACAAAACCAGCTAAGCAGGCCTTGGAAAACTTATTTATGCAAGGCGATGTAATGATTGGTTCCCGATTAAATTTCCACAAGGTTTATGAACTTACAGAACGTGTATTGCCTGATGATATTAATACCAATATCCCAAATGAAGAAGAACACCTACGTTTTTTAATTAACAGATATCTGGAAGCAAACGGACTAGGACAAGCAAGCGAAATTGCCTATTTATTAAAAAACACGAAAATACCGGTTCAAGGCATGCTTCAAGAAATGCATTTATCTGGAGAATTAATGCAAATAATTGTCGGTGAAAATAAATATTACACCTTAGCCAATTCCTTAGAGTTGCTAAACAAACCACTGGCTCGCAACAAACTTAATATACTTTCCCCATTCGATAATTTGGTCATTCAACGAAAGCGATTAAAAACTCTTTTTAATTTTGATTATCAGATTGAGTGTTATGTTCCTGAAGCGAAACGTCAATACGGATATTTCTCTTTACCTATATTGTGGAATGGCAAATTTGTTGCCCGTATGGATTGTAAAGCAGAAAGAAAAAATAACATCTTACATATAAATCATATTGCCCTAGAAGACAAACTGACTAAAACTGAAGATTTTGCTTATTCATTAGTCAAAGAGTTACAATCTTTTATGAAGTTCAACAATTGCAACAAAGTACAATTATACAAGACTACTCCTTCGAATTTCACACCAATTTTAAACGATCTAATCAATAATATGGCCACTTAAAATAAGAACTGCCAGCAAAATAATTTAAGTGATAAAACACATTATTATCAATTCAAATTTCAATCCTATTTTCTAAACTTTTTTATTTTAGAACCGTAGTATGGGAAGATAATACCGATAACGAATTAGCTCCATCTATTACAAACAAAGGATACATGAATCTCAACAATATCAGAAATGAGAAAATGCAATACAATAGCATAAGTTTATCCTTTCCAGAACACATTGAACCCATATTTCAAGAAACTTATTTCCAAAATTCTATTATTCAAGTTAGAGTTGCTTTAGTTCTAACAATGCTACTTTATGCTGTTTTTGCTTATTTAGACTTACTATTATTCCCCCAACATGCCCATTTATTCCATAACATTCGATTTTTCATTGTCATTCCATCCGTTACTCTTGTCATCTTTTTATCCTTTACCAAATTTTTCAAAAAGATATGGCAATGGTTAATACTGGCTTGCTACATTATTGGGGGAACAGGAATTAGTGTAATGACCACCTTCGAGCCAGAAAACAATGCATACTATGCAGGTTTACTCCTCATCTTTTTTTCGGGCTATCTGTTTCTTAAAATGCGATTTATATTGGCTACCATTGGTGGTTGGTTAAACTTGCTCATTTTTAATTTACTTGCAATTGTTTATATCGAAACCCCTATCCCAATAATCATTTCAAATCTCTTCTTTTTTGTAAGTGCTAACCTTATTGGAATGTTTGCTGCATATTACATGGAACTCCAGTCTCGACGAAATTTTTTCTTGAATCAAAAACTTGATGAAGAAAAAATATCTGTTGAACAATTGAATAAGAACCTTGAAAAAACCGTTGATGAACGCACAATAGAACTAGTCAATGCTAAAAATACAACTGAAGCCATAAATGCTAACATTACAGCAATAATTGAAGGAACAAATGAAAGCATTTGGGCTTTCAATCAAAATTATGAAATACTATATCTAAATCAGGCCTTCAAAGATGTATTCCATGGTATTTTTGATGTCACTCTTCAACCTGGAGCAAGTATTCTTGATATAATTCCCGAACCGTTTCGAGAAACATGGAAATTAAGATACGACAGAGTGCTAGCAAATGAACAATTTACAATTGAAGATGAACTTGATACAAAGAATGGACTTCTGTTTATTCAAGTTACATTCAATCCTATTGTTAAAAAAGGGAAAGTAATAGGTAGCTCTTGTTTTGGAACTGATATTACGTATAGAAAAAAAGTTGAAACAGAAATTATTAAAGCCAAAGAAAAAGCAGAAGAAAGCGATCGACTTAAGTCCGCTTTCCTGGCTAATATGAGTCATGAAATTCGCACTCCGATGAATGGTATATTGGGTTTTGCCGAGCTACTAAAAGATTCTGATTTAGAGAAGGGCATTCAAAAAGAATACATCGATATCATTGAAGAAAGTGGAAATCGAATGCTCAACATTATTAATGATATTATTGATGTTTCGAAAATTGAGGCTGGCTTAGTCGATGTAAATATCCAAGATACAAATGTCAATCAACTTTTACAATACATGCATTCTTTCTTTAAGCCAGAAGCAGATAGTAAAAACTTACAATTAGCTATTCTGGTTCCTGATTTATCGAAAGAACTTGTGATTAAAACTGATCGGGAAAAGCTTTACGCTATACTAACCAACCTTTTGAAAAATGCCATTAAATACACCAATCAAGGAGCAATTGAATTTGGCTTTGAAGCAAATGGCAAACATCTAGAATTTTTCATAAAAGACACAGGTGTTGGCATTCCCGAAGACAGACAACATGCTATTTTTGAACGCTTTATTCAAGGTGACATGACCAATAAACGTTTACAAGAAGGAGCTGGTCTTGGCTTATCAATTTCTACAGCCTTTGTAAAATTATTAAAAGGTAAAATTTGGTTGAAAAGCCAAGAAGGCAAAGGAAGCACCTTCTTTTTTACCTTACCTTACTAATCTCTTTCGCTACCAATTTTACACACCTCTCCCATTTTACTCATCATGTATTCGTGTGAATCTATTTTGTGTGGAATGATGCAATCTGCACAATTTTTAAAATTGTTCGTGTATTTAAAATTTCCACCACAATTCCCTTTCAACATATACAAAGGACAGTAACAAAACAGACAGTTAAATTCTTCTTCATTTTCAACTTTGTGACAAGGAAAATATTCACACTTTTTATTTTGGAAAAACTTATAATTTTCTGACATAACTCAAACTCCTCAGTCGTATTCTTACTAAAACCAATAAATTAATTGCCTGTAAAATTAGCAACTGGCAGTCACTATTCCAATCAATTATTTTCCTTTCCGATTTCCTTACCTTATTAAAACAGCTAACTACCTAATTAAAAGAGTAATTGCTATTTCATAAAGTTTTAATTAATAAAACAGTATTTACACAATCCAATTAATCAAAATGTAATTGTACTTTTATGTTGAACTTAACTTCAAAAATTGCAATACATTTATTCTTATCTATAACAAACAACACGCATACAATTGAAAACAGTACTTCTTACTTCACTCCTTCTCTTACTTACACTACAGCATACTTATTCGCAAGAATGGAAAAACATGCACACCTATAAAAAGGAAACAAGCAAAGCTAACTTACAGAATGGATGCTGGTTGAAAAAAGACCGAAAAAGAAATACTGAAACTTGGAAACAAGCAAATTATTACAATTTGAGTGTTGATAAAGGAAATGAAAAATACAAAAATATTCGGCAGATAAGAGATTTTTACATTTTCTATAATGAGTTCAGAATGCAACAAGGTCATGACATAAAGTGGATGGGAATAGCATCTGTTGCTGCCAATCAGTTAGCAAAAATGGAAAATTGTTTTTTGCGTCTATTTGTAGTTCGAAACAAAGAATTAGTTGATTTTGCACATCAAGGATCAACAAAAGTATTTGCCTTTTCCTTTCCTCAATTGCAACAGATTTATACCTCAGAACAAATTATTACAGGAGACGATGCTTTGATTTGGGACAAAAAATATGGAACAATTGAACAATGTGAAATTTTGCAACCCTTGTATGATCAACTGTCTGACAAGGCAATCAAAAAACTGGAAAGAATGGCAAAAGGCAAAGGCATATTCCGCTTTGGGGTTCGAAAAAAATTACGCTTCGAGGGAAATATCAATGATTGTGATGATAGATATGAACATGGAAAAAGTAAGTTAATTCCTTATTGCAACATTCACAATCATTAATTTACAGGCAAGAAGTATTTTCTATAATGTAGATTTCCTCCTCTAAATTTTTGTCTTATAAAAATTCCCTCTATCTTCGTTTCGTATTTCTACGAAATACAAAACAAATAAAACGAATACATGACAGACAAAGAATTTTATTCGAATGATGAAAAACAATTAGCTCGTTTTGCTAAAGCACTATCACATCCGGTGAGAGTCTACATTTGCAAACTCTTATCAAGCCAATCCTGCTGCTACAGTGGCGATTTGGCTGAAGAAGTGCCCATTGCCCGTTCTACCCTTTCACAACACTTGAAAGAGTTGAAAGCATCGGGTTTAATACAAGGAGAGATTGTTCCTCCAAAAATTAAATATTGTTTGAATAAAGAGAATTGGGCACTTGCTCGAGAAATGTTTACCAATTTATTCAATAACTAAACAAAATAAACATGGATATTAAAGTATTAGGTCCTGGTTGCAAAAAGTGCAACACCCTACACGATGCAACACAAAAAGCACTTGAAGAATTGAATATTGAAGCTTCTGTAACAAAGGTTGATGATATGCTTAAAATTCTTTCTTATGGCGTTATGTCTACTCCAGCTTTGGTTGTAAATGAGAAAGTGTTATTTAGTGGTAAAGTGCCATCTGTATCTGAAATCAAAGAACTAATTCAAAACGCTTAAAACATGAAACAACTTATAACATTTTGCCTTATCGCAATGGGGTTAAGCTTTGGAGCTTGTCAATCAAATACAAAAAAAGAAACTGCAACAGCGAAAGAAGAAACTGCATGTACTGGAGATTGTACAAAATGTGAGAAATCTGCAGAAGCTAAAACTGTAGCAACTACCGAAGATGCCGGCGTATACTATTTTCACGGAGATAGAAAATGTAAAACTTGCAAAGCTGTTGGTGCACAAGCTAAAGAAGTAGCGGAAACACTAAATGTAAAATTCTTCGATATCAATTTTGATGAAGACAAAAACAAAGAGTTAGCCAAGCAATTTCAAGCTAGTAGTTCAAGTTTGTATATCAAAAGTGCTAAGTCAGGAAAAATTGAAGACTTAACAACTTTTGCATTTCGCAACGCTATTAACGACACTCCTGCTTACATTGAAAAGCTACAAACAGTAATTAAAGCAGAGCTACAATAAACGAACAATGGAATATCTGGATCAACTGTTAGCACAAAGTAATCTACCCATATTTTCAGCTTTTCTGCTTGGAATTATGACGGCTATTAGCCCATGTCCACTGGCAACAAATATTACAGCTACAGCTTATATTAGTAAAAGTTTAGGCGATAAAAAGAAGATATTTATAAGTGGTTTGGTTTATACCTTAGGACGTGCAATTAGCTATACAGTTCTTGGTGTTATTCTCTATTTTGGAGCAAGTAAGTTTGATGTTTCAAGTTTCTTCAACACCTATGGCGAAAGGTTACTTGGACCATTGTTACTGATTATTGGAATCTTCATGTTAGATCTAATTTCCTTCAATTTCCCTGGAGTTAGCTTTCTAACCGATAAATTAAACAGTGAAAAAATACGCGGCAAATATTGGGGCGCCTTTTTAATGGGAATGATATTCGCATTGGCTTTCTGCCCATATAGCGGTGTGCTCTATTTTGGAATGTTAATTCCTTTAACCATTTCACAGGCCGACGGATTAATTCTTCCTGTAGTGTTTGCAATTGCTACTGGCCTTCCTGTAATTATTATTGCCTATCTACTTGCCTTCACACTTTCAGGCGTTGGAAATTTCTACAATAAGGTAAAAAGCTTCGAGTTCTGGTTTAGAAAAGTGGCAGCAGTCATTTTCATTATTGCCGGACTTTATTTCACATATATATTCTTTATTGCTTAAGTTATTAAGTCATGATTAAATCAATTCAAATCACCAATAGAAAGCAACTGCTCTCAGTTTTACTTCTTTTACCAGTTTGGTATCTTTTATACGTTAATCTTCAGAATATCTCTGATTTTATTATCGATGGCTTATTGGGAATGCCCGAAAGTCATTTGAGTGAAACGCTACGTTTCTTCATTTTTGAAGTACCTAAAGTTCTTTTACTTCTGGTTCTGGTTATTTTCGGCGTTGGTATTATTCGAAGTTATTTTTCTCCTGAAAAAACGAAAAAAGCTTTAGCGGGTAAATCCACCTTCATGGGGAATATTATGGCTGCTCTTTTAGGTGTTTTAACGCCTTTTTGTTCTTGCTCAGCCATTCCATTGTTTTTAGGGTTTGTTGAGGCTGGTGTGCCACTAGGAGTTACTTTCAGCTTTCTTATTGCTGCGCCTATGGTCAACGAAATTGCCCTTATCATGTTAGTGGGCCTTTTCGGATGGAAAACAGCAATAATCTACACCCTTACAGGCTTATTAATTGCAATTGTTGCAGGTTGGCTTATTGGTGTTCTTAAGCTTGAAAAATATATTCAGGAATGGGTATTCGAAGTTAAAACAGGACAAACTGGTGTTGATGAAACAAAAATCACTTTCTCAGAAAGGATTAAACTTGGTTTTGAAACGGTTAAGGAAATTGTTGGTAAAATCTGGCTTTATATTGTGATTGGTGTTGCCATTGGTGCCGCTGCTCATGGCTATGTTCCCGAAGATTTCATGGCTAACTTGATGGGTAAATCAGTTTGGTATTCGGTACCTCTTTCAATTTTAATTGGTATTCCAATGTATTCGAATGCGGCTGGTATCATTCCGATTGTAAGTGTACTTATTGAAAAAGGGGCATCACTTGGAACAGCCTTAGCCTTTATGATGTCGGTAATTGGCTTATCTCTGCCTGAGATTATTATCCTGAAAAAGGTATTAAAAATGCCTTTGATTCTTATCTTTATTGGAGTTGTTGCTGCTGGAATTCTAGCTGTAGGCTTTATTTTTAATTTTATCTATTAAGGGATGAAAAATTAATCTTTCGATTGATGACAGAAAACAAATCATATCAAGATACTTCAAACCCTATCGTACTTTTCGATGGGGTTTGTAATTTGTGCAATACTTCTGTTCGATTTCTTATGGCCTACAATCGAAAAGAAAACCTGCATTTCGCTTCTCTACAATCGAAGTATGCTAAAAATCTACTGGCAAAATATAATTTATCCCAAACAGACCTCGCTACTGTGGTGTTTATTGAAAATGAAAAAATCAGTACGCAAAGCACAGCTATTTTCGAAATATCCAAACATTTGATTTACCCTTGGCGAGCAATCGAAAATTTTAAATACCTCCCAAAATCGATTACCGACTGGTTTTATAAATTAGTTGCAAAGTATCGTTATAGCTGGTTTGGTCATAAAAAAGAATGCATGATTCCAAAAGCCGAATGGAAACATCGTTTTCACGGATAAGCATAAAAAAACCGGAAGCCTTTCGGATTCCGGTTCTGTATATCTTGAAGTGTAAATTAGTCTCCGAAGCAGATTCCAACACCTTTAGCTGTTTTAACCAAGTTTGAATCCGGATCAACAAGGTTTTGTTTTCCAATTGCTTCAGGAAGTGGTACAGCTACAACTTCCGGGTGATGGTAAGCTACCATATGTCCAAATTTCTTTTCCAAAACCATTTCGAAAGCTTTCACTCCAAACTGAGTTGCCAGCACCCGGTCATAGGCCATAGGAATACCGCCACGTTGTAAGTGACCTAGCACTGTTGTTCTAATATCAGCTTCAATACCAGCTTCCTTTAGCTCGTATGCCAAACGATCTGCAGCACCACTTAATTTCAAGTTTGGATTACCAACTTCAATACTCTCTTCAGCAAGGGCCTCTCCTCCTTCCGGCATTGCACCTTCAGCAATTACAATAATTCCAAAACCTTTGCCTTTGAGAAAACGCGTATCTAACTTCTCTTTCACTTTCGTGATATCGTAAGGAATTTCAGGTATCAAACATGCTTCTGCACCACCAGCAATAGCTGCCGATAAAGCAATCCATCCTGCATCACGTCCCATTGCTTCCAGAATGAAAATACGGTTGTGAGATGCAGCCGTTGTTTTCAGCTTATCAACAGCTTCTGTACAAACCTGAACTGCAGTCTGGTAACCGAAAGTAAAATCAGTCGCCATCAAGTCGTTATCAATAGTCTTAGGAACACCAATAATATTTAAACCTTTCTCATATAAAGCTTGTGAAATTTTCTGTGAACCGTCACCACCAATACTAATTACAGCATCAACGCCTAAATATTGCAGTTTGCGAATCATCTCATCGGAACGATCAGCTGATCCCCATGTTCCATCAGAATTTTTAACTGGCCAAGCAAAAGGACCACCTTTAGTTGTTGTTCCAATTATAGTTCCTCCCTGATAATGGATGCCTTTTACGGCAGCATCATCTAATATTTTTATTTCAGTAGGCTCTTTTAATATTCCATCGAAAGACTGAATACTACCTATTACTTCCCAATCTTTTTCTTGTGCTGCACGTTTTACTACTGCACGAATTACCGCATTTAATCCCGGGCAATCGCCACCCCCTGTTGCAACTAATACTCTTTTCATAATCGTCAATTTAATATATTTCAATCAATTTGCTTGGCTAGCTCGGCTAAAGTAAAAATATTTTTCCAAAGTCGAACAAACAATTTCACAATCAATGAATTGCAATCGATTTCGGTGTCTTTTTTTATAATGAATTTGAATTGTTAATTTTATAACAGCAATAAACTCGAACATGATTAAGCTGAATTATCATGCTTATCCTTTTAAAATACAGCACATTCACCCAATTTATAAAAATTAAAGCTATGAAAATAATTATTTTACAATCTGATATCACACAATTAAAAGTTGATGCCATTGTAAATGCTGCCAATTCAAGCTTACTAGGTGGTGGCGGAGTCGATGGTGCTATTCACAGAGCTGCGGGCCCCGAACTTTTAAGGGAGTGCGAAAAATTAAATGGCTGCTCTACAGGTGAAGCAAAATACACCAAGGCATATCAACTATCGGCTAAATATATAATTCATACCGTTGGGCCAATTTGGAATGGGGGCAATCAAAATGAAGCAATCTTATTAGAAAACTGTTATAAAAACAGTATTCGAATAGCCGAGTCATTAAAATTGGAAAGTATAGCTTTTCCTAATATCAGCACAGGCGTTTATGGCTACCCCAAAAGGCAAGCTGCTCAAATAGCAATTAAAGTTGTACAAAAAGAAAAGTATCAGCACCTAAAGGAAATTACCTTTTGCATTTTCGATGATGAGAACTTAAACATTTATCATGAATTAGCTAAATAGAAATTGTCTCTTCAACAACCTCATCTAAATTCCAACGCTTGTATTTACCCCAGTTAAGCATGCAATTATAGCCTTTTTCTTCAAGGAAAACAATCACATTCTGAGTCTTTAAGCTTAAATCACAATATAAAATAAGAGCTTTATCCTTGGGGATTTTAGAATACCATTGATCTACTTTATCATGAGGAAAATTCCTTGCTCCAGGAATATGTCCCATTAAATAATATTCTTCTTCTCTTACATCTAAGATCCAAATTTCTTCCGAATTCTTGCGAGCTAAGGTTAAAAGTTTTTCCGCATCTAAGTATATTTTTAATTTCTCTCCCTCACTAGATATATATCCATGATAATTTGGGACATGTATAAAATACCAATACACACCAAAGATCAGTGAAAGCGCGGAAAATATAATCAATAATATATTCATGGAATATTTTTAATGAAGCTAATAAAGATTTTTCACTTCACAAGAATACAAAAAAAAATCTCCAATAAAGGAGATTTTAAATATCATATTTGAATCAATTAACGTTTCATGGTTGCAATGAAAGTGTCTTCATCAAGGAAGAAGTCCAATGCATTATTAATTGAAGGAACAATCACATCTACGTGATCAACAATATCTTTATGAATACCTTCTGCTTGCAAGGTAGCAACAGAAACAACCGCTTGTACAAACAAGCCTATATCAATACGTGCATTTCCAATGGCAGCAACATTTCTGCTTCCTAAGGAAAGTAAGATATCTTCTTTTTCTCTCGAATTACGAGCTTCATAATAGGTAATACCTGTTGAATCTGCTAATTCACGAGCATTCCCTCTCTGATCTGAAGAAATCATGACCACATTCACTCCCAATGATTGCAATTGATGAATTCTTTCCATTACACCTGGAACAATCTCCCCTTTTACAGTTAATGTTCCGTTAGAATCAACAACTAAGGTGTCAATTTCAATGGTTCCCACACCCGATACTTTGTAAATTAGACTCATAGATTATGCTTTAAATTTAGTCTAACAAAATAGCATTTTTTAGACAAAGCCAAAAGGTTTAAAAACATCTTTTCGGCAATATCTTTAATCTTGCTTGTTCTAAAAACGATAGCTAACCCCTACCGATAAATTCTCCTTAAACTGAAGCTTCGACCCAGTATCATCATCTGATATTAAGTGAGTTGAAAACTTTGTAGATAAATATTGATTTATGGGCATTGTGAGTATAAGTTCCCAATCGATATCTACATTTTTAGGTTCTTCGGTATAATTGGAATACAGGGTTACCTTATTTAGCAATTCCATGCCATCCCAAAACTTCATTTTGTGAGATAAATTGACATAAGAACCAACCTCTTTCTTCACTTTCTTATCCTTATCAACACCAAAAGCTGTTTGATCAATTTTTGCAGTATCACGCACAATCGTGTACTTCGCGGATAGAGGAGATAACAATAAGGAGAAATTTTTATTTGGTTTGTAATCCATACCAATCGAAGCAATAATATAGGCTGGAGCAAAAAAGTTTGACTTCAATATTCGAGAACCAGTTTTAGGGTAGGTATATCCTTGCAACATTTGAGTTTTCAAATTAAATTGTGCCGAATAATACCATTTCTTGACCGCTTTTTGCCCATACTTCGTATTTAACTCTACACGGTCATCATTTTTCCGAAACCCATTATCTCCTGATTTCAAAAGACCATACTTAATTTTTAAGCTATTATCCCAAGTATGATTTCCTTTCTTGTAATTTGCAAAGGCATTAATAGTCGATATTGCCGCAATCGAACTCTCTCCACCTCCAGACCAACTATCACTCACATGCCCCTGATTAAAAGAAATGCCAATCGTTGCTCCTAATTTCCATTTCTGTGAATATCTTTTATACTTTCCTAAGGTCGCTAGCTTATATTGATCGGAAGGTAGTTCTCTTTTAATCTTCCCACTTGATCCTCGCACTTTTGATTTCTGAACAGATTCCTGATACACATCATCATCTACTAAAATTCGAACGGACCTATCTTTTGTATTTTGAACCCATATACCAATTGAGTCTCTCCTATTCTTCTTCAGCCAAAAGCGTTTAAAATCCTGTTTGCCATTATTTATCCAGAATTGCATAGAATCATTTAAGTAATTCTTTACTCCTAATAAAACTGAATCTCTACTAATCTCTCTTATCCACTGATGAACAGGATCTTTCTCTACATAGGTGTACAATTCTTCTAATGCGTGATATTTCCAAGCATTATCATTCTCCAACTCTTCAATTTTAGGCAAGTCAGGTTGATAACTTAAAATTTTCTCTAACTCAATCTGCTTCTTAAGCTTTCGTAATGCTTCTTCTGTTTTTCTGGTTTCGATATACTCTTTAAGATAATATACCATATTCCGAATACTATCATTCTTGACGTAATGTAAGAGTGAGTTCACAGCATCCTGAACAGAATCAGTTTGGTGTTTCTTTTGCGAATAATTCATTCCTAATTCCCTAACAATAAAACGAAAACCAACATTATCTAAATGCTGTAATGGATCAGGAACATTATTCAAAACCGTATCGGTTGTAAAATATTTTACTGAATCTGCTTTATTCTGTTTTATACGATAATTTGAATCCTTTAGTCGAACAGAACCAAGAATTAAAGAATCCTTTTTTATCTTTTCCTGAGAAAATGATAAAATGGACTGAGTAAGTAGCAATAACACGCACAAAAATCGAATCATAGGGCAATGATCTTAACGTCTTTTAATAAGTTAAATGGGCTAATGGGTATCTTAATTATCTAAAAATTCACCACTCAAATATGGCTTATGCAAATTTGTTGAAATTATTTCTTTATAAAAAGTATATTCACCTTCAAATCGATAAATTCCAACAGAATACAATACAAAAATTTACCAATTTAAATATCAAACGTTTGCACAAATTCTTTATTCTGCTTTTGAATCAAAAATATTTATTCTATTTTTACAATGTTGAAAATCAGAAACTATGGAAATAAAATATCAACTTCCAAAACTGACACATAAAGTTTACCTCAACATTAAGAATAGAGACGAGTATCACTTCTAGACTCGTTTAGGTATTGTACACCTTATTATTTCCTATCGTATGCTTATTGAATAAATAATTAACTGGGAGGAATCCATCTGGTTAAATTATTCGTATACATGTATACCTAAAACACACAAATTTAGATTCTAGTATTACAGACTGGAGATATTATTGAACCCTATTAATTTAAGGATCACAAAAAGCTACACTATATTTTAGTATCAAACTATAAACAACACATAAGAATATAATCATGGAAATTCCATTCGCAGAATCGTTTAAAATTAAGATGGTAGAAACCATCAAAAGAAGTACTCGTGAAGAAAGAGAAGAGTGGCTTAAGACTGCTAATTACAACCTTTTTAATCTTAAGAGTGATCAGGTTTTTATTGATTTACTAACAGACTCAGGAACTGGTGCTATGAGTGATAAGCAGTGGTCTGAGATGATGTTAGGTGATGAGTCTTATGCAGGTGCTCGTTCGTACTACAAAATGAAAGATGCGCTTAAGAATATCTTAGGGTTCGATCATTTTTTACCAACTCATCAGGGGCGTGCAGCTGAGAACGTATTATTCTCTGTATTGGTAAAAGATGGTGATGTTGTTCCAGGTAATTCTCACTTCGATACAACTAAAGGTCATATCGAGTTCAGAAAAGCTAAGGCTGTTGATGTAACAATTGATGAGGCTTTCGATACTCAAATCGATCACCCATTTAAAGGTAACTTAGACCTTGTAAAATTAGAATCAGTTCTTTCTTCTTATCCAAAGGAGCAGATTCCTATGATTATTGTTACTGTTACTTGTAATACTTCAGGAGGTCAGCCTGTTTCAATGAAAAATATGAAAGGTGTTAGAGCTCTGGCCGATAAGTATGGTGTTCCTGTATGTTACGATTCGGCTCGTTTTGCTGAGAATGCATATTTCATTAAACTTCGTGAAGAAGGGTATCAGGATAAAACAATCAAAGAGATTGTAAAAGAGATGTACTCGTATGCTGATATGGCTACAATGAGTTCTAAGAAAGATGCTATTGTAAACATGGGAGGTTTCATTGGAATGAAGAGCAAAGATCTTTGGAAACAAGCATCTACTTACAATATCATGTTCGAAGGATATGTGACTTACGGTGGTATGTCTGGTCGTGATATGAATGCTTTGGCACAAGGTCTTGATGAGGGGACTGAATTTGATTATCTGGAGACTCGTATCAAACAAGTTGAGTACTTAGGTTCTAAACTTGAAGAGTACGGCATTCCGTTCCAGAAGCCAATTGGAGGGCACGCTATCTTTGTTGATGCTAAGAAAATTTTAAGTCATATCCCTAAAGAAGAGTTTCAAGCTCAAACATTAGGTTGTGAGTTGTATTTAGAAGCAGGTATCCGTGGAGTTGAGATTGGAGCTATCCTTGCGGATAGAGATCCTGAAACAAGAGAAAACCGTTACCCGGATCTGGAGTTGTTGCGTTTAGCTATTCCAAGAAGAACTTATACGAACAATCATATGGATGTAATTGCAGCTGCCTTCAAAAATGTTTTCGACAGAAGAAAAAGTATTAAGCACGGTTTAAGAATTGTTGATGAAGCTCCAATCATGCGTCATTTCACTGTTCAATTGGATAAAATATAAGCAATCCCACCAACTTATAATAAATTTAAAAAGCTTCCCTCGGGAAGCTTTTTTTGTTTCAATAAAGAATTTAATCGATATTGAAATTTTATTTTTTCAATAATTCAAAAAGACGTAAATTAACTTCAACAACAGAAACACCAGATTAAAAGCAAAGTAGATCAAGAATAGCACAATTACAATAAAGAAAAAAAGAAGCATAAACTAACCCTTATCTAATCTGTGAAACTATGACTACAATTGACTTGAAATTAACCCTGCAACTAAAAGAAAACGAATATTTTAAGGTAGGCGATCACATCTTCACAAAAAATGAAAACCTTGAACACCTAGAAGGTAAATTACATTTTTGTGGCTCTAATGCTATTGAAATATTTAAAGAATACGAAAGCTTACTAAGCATGGAGATTATGGAAAAGTGGTCAAAACTTATTAAAGCTTTGAATCAAACCACTTCTTGCTGTGCTGTTTGGGACAACAAGAAAATCATACAAGAACTCGTTGAAAAGCAAGAACATTCTGTTTCTTGGTACGTTGAAAATTGTAGAATCTGCTAATTTTAACAAAATTATATCAAGAGGCTGTCTCCTAGTTTCCACAAATGAATAATAGAAATAAGAGACAAAGAATCTAAAGCCCATAGTTGAGGCGGCCTCTTTATAAAATACAGTAATAAACTGCAATAAAATGCGATAGACTTCCTCCGCAAACAAACAAATGCCATATCAAATGATTGAATGGAATCTTTTTCCAAACGTAAAAAATCACACCAAGCATATAAAAGACGCCTCCTATTATTATCCATTTTAAGCACAAGGCAGGTAAAGCAGAACTAAAAGCAGGAAAATTAAATATTAAGACCCATGCCATTGACAAGTATAGCATCAAGGAGATCCAACGGAATTTTCCCATTAAAAATATTTTATAAACAATACCAACGACAACCAAAGCCCAAAGAATAATCAAATATAATTCACCAACTGAATTGGTAAGATAAATCACCAAAAAAGGTGTGTAAGTACCTGCAATCATAAAGAAAATACTAATATGATCTAGCTTTCGATACAACAAGCGATTTGGTTTCCCATACATATAATGATACAAACTGGATGAGAAGTAGAGCAAATTAAAAGCCAACACAAATAAGAGACATGCAATTATACCACTCATACTTTGTGTTTCCCATGCAATACTCAACAACCATACACCTGCAGGAATACCAAAAACAAGACCTAAAAGATGTGAAATCCAATTTCCCAATTCATGAGCAGATTCTCTATCCTTAGAAGCTCGCTTCTTCTCCTCCCCAGCCCAACTAATTAACAACATTAACCATTTCATATATTTCTTATCTGAATTAAGCGAAGTGTTTTTATTATAAACAGCTAAATTCATTAAAAGTTTGCAAGCAGCAAAATTAATGCTCAATCAATTTACATTCATTTAAAATAACTTGCAAAACCAAGACTCTCCTAGTGCTAGAAGCACCTATAGTAAACAAAATAAATCACGTACAAAAAAATCATATCGCATAACATATTCTACATGTTTTCATATTTATATATTGTAGGTTGTATACATCTTAATAACTACTAACTTATATTACTATGAAAAAATTAATTCTATTAATAATTTGTTTTGCTTGGCTTCAGAATAGCAACGCTCAGAATAAAAATCTCTCACCATTCTTTACGGTTGGAACATCAAATTCTGAAATCACCGATCTTATTAATACAGTTAAAGAAGGTTTAGTCGGTCAAGATTTTAATATCATAGGCGAATATCATCCTGAAAAAAATAAGGATCTTTACGTTGTTTGCCTCACTCGACCTGATTTAAGGAAATTGTGTTTAGAATCAGAAGATAGAGGAGCTCTTGCAAGCGTTCTTAAAATTGGAATGGTAAAAAAAGCCAATGAAGTAACCATTAGCATGATTAATCCAGATTATATGTTCTGCGCTTACTTATCGAACTATGATTCTCAAAAAGAAGCTTATACTAAAATTACGGATGACCTAAAAAAATCATTACTAAAAATTGGTAATGACTTCACTCCTTTCGGTGGAGAATTAAGTGCGAATGCCATCAAAAAATATCATTACAAAATGATGATGCCTTATTTTAAGGATCCTGTAGAACTAAACCAGTTTAACACATTTGAGGAAGGATTAGCAACAATTCGAAAAAATTTAAAAGATGAAAAAGGCAAAACCAAATTAATCTACGAGCAATTATTTGAAGATCAAAAAATAGCTGTTTTTGGAATTGGTTTATTAGACCCCGAAGATGGAGAAAAAGAATTTCTTCCTATTATTGGTGAAGATCACATTGCAGCTATGCCTTACGAAATAATTTTACAAGGAAAAGAAGCGACTATGTTACATGGAAAATATCGTTTTGCTTTATATTGGCCAGAGCTAACGATGGGAACCTTTATGAAAATAATGAGTACTCCTGGCAATGTAGAAGAGTTTATGGAATCAGTAACAAAATAAAACATTCAATTTCGATCACAAAAAATCCTGCAAGTCTTCTTGCAGGATTTTTCATATTTAAAGACCGTTATTTTCCTTATCTTTTTACTTTTGTTAATCACATGATAAAATAACAACTGTATGAAAAAGAAAATATACCTCTTACTAATAGGTTTCATTTTTGTCTCTTGCGCAGAATTGCAGCCTTTTATAGACCAATATGCTATTACCCAAGAAAAACCTCTAAGCAGTTCAGAAGTATCGTATGGATTGAAAGAAGCCTTAAAGGTCGGAAGTCTCAACGCATCGAATATTCTATCGATTAAAGATGGATTCTATAAAGATGAGTTGGTTAAAATACTTCTACCCCCCGAAGCACAAGCCATCACCAAAAACATAAGCTTAATTCCTGGGGGTAAAGATCTTGTTGACAAAGTAGAGATTCGTTTAAATCGTGCTGCAGAAGATGCGGTAAAAGAGGCAAACCCAATTTTTGTTTCTGCGATTAGTGAAATGACAATCGCTGATGCTTTTGGGATCCTAAAAGGTGGAGACAATGCAGCAACCAATTACCTTAAAAGTAAAACCTCAACAAAGCTAAAAGATTTATTTTTACCTAAAGTAAGCTCATCGCTTGATAAAAAATTGATAGCAAACATATCGACTAATGAATCTTGGAGTATGCTCACAGGTAACTATAATAAAGTAGCAGATAGTTTTGCTGGAAAAATAGCCAATTTACAACCAGTGAATACCAAGCTAGATGAATATGTTACTGATAAAGCTCTTGATGCACTTTTCCTTAAAGTTGCTGATGAAGAGAAGCTAATTAGAAAAGATCCATTAAAAAGAGTTAGCAGCATTTTAAAAAGAGTATTTGGTGAATTGGACAAATAAAACTTACACACCTCAATCCAACTACCTTCACTCGAAACAATTGCGGCATCATACAAAACCAAACGAATACTAAATAGAAAGCTCAATCATATATAAATTACGATACAACAATTCAAAACATTTTACACGAAGTTAGGAAAGAAAAAAACTTTTATTTATCTTTGTCACGTTTTAAAGTTTTAATGGAGATTCATTCTCCGCAATTAATATCAATATCATTCATTACTATTCATTTCATTTTTGAAATAAAAATTAATAGATTGTTACTGAAAATTATTTAATATTAAAGCCTTTAAACAATTAAATAATTATTTTTCAAAAAAAATTACCATGGAAGGAACAGTAAAATTCTTTAACGAATCTAAAGGTTTTGGATTCATCAAGCCAGACGATTCAAGCGAAGACATCTTTGTACATTCAACAGGTCTAGTAGACGAAATTCGTGAAAACGATAGAGTTGAGTACGATTCAGAAAGAGGAAAAAAAGGTATGAATGCAGTTAATGTAAGAATTATTGACTAATTCATATTACGCTCATACAATTTTAAAAACCACCCAACCGGGTGGTTTTTTTGTATTTATACAATTACTCTTTTTATAAAAATCTATCAATCAAGATTTTTATCGGATTTTCGACACTTATAAGGTGTTATAAATTCGAACTTGCTGGCAATATTCCTAGCAACTGCTCCAAAGTGCTATTCAACACACTCACCAACAGCCTAATAACTAATTTCAAAACAATGTTACTTTTCTTAGGTGGGGATGATTGTTTTGCATACATTTGTCTCGTTGTAAAGTCTTAACCGATTTCAGCTTCAGCCTTTTTTATTCATTCCTTTTCTGGAATAAAAATTAATAGATTGTTACTGTAATTATAAATATTGAAGACTTTAAACAAACATTTATTTTAAAAAAATATTACCATGGAAGGAACAGTAAAATTCTTTAACGAATCTAAAGGTTTTGGATTCATCAAGCCAAATGATTCAAGTGAAGACATCTTTGTACATTCAACAGGTCTAGTAGACGAAATTCGTGAAAACGACAAAGTTGAGTACGATTCAGAAAGAGGAAAAAAAGGTATGAATGCAGTTAATGTAAGAATTATTGACTAATTCATATTACACTCATACAATTTTAAAAACCACCCACCAGGGTGGTTTTTTTGTATCCTATAAAATCTATTGACTAAAAACACAATATCTTTTTTTAATAATATTGAAATCTAATTGGTCTAGTACAATTAATATTCTTCTTGTAAACTTAACAACTCCTAGAACATACAACACATAGAGATTCGTAGAAGCCTAAAACTCTCATTTTAAATCCAATAGATAAACACAAAACAATATACTTATTTTTAGGATTGAAAAATTGTTTTATATATATTTGTTTTAACTAGAGTCTTAAGAGATTTTAATTTCAATATCATTCGTTACTATTCATTCCATTTTATTGGAATAAAATAATAGAATTGTTACTGGTAATTACTTAATAATTAAAGACTTTAAGCAAACATTTTATTATTTATAAAAAACATTACAATGGAAGGAACAGTAAAATTCTTTAACGAATCTAAAGGTTTTGGATTCATTAAGCCAGCAGATTCAAGCGAAGACATCTTTGTACATTCAACAGGTCTTATTGACGAAATTCGTGAAAACGATAAAGTTGAGTACGATTCAGAAAGAGGAAAAAAAGGTATGAACGCAGTAAATGTAAGAGTAATTGACTAGTTCATATTACACTTATACAAATTTAAAAACCACCCAACAGGGTGGTTTTTTTTGTATTCTACAAAAGCTATTTTATTATAACACAATAATTTTTACAGAATTAGCATCGCATTATTCGTATAAACGTAACAACCCCAAAAATGGTATATACAAGCAATAAGATAAGGCTAATAATCTCATTATAATACCAATAGAAAGATACAAAACAATATACTTTTTTTAGGATTGAATATTTGTTTTATATATATTTGTTTTGTTCAAGAGTCTTAAGAAATACTAATTACAATATCATTAGATCCTATTTACTCCATTTTGTTGGAATAAAACAATAGAATTGTTGCTTGTAATTACTAAAAAAGTTAAGACTTTAAACAAACATTTTATTATTTTAAAAAAATTACAATGCAAGGAACAGTAAAATTCTTTAACGAAACCAAAGGTTTTGGTTTCATTAAGCCAGCAGATTCAAGTGAAGACATTTTTGTACACTCTACAGGTCTTATTGACGAAATTCGTGAAGACGACAAAGTTGAGTACGATATGGAAAAAGGCCGTAAAGGTATGAACGCCGTAAACGTAAGAGTAATTGACTAATTCAGTTACTACGACACATAAAAGAAACCACCTTTCGAGGTGGTTTTTTTAATATATAATATTTTGTATTTACTTTCTAAAACAGAAAATTACTTTTTCAAAGTCACATTAACGGCATTCATGCCTTTAGGACCACGTTCAGTTTCGAAGTTTACTTTGTCATTTTCATTCACTTGATCAACTAAACCATTGATGTGAACGAAAATACTCTCACCAGTTTCGGAATCCTTAATGAAACCATATCCTTTACTTGTATTAAAGAAAGTAACTGTTCCTTTACGAAGAGGATCTTCCACGTAACCAGCATTACTATTTCTAGCACCAAGTACGATACTATCTGCATCAACTTCTGTTTTCTTTGTTGGATCTGGAGGAGTGGATGTTAATTGACCATTCTCGTCAACGTAAACCAACATATCTTCAAAAGATTTTCCACCACCGTTGGCTTTTCTTTCTTCTTTGCGTGCTTCTTTCTCTTTTCTTTTCTTGAGTTTCTTTTTTTCTAACTCTTTTTTACCGAATGTTTCTTTTGATCTTGCCATAGCTTTTTTAAGATTCGAATTTCATTATATTTCCTTTCAATTCAATCTTTAGATAAAATGCTATCTCATATCAAATCAGAAAGGTTGTGCAAGGTACGGAATTATTCTAATAAACCGCTATATTATTTATTGCAGCCATATTATCCTCACCTTCACGATACAAATTTAAACAATAATTAAAATATATCCAGTATTTCGATACAAAAACCACTTGATTTCCACACGATTATTCTAATATCCTCTATAAAGATCAATATCAAAACATAAATACAATATAAAATACTTTTACCACAGCCCCAATAATGGCATAACAACAAGACTGTTTCGTAAAAAAATTGATCGATTTTAATAAAAATCCCTTTCAAATAATTGAAAGGGGTCCATATAATTTAAAGTACAAATTCTTTTAAGTTTGAAACCAATATCTCTTCTATTTCAACAAATTTCTCTTTAGGCGTTTTAGTAAATAACATTCCAAAAATTGAGTACATTTTATAATCAATTTTTCGCAACTCAATAGGCTCACAAAACCTAGCTAGCAGCGTATCGTAATCGAATTCAACAATTTCTTTAGATGGAATTCCTGTTGAATTATCTAAAATAACCAAGCTGTATATCTCCTCATCCATTTCTTCTAAAACCTGATCCCAATTCGGTTTCACATTGGTTAGAAAGCAATGATAAGGATTTAGTTTAGTCGCCATATAAGTTAAATCTGCAGTTGTACACCAGCCGCCAAATCGCATTGGATTCACCTCAATTGGTATTAGTTTTCCATTTTCATCAACTCTAACTTCGACATGTACAGGGAAATTCTTTAATTCTGCCGCATTTCCTAAATCTTTTACAAAGCCCAAAAAGGATGGTAAGTAGGTTTTTATTAACTCTTTAGAAGTATAATATACCCGATCGCTTACATCTTTATCAGATGCAAAAAGATGTTTCGAAATTCCTAGAATTACTGCATCACCATTTTCATCAAAATAAGCATCAAAAGCAAATTCTTCCCCATCAATAACTTCTTCTATCAAAAATGAAGATGCATTCACAACCTCAATAGGAAATAATGCCTTAGCATCTGTAAATTCTTCATGAATCAAAGCTTTAACTTTAAGCCAATCGCTCTCATCAACAACCTTATGCACTCCTAAACTTAAGAAGCCAATTGCAGGTTTAATTATAAATGGCATAGGTAATTCATCCAAGTCTACTTCATCTAAATCCTGTAAAGAAACTTCCTTGAAAAAGAAATCAGGATACATCGATTGAATTAATTTACGAAATTCAATCTTGTTCTTAAATATGTTGATGTAATCCGGTAACCTGGTAAATCCCAAATGATTTACAACCCAGTTAATTGAGTTCTCAGAATTTGTATAAATTCTACTATCAGGATTATCACGAAATTTCTGAACAATTTCGTCGCTGCTAATTAGTGATAACTCTCCATGTTCGGTAACATTACCAGTATCTATAACAGGAAATTCATATTTCACGATTGTTTCCTTCAAAAATTTGGAAACGTAAGGCTTATCTAATAAAATCATTAAACAGTAGTGTTATGTGTGTTTGTAGATTGTAAATCTTTTACAAAGCTACAAAATTTGCTTGTAGTAAACTTTAAATAAATTCTTCAAAAAAGAATTCTTATTTATGGTCATTATGGCTCAAATCCTTACCTTTTACGCTGTAAGAAATAGTAAAAGACAATCCTGTGAAAGATAAAATATTAGTTACATATGCTATTCCTAAAGAAGGACTTAGTGAACTTGAAAAATATTTTGAATTAATTTATCCTAAAAAAGAATTCTTTTCTGATAGTGATTTAATCAAGCTAATTCCCGATTGTTCTGCTCTTTTGTCAATATTCAATAGAGATATATCGGCAGAAATTATAAATGCTGGACGAAAATTAAAAATCATCAGTAATTATGGTGTTGGCTTTAATAACATCAACACCGAAGCAGTAAATAACAATAACATCATTCTTTGCAACACTCCTGATGCTGTTTGTGAACCAACTGCAGAATTGTGTTTGGCCCTTATGTTATCCCTTTCAAGGCAAGTTAGCAATTGCCATTTTCAATTAAAAACAAATCCTGATTTTGAATGGGGAGTTATGAAAAACTTAGGCAATTCCTTAAGAGGAAAAACACTAGGAATTATAGGCTTGGGGAAAATAGGCAAATCAATAGCAGAAAAAGCATCTGTTTTTGGAATGAAAATCATTTATCACAATAGAAAACCAATCACTGACAAAAAATATGAACATTATACTTTCGTAGAGAAGGATAAACTCCTTGAAGAATCAGATATTGTATCTTTAAACTGCCCTCTAACTCCTGAAACTCATCATTTACTATCAGAAAAAGAATTTCGAAAAATGAAAACCTCAAGCTTATTAATTAATACAGCAAGAGGTTCTGTTATTGACGAGCAGGCTTTAGTAAGAGCTTTAAAAGATAAATTAATTTCAGGAGCTGGATTGGATGTATTTGAGAATGAGCCATTCATTCACTCAGATTTACTCAAGGCAAACAATGTAGTATTGGTACCTCACATTGGCACTTCCACCATTGAAACTAGAATAGAAATGGGTTTAGAAGCGAGCGAAAATATCATTTCATATTTAATTAAGGGAATCGAAAAAAACAGAGTTAACTAAGTACAATTAAACTTAGAATTAAAAAATATGCTTTTAGCTATCGACATTGGAAATTCAAATGTTGTTTGTGGAATATCAAGCAATGAACATTGGTGCGAACAATTTAGAATTCATACCGTTGCCAATAAAACGGCAGATGAATACGAGGTTATTTACAGAACTTTACTGGCAAGTAGAAATATTGATTTAGATAAGATCGATCGAATTGTGCTTAGTAGCGTCGTTCCTTCTTTGATTCATCCAATTAAAGAGATGATTCAAAAACTATTCAATCAGAATCCATTAGTATTGGGCCCTGAGATCTACCCTCAACTCAATATTGGAATTAGCAATCCTTATGAAATTGGAACAGATTTAGTAGCCAATGCAGTTGCTGCTCACAATCAATATTCAGGTAATTGTATTGTTGTTGATTTTGGAACTGCTCTTACTTTCACAGTGATACAATCTGACGGAAACCTTCTTGGTGTGACCATTGCTCCTGGGTTAAAAACTGCAATGGCATCACTCTCACAGAAAACAGCTCAATTACCAAATATTGAAATTGCAATTCCACCATCCTGTATTGGAAAAAATACGGTTCATGCCATGCAAGCCGGAATTGTACTCGGTTATAAAGGTTTAATTGAGTCATTACTAAAAGGAATGAAGGAAGAGCTAAATGGAGAAACTACCATAATTGCTACTGGAGGATTATCATCTGTAATGCTACCTTTGATTGATTGTTTCGATCATCATGAACCGATGCTTACACTAGATGGTCTTAAGATTATCGGAAAACAATTTTACAAGTAATACCAACATACGATGCCATTAGAAATAGAAAGGAAATATCTGGTAAAGCCAGAATTACTGCAACTTCCAAATGAAGGAAAAAAGTTGATTCAAGGCTATGTTTGGAGCGATCCAGATAAAAGTCTACGCATAAGAATTGCCGGTAATAAAGCATTGTTAACTATTAAAACAGGAACTAATCCACTTCGTAGATCGGAGTTTGAATACGAAATCCCAATGAAGGATGCGAATGAACTTTTAGTACTTTGCGAATCAAAAATTGAGAAGATTCGTTATCTAATCAAGTATGAAAATTTACTATGGGAAGTTGATGTTTTTGAAGGCGAAAACAAAGGATTGATTGTTGCTGAAGTAGAACTTTCCTCGGAAGAACAAGAAATCAATTTACCAAACTGGATTAACACCGAAGTAACCAAGGATCCCAAATATTTAAACGTTGAACTAATAAAGCACCCCTTTTCCAAATGGTGAAAATGGCAAACTTAAATATTCAGGATTAGATGAATCGTCCGAAATTATAGCTTTGTAAATCTCTTCCTGAATTTTCGTTCGTACATCCATCTTCATCAATTTTGTATTTGATTCATCGGGGCAAATACGATTCGAAAGAAATATATATACCAAATCATATTTTGGATCAACCCAAACCATCGTTCCCGTAAAGCCAGTATGCCCAAAGCTCAATTCCGAAGCTTGTTCACAAGTTGGTCCTCCTTTTTCTTTAGTGTCGTAAAAAGGCTTATCGAAGCCAATTCCTCTTCTGTTCTCAGTATCAGGATATGCTCTTGAGGTAAATTGATTCATGGTCTCCGCACTAATGTATGTTTCACCACCATAAGTTCCACCCTGCAGATACATCTGAATCATTTTTGCCAAATCACTAGCATTCCCGAATACACCTGCATGTCCAGAAACCCCTCCTAACATCGCAGAACTAGGATCATGCACATAACCTTCGAGCCACTGCTTACGAAAGAATTTATCGTTTTGAGTTGGTACAATTCGTTTCGAATTAAATCGTTTTAACGGCAAGTAACCTAAACTTGAAGCTCCCAACATGTCATAAAAATTCTTTTTCACATATTGATCAATTCTTTTGCCTGCAGTTTCTTTAATCATCTCACCCATTAAAATAAAGCCTAAATCGCTGTATTTATAGCCATTCGATTCTCTTAATTCTGAAGCCAAAATTTGATTGATAATCGTATCGTGATACCCTTTGTTGATATACATTGCATTCGCTACACGTGTTGGAAACTCATCGGATTTTACTTTAGAGAAAATTCCCTTTCTAAATTTGTAATTCCGATCGAGATACAATCGGTCCGCCACTTTTAAACTATATCGTTTCGAATATTTCCGACTAAACAACTCCTTGTCAAAACTTGTTGAATCGATAGATTCCCAATGAAATGGTTTCCAACTCAACAAGCGAGCCTCATGTGCCAATATCTTTCTTAAAACCAAAGTATCCTTATTCGAGTTCTTCGCTTTTGAGTAATAGTCACCTAGTGTTTTATCAACATCAATCCAGCCCTCATCACTCATCTGCATAATACTAGGCAGCGTTGCAGTAATCTTCGTAAGAGATGCCAAATCATATATATCAGGATTACGTACTTCTGTCTTTTTGCTATAAGTATGATGTCCGTATGATTTATTAAAAACAATTTTACCTTTTCTTGCAACCAATACTTGACATCCAGGACTTGCCTTTTTCTTAATCGCATCCTCCACAATAGAATCAATAACATTCAATTGTAAGGTTTTTAAGCCAACCTGTTCTGGCAAAGAAAATCCTAAGCGATTATGTTTCGTTTCAAATCCTGTTCCAATAGGGAAGTTATTTCCTACGGATACTGGCAGCTTTCCTTTTGAAGCAAGACCTCCAAAAATAATTTGTGCAGAAGCCATCTGCGTTTCGCGATTATCCTCATAAGAAACCATGATTCCTTTTAATCGATCGGTATCTTCATATAGATCCAAGCCATAAGGATTTGCAAAGAGATCAAAAATCACTTTTTTTCTTTTTGATATCTCGGATAGAAACTCAATAGTCTGATTTGTGATTCCAAATCTCCTTGTAACACGAAGATCGCTATCGTGCTTGCTAACAATCACTAAGTTGTACTTGTCTAACTTCTTCAACAAATTGAAATAGCTCTCAATGGATGCATTTTTCTCGATCTGAAAAAAGTCAATATCTGCATATCTACCCATGTATTCCTGAAACCGATTTCGTATTGGAACACCCATTGCAACCGATGCAATCTTTAAAGTATCCAGTCTCTTTAAAGGAATTAAATCGTCATCGTTCTTTACGAGCGTAATTGCATTTTCGGTTAACTTCCTTCTTAATAAAAAACCATCTTGAGTATTTAAGCCAGACCACAAGCGGTTCATCTCAATTGGTTTGTACTTTGACAAATTCAACCAATGCTTGGCTTTTAATATTTTTAAACATTTCTCATCAATCTCTTTTTGCGAAAGCTCTCCTTTTTGAATTGCAAGTTTTATCTCCTTAATCGCCTTTGCCACATCTTCGGTAAATAGAAGCACATCGTTACCTGCAATTAATGCCTTAGCATCAACCACTCCTTTGGAATAATACTTACTTACCCCTTTCATGTTCAAAGCATCGGTAAATACAATTCCCTTAAAACCCATTTCTTCTTTTAGCAAATTGGAAACAATTGGCTTGGATAAGGTTGCAACTTTCTGAACAGAATCGAGGGCTGGAATATTTAAATGAGAAACCATGATTCCTCCTAAACCATTCTCTATTAACAAACGAAATGGAAACAATTCAATTGAATCTAACCTTGTTCTTTGATGATCAACCAAAGGAAGTTCAAAATGTGAATCTGTTTCGGTATCTCCATGTCCTGGAAAATGTTTACCCACTGCTACAATACCTGATTTTTGCATTCCTGTTGCAAAAGCATGAGATTTATTGCTGACATTAAAACGATCTTCGCCAAATGAACGACTATTAATTACAGGGTTAAGCGCATTATTATTAACGTCCATTACAGGCGAAAAATTAACGTGAACGCCTAATCTTTTACATTCTTTTCCTATCTGCTTCCCCAATTGAAAAATCAACTCATCATCTTGAATTGCACCTAAAGTAATTTGTCTAGGATAACGCAAAGTTTGCTTCAATCTGGTTCCGAGGCCATTCTCGGCATCCATTCCAATCCAAAGCGGAACTTTAGCCAAACTTTGATATTTATTGGTTAATTCTGCTTGTTTGCCAGGTGTTCCTTGAAAGAAGATAATACCCCCAATTTGATATTCTCCTACTAGCTTGGCAATCTTATCTGCCTCTGCCTTACTTTTATTGGAGTATGCCGCAACCATAAACAATTGAGCAATCCTCTCCTCTTCATTCAAAGTAGATAAAATTGAATCTGCCCATTGATTGTTTTCACTTAATCGATCAATCAATCTGTTTTCTTGAATAGGAATACGTTGAGCTGAAACTAAAAAACTACTAAAAAGAAAAATAAGAATTAAAAGTAATCTATAATGAGAATATATATGAGTCATAAAAAAGTTGTCCTTTTCGCATAAAATTTGTGCGTATAACAAAATTATGAATCCATTATCAATAAAGAGAATTATTCATCACTTTTAATGAAAGGTTGATAAAGAAAATAAGCTTAGATTTTTTGGAAAAAGAAAAAGGGGCAATGCCCCTTTCCTATTACTTACAACTAAAACCATACTAAAAACTTAGAATGAACTGAAAACACGCTAAGCCTAATATGCTAAACTAAGGTACTTCTACCTTTTTACTACAATAGTAAATTTATCTCAAGATCAATTAATAAACAAGTGTCAAGTATGCCAAATTTATCGTATTGAACATAACACAAGCACCTTATCTCTCTGATTACACGCAAACAAAGCAATACTTATCTTTCCTTTTAATTTTTATCATTTTGAAAAATCAGCAAAATGCAGTAAATTAAACAAGAGTGTGACACACTATTGAATTACTAATTCAAAACCTTCTCTTATGAAACATCTTCTATTTTTATTGTTAGCATTTTCAATAAACACTTCCTTGTTTGCACAAGTGTCTGATAACATTATTTTGATAACGGATGACAGTGGAAATCTAAAATTTGAAGCGAAAAATCAGCAGAAGCAGATTGAATCAAATCAAATTACAAATTGGTTAAACGCTCTTCCTAATGATGTAATTGGTGAAATAGTATATTTTAATCCAAAGGTTGGAGATGTGAAATACAAAGCTTCAGTACCTATTTTTTTAAGCAAAAAGGAATCTGTTTATCAAACCAAAATGCACTTTACAATACTCGTTCATGATAATTCTACAATTGAATTATGCAATATTTATTACAAGAGCATACCTGAATATGGCAAACAAGGAATTCCTTCTGTAACTTCCTATCCTACTGATTGGTTCTCCAAAAGCAAGTTGTATAAAAAATCAGGAAAAACTCGTTGGTTAAATCAAACCTTAAAAGACAATACGATTAAAATGGCAAGCAAACTATTACAAAGCAGTGAGAGATTCTCCCATTAGAGCAAGATTTTACAATTCTTTGCGAAGTGCTTGAACGCTGTCTATTATTTCTTGTGCAGCTTTTTCCATTTCTAATTTAGTCGTGTATCTACCAACCGAAAAGCGAATGGTTCCCATTGCATATTCCATAGGAACTTTCATAGCTTCTAATGTAGCGGATATGCTTATAGAATCAGTATGACATGCAGCCCCTGCCGAAGCAGCCACATTTTTCATTCTACCTAAAATTCTATTTGCCTGTAGGTTTTTAAAAGAGACACTTAAAGTATTAGGCAATGAAAAATCTGGGTTTCCATTAAACTGAATCTCATCTAATTGCTCTAATTCATTTCGTAATTGTGAAATCAGTGTTTTTTCATATTTTATTCTTTCGTCTTCTCCTGACGCAGCCAGTTCAGCAGCTTTTCCCAATCCAACAGCTTCCAATACATTTTCTGTTCCTGCCCTTCTATTGCCTTCATGATCAGCCCCATGCATCAACTTTTGTAAATTAACACCTTTCTTAATATACAAAGCACCAATTCCTTTTGGTCCATAAAATTTATGACCGGCAACAGTTAACAAGTCAACACCTAGCTCCTCAACATTTACGATAACCTTGCCTACTGCCTGCGCACAATCAGAATGTACAACAATCCCATTTTGCTTCGCAATTTTCGCAATTTCTGCTATTGGTTGAAGAGTTCCTACCTCATTATTAGCATACATCACCGAAATTAAAATCGTTTCGGGTCGAATAGCAGCCTCCACGTCAGCGATTTGCACACGCCCTGTTTCATCAACCGGTAAATATGTCACTTCAAAACCTTCTGTCTCCAAATATTTACAAACCTCGCTAACAGCGGGATGCTCTATGGAAGAAGTGATAATATGATTTCCCTTACTTCTATTTGCAAAAGCATAGCCTTTTAAAGCATAATTATTTGACTCTGTTCCTCCACTGGTGAAAATCAAATCTTTCGGATGGCAATTCAGCAATTGAGCAACATGTCCTCTAGCCTTGTCAACCGCTTTTTTGCTTTGCTGACCATAAATATGAGCGCTAGACGGATTGCCAAAAAAATCCTTTAAATACGGCAACATCGCATCAGCAACTTCTGGTGCTACAGGTGTAGTAGCGTTGTAATCTAAATAAATAGGCAGCATATTATTTTATTTTTCGAGGATTTTAAATTCTGTTCTTCGGTTTACACTTCGTCCTTTTTCCGAATCATTTGTAGCGATTGGCTGAGAAGCTCCATAACCTTTAAATTGCAATCGATCTTTATCAATTCCTGAAGAAATTAAGAAATCGCAGACAGCTTTGGCTCTTTTATTGGAAAGTGAAATATTATGGTCTTCGCTTCCTGAATTATCCGTATGACCACCAATTTCTATTTTCCACTCCTCATTTTTAAGTAGTAAATCAAATAAATATTCTAACTCAATTTCTGATTTTGGCAATATCTCCCATGAATCCAGCTCAAAAAAGACATTTCGAAGTACAATTTCACTTCCTTTTTCAACTCTACTCAAATTAATATCCAATATTTGAGGATCTGTCTTTTTCTTTTGATCTAACATCTCAAAATGATCAGAATAGAACAAATAATCATCCGCTTTAGCGGAAAAAAGATAATCTCGGCCGGCTGGTAAACAAACCAAATAATTACCATTCTTTCGATCCGATTTAATCTGACTTATTGTATCCTTATTTTGCAAATCAATCAGCATTAAGGAAGCATAAATTGGCTTCCTCGTTTTTGCATCCAACACATTACCTTTCAACCAGGAAACCGAAGGAGGCTGAAGCTCAATCGGCATATCGAAGCTGAAAATATCCTTTCCTTTTCCTTCTAAACGGTCCGATGAAAAATAGGCCTTATCTCCTCTTGCTGTAACAACCAAACCAACTTCATCATGGTAAGTATTTATTGGATAGCCCATATTTACAGGTTCACTCCATTTTTGATCTTCATCAAGCTCGGTTTTAAAAAGATCATATCCACCCATTCCAGTTAAGCCATCCGATGAAAATACCAGATATCTATTTCCTGCATGAATAAAGGGAGACATTTCGTTTTTTGAAGAGTTAATTGAAAGATTTTCTGGCTGTGTCCATCGAGGTTTTCCGTTGGCTTGAATTTCGATTAGTCGCGAATGCCAAATATCCATTTTTCCTTTACCCGATTTTCGATTGCTAACAAAATACAACTCTTGTCCATCGGCAGAAATACTTGGCTGTGCTTCCCAGCCTTTCGAATTAATTGGTTTACCTAAATTTATTGGAGTAGACCATTCTGAGCCTTCCTTTACGGAATAGTAAATATCACATCTCCCATAACCATCTGGACGACTACAAGCTGTAAAATACATGTATTTACCATCTGCAGTTATACTTTGTGCTCCTTCATTTTTCGCTGTATTAATAACGGTCGATAATGGTTTCGAAGGCAGCCATAAACTATCTTGCTTATAGGAATAGTAAAAATCTTCTTGTCTTTTAATCGTTACTTCCTTTTCATCTCCGACCAAGCGAGTAAAAACTAATAATTCCTCATCGGCGGTAAGACTTGGCCAGTATTCATCAAACTTAGAATTGACCGTTTCGCCTAAATTTTCAGGATTAAAATCCACTGGATTTGAGATCGCTTCCAATGCAAACTGGCAATTTTTCAAATTCGATTTTGCCAAGGCTTTGTTTCGAGATGAGATCTTATGGATGGCTAAAAAATCTTTGTATTTTTTTTGTGCTTTTTCATACTCACCAATTTTCAAATAAGCATTCCCCAAGTTAAAATGAACGTTCGAAAAAAAATCAGGACTGATTTCAATAGCCTTTAAATAGGCCGCAATTTCCTTTTGTGTTTCACCTGTTTCATGCAACACATCAGCCATAAACAACCAAGCTTCAATAAACTTAGGACTTTTCTCAACAGCTTGTTCTAGGTATTTTAAGGATTCTACATTGTCCATTTGACGATAAGTTTCGGCAGCAGCCTCATAGTTCTTAATCGCCTTTTTTGACTTAATGCTATATTTCTTCTGCCCATTGGAAGTAAGGCCAATCAGCAAACAAATAATCAATATAAAAGAATGTCGAAACATTTTACGGATTTATCGATGACAGATTTCTGAATAAACACAAGTTCGGCAAATATCTTTGTTTTCTACCTGAGAAAATGGAATTTCTGGATTAAAAATCTCCTCCAGAAGTACTTTTAAGCCATCTACAAACTCCTCTTTAAATACTTTATAATCCTCAACCTTAACAGCTTTCCCTCTACCCTCTTTTTGTGAGAGAATACAATCAAAACTATCGTTATAAAACTCTTTTAAGCTATAAATACCAGGTGATATTGGCAATCCCGGATTGAAATTTTCATCATAAAACAAACAATACAATAAAGTTTGAAAGGCTGCTTTATTATTATTCTTTCCTTCCTTTTCAAAAAGAGAAGCGATATCCTTAAAAATCAAATCAGCTTTTCCAGTTTTGTAATCCAAAATTCGAATGGTATCACCCAACTGATCTACTCTATCAATCAAGCCACTAATATTAACCATTCGATCCTGTTTCTCGCCAATAGGAACTTGTATTTTGTATTTTCCTTCCAAAGAAACAATTTTAAAGGGTGCGAACTTCTGATCCAAAACCAAGATTCGATCGATAAACTTTTTTAGGATATCAAAAATCAGAAGGTTCCTTCCATTAATCTCCATTGGTTGCTCCTTCTCCAATTTAAAATAGTTGAATCGAAAAGCATCCTTCAAAACATCATCTAGCAATCCTTTATTCTTTCGAATGGCTTCCAACTCTTCTTTCTGAATTGTTTTCCCATCAAAAGGCTTGTATAATTCCTCCAATGCTGAGTGAAACAAGTTTCCAAAAGTAGGAGGATCAATCTCTTCCAAAACTGCATCTGGCTCTTTTAAGCCTGCTAAATATTTAAAATAGAAACTTAAATTGCAATGCAAATAGGTATTTAATGCCGATGGTGAAAAGCTCTTATAACTCGTTCCACAATATTCATTTAAACGAGTTTGAATTCGCTCATTTTTAGCAACACTAATTGGTTTGGCTTCTTGTAATGAAATATCGTAAGACGGATGTTTTTCTTCTACCTTAAATACAGATTCGTACTTCAACTGATAAAGGAAACGGCTCATTTCTCCTGTTCGAATTCCATCACTTTGTGTGCTATACAAAAGTTTAATTTCCTCTGGTCGTTGAATCAAGCGATAAAAATAGTAGGCAAAGATAGCATCCTGATGATCGATGGTTGGCATACCAAACCCTTGACGCAGATGATAAGGTACAAATGAATTTGAGGTTCCTGTTTTAGGCAATTTCCCCTCGTTCATCGAAAGAACTATAATCTTTTTAAAATCGAGCAAACGTGTTTCAAGTATACCCATCACTTGTAATCCGGCTAAGGGTTCTCCTTCAAATGGAATGCTCAGAGATTGAATCATTTTATCCAACAAACGGTAAAAAGTATCAAGTTTGATCTCAATTTTATGCTGGCTCAACAAACCAGTTAATCTTTTTATAGCCAAAAATAGATGATAAATATATTCTCGTTCGATTTTATCTACCAATGATTTCTCCTCCTCATTGGTATCTAGTTTCTGATAAATTCCTTGTAATAATTCAAGCAAATAAATAGAAAATTGCTCTACACTATAAACCGGTGAAAACAACTTTTCTAAAACCGGATCACCCTTAATAATACTCTGCGGAACTTGAATTCGATTCGTTTTTAAAATATCCTGACTGATTTTATGAGCCAATTCTGGATTTACGGAATTCAAATATTGATGATTCAGTAGAGCCAATACTTGTTTGTGATGAAATAAAACATCACCAGCTTGCTTCTTTATGCTCTTTTGCAAATCGATAACCAAACGAAGTAAACTTGCTACCGGCGTATTTTTGGCCGGATATCCCATGGTTACATTCACATTTTCTGCACTTTGCGGAATGGAATGCAAAACAGGAAGAAGCAACTCCTCATCGGCCAATACAATTGCCGTTTCCTCTAGGGCATCATCCGAATTCTTGCAAAATTCATCGACAACAGAATGTGCATATTTTGCTTGTCCAACTTCCGACGACAAAGACACAAATTCTACACTTGTGTTATTATTCTTGATATTATCAAAAGTTATATTGGTTTTAGGAGATGGAAATCGTTTGGTATTCTCGCGCAAAAACAAACCAGCTTCATGATATGGATTTTTCAAATACGACTCATCGTAATCCCAATAGAAATCAGCTTTATCTTGCCTTTTTAATTCATCAAACAAATTCATTTCACATCGGTTTAATGCATTAAAACCAATAAAAATCACTCTGTCTTCTTTTATTTTTATCTCTCCAGCTTCTAGTTTATCCACCAAGTTTCGTGATGCCATACCTTCATAAGCCAATCCTTTACCTTCCAATTCTTTTCTGAAATCGGTATAAATTGGATACAGGTTTTCCCAAAGTTTCACGAATTCCTTCTGGTGCTCTGAATATTTCTCTGGTCGAAATGTACTCCAAAACGATTGTATGGCTTCAATTTGCTCCTCGGTTAAATAATCAAACAAATCATCAATTGCCTTTTCTTCTGCCAAATTTTGAAACAGGTGTTTCGCATTCACACGATACTTATCCAAATCATCGAAATCCCCTAAAAGCATTTCTCCCCAATGATAGAATTCATCGAAGCTCTCAGAAACCTCCATTTTTTGAATGTAAATTTTATACAGACGAAAAAGTAAACCCAAATTATCTTCTGTCTGAAGATTCGAATGTTCTTTAAAAAATTCATTAATGGTTAGAATTTTTGGCGCCCATATTGGCTGATCAATTAATTCATTCAGGTATTTTGAAAAGAATAGTCCAGCACGACGATTCGGAAACACCAACATACAGTTGGATAAATTGCTACCGTACTTTTCGTAAAGTTCTGCAGTTAATTGACGTAAAAATGAATTCATATATTGTATAAAATATTTTAGTATTTGTTTTCTGAATGGTAAGAATAAACCATTTCTATGTTTGGAGACAGCGACATACCATTTGGATTTAAACCTGGCATTCCTTCCGGGATTTCAACACCTAACTTCTTGTAATAGTCAATCCAGAAAGGCATGTATTCACCCGTCTGTGCATCCTTAAAAGACATCGGATTTAGCTTAAATACTTCTATGGAATCCTTATTACTCGCAAACATCTCATAAATCAGTTCAGAACAGTAGTAATTTGAATCCCCAATTACGTAAACATCATCGTACGCTTTGCCTATCAGCTCCTTCCCCTCCAATAAAGCGGAATCTATTAATGCTTTAAATTCAGGATTCAAGCGCCCAACCTCAACCTGTGGCTTTCCACTTTTATTGAGACTTCGTTTCAAAAAGGAACTCAATTTTGTATAACAAACTCCTTTTGATATTGCCTCTAAAACAAGCGTATCTCCATTTTTATTAAGATCTACAATTCCAACATGAGAAAAGCTCAGTTTATTCGCGCCTCCCGTTACTGTTTCTATCGCACTAGAAATGGAATCAGCATCTAAATCCTGAAAAAGAAGATCGCCCTTTTCTAAAGCAAATCGCGATTTTTTTTGTAAATTATCACAGGCTAAAAATTGGGTGATAATCACAAAGCCAATCAAAAGTCGAAGTAAAAACATTTGTAGTATTTTTCTTATTTATGGTATAAAAAACTAAAGTAATCCGAAGCGAGTTCATATAAAAGAATTGTGTCATCTTTTTTCAGCAATGTTAAATAAAAACAGCTCATAGAAATTCTCTATATGCCTATATGAAAAAAAAATGACCTTTTTATCTTTTATTCGTTTTTGATATCTTCATAAGAATGAAAATTTAATACATTTGTTTTAGTTACAACAATAACAAGACTAAGTACAAGGAACAACTATATGGATAAATTTAGCTTTTTGGGCAATAGTGAAATCGAATTCATAGACGAACTATACCAATCCTACAAAAATGATCCTGAATCTGTTGAAGAAAGTTGGAGACAATTTTTTCAAGGATTTGATTTTGCAAGCACCAAATTTCCAGTTAAGCAAGAATCAACAATCGATAAAATACCTGCATCTAATTCGATGAATAAAGAATTCAATGTGATGAATTTGATTCAGGCCTATCGTCAACGTGGACATCTTTTTACAAAAACCAATCCTGTTCGAACTCGCCGAAAATATTTCCCAACTCTCGATATTGAGAACTTCAACCTCTCAGATGCTGATTTGGAAACGGTATTTCATGCGGGCACAGAACTTGGAATTGGAGCATCAAAATTGAAAGACATTGTTGCTCATTTGCAAGAAACCTACTGTAAATCGATTGGAGCAGAATATGTTTTCGTTCGTCACCCTCAAATGTTGAGATGGTTACAAAATAAAATGGAGAGTTCTAAAAACACTCCAAATTTCACTGATGAACAGCGCAAACATATCTATTACCATTTAAAGTTAGCTGTTGGTTTCGAGAACTATATTCATAAAAAGTTTGTTGGACAAAAACGATTCTCTCTTGAAGGTACAGAAACACTAATTCCTGCTCTTGATGCCCTAATAGAAAAAGGTGCGCAATTAGGAGTTGAAGAATTTGTATTCGGTATGGCTCATCGCGGTCGTCTTAATGTATTAGCGAATATTCTTGAGAAACCATATGAAAATATATTCAAAGAGTTCGTTGGGGAAGAATTTGAAGATGACATTGCCCTTGGTGATGTTAAATACCATTTAGGATATGGAAGTACAGTTAAAACGGATGATGGAAATGAAGTAAAGCTTCACTTAACACCAAATCCATCGCACCTTGAAACCGTAGGTGCTGTTGTTGAAGGTATTTCCCGATCTAAAATTGACAACGATTACAAAGGCGATGAGAACAAACTAGTCCCTATCGTTATTCATGGCGATGCTGCAATTGCAGGTCAGGGAATTGTATACGAAACTGTTCAGATGGCTGAACTTCAAGCCTACAGAACTGGTGGAACCATTCACCTGGTTATCAACAATCAAATAGGTTTTACAACCAATTATCTTGATGCACGATCGAGTACTTATTGTACTGATGTTGCTAAAGTAACACGTTGTCCTGTCTTCCATATTAATGGTGACGATGTTGAGGCTTTAATCTATACAATTGGCTTGGCCATGGAGTATCGTCAGGAATTTAAAACTGATGTGTTCATCGATATTCTATCGTATAGAAAGTATGGACATAACGAAGGTGACGAACCTCGTTTTACACAGCCATTACTATACAGCCAAATTGCTAAGCACAAAAACCCAAGAGATCTTTATGGCGATTATCTTATTGAAAAAGGCATTTATTCAAAAGAAGACACGAAACAATTAAATGCTGATTACAACAAGCTTTTAGATAATGATTTTGAGCTCTCTAAATCATTCGACAAGGTAATTATTCAGCCATTTCTAGGAGATTATTATAATAATATTCGCTATTCGAACGATCAAGATTTTGAGCAATCACCAACTACAGGTGTTGCTAAAAAGAAATTGCTTGAATTGGCTGAAAACATAACCAATTTACCTGAAAACCTAAGCTTTTTCAAGAAGATTGGCAAGCTAATGGCTGATCGTAAGAAGATGGTTAGTGAAGATCGGTTAGACTGGGCTATGGGTGAACTTTTAGCTTATGCTAGTTTGCTTGATGAAGGGTATGGTGTTAGAATTAGTGGTCAGGATTCGGAACGTGGGACATTTTCTCACAGACATGCTGCATTAACGATTAGTGATTCAGCAAAAAAATATTTTCCACTTAAACATGTAAGCGAAAACCAAGCTCCTTGCCATATTTACAACTCACATTTGAGTGAATATGCTGTTCTTGGGTTCGAATATGGATACGCTTTAGCACATCCATCCGGCTTAACGATTTGGGAAGCTCAGTTTGGTGATTTCCACAATGTAGCACAAGCCGTTATCGATCAGTACATCAGTTCCGGTGAAGATAAATGGGGTGTTAAAAATGGACTCGTTCTATTCTTACCACATGGTTACGAAGGACAAGGTGCTGAGCATTCAAGTGCGAGAATGGAGCGTTTCTTAACGCTTTGTGCAAATAACAACATGCAAGTAATCAACCCTACGACTCCTGCAAACCATTACCATGCTCTGCGTCGTCAGGTTAAGCGAGATATTCGAATTCCATTAATTTGCTTTACACCTAAGAGTTTACTCAGACATGCAAGTTGTGTTTCGACCATGGACGAATTGGCCAATGGCAGATTCCAGGAAGTAATAGACGATAATGACGTTATTGCAGAAGAGGTAAGTCGTGTGGTTTTCTGTTCAGGAAAAGTTTATTACGATTTACTAGCTCAGAAAGAAGAACTATTTGCCCAAGATGTTGCACTGGTAAGGTTGGAACAATTGTATCCGTTCCCAAACAAGCAGATCAATCAGGTGTTGGAAAGATATCCAAACTCGATACTTCACCTTTGGGTACAAGAAGAACCTGAGAATATGGGACCATGGCAGTTCGTAAATTACAATATTGAAAATGTAGATTTAGCACCTATTGCTCGTATGGCTAGTGGTAGTACAGCTACCGGGCTTGCTAAAATTCACAATATTGGTCAAAACGAAATTATCCGTAAGGTTTTCAGAAGATGCGACTGTGACAGAGAACTCAAATATTGTGGCTTGCAATGTGTTGAAGGTGGATCTCATGAAGAAATTCTTCGACAGCACGAATATTTTGAACAAAAGAAGAGCAAGTTATTAATGTAGTAGTACAATCAAGAAAACAATCAATATAATGATCGACATAAAAATTCCCAGTCCGGGAGAATCCATATCAGAAGTTGAAATTGCCAATTGGTTTGTAGCCGAAGGTGATATTGTTGAAAAAGAACAAGAAATAGCTGAGATCGAATCTGACAAAGCAACACTTACACTTGTTGCTGACGAGGGAGGTAAAATATCTATTAAAGCAAATGAAGGTGACACTGTTGCTGTAGGATCGGTAGCTTGTACTATTGATACAAGTTTTGCTGGTGAAGCACCATCTACCAGTCCCAAAGCTGAGGCTAAAGAAGAAACGCCTAAAACTGAGACAAAAACCTCTGAAGCAGCTCCAATAAAATCTTCTGAAGAATTTAAGGATGTTAAGATTTCTCCTGTAGCCAAAAAACTAATGGAAGAGAATCAACTTTCTGTTGATGACGTTATTGCTGGTCTTCAGCGATTATCGAAGAAAGATATCGAGCAAGTTGTTAACAATAAAGAACAGGCTCCAGCAGCTATGGTGCAGCCAGAAGCTGTTGAACGCCATATCGACCGTAAGAAAATGAGTAATCTTCGTAAGAAGTTAAGTGCCCGTTTGGTTTCGGTTAAAAACGAAACAGCTATGCTTACAACCTTCAACGAGGTTGATATGTCAGCTGTTATGCAATTGAGAAAGAAATACCAGAAGCAATTTGTTGAGACTCATGATATCAAATTAGGATTCATGTCATTCTTTACCAAAGCTGTTAGTATTGCTCTTAAAGCTCATCCAGCAGTGAATTCTATGATGGATGGTGATGAGATTATCACACCAAACTATATGGATGTGGCCATGGCAGTACAAACACCAAAAGGTTTGATGGTTCCTGTTATTAGAGATACTCAAAACCTTAGCTTAGCAGAAATTGAAAGAGAGTTAATGCGTCTTGCCAATAAAGCGCGTTCCGGAAAAATCAGCTTAGACGAAATGACTGGTGGTACATTTACCATTACCAATGGTGGTGTGTTTGGATCACTATTAAGTACGCCAATCATCAATCCTCCTCAGTCTGGTATACTAGGGATGCACAATATTGTTGAGCGACCTATTGCTGTTAATGGTAAGGTTGAAATTCGCCCAATGATGTATATTGCTCTATCTTACGATCACCGGGTAATTGATGGTAAAGATTCGGTTGGATTCCTGGTGAAAATTAAGGAACTGATTGAAAACCCACACAAAATGCTATTCGACGGAAAAGATCCTGATAGCTTGTTATTAGGAATATAGAATTACAACATAGTCTATTAAGGCCAGATTCTCGATTGAGAATTTGGCTATTTTTTTACTTCAACTCTCCTTTAAGATATTTCTTCTTTTCCCTTCGTGAAAATTCCTGAGTAATAATTTCATCATTACATTCAGTCACATATTTATTTCTTGATAATAATGTAGCAGCAGCACCTTTATAATTAAATTTCGGGTTTACATAAGCCAAAGCATTTGCTTTTTTCACAACATCATTAAAATCATTTAAATTCTTCGTATTTAAATAATATATACAAAGATCTAATTTATAATTCACATCCTTTCCATTTCTACCAACGATACCAATTTCAGAATAAGGATATATCATTTGACCTTCTTCAACCTTAATACTTCCAGCTTTAAAACCAGAATATCTTGCCAACGTCCCATCCTTATGCTCTACGATCACTTCATTTTGACTTCTTTTGTAGTTGAAATTTTGAGTTGTATCTACATTAAATTCATCAACCACTTTAACTACTAATCCTTTTCGACAGGCAACAATTGATTCTGGATTTTCAACTACAAATCGATATGCCTTCCACGTTTCAGAAACTCCTTTCCCAAATGATCTATTCAAATTATTCAAAGAAATAGCTTCCAATTTCACATCATTTCTAAATGGAAGTAAATAAATAAAATCATCATTGATCTTTACATTAGGACTACCCAATTGATATATATAACTAAAAGAAAAACCTATACCTTGAGTAGCATCTCGAGGTTTCAAACTTATGGCCCTACCTGATAATCCACTAACCGTACTTTGGAAATTTGATTGAAATGAATTAGATAATTGTCTAAAAGTAAACTGAATACAATAAGTTCCATAACAATTTTTACGATAATTAAAATCAACGCTATTATCTGCATTTCGCTTAGTCTCAATCTCAATTAAATATTCTTGAGATTTTAATACAAAACTGTTTACACACAACACAAATAAAATTAACAAGATGATTTTTCTATTCTTCATATTATTTTTTTTAAGCGAATTAAATATACTCACAATAATCAAAAATACTGAACAGTACTAAATATTTATATTATTTCTAAGTAGCCTTTTTCACATCCAATAAACATCTCAAATCCTCTTCTTAACAGCAGTTTTGCATGATGTATATAATCAAATAAATAGAGATAGAACAAAAAAATACGCATATCATAAAATACAAACTAAAAAAAAGGGACACGCCGTAACGTATCCCTAAATATAATGATGTAGTGGTATTAGATCTTAGCGTTTACCATTTCTACAATTTCATTTTCAAGGGCTTGTGCTTTGTCAACAATTGCTTGTCCTTTTGCGATGATGTCTGCAGCCCAAGCTTTATCAGTAAGGTCAGCAGCGTTAATCTTCACATTCATGAAAGCACCAATAACACCTGAACGAGCAGCTAATGCACCTACACCAGCATCGGTTACTGAGTTAGGGTTTCCGATCTCAGCCATTGCTTTAGCAACATCCATAGATCCAAGGCAAAGCTCCATTGTTTGGAAAGGAACCATAGTCGCAAATTTAGTTGCGTCTTCCATAGCCTCAGCACGAGCAGCTTTCTCCTCCTCAGTTTTCTTAGGCAAACGGATGGCATCCATAATTTTGTTGAAAGCATTGGTATCTTCGTCTACTAACCAGTTTAGTTTCGTATGATACTCTTTTCCTTTCTCAGCCCAATCAGAAAACTCTTCCCAACGCTCGTCCCATCCTGGCTTGTGAGCCGAAAGGTTAGCAACCATTGAACCAAGAGCAGCACCCATTGCCCCCATATAAGCAGAGATAGATCCTCCACCTGGAGCCATAGATTCTGAAGCTGTTTCTTCAACAAAAGCAGTTAAGCTCATGTCAACTAATTTCTTCGTTCCTTTTTTAGCTTCGTTCTCAAGAATATACTCAATGATTTTCTTGTCAGCATCGAATGGGTAAAGCTCGTCTAGTCCTAGAGATTTAACGGCGATCTTGATAATCTCACGATCGGCAATACCTGTTGAACGACCTTGCATACGTAGGTAGTGTTTACCTGCATCTAACATCGCCTGCAATGGCACAACACCTACTAATTCAGAACCTGTAACGCGGATACCACGAGCTTGAGCTTTAGCACAAACTTCATCAAACGCTTGGTGAATAGACGTGATAGAGATATCAGTCATATTCATAGAAATTTGAGCTACGCCAAACTCCTCGATAAACCAACCAATGGCCTTAGTCGCTTTCAATGTTCCCGGAGTCATTACTGGATTTCCGTTCTCATCTTTTACAATTTTACCTGTAGCTGCATTACCTTCACGCTTTGTACGACCTCTCTCGCGAACATCGAATGCAATTGCATTGGCACGACGAGTTGAAGTTGTATTCAAGTTAAAGTTATAAGCTACAAGGAAGTTACGTGCACTTACTGCAGTAACACCCGATTTAGCAACAGCTTCAGTAAACTCAGCTGGTCCAAAATCTGGCTTCCAACGCTCAGTTCCAATACGATCTTTTACTGCTTCGTACTCACCTGCACGACAAACAGCTAAGTTCTTACGTTCTTCGATACGTGCTGCATTCTCGTAACAGTAAACTGGTACACCAACTTCCTCACCAATACGCTGAGCTAGTTTGTGTGCATAAGCTACAGTTTCTTCCATTGTGATGTTCGCAACAGGAACCAATGGACAAACGTCAGTTGCACCAAAACGTGGGTGAGCACCGGAATGCTTACTCATATCGATTAACTCAGCCGCTTTTCTAACAGCTTTTACAGCTGCTTCCAAAACCTCATCAGGCGTACCAACCATAGTTACTACAGTACGATTCGTTGCTTTACCTGGATCAACATCAACAAGGCTTACACCTTCTACAGATTCAATTTCGTTAGTAATCTGCTTAATGATATTCATATCGTTCCCTTCAGAGAAATTAGGAACACATTCGATTAATTGTTTCATCTTATATTGTATTTAAATATTCTATAATTTGTTTTATAAAGCTTGACGCTGATTGTAAATGATTATAATATGATTTCTCTCAATTGTACTTCTTTCAAAATCAACGATTTTTCCCTTTTAAGGGAAAGTGCCGACAGGCGAAAGGGTGCTTTTAGTTTTGTACGAACACCCCTCTGTCCTTCGGACATCTCCCCTGAAAAGGGGAGAATAATTAATAATTTATAATTATCAATTACATTAAAGGACTTGTCCATTAAGGATAACTGTATCGACCAAGTTACTACCATATGCATACGGCATAAACTCGATTGATGGAATTTCTTTTGTGATAAACACGTTAGCAATTTTACCACGAGCGATACTTCCTACTTCATCTTCAACACCCATAGCATAAGCCGAATTAATTGTTGTAGCGTTAATCGCTTCTTGTGGTAGCATTTTGTAATTGATACAAGCCAAAGACAAAATAAACTTCATGTTACCTGATGGTGATGATCCCGGGTTAAAATCAGAAGCTAAAGCAACTGGTAAACCTGCATCCATCATTTTACGTACAGGAGAACAAACCATGTTAAGGAAGAAAGCTGCTCCTGGCAATACCGTTGGCATCGTTTCCGACCCTTTCAATGATTCAATTTCAGCATCACCAACAAACTCAAGGTGATCAACTGATAATGCATTGTATTTTACACCTACTTGAATACCTCCTGAGTAATCCAATTCATTGGCATGAATCTTTGGACGCATACCATGTTTCATCCCTGCATTCAAAATACGATCAGTCTCTTCAACTGTGAAGAATCCTTTATCGCAGAATACATCAATATAGTCAGCTAAATCTTCTGCAGCTACTAAAGGAATCATTTCATTGATTACCATGTCAACATATTCGCCTTGACGACCTCTATAATCAGCAGGCACAGCATGAGCTCCCAGGAAGCTAGACTTGATTTTAAGTGGCGTTGTTTCTTTCAATCGTTTGATCACACGAAGCATTTTCAATTCATCTTCAACAGTTAAACCGTATCCCGACTTAATCTCTACAGCTCCTGTTCCTAAACTGATAATCTCATGAATACGTTCCATTGCCGATTCATAAAGCTCATCTTCGGTAGCATCGTGCATACGCTTAGCAGAATTCAGAATTCCTCCTCCTCGTTCAGCAATTTCCTCATATGATAAACCTTTAATCTTATCAGTATACTCAATTTCGCGAGAACCAGCGTAAACCAAATGAGTATGCGAGTCGCAGAATGATGGAAAAACCATACGGCCTGTTGCATCAATCTCCTGCATCATATCAACACCTTCCATCTCATCGAAATTTGGAATATCTTCCATTTTACCAAAATCCGATATTTTTTCATCCTCTATCAACAAATAAGCATTGTCGATACATTTTAAATTTGCCATGTCAGTTCCTGCCACCCACTTACGCGAATTTTCATCTACCTGAACCAAGGTCTTTATATTACTTATTAGCAACTTCATACTACATTCTTTTAATAACTAGTACTTATCAATTCATTCATCAACGTAATCAATTGATAATTTTAAATTTAACTACTTTGCGAAAGTAGAAAAAATGAAACAATATTACACGACGAAGACAACGAAAAATCATCAAATCGCAAACCTTTTCGATAACATACAAAAGTTAAATTTATTCTATCAGTAATATTGACCTTTTTCTGTGGAATGTTATTATTTTTACCCCCGAAAATTTAAGAGTCGACTAATCGAATAGATAACTCGATTCATTCACAATTGATACTAATACCTCAAATTAAAAAATATGTTTAAGAAAGTACCTCACACTTACGTTATTGTATTTGCAATAGTCGTTTTATCAGCCATTTTAACTTGGATTATCCCAGGTGGAGAATACGACAGAACTGTTGTAAATGTTAACGGCACCGACCGTTCTGTTATTGTTCAAGATTCCTATCACCAGGTTGATAATAGTGGGCAAAGCTGGGAAGTTTTTGCTTCATTTTTCAAAGGCTTTGTAGATAAAGCTGATATCATCATGTTTATTCTCATTATTGGTGGTGCTTTTTGGATTATGAATGCCAGTAAATCGATTGATGTGGGGATATATTCCTTTCTCGAATTCACAAAAAAACTGGAGAAAAACAAACTCATACGGAAAATTGGTGTCAACAATATCATTCTAACTCTCATCATGCTCATATTCTCGATCTTTGGGGCCACCTTCGGAATGAGTGAAGAGACCATAGCCTTTGTTATTATTTTTGTGCCAATGGCTATTAAGATGGGATACGATTCGATTGTAGGTGTTGCAATCTGTTTTGTAGCTGCAGGCCTTGGTTTCGCTGGAGCATTGCTGAATCCATTTACAATTGGTATTGCACAAGGTTTATCGAACTTGCCTTTATTCTCAGGAATTGAGTATCGCCTATTTTGCTGGTTTGTAATCAATATTATCGGAATCGCTTTTATCCTTAGGTATGCAGCTAAGGTTCGTAAGAATCCTGAAAGCTCATTGGTTTACACCGATGATAGTTACTGGAGAAAACACCATGCTTCGGATATTGAGAACATCGAATATTATACACCTGCTTCTGCTTGGGTAACCTATATTATCATCTTAGTTTCCATGATTGGATTTTCATACTACTATCCTGTGAGTACACTTAAAATCGGAAACTCCGAAACCACATTTATGGTATTGCCAATAATTACAGGCTTGTTTGCCTTATTCGGATTTATGTCTTTGCGTAAATCAGTTCACTTCTTTATTCTCAACCTTCTTTTGTTCACCATCATTTATCTAATTGTTGGTGTAATGGGCTATGGCTGGTATATCATGGAGATTTCTACTTTATTCTTTGCAATGGGTATTTTCTCTGGTATTGCATTCAGCAATACCGCAAATGAAATCACCAAATTGTTCCTTGCAGGGGTAAACGATATCATGTCTGCGGCTCTTATTGTTGGTTTAGCTGGTGGTATTCTAATTGTACTTGAAGAAGGACAAATTATTGACTCTATCCTATATTATATTTCACAATCGATGAACGATTTTGGTAAGATTGCTTCGGTTGGTATGATGTATGTGATTCAAAACTTTATCAACGTGATTATCCCTTCAGGATCTGCTAAAGCTGCTTTGACCATGCCGATGATGTCTCAGTTCTCTGATTTGATTGGCGTATCACGTCAGGCAACTGTAATGGCTTTCCAATTTGGTGATGGTTTCACAAATATGATAACACCAACCTCTGGTGTTTTAATCGGTGTACTTGGTGTTGCCAAAATCCCTTACGACAAATGGGTTAAATGGCTTGGGAAGTTTATGGTGGTGCTTATTATATTAGGCTTCCTACTTCTTATTCCAACAGTAACTATGGAGTTGAATGGGTTTTAATATAAAACTATTAAAGATAAAAGGGGAATATGAGTAAACATATTCCCCTTTACCTAAATTACCATTAGAATTAAATCTCACTTAATTCATAACTACCACTAAAGTTTAGTAAGAGTCATTTGATATGCACCTGGGCCTCCACCACAAGCACCTTTATTATTATCTAGAAAATCTAATACTATAACACTATCATCTGTTAGGTCAAAACTAGCAACATTATCAGGGTCAGGACCAAACTCCCAGTCAGGTCCACCAGCACATGCAAGTCCTGATGAAGTTTGTAGTATTATAACTTGATCACATATCAAACTAAATTTAAATGGAATTCCATCAAAACCGAAGAATGATCCTTCAAATGATCTTTCAGTTGGTCCATCCTCAACAACCGTTACAGTTTGATCACCCCAGCTTCCTGCAGGGTCAGTTAGTGTATACTGTCCTGTAAATGGTGCCTGTAATCCACAAGCAACTGTGTAATTCAATATTGCCGTGAACAATGGAGAAGTAATTACGTCATCACTGTAATTAGGTCCATCTTCCTTATAACCTGGAATAACAGTACCATCAGTTAATGTAAGTTCTGCAAAAAAGCTAAAAATATCTCCAGCAGTTAAATCAGTTGCATCTGTCAACTGTGGAAATAAGTCTACAATCTCATTAACCGTTAATGAAACATTCTGAGGATATGTACTTGCATCCGCAATAAGTGTTGCAAAGAATCTATCTCCAGCAACAGAATTGTATACAACCTTTACAGTTGCAGATGCAACTGAACCTTGTTCTATGGTTAATGCAAAACCTACCTCTCCTGAAGCAGGATCGGCCTTATCGATAAAACCATCTTTTGTATCATCAATGGTGAAGTTTGGAACTGCAGAACTTTTTGCTAAATCAATCTGATCTAAATCTGAAGTAGAACAAGAAAGAAACAGTCCAATCAAAAAAATTGATATTATATATATTTTATTCATAATTTTAATGTTTATTAATTATCCCAAAAAATTGAATAAGTCGCTTGTTGTTTCTGATCAGGCGCATTTGAGTTTGTATTGATCTCACTTGCAGGCCAATAAATAGAAAGAGGATAATCTCGCCCCAAAGTTGTTTCGGAATCAAGTAATGGATCACCTAGTGCACCATCAGAGTTTTGTCCTGCATTAATTTGGTATTCATTTGTACCATTAGGATTAGCCAAAACAGGGTATCCTGTTCTTCTGATATCATTGTACTGATCTGCAAATTTCCCAAAACTGGCAATCCACTTCTGAGTCATTATGATTTCCATTCTTTGATCCGCTGTTGCAGCATCAAATAAAGTAATAACATTATCAATGTAAGCTGTTACCTCTGTAGTACCAGATAATACAGGAATAGTCTGAGTTGATTGATTGTTTTCAGCTATATCATCTACTTTGGCAAAAGCTGCTGTTATAGCTTCTCGTAGTTTAGCACTAGCATCACCTGTAACAACGCCTGCTTGTATCAATTCGGCTTCAATAAATAAGCGTTCGTAATAATTTATATATTGGAAAGGAGCAACTCCTGTACCATCACTAGAACCTAAGTCTCCGTCTGGGCTTCCCTCTCCGTCATCATATCGTCCACCGCAAATATACATACCTACCATTGTTCCTGATCCTCTTTGTCCGCTATCACGACCATCTCCAATAGAACCAAATCGTATTGAAACAAAATCGGTATTAGGATCGTGATAATCAATCGGATTCTGAGCTAATTCTCCTCCAGTCAATTGATTAAACCAATAATAAGGTATCCGAGGATCTTCAACACTGGTAAAATAAGGAGTTGGATTCACACCCATCATAATCTCGTAGAGCCAAGGACTTATATACTGAGTTATCTGGCCACCTCCATATTCTGCAGCAAACAAAGGATGTCTTTCGTCTACTGGAGCTAGTGCAGATGAGTATTTAAACTCAAAATCTTCGCCTAAGCTACTTATTAGATTTCCTTCTGAGATAAGCGAATTCACAGCAGTCGCATCAAACAATGCAGGATAAAGGCGAACATTGTTGTACATTTTTAATTTTAGTGTATTAGCTGCTTTTATCCACAAATCAACATCTCCTCCATAGATCAAATCATCATCTCCAGGAGTTTGCAAATTCTCGGCTGTTTCATCGTTCAAATTTGCAATAGCTTCATCCAACAGCGCAAATAAGGATGTGTAAATTTCAATCTGATCATCAAAAGTGGGAGCTATTATAGATTCACCTAATTTATTAGCTTCTAAATAAGGCATATCTCCCCATATGTCAACAGCCTTGGTGAAAGCATCTACTTGAATAATTTTTCCTATCCCAGCATAGATCATGTTTCCTTGATCTGTAGCAGTACTTATTAAGCTGTTCAAATTGGTATTGGTTAGGTATAAATTCGACCAAGAATTTGAAATAAAATTACTTCCAGTCGATAAACCATATTGATCTGATTCTTCCCTAACCACTATTTGGTGCGTAAAAACTCCAAGGAAATTAGCCATCCAAAAATCTCCTGAGTTATAGGTATCCGCAGCATCTTTCTGAATTTTAGAAGTCAGCTGATTCAAAGGTGCAACTGTAGGATTATTAGGATCTGTATTAACATCAAGGTATTCATTACAACCAGTCACTCCTAATAACGCCCCACAAATACATAGTATAATTATATTTTTATTTATTTTCATATTTTCCTGATTTTAGAAAGAGAACTTCACGTTAAACATATATCTTCTTGGATTTGGCGCAGCAGTTTGCTCAATTCCCTGTACATTAGAAGCTCCAAAACTTGATACTTCCGGATCAAAATTGGTGTATTTAGGAATATTAGGAGCATGAAACCACAGATTATTACCCGTAAATCCTACAGATGCTCTAGTTATAAATGTCTTTTCCAACCACTTACTAGGAAGAGTGTAGTTTAAACTTAGTTCACGTAACCTGTAAGTTGTTCCATCATAAATTTTCATTTCATCAGAAGAATTAATAGCAAAAGACTCACCAAAGAACAAATTGTTCATATTTACACCTGTAGTGTTTGGGATCGCATTTCCACTTCCATCCACGATTGGTTGGCCTGTATTAGGATCTCCATATACTCCAGGAATAATATAATTTCCATTTTCTCTATCTTCAGTATCTCTTGTTACCCCACGGCCTAATAAAGAAGCTATGGTGTTAGAGAATACGTCTCCTCCCTCTCTCCAATCAAAGAATACACGTAAGGACAATCCTTTGTATTTAAATGTGTTTGTTATACCAAGTCTGAAGTCAATATTAGGATCTCCTATCACTTTTTCCTCATTATCTCTAATTAATTGTCCCGTGGTCCTGTCGATTAGTAAGTTGCCATTATCGTCTCTGTAATTTGAACTTCCTACAAAAACACCTAGCGGTTCTCCTTTTTTCACAAAAGCAACCTCATTAACATTAATGGCATATTGGTCAATACCTTCGATAATCTTTGTTACTTCATTTTTGTTTGTAGTAAATGAAGAAAAGATTTCCCAAGAAAAACCATTATTCATTCTTATAGGAGTTAATCCAAGACCTATTTCAACACCGTTATTTGTCATTTCTCCGATATTGGTAAAATATGTCTGAAATCCTGTAGATCTTGGAACAGTTAAAGGCACCAATATATCTGTTGTCGTTCGGTCATAATAGGTAGCATCTAAAGTAATGCGACCTTCCAGAAACCTAAATTCACCACCTATTTCAAATTCTGTTGTAAATTCAGGAGACAAGACTGGGTTACTTAAACTAATAGAGTTTCTTATAAGATTAACTCCAAATGCAGAAGGATCAGTTATAAATACAGCATTGTTGTCATATGCACCTAATGCACCAACTCCACCTACTTTTGACCAACCCAAACGCAATTTACCAAAATCGATAGGTGTATCACTCAAATCAAATTGGTTTGTAAATACATATGCAAGTGTAGCTCCCGGATAGAAGAAATTAGTTGTTTCTTTTCCCACGCCTCCTTTAGGAAGATAAAGCGCAGAATTCCAGTCATTTCTACCATTTAAAGTTAAGTATAGGTAATCCCTATATCCAAGAGTAGCTTGTGCAAATACACCCATGATCCTATCTCGTGTTGTATAGTCATCAATTACGGACTGACTTTTGGTGTTTCTCAAATTATAAATTCCAGGATTGATAATTTCTGTTCCTGTTATTCTATACACACTGACATCATTCTGACTTAGGTTGAATCCTGCTGTTGCCTGAATATTAAAGTCTTCGTTTAAGTCTTTATTCAGAGATAAAGTAAATGTAGACTCCATTCTTTCCGTAACATAAGTATTTTCTCTAATTTCTCCCAGACCTTCTGCACCGCGTGATCCAATATCCGTAACTGTTTGTTGCTCCTGAAGACTCTTGTTATAACCAGCATTTATACCTGCAGTTAACCAAGGAAAAATCTCATATGAGGTATTCATACCTAGCACTGTACGATCAATAGTCTGATTATTCGTATTGTGCTTCCATGACCATAGTGGGTGGTCATAACCACCATTAGGAATAACAGGTTCACCATTAGCATTTTCGTAAGGCCATTCTGTCCAGTTCCAGTGACGCGCTGGCCAAAGTGCACGTGCAAACGAAGAGGCTCCTCCGCTTATTTGGTTATTACCAAACAATGGACCATCTTGATCAACATGAGAGAAACTCATATTTCCTCCAACAGTCAATTTTTCTGATAACTTAGCTGTTCCTCCCAGAGCAAATGATTTTCTATCAAACCCACTGTGTGGAATATAACCTTTTTGGTCTACTTCGGACATTGTAAGATTAAATGTTGAGGTTTCTCCTCCGTGAGTAATATTAATAGAGTTTTCACGAATAATACCAGTATCAAATAAATCTTTAACATTATTTGGACGAGGAACATAGGCAATATTATCTCCAAACTGATCAGGAAAATTTGTTGTTAAATTCCCAGGCGTTGGGATAGAATCTCTCGTATTAAAGGCAGCTCCCCACGAACCATTGAAATTAGCGTATTCGAAATTAGTTCCAGCTCCATACTTGTTCTGATAATCAGGAAGATTACTTTTAATCTCTTCAAATCCATAAGAAGAAGTAATATTAATACCAAATCCTTTCTTTACACCTCCAATTTTTGAGGCACCAGATTTTGTAGTGATTAATACTACTCCATTTGCAGCACGTGATCCATAAAGAGCCGATGCTGCACCACCTTTAAGTACCTGAATATTTTTGATATCGTTAGGATCTACAGATGAAATACCCGAAGCAAATTGACCTCCAACGATACTTGCATCACTATCAGTAGTTGCAATATTGTCATTAGAGTAAGGAACCCCATCAATCACAAACAAAGGCTGATTATCTCCTGTGAATGAGGTAGCACCTCTAATGTTAATTTTACTTGCTGCTCCTGGTGCTCCTGTAGCTGATCCAATGGTCACCCCAGGGATTTTCCCAGTCATAGAACGAAGTATATCTGGTTCTGCATTGTCAAGCAGCTCTTCTTCGTCTACCAGTGCCACCGAGTATCCAACTGATTCTGCTACTCGCTCAATACCAAATGCTGTTACAACAACCTCCTCCATACCGATAGATTGCGTTTCCATCACAACATCTATAACCGCTTGATTTCCAACCGGTATTTCCTGAGGAACCATCCCAACAAAACTAAAAAGAAGGATATCTGTTGATTGAGCATCCAACGAGTATTTTCCATCAATATCCGTACTCGTACCTTGCGTCGTATTTTTTATTGAGACAGAAACGCCTGGCATTCCTAGGCCATCATCGGCACTAGTAACTGTACCGGTTATTTGCTTTGTTTGTGCATTAACTATTTGAAAAGTTAAGATGAAAACACAAACTACTAAAATCATTTTTTTCATAAAATAAATTTTAAGTTAGAAATTCAATTGTGTTCATAACTGATCCCGACTAAATAGCATCCTTCCTTTTACAAGGACAGATCTATCCATTGAATCAATTCTCAAATAACGATTTCAGACATGGTCATTATTGAAGCTAGAATTATCTAACCTCAACAAATTATTGTCAAAAATCACATATTGGTGAAAAGCAAAATCACCCTGAAAACAGGGGTCGGTTCTCTTTAATTTGGAAAACTGAGAATACAAAACTCGCAAACTAGTGCATTATCAAAAATGCGGGCACTTCATTAAAACAAATTTTATTTCTCAAGAGGAATAGCCGGCTGGCTAAGGGGGCAAAATATTCTGCTTATTTTAAAAGGTCAGAATCCTTATGAAGAAAATAGGCTTAGACAAATACTTTCATGATTTAAGATTTTAGGTTAGTATAGCTATTTCAATACGAAAATTTATATTCTATAAATAAGTTACCTATTCAAGAATTAAATTCACCTCTATTTACTTTATAGAAACCAGTAAACTATCACTGTTGCAAATGATTACAATAGTATTTACCTATTCAAGTTAAGACTTTTTTCCCTAATAGTCCAAACAAAAAAAATGGAATCTTAAAAAAGATTCCATTTTACATTGTAATTGAAAAGCATTTAATCTCCTTCCGATATCGCTTCTACCGGACAAACTTCAGCACAAGCAGCACAATCAATACATGTATCCGGATCAATTACATAAATATCACCTTCCGAAATTGCATCTACGGGGCATTCATTAATACAAGAACCGCAAGCAGTGCAATCATCTGAAATAACATAAGCCATAATTCTCTTGTTTTAAATTTAACTAACACACTTAATTCAATATAATTAGAATAAATTTACGACTTGCCATTTCGCAAAACAAGATGTTAACATCTTTATATCTTATTTAGAATTATTCCAAACAAATTATTATATTTACCCCAGATTACATCCACACAAACAAAAAATAACAATCTATATATGGAATTTGAATTTAATACAGTTGCAATTGCTTTTGGGATGACCTTATTTGCGGGTCTTGCTACCGGAATTGGTAGCGCAATCGCTTTTTTTGCAAAACGAACAAATACAAAATTTCTAGCCTTGTCTTTAGGATTCTCAGCAGGTGTAATGATTTATGTATCCTTAGTTGAAATATTCCCAAAGGCAAATTCTGCATTAGTTGAGCAACATGGTACGGTTGCTGGATCGTGGTATACCGTTTTGTCTTTCTTCGGAGGGATCTTATTAATCGCCATAATCGATAAGATGATTCCTTCTTTCGAGAACCCTCATGAAGTGAAAAAAATTGAAGATCTTGATGATAAAAAACCTGTAGACAAAAAATTGATGAGAATGGGCATGTTCTCTGCCCTTGCAATTGCCATTCACAATTTCCCTGAAGGTTTAGCAACATTTGCTGCAGCTTTAGCTGATCCTACAATCGCTATTCCAATTGCTGTTGCAATCGCAATACACAATGTTCCTGAAGGAATCGCAGTTTCTGTTCCAATTTACTACGCAACAGGTAGTCGAAAGAAAGCATTTTTATATTCTTTTCTTTCTGGATTAGCTGAGCCTGTTGGTGCCTTAATTGGTTTTGTATTAATCTACTCTTTTCTTGGCTTAAACAATACTGTTTTTGGAGTCTTATTTGGAGGTGTAGCAGGAATTATGGTTTTCATCTCACTAGATGAACTTTTACCAACTGCCGAAGAATATGGTGAACATCACATTGCCATTTACGGATTAATTGCTGGCATGGCAGTTATGGCAGTAAGCTTACTCTTATTCCTATAAATTACAAAAAGGCTCAATTCAAATTGAGCCTTTTTTGTTTTTCTTTTCTTCCTTTTCAAAATACTTACAGTATTCGGTAATCTTGCATGTTTTACACTTTGGTTTTCTGGCAATACAAACATAACGACCATGCAGTATCAGCCAATGATGGGCTGTTGCAACATATTCTTCAGGAATGTACTTCATTAGTTGCTTTTCGGTTTCCAAAGGCGTTTTAGAGTTGGTTGTTAAACCCATTCGGGCCGATACTCTAAAAACGTGCGTGTCTACAGCCATAGCTGGCTTGTCATATACGACAGAGGCAATCACATTGGCAGTTTTTCGACCTACACCAGGTAGTTTTTGAAGTTCTTTAATATCGTCAGGCACTTCTTCCTTAAACTCTTCGACCAGCATTTTAGCCATCCCAAGCAGGTGTTTAGCTTTATTGTTAGGATAAGAGCATGAACGAATAAAGTTGAAAATATCTTCCTGTGTGGCATGAGATAAATCGAATGCTGTAGGATATTTCTCAAAAAGAGCAGGAGTCATCATATTTACACGCTTATCGGTGCATTGTGCTGATAAAATAACGGCTACTAGTAATTCGTATGGGTTGGTATAATGAAGCTCGGTTTCTGCAATTGGCATATTTTCCTGGAACCAAGCTATGACTTTCTCAAAACGTTCTTTCTTTCGCATACTTTAATTCTTTGGTAAACGAAATTAAAAAAGTCATAGCATAAAACACGATTTTTCTTAAAATTATCACCATTCCCTTCAAATACTTTATTCTTAATAAGCGATTAATCCACTTCTAAATAGCTATTGTAGTAATCTATCATTACTTATTCGTAAATTTGAACTCCAAAAATTAAGAACAGATTAGATGATATCATATTTACAGGTTGAAAACCTTACCAAGAGTTACGGAGATCTTACACTATTTGAAGAAATTAGCTTCGGCGTAGGACAGGGGCAAAAGATTGCTCTGATTGCAAAAAATGGAACAGGGAAAACTTCGCTTTTAAATATCATCGCAGGAAAAGATAGTCAAGATAGTGGAGAAATCTCATTCCGAAGTGATTTGAAAATCGCTTATTTGGAGCAAAATCCTGATTTAAACCACAGCAACACTGTTCTTAACGAAGTTTTTAACTCCACAGACCCTGTTCTTTCGGTAATTCGTGACTACGAACGAATTATCAATGAAGATGATCAGGAGGCAATGGCTGAAATTCTTGAAAAGATGGATTTGCATAAGGCCTGGGATTACGAAGTGAAGGTGAAACAGATTCTTTCGAAATTGAAGATTACCAATTTTGACCAGCCCATATCGCAATTATCCGGAGGCCAGAAAAAGCGTGTTGGTATGGCTAAAGTATTAATTACTGACCCTGATTTCTTGATTTTGGACGAGCCAACTAACCACTTGGATTTGGAAATGATTGAATGGCTTGAAGAGTATCTGAAAAAATCGAAAGGAACCCTTTTAATGGTGACTCACGATAGATATTTTTTAGATCGGGTTTGTAATGAGATTATTGAAATGGATTCTAACAGTATCCATTCCTACAAAGGGAATTACACGTATTATCTTGAAAAACGAGAAGAAAGAATTCTGAATCAGAATGCCGAAGCTGGTAAGGCTAAGAGTCTTTTGAAAACAGAGCAGGAATGGATGCGTCGTATGCCTCAGGCTCGTGCAACAAAGGCTAAATCGAGAATTGATGCTTTTTATGAATTGAAGAAAAAAGCGCAACAAGGCTACTGGGAAGATAAAATGGATATTGATATCAAATCAGCTCGACTGGGTAAAAAAATCTTAGAATTTGATAACCTGTACAAGAGCTTTGGTGATTTAAAAATATTGGAAGATTTCTCCTATAAATTTCAAAGAGGAGAGAAAATCGGGATTATTGGGAAGAATGGAACAGGAAAATCGACTTTCTTAAATATCATTACCCAAAATATTGAAGCTGATTCGGGAAATATAGAAATTGGTGAAACGGTTGTTTATGGCTATTATAAGCAAGATGGTATCAAGATAAACGAGAATCAGAAGATTATTGAAGTCATAAAGGAAATTGCTGAGAGTATCGATTTAGGTAATGGCAAAGAGATGTCAGCTTCTCAGTTTCTGGAATACTTCTTGTTTCCAACGAAGACTCAGTACAATTTAGTCTCTAAATTGAGTGGGGGAGAAAAACGCCGTTTATACTTGATGACGGTTTTGATGAAAAATCCAAATTTCCTGATACTTGATGAGCCAACCAATGATTTGGATATTATGACTCTGAATGTATTGGAGGATTATCTGATGAACTTCAAAGGTTGTTTGATTATTGTATCTCACGACCGTTACTTTATGGATAAGGTAGTTGAGCATATGTTTGTGTTCGAAGGACAAGGAAAAATCAGAAACTTCCCAGGTAATTACACCATTTATCGAGATTCTGTTGATCAGGAATTAAAGCAACAGAAAAAAAGCGAAAAGCAGATAAAGCCTAAAAAGGAAAAGCCAAAACAGGAACAATCTAAAAAATTATCCTTTAACGAAAAAAGGGAATTTGAGCAACTTGAAGTTGATATCGAAACCTTAACATCCGAAAAGGAAGAAATTGAAACAGCAATGAGTTCTGGTAGCCTTTCCAATGATGAATTGATGGAAAAAGCTAGTCGCATAGAACAAGTTATAGAATTAATAGATGAAAAAGAATTTCGTTGGTTAGAACTTAGCGAACGTGCCTAACAGTTAACTTCTGTTAAACATCACGTGCTTTTTTGAGAATCATTAGAAAAATAAGAGCTTTGTATTTCTAAGCCAATTTTGTGCATGAAAGATTTCACAACAGGAAACGTAAGCAAATTAATTTTCAACTTCGCCCTACCCATGCTTTTGGGCAATGTATTTCAACAATTATACAATATTGTTGATAGTATTATTGTAGGTAAAGTATTAGGTAAAGAGGCTTTAGCATCAGTTGGCGCTTCTTTCCCAATCATTTTCACTCTTATAGCTCTATTAATAGGTATTGGATCTGGTTTCTCCATTGTTATATCTCAATTTTATGGTGCCAGAGACATTGATCGGGTTAAGAGGTCAATAGACACCATGTATATTTTTTTGTTCGTGTCGGGTATAGTTGCAAGCGTATTGGGCATTTACTATAGTGAAGAACTTTTTTTATTACTACAACTACCTGTAGAGCTGATTCCACAAGCTACAACCTACTTAAATATTTATATGGCCGGAATGATCCTCTTCTTTGGATTCAATGGTACAAGCTCTGTACTTCGAGGTCTTGGTGATTCTAAAACGCCACTCTACTTTCTAATCTTAGCATCCATCTTAAATATTGCATTCGACTTACTTTTTGTCATGGTATTTAAATGGGGAATTGCCGGTGCTGCCTGGGCAACTGTAATTGCTCAAGGTGTAGCTTTTGTAGCGGCACTCCTTTATTTAAATAACACACACAAGATCATGAAGTTTTCCTTTGCAAAACTTCGATTCGATACCGATCTTTTCAAAAAAAGTTTGAAGATTGGCTTGCCATCTGGTTTACAACATACTTTTGTGGCAGTAGGAATGATGACCTTACTTGGAATTGTAAATACTTTTGGAACCGATGTTATAGCCGCATACACTGCCGCTGGTCGTATAGATTCATTGGCAATGATGCCAGCCATGAATTTTTCACAAGCCGTTTCAGCATTTGTTGGACAAAATTTAGGTGCGAACAAAATTGAGCGTGTAAAAAAAGGTTTTAAGGCTACTTTTATCATGTCTAATATTTTCTGTCTGGCCATGACTGCTTTGATCGTTATTTTCGGAGGAGATTTAATGAGAATGTTTACTAGAGATCCTCAAGTTATAGAAATAGGACAAAATTATTTAATCATTGTAAGTTCATTCTACCTTGTATTCTCATCAATGTTTACCATTCATGGTGTATTAAGAGGTGCCGGAGACACTATTATTCCAATGTTTATCACTCTATTTTCACTGTGGATAATTAGAATTCCTGCTGCATACTTGCTATCAGATAAAATTGGAGCTGATGGTATTTGGTGGTCAATTCCAATGGGATGGGTTATTGGGATGAGTTTCTCATATATTTACTACAGAACTGGTAAGTGGAAAACAAAATCGATTATCTCTACCCTAGGAAATCAATAATAATCGCTCGTCAACTTATTAAATTACTCAATTCCAATTCTAGTATTCAAGCATATAAAGGATTTCACTTGCAAATCGCATTCAAAGCCTTACCTTTGCAAAAATCAACTTTCGCTACTATGCTAACATCAATGACGGGCTTCGGAAAAGCCACTCTTGAATTGGAAAACAAAAAAGTTTCCATCGAAATAAAATCCCTTAACAGCAAACAGCTGGATATCTTTACACGAATCCCTAATTTGTATAAAGAAAAGGATTTGGTATTACGCAATGATATCAAAAAACAGCTAGAGCGAGGTAAGGTTGAACTTTCAATTTTTATTGAAAGTGTTGGTGCTGAAAAAGAGACAAAAATCAATCAGCCAATTGTTGAAGCTTACTATAGACAACTAAACGAATTGTCAAAAGAATTAGGTATCGAACTAGACAAAGAACCAATTCTTCAAACTATAGTGAAGTTACCAGATGCTCTAAAAGTAGAATATCAGGCACTTGACGAGGAAGAATGGAATCAAATATTTGATGGTTTCAAAGTAGCTCTTTCTGAAATTATGGATTTCCGTAATCAGGAAGGAAAAGCTCTTCAGGAAGATATCTTTGCTCGAATTAAAAATATCGAACAACTTTTAGATGAAGTTCCTCAATATGAAAATGATCGTATTGAAACGGTTAAAACAAGAATTAACGACAATCTTAACGATTTTGTTGAAAAGCAAAACGTAGATAAAAATCGCTTTGAGCAAGAAATCATTTACTATCTTGAAAAGCTAGACATTACTGAGGAAAAAGTAAGGTTAGCAAATCACTGTAAGTATTTCATGGAAACGTCTAGTGCAGGAAATTCTGTTGGAAAAAAACTAGGTTTCATAGCTCAGGAAATTGGTCGTGAAATAAATACTTTGGGATCTAAAGCCAACGATTCAAACATCCAAAAGATCGTAATTGATATGAAAGATGAGTTGGAGAAAATCAAAGAACAACTATTAAACGTATTGTAATTATTACAATAAATCATATTTTAGCGTAGGGTATTCACTCTACGCTTTTTTATATTATCAACTCAATAACAACAAACAGATGCCAGGGAAATTATTCATTTTTTCTGCCCCAAGTGGATCGGGGAAAACAACCATTGTAAAACACTTGCTTAAACAAGATTTCAAATTAGAGTTTTCAATTTCGGCTACAAGTAGAGCTAAAAGAGGCAACGAAGTAGATGGTAAAGACTACCACTTTTTATCAGCTGAAGAATTTAAAGCAAAAATTGAAAAAGATGAATTCCTGGAATGGGAAGAAGTTTACGAAGGATGCTTTTATGGAACCCTTAAAAGTGAAGTTGATAGAATCCGAAATCAAGGTAAGAATGTAATATTTGATGTTGATGTTGTTGGTGGAACAAATATCAAAAAATACTATAAAGAGGAAGCTTTAGCTATCTTTATTCAACCTCCTTCAATAGAGGAATTAGAAAACAGACTGCGAAATAGAAACACAGACTCAGATGAAGTAATTGCACAACGAACTGAAAAATTCAAATTCGAATTGGCTTTTTCGGATCAATTTGATAAAGTAATTGTGAATGACAAATTAGAAGATGCTTTCGCTGAAGCTGAAGCAAGCATTACCAACTTTCTAGACAAATAATAAAGTAAATTAGCTAATATGAAAATAGGACTTTTTTTTGGCTCATTTAACCCAATACATATCGGACATTTGGCCATTGCGAATTACATGGCTGAATATACCGACTTGGATCAAATTTGGTTTGTAGTTAGTCCACATAATCCATTTAAAAATAAAAGCAGTCTTTTAACCGATTATCACCGCTTGGAATTAGTTAATCGAGCAATTGAAAGGTATCCTAATTTTAAGGCCTCAAACATCGAATTTGGAATGCCACAGCCATCCTATACGATCGATACCCTTACCTACCTAAAAGAAAAAAATCCAACACATCAATTTTCCTTAATTGTAGGATCGGATAACCTGAAAAATTTCACAAAGTGGAAAAATTATGACTTAATTCTGAAGAATCATGGTCTTTTCGTGTATCCTAGACCCGATTTTGAGAGTGAGAATATTGAACTAAAAGGGAATATTTCCATTGTAGAAGCACCTCTAATGGAAGTCTCTTCAAGTTTTATTAGAAAAGCAATTAGCGAACAAAAGGAAATTCCTTTCTTTATGCCAGAGTCAGCATACAACTACCTGAAAGAGATGCATTTTTACGAAAAATAAGAAAATGAAAAAGGCTGGTCCCCACCAGCCTTTTCTCTAACCCAAAATGATTTCCTATATGAAGTTTAACCCTAAAACCTTAAAATTTTCATATGGAAAACCGATTCGATCATCATGCCTAACCACTACACTCCTGAATCGGAGTGCAAAGGTAAATATTAATTTGAAAATACAAAGCGTTTTTAAATTATTTCTAATACGATCCAAAACAATTAATTTTGGACATATTATACCAAATAAAAAAGGCTGCAAATTGCAGCCTTTTTCACATTTAAAATTATACTTTTTCTAATTGAAAATAGAATCTTCTACACCTTTGTTTACAGATAATTCTGTAATGGTCAATGGCATTTCTTGTGGTCCCATTTTAGTAACCGTTAAGTAAGGATATTTTACACCTTCTACTTCCTTATATTCTTTGTAAAGCATTACAACACTCATTCCATTTTGCTGCATAATTGTTTTTAGCTTTAAGCCTGAATCAGCTGCAAAAAAGTCAAATCTTGATACACCATCAGCATCTATCACTTCAACTTTATACGTTTTTTGACCATCGATAACTTCTGCTCCAACAATATTCATCTTGTAACCAAGCTCCTTCATATTCAATTCAGGACACATTTGAGCTTGCAACTTGAACTTTGCCAATTCAGCTTCTCCAGCTTCTTTTTCTTGCCCCATTGCAACAACTTTACCAGAAGTACCATTGTATGTAATTGCCTGCATAATCTGACCATTCATCATCATTTTTAAGCAAAACTTCTCATTGTTCTTATAAGCTTGCTCAACATTTATGCTCATTGGTCCCATTTTCATAACACCTTTAATCGCAAGATCTTTAATTCCAGACCAATTATCGCGGCCCCCAATGGCAGTAATATAGTTTTCAATAATAGAGCTACAAGTCAAGCCTTCAGGAATCGCATTTGGATCTTCCTTTACGATATCGCCCTTGTAGTCATATTCTTCAACTTCTCCTGTTGTACTCAGTTTTGCCAAACAATCTTTGTATTTTTTATCACCTACAACTAAATAAACTGCATTGTTTGGATCAACATACTTTTTAGCCATAGCCTGAACATCTTCAAGCGTTACTTTATCTAATTTTTCAAGATAAGTTGCATAATAATCCGATGGCAAGTTGTAACGTTCAATAGCCAATGCAAAGCTTGCAATTGTTGATGGATCTTCCAATGATCTTGCAAAATCACCAGCTAAAGTAGCCTTGGTCATATCCAAATGGTCTTGGGTAAGTTTCGTATCGCGAATCTTATTAATTTCCAAAGCCATTTCCAATAAATGCACTATCTGTTACATTTGCTTTCACTTCTGCACCAGCATAAAAATCACCGACTAACTGATCAGCAGAAATGCTTGAATAAGCTCCGTAAGTATAAGCTTTATCTTCACGAAGATTCTTCATTAATAAACCTGCAAAACCACGACCTAACATTGCATCCATAACACTTACCGGAATGACATCAGCTGTTCCTTTTTTCAAATTGATTGGGTATACCACCTGAACAGTTGATTGAGGAGCAGCATCTTTATTGGCTAAAACAACACGCTTACCTTCAATTTTAGCAGGCATATCATAGGTATGCTTAGCTACTGTACCCGATTCCCATTTGCCAAAATACTTCTTCACCAATTTCTTTGCTTCTTTTGTAGTGATATCACCAACAATAGCTAATACAGCAACATTAGGTTTAAAATAGTTAGCATAGTAGCTTTTACAATCTTCTAAAGTAACATTTGCTAAAGTTCCTTCAGTCATCACATCACCGTAAGGATGAGCATCACCATACAAAACTTTTCTTCTAACATTTTTTGCAATACTTTTAGGAGATGTCTTATCAGCTTGAATACCCGATAAAGTTTGCTTTACAATCTTATCAAATTCATCTTGAGGGAAAATTGGATTTAAAGTAACATCAGCCATAAGCTCAAGAATTTGCTCCTTGTATCTAGACAAACCTCCAGCTTGCACTCCACCAGAACTAGCACCTAGCTCTGCACCAATAAAATCAATTTCTTCAGCAATTTGATTTGCTGTTCGGCTAATTGTTCCTCTATCCATTAAATCGCCTGCAAAAGACGTGTAACCAACCTTGTCTCCCTCTACAATTGGGTCAATTAATAAAGACAATGCAAATTCAACTTTAGGAAGTTTGTGGTTTTCTACCACTAGCACTTTTAATCCATTTTTTAAAGTGAAGCTATCATAGTCTCCAATCTGAATTTTTGGAGCAGGTCCTGCAGCAGGAGCCTTTGTTCGATCAACTTGAGCACTTGCAGATATCACAAAACAAATTGCAATAAACAGTGCGAATAATCTATATGTATTTTTCATTATTTCTCTTTTTTCAATTCTAGAACAATCGGATTTTCAACTAAAATCCATATTCACGATACTATTAATTTTGCTTTGGCATATAATAAAGAACCACTCTATTTTTTGAGACAAAATATTTTTGTGCAACATCTCTAATATCCTCTTTTGTTACAGCAAAATATTTTTCAAGTTCCTTATTTACTCTATCAGCATCTTTGTAATATGTATATGCAGTTGCTAAATTTGAGGCACGCATTTCAATTGTAGCATTAGAACTCACCAATTCATTCTCGATTTTATTTCTCAACTTCTGAAACTCATTATCAGAAATCAACTCTTCGCGAACAGTAGAAAACTCGATGTCCATCGCTTTTTCAAGATCCATTGGATCTACACCCATATTTGGAATACCAAATGCTAAAGACAAGCCCGGATCTTCGAAAGGCATAGGCATAGCCATCATTTGCAAAGCCAGTTGCTTCTCTTCAACCAATGTCTTGTTCATTCTTGAACTTTTACCATCAGTTAAAAGTTTCCCCAACATACTCACTGCATAAAAATCTGGTGTTCCAATTGCAGGAATGTGATAAGCCTGGATAACTGCAGGTAGTTGAATGTTATCGAAAACGGTATCTCTAACTTCTTTTGTTTTTACCGGTTCAACAATTGACGGACGGTAAATCTCTTTTGTTCCTCTTGGAATCTCAGCAAAATAATCGTTTACCAATTTCTTAGCTTCTTCAGTTTTAAAGTCACCACAAATAGTTAAAACAGCATTGTTAGGCACATAAAACTCCTTGTAGAAATTCACAAAATCTTCATCTTTTGCATTACGAATATGCTCCTCATCTCCAATAACAACCCATCTGTATGGATGCTCTAAATATGCTCTTTTCATTGTTTCAGGCATAATTTTCCCATACGGACGATTATCGATACTTTGTTTCTTCTCTTGAATAACAACATCTTTCTGAGTCTTGATACCAATTGCCTCAACCTTAGCATGCATCATTCTTTCCGACTCTAACCACATACCTAAAGCTAACTGATTGGATGGTAACAGCTCATAGTAATAGGTACGATCCGTTGAGGTATTTGCATTTAACTCACCACCTGCTCTCGATACATATTTATCGTACTGATGGCGTGGTATATTTTTAGTTCCTTCAAACATAAGGTGCTCAAAAAAGTGAGCAAAACCAGTTAATTCCGGACTTTCATTTTTCGATCCAACATGGTACATCACTGAAACAACAATATTTGGTGTTGTATGATCCTGTTGAAGAATGACATGTAAGCCATTATCAAGATCATATTCCTCAAACTTAATTTTCCCCGTTTGAGCAAAACCGCTTGCAAGTACAGTAACTACTAGCAAAGAAAGTAGTAGAAGCCTTTTCATCATCATTTGATTTAGTTTTACGTTAGTAAATAAATTCGATCTATATCGAAATCTGCAAAACAATATTAGCTTAATCTGATACGATTGTCAACTTTATTGGATAAACTCCAATAGAACTCGATGAAGTAAAGTTTAACACAGATAAACGCAATCTGATAAACAAAATATTTGCAAATTGTTAATTTAAATGACTGCGTAAACTCACAAGCAGATATGATGAAAAATAGACCTTTTCCCACTGATATCAATCCAAATAATTAAAATTTAAACATAAAAAAAAAAGAGAGAACATCCAATGGATATCCTCTCTTCTAAATATGCTAGTTTTGCTGTGTTTTTTCTTACAAAGCTTGAACCGTTTCAACATTCTCAATTCCTTTTTGAATCGCTTCAATATTCAATGGAATCAATTTATGGTGACGCTCTGGTAATGATTTCTCAAGACCTTTCTGAACGTTCTCGATTTTTACGATAGGCTTCACTTTAAGGAAACCTCCCATAATAATCATGTTGAAAGTTTTAGGGTTACCCATTTCAGTAGCTAATGCCGCTCCGGGAATTTTAAAGATATTGATATCTTTTCTTTCCGGATGACGTGTGATACCGTTTGGATCGTACAATAAAGTTCCACCTGGCTTAAGATCTGCTTCAAACTTATCCATTGATTGCTGGTTAAGAATGATAGCTGTATCGAACTTCTTCAATACAGGTGAACTAATACGGTTGTCGCTAAGGATTACAGTTACGTTAGCTGTACCTCCACGCATTTCAGGTCCGTATGATGGCATCCATGATACTTCCTGATCTTGCATAATTCCTGAGTAAGCAAGAATCTTACCCATTGAAAGTACACCTTGACCACCGAATCCTGCAATTATAATTTCTTCAGTCATTTTTTTAAAGTTTTAATCGATTAAAATGGATTTACTCGTCTTTTAATGTACCAAGTGGGTAATATGGGAACATATGCTCTTTCATCCACTCGTTAGACTGTACAGGTGTTTGTTTCCATCCTGAACTACATGTTCCAACAATCTCGATAAAAGAAAGTCCCTTATTTTCTCTGGTATTAGCAAAAGCTTTCTTAACAGCTTTTTTAAGTTTACGAACGGCACCTGCTGTTTCTGCAGACTCACGAGTTACGTAACGAGTACCTGGTAATAAAGATACCATTTCTGAAATCTTCATTGGGAAACCTGTAGTCTGGCAATCACGTCCGTAAGGCGATGTTGCAGTAACCTGTCCCTCAAGAGTTGTTGGAGCCATCTGTCCACCAGTCATACCGTAGATACCATTGTTCACAAAGAATACAACGATGTTTTCGCCACGGTTACAAGCGTGCATAATTTCTGCACAACCGATAGATGCTAAATCACCATCACCCTGGTAAGTAAATACATATTTCTCAGGCATCAAACGAGTTGTTGCTGTAGCCAATGCAGGAGCACGACCGTGAGCAGCTTGTTGCCAATCGATATCTAAATAATTGTATGCTAATACTGAACATCCTACCGGAGAAACACCAATTGTTTCTTCCTGAATATCCATATCTTCGATAACTTCAGCAATTGCCTTATGGATAACACCATGAGTACAACCCGGGCAGTAATGCATTTCGTTATCTAAAAGAACAGAAGTCTTACCATAGACCTTATTCTCTTCGCTGATTATATTTTTAAGTTCTGTTGTTGCTGTCATAACTTATTCTCCTAAAAAATTTTGTTCTAATGCTTCAACTACTTCATCAGGAGTAGGAATGATTCCACCGTAACGACCAAAATGCTCTACCGGCACTTTACCTTCAACTGCCAAACGAACATCTTCTACCATTTGACCGGCACTCATTTCTACTGATAAGATTCCTTTTACCTGACCTAGCATTTCTTGAATTTGCTTAGTTGGGTAAGGGAAAAGAGTTATAGGACGTAGCAAACCAACTTTAATGCCTTTTGCACGTGCAATTTCGATAGCTTTCTGACAAATACGAGCACTTGAACCGTAAGCTACGAATAAGTAATCTGCATCGTCACAATCAATTTTCTCGAAACGAACTTCGTTCTCCTCCATTGCGCGATATTTCGCTTGCAATTTGTGATTGAAAACTTCTTGCTTAGCTGAATCAAGATCAAGAGATGTAGAAATTCTACGCTTGATACCTTTTTTCTTACCAGTTGTAGCCCATGATCCTGAAATTTTCTCAATCTCTTCAGCAGTCCAACGTGGTTTAAAGTCTGACAATTCAACTTTTTCCATCATCTGGCCAATAACACCATCAGAAAGAATCATTGCCGGATTTAAATATTTAAACGAAAGCTCGAAGCTTAAGTCTACAAAGTCGTTCATTTCCTGAACCGATGCCGGAGCTAAAACAATCAACTTGTAGTCACCATGTCCACCACCTTTTACAGCTTGGAAATAGTCAGACTGAGCTGGCTGAATAGTCCCCAGACCTGGTCCTCCTCGTACAATGTTTACAAGCAAAGCAGGAAGCTCAGCACCCGCCAGGTAAGTAATACCCTCAGCTTTCAAACTAATCCCGGGACTAGATGAAGATGTCATTACTTTTTTACCGCAAGACGCACCACCGTACACCATGTTAATTGCAGCGACTTCACTCTCCGCCTGTACAACAACCATTCCGGTTTCTTGCTCAGGACGGCGAATCATAAGGGTTTCCATAATTTCGGACTGAGGTGTAATTGGGTAACCAAAATACCCATCACATCCACAACGAATAGCTGCTTCAGCGATCACTTCATTCCCCTTCATTAATCGAATATCTCCCATTACAAAAATATTTTTAAGATTTTCAGATTTTGATTAAATAGAAATTTAGCTTGCTTTCATTCTGTAAACAGTGATCACTGTATCAGGACAAACTAAGCCACAACTTGAACAACCGATGCATGCATCAGGATTGGCCATGTGAGCATAATGGTAACCTTTGCCATTAACGTCGCGTGCAAGTTCGATAACCTTTGTAGGGCAGCTTACAACACATAGGCCACAACCTTTACATTTTTCGGTATCAACAACAATAGCACCTTTAAATTTTGCCATAGCGTTTATATATTAAGTATTTAATGTTAATTTGCTCTGTAAAGATAACAATTCAATAGCACTTTCAGTCATTTAGCTTTCGATTTATCACCAATTCATTAAATTTACAATCAGTCTAAATAAAACGCCTTATTTTTTGTAATAATTAGACAAAGTATTCATTTGCAAGACCTAGGCACTTCTAAGTTGCAATAATGCATCAAACAAGTAAATAACAGATCACAAGTCTAACTTTCTATTTGCTTATATATTGTAATAAAAAAGGTTTTATGAATATCAATCCATAAAACCCTTTACCTTACAAATTGAAGTTTAAACCCTTCAATTAAATATCATATTATCAATACAGCCAAGAAAATTTAGGCAATCACTTGATTGTGTTTGTGAAATTCTTTTAGTCTGTATTCTAAGTCTTCAAATCTTTCTCTTCCAACTTGTGACACACAAGCTCTAAGTCCTTCTTTCAAACTTCCTGTTTCGTTCAAACAAATAGCTGAAATACCATAGTATAAAAGTTTCTTGTTCAAGTCCGGTCCGGTTAATCCCGGATAAGCAATAGTGAAATAGAAACCATCAGCAAGAGGCATATCAAGGTCGTTGCTGTAAACCAACTCAAAACCATTGTCAATAAACATCTTCTTCATGATTTTAGCACGTTCACCATATTCTCTTACATCCTCAACAAAGTTGAATTTCCCTTCGTTGGCAGCCTTTAGCATACCATGTAAGCCATACTGAGCCGAATGAGAAGTTCCTGATGAAAGTGTATAAATAATTCGGTAAATCATTGTGTAGCCAAATTCTTCAGCACCAAATCTCGATTTCAAATTCTCATATCTTCTATGGAATAATTTATCAGAAACACAAAGTAGTCCGATACGCTGTCCGGCATATGAAAATGCTTTTGAACTGGAAATCATCAAAATATAGTTATCGGTATATTTAGCAACTGTTGGCTGGTATGGTCCTACCCCTGGCTTTGAAAGATCTGTTCTGAAATCCATAGCAAAATATGCCAGGTCTTCCAATACAATAGCATCATATTTTGTTGCGATCTCACCAATTGTCTTCAACTCATCCTCGTTCATACAAATCCAAGCCGGATTGTTTGGGTTAGAGTAAAGAATACCCGCAATATTTCCTTTCGACATAATTGACTCTAACTTCTCCTCTAACTTATCACCTCGATGATTGTAGATATCAAATGTCTCGTATTTCATACCCAAAACATCCATTTGGGTTTTCTGAACCGGAAAACCCGGATCGATAAAAAGCATGGTGTCTTTGCCTTCAGTAGCAGAACAAACTGCCATAAATGAAGCGTATCCTCCTTGCATAGAACCAACAGTTGGTATTACACCTTCTGCATCTAAATCAACACCCATAAAATTCTTGATGAATTTAGATCCTTCTTCTTTCAGAGGTTTTACTCCTTCGAGCATTGGGTAAGCCGCAGCTACACCATGATCTAAGGCTTCTTTTTCCGCTTCGATTCCAAATTTAGACGCAGCTAAACCCGGAACACCCATTTCCATTCGAATGAATTTTTCACCACTTTCTTCTTCAATCATGTTAACCACACGCACCACGTCGCGAATGGTTGCATCTTCCATTTTATCAATTTCACAAACAGCTAATTTGCTATCTACTATTTCAGAATTTATGGGGGTTTTCATACTTATATCGTTAAGTGTTATTGTTTTAAATTTGGTATTTTATTAGATGTCTGCAATTTTACTAAAATCTATAACAATTTAAAACTTATTCAGCTAATTTTATTTCAATCCAAACAAAGTAATCGTTATAGTTCTAACGAATCATTACTAAAAGGCAAAAAAAAGGCTGATCCTTATGAATCAGCCTTGCTATATTATTAAATCTTTTATTTCATTTCAGGTAAGATAATTTTCAGCCAATTATCTACTCTTTCTTCAGTCATATCCTCTTCAAAATCTTCATCAATTGGTAAGCCAACAAACTTTCCATCAACAAAAGCACGCGATTCGTTGAACTCATACCCTTCGTCACTAACACTACCAATAACAGTAGCACCTGTTTTCCCGACAACTTCGAACAGTTCACCCATTGCATCAACAAAGAAATCAGCATAAGCAATATGATCCCCAAGACCGAATATCGCTACTTTTTTCCCTTTCAAATCGATGCCATTCATTTTTGGAAGAAATTGATCCCAGTCATTCCCTTCATTATCCGAAGACCAAGTGTGTTTTCCAAGTGTGGAGATACCCAAAATGATATTGGAATATTGCACGACTACATCTGTCTCTATATCTCTTACATTATGTACTTCGATAAGATCAGCACCAATCTTTTCTGCAACAAGTTTTGCTACTTTTTCTACATTACCTTCTGTAGGGCCATAAAACAATCCAATTTTACTCATAAGGAACAGTATTTAATGTTATTAATTTTGTTTGTGTATTTATCGTTCTTACAAAGTTAAACTTATTTAGAACTTTTCAAACTCGCAATTGCAAGTAACACACCTAGCACAATACCCAATGCTGCAAATAACACCTGATAATCGGGAGGTAATAAGAAAGTGAAAGTATGAGCCGGAATCCAGAAAAATGGAATTGTTTTTTTGAAAACGAAATTCCATTGTACACCCCAGTTCAAATTAACAAATATGTTTGTCATTTGAATTGGCTTAAATAAGCCAGCTAATGTTCCTCCATTGTTTACGATATGCATATCGGTAATTTTATGAAGTGTCATCATTACCGGAGCATAAATTAAATTCATAAATGCACTAATACTAAAAGCTACCAAAAGTTTATTCATGGTAAATGGCCCTTGCATTGCCTCAATTGCTCCCTCAACGCCAAGGTAGGCTAGAAATATAGGTGTTCCTTTTGCAAAAATTACAAAAGCCAGCTTAATGGTAAGTCCTAAAAATCCCCAAACAATAGCTCTTGGTAAAATACCAAAACCCTTTTGATAGAAATTACCTGTTCTTAATCGTAAGCCAATTACTTCTCCAATTGTTGCCAATATTGCAAATTTCACAAAGCTGGTAATCATACCATGTGCTTTGTTAAAATCGATGTAAAAATCAAAAACCGATTGAGATAAAAAGAAGGGTAAAAACAATAGAATAAATCCTAATGCAAATATGATATCCTGTTTTTTCATGAGTCGTTTTATTATGAAGAAATAGCATGAGAAATTCTCATGCTATTGCTTTTATTTATTATCTGTTTGTTCTGTATAGCTATCCAGACCTTTAAAAAAACCTTCTTTCACATCTTTCCATTTCACCGCAATTCCTAACAAAAGAACTACCACAAAACTGATCATCAACTTCTCATTTAAACTCAGATCTTTCAACTTTTTCATCACAACTTATAAATTTTAATTCCGAAATAATTTCGGGACTATTTCTCAATTCTAATACGAGCATCAACAGCAACTACAGCATCTTTCGATCCTAGAAGTGGATTCAAATCCATTTCGAAAATCTCCGGAGCAACAGTCATTAAAGCAGCAACACGAGAAACTGCATCTGCAAATTTCTCTTCGTTTACCGGCTCTTGTCCACGAGCACCTTGAATAATACCGTATGACTGTAATCCTTGAATCATTTCATGAGCTTCTTCAACTGAGATTGGAGCTAAAGCAGCTTTCACATCTTTAAATACTTCGATGAAGATTCCGCCTAATCCACAAAGAACCATATGCCCGAATTTCTCTTCACGCTTCGCACCAATGAACACCTCAGTACCGCTCAACATCTGAGCCAACATGATTGCATAAGTATCTTTAATCTGCATCATTCTCTTAAACTCAGAACGAACAGTTGCTTCATCTTTCACATTCAAAGTGACACCACCTACATCTGACTTGTGAACGGGTCCAACAACTTTCATTACCAATGGGAAACCAATTTCTTTAGCCAAAGCAACGATTTCTTCTTCAGTATCAGCAACACCTTCCTTAGCACGTGCAATACCTGCAGCGTCTAACAAATTGTGAATTTGCTCCGGACTTAAATAGCCATTATCAGCCTCATCGACAATCGAACGAATTGCTTTTTTATCAACTTCAGGCATAACAACGTTCTCTGGCTCTGGCTTAGGCGTGTTATAAACCTTGGCCAAGGCATCACCAAATACAACCTCATCCGGGAAATTGATTCTTCCTTTTGCCAAGAAATGCTCAATTTCATCTTTCACATTGATTACTGATGGAAGAATTGGATAAATAGGCTTCTTGCACTGCTTCATCTTCTCGTCCAATAAGTCGTATACATCGTAAACCGGGAATAATCCGGGGCTACCAAATACAACAGCCATGGCATCGATATTATCGAAGTCATTCTCACAAGCATCGATGATATCCCCCAATTGCTGAGCTGTACCTGTCGCCAGGAAATCGATTGGATTTGATACAGAAGAACCTCCGTAAAGTTTCTCTAGAAGAGCATCAGCCTTAGGCCCTTCGATATGTGGTACATCAAGACCATTGTTTGAAAGTGCATCAGTCAACATGACTGCTGGTCCACCTGCGTGAGTAATAACAGCAATATTCTTACCTGTCAACTCAGGATGCATAAAGATAGAAGCTACAGTAGCTAACTCTTCACGACCTGAACAACGAACAATACCCGCTTTTTTAAATAATGCATTTACCGCAACATCTGGACTAGCTAAGGCACCAGTATGTGAAGATGCTGCACGAGAACCAGCCTCAGAACTACCAGATTTAATAGCCGCAATCTTACATCCCTTGCGGATCAAAGAAGAAGCGTGCTTCAACAACATCTCCGGCTTATCGATGTTCTCGATATATAATAATTTAACGGGACTTGATGTAGCTGGATCGTAATTCTCATCCATATACTTGATAATTTCCTCAACACCCATCTGTGCAGAGTTACCAACTGAATATACGCTTGAGAAAGAAAGTCCTTTTGGTACACCAGACTCCATAATAAATACAGCAGTCGCACCCGAACCTGAAATAAAGTCACATCCTTTAGGATCTAAAGATGGGATTGGCGTTGTGAAAACACCATTATAGTTAGGATTTAAAACACCAACACAGTTTGGTCCGATTAAAGCACCACCTACTGAATTTACAGTCTCAACAATTTGTCTTTCTAACTCAGCACCTTCTTCGTTCTCCTCACTAAATCCAGCCGAAAGAATGATGAATGCACGTGTGTTTTTTTCTTTTGCCAACATCTCAATAGTTTGTGGGCAATATTTAGCAGCAATTGCAAGAATAGCGCAATCTACCTCAGGTAAATCTTGAGGATTTTTATATGATTTAACGCCTTGAACCTCGTCTAACTTTGGGTTAGCAACATATAGGTTTCCTTTAAAATCACCATCGATAAGGTTTTTCAAAACTTTACCACCTGGCTTTTGTACATCGTCAGAACCTCCGACAACAACAATACTTTTAGGATTTAATAACTGTTCGTTTATCATTGTATGTGTTTTTTATTATTTTACGAATTGCGACAAATATAGTAATAATCTGTTGCGAAAATCATGATTTTTGCAAACAATCTGTAAGTAAAACAACGCGTTACGCGAAAACTTAAGTCTTACAAAGGCTTAACAAGAAATTTTTCTTTCAAACGATTGCAAAAAGTATTAATTTCGGAGTTTAAAGTGCTAATATCCATTTTTCGACAGCTAACATTAAAAGCTTAATTTTTATCTGTAATTTTGCTGACGAATTAAAAGCTAATAATTCCCAATGAGTAAAAAAATAGAACAGATCTTATTACAAGATCAATTTTCAAAAGATGATATCATTCGATTGTTACAATCGAAAGACGATGAAGAGAAGGCCTTGTTCGTTAAATCCTCTGAAATTAAGTTGGAAAACATTGGTAAAAACGTGCACTTTCGTGGATTAGTTGAATTTTCAAACATCTGTAAAAAAGATTGCTTATACTGCGGAATTAGAGCTGGCAACCCGAAGGTAGACCGATACGACATTGCTGACGATCAAATTCTAAAAGCAGCCAAATTTGCCCACGAACACAATTATGGCTCTATGGTTTTACAAGGAGGTGAACGTTCCGATTCAGCTTTTGTAGATCGAATTACGAATCTACTTAAGGAGATTAAGAAGCTTAGCAATAACGAACTTGGTATTACCATTTCCATTGGAGAACAAAGCGAAGAAACATACAAAAAATGGTTTGATGCTGGTGCACACCGCTACTTACTTCGTGTAGAATCGAGCAATCCCAAATTATACAGCAAAATACATCCTGATAACGACGAACACTCACATCAGACTCGTTTGAAATGTCTAAAATCTTTACAGGACATAGGTTACCAGACAGGAACTGGTGTTATGATTGGACTTCCGTTTCAAACCTATGAAGATCTAGCTAACGACATCCTTTTTATGAAGGAATTTGATATTGATATGGTCGGTATGGGTCCTTTCATTGAGCATGATCAAACACCTCTTTATGAACACAAAGATGGTTTAATGAACCTGAATGATAGATTTAGACTTACACTTAGAATGATTGCAGTTCTTCGTATCATCATGAAAGATATTAATATTGCTTCAGCTACTGCTCTTCAAGCCATTGATCCTTTAGGAAGAGAAAAAGCCTTAAAGATTGGTGCGAACATTATCATGCCAAACATTACACCTACTCAGGAAAGAGCTAACTATTTATTGTACCAGAACAAGCCTTGTATTGATGAAGGTGCTGATGATTGTACAAACTGCATGGAAGCCAGAATCAATATGGCTGATGGTGAAATTGGATATGGTCAATGGGGAGATTCAAAACATTTTAAAAACAGACAGAACAAATAAAGCGGCTTAAGCCGCTTTTTTTATATCCCATTTTTCAGCAAAAAAACACTCCAGCTTATTTAGAATGCTTTTAATTGGTCTAAAAAAATTGTACCTTAAATAAATTCTGGCAACATGAATTTTTCGTACATGAAACATTTACAATTCCTTCTTCTAATCCTTTGTTTAGGTCTGATTCAAAAAAATCCGACAGTAGCACAAGAGTACAACTTCAAGAACTACTCTCTTGAAGAAGGACTGCCTCAATCTGAAGTTTTTAGTTTAATACAAGATAAAAAAGGCAATTTATGGCTAGGGACAAATGGTGGAGGCATTACGCGATTTAATGGCAAAGAATTCTTTTCTTACACCAAAAGACATGGACTTGCAGACAATAATATTAGATCACTAATACAAGATAAAAAAGACAATTTATGGATTGGAACCAGCGTTGGTATCTCTCAATTTAATGGTGTCTCTTTTCGAAATTACGATCAAAAAGATGGCTTACCAAATGCTATTTATTTTCAGCTTATTGAAGATGACAAAAAACAAATCTGGGCACTTGGGGTTAATCAGAATACGCCCATTCTGATGTACTTTAAAAATGGCCAGTTTTACGATTTTGGTAAAGAAAAACCAGAACTTATCACCAATAATCGCATTCTATCCATTTTTCTTGACAGCCAAAACACTTTATTCATTACCACTCGAAATGGTCTTTATTCCTACGAAAACGAAATACTATCAAAATCTACATACAACGATTTTATTGAATTTAACGGTCATATAATTCAACCTGTTCTTCAAGATATTAATAATGAAATTTGGTTTCGAATCTTTATTGCAGGCTTCGGATCGCAAATATTCAAAATGGAAAATGGCAAACCTACACAAGTAAATTTGCCTGATGGAATATCGCCAATGAATATTGGAAATTTCACACTTGATTCGGATCAAAAATTATGGGTTAGTATAAATGGCCGAGGAGTTGCAATTGTTAATGGAACAAAGAGCTACATAATTGATGCTGACAAAGGTCTGATAACCCCTTTTATAAATACCATCGTTGAAGACTCTTCTGGCAATATCTGGTTAACGACCAGAGGAAATGGCCTAATCCAATACGCTAACAATAAATTTCTATCCTTAGATTTCTCTAATGATATCGATGGGAATATTGTTAGAGCCATATATCAAGACAGCAAAAATCGGTATTGGTTTAGTATTACAGGTAAAGGAATTATCGAATTCAAGAAAAATATTCGGAAAGCTTATACTCCACAAGATCATAATGGTCTTTTAGATGTTAGGGATTTTCTTGAATTAAAAAACGGTAAAATTCTTATGGCTAGTTTTAGTGGTCTTCTTGAATTTAATGGAAGTTCATTCAGAGAGGTCTCTAGGCAATATGGCCTTCCTAACGGTACCGGGATTTCAAACATACTAAAAACCGACCAAGGAGATTTATGGCTATCAACTCGTGGAGCTGGAGTAATGCATATCGATAAAAATCAAAAAAGAACCCACATCACCGCTCAAAGTCATGGATTAGCAGTCGATTTTATATCCAATGTTTTTATTGATTCTAAAAACAGAGCTTGGTTTTGCCACTTTCAAGGCCTTTCGATGTTTGATGGAGAAAAGGTTGTGAATTTTAATGACACTAATGGATTAAACTACAACTGGATAATGCAGGTTACTGAAGACAAGCTTGGAAGAATTTGGGCAGCTAGCTTTAGTGGTGGTATTAACATTTGGAACGGCAAAGATTGGACCTACATCACAACAGATGAAGGCCTCACCTCTGACATAATTTATTCTATTTTAAGAGATGAAGATGGTGTAATTTGGGCTGGCATACAAAATGGTGTTGACAAAATAACCTATACCAAATCTGGTGAGATCTCATCTATTCGAAATTACAACAAATACGATGGATTTATTGGAATAGAAAACAATGGTGGGTGTAATTATATTGATGCAAACAAAAACTTGTGGTTTGGAACGGTTAACGGAGCAATGATGTTTAATCCTAGTAAAGATCTAATAAATCCAACTCCTCCAACAATACAACTTACTGACATTAAGTTATTCTTCAAGAAAGTTAATTGGAGAGATGCAAAATACAGTCAATGCTTATGTGGTGTTAATCCATGGTTCCCCTTACCTCAAGATTTAAAATTAACACACGATATGCACCACCTAAGCTTCAACTTTGAAGCTCTAAGCTATAAATCACCCGAAAAAGTCAAATATCAGTGGATATTGGAAGGTTTGGATCAAGCATGGTCTCCAGTAAGTTCAAAAAGCGAAGCCATTTACTCAAGAATTCCACCTGGCAATTACAATTTTAAAATTAAGGCTTCGAATAGCGATGGCATATGGACCCCAAATGCCTATGAGTATCCTTTTGAAATCCTTCCTCCTTGGTGGAATACCATTTGGGCTAAACTTATTGGACTCCTCCTTATTGGGCTCACAATTTATTTTATTATTCGAATTCGGATCAAAAATATCAAACAAAAAAAAGAAGAACTTGAAAAGCTTGTACAAGAAAAAACAAGAGAAATAAGTATTCAGAATACAGAAATTGAATCTAAAAATAGCGTACTACAGAATCAAAAGGATGAAATCTTACAACAGGCTCATCGACTTCAAAAATCATATATGAATTTGATTCATTTAAATGATATCGGAAAAGCTGTCACTGCAAGTCTATCTATTGAGAAAATAATAGATACCGTTTACGAATCTGTAAATGAACTGATGGATGCTTCTATATTTGGTATAGGAATCTACCAAAAAGATAACAATTGCTTGGTATTCCCTAGAATAAAAGAAGATGGGTTAAACCTCGATGAAGTCACATTTGCTTTAGAAGATGAAACCAGATTAGCCGTATACTGCTTTAACAATGATAAAGAACTGTTTATTACTGATTTGGAAAATGAATATCACAAATACATCACAAAATTAATCCCAGTAGAAAAAACAGGTACTCCCCAATCTGTAATTTACCTGCCATTAAGAATAAAAGGCAAGATAAATGGTGTAATTACGGTTCAAAGTTTCGCAAAAAAAGCATTCCAAGAATATCATCTTTCCCTTCTGCAAAACATTGCTGTATATGCAAGCATTGCCATAGAAAATGCTCAAGCTTATCGAAAAATTGAGACACAAACCAAAAGATTGCAAAAGGTTAACAAAGATGTAAAAATAAAGAAGGAGCAAATCGAGAATAAAAACAATGAATTAACTGAACTAAACAATGAAAAGAATCATTTGATAGGAATCATTGCTCATGATTTAAAAAATCCTCTAACCTCTACTATTTCGATAACAGAACACTTGCAATCGCAAATAGAAGGAACTAATAATCCTGAAGATTTAGAAAGTATCAATTTCATGTTAAAAGCTCTTTTACGGATGAACGATATGATCTCAAATATTCTTGACATTGGAATGATTGAGTCTAGAAGCATTAATTTACAATTAGAAAAGACAAACCTCAAAAAGTTGATAGAGATTGTCAATCTAAATTTCAAAAATCATTTACAACAAAAACAGATCACTCTTGAACTCGATGTTAATGATGCTTATGCTCTTGTAGATCGCAATTACATGACACAGGTATACGAAAATCTTATTTCAAATGCCATCAAATTTTCTCCTTTAAATAAAAACATAAACGTGAAAATATGGGAAGAAGGAGATTTAATTAGATCAGTAGTTAGCGATGAAGGCCCTGGAATCCCTATTGAAGATCAGAAAAAACTCTTTGGTAAATTTCAAGTCTTAAGCGCGAAACCAACAGCAGGAGAAAAATCCACCGGATTAGGCCTATCTATTGTTAAAAAATACATTGATGCCATGCAAGGAAAAGTATGGTGTGAAAGTGAACCTGGGAAAGGAGCTCATTTTTATATCGACCTTAAAAAAGTAATATAAAAAAAGTCCGATATTATCGGACTTTTCCTTATTCATTACGATTCAAACATCATGTGTTGAATTTCAACACCTTCAATCATATAGATTTCTTTTTCGAATAAATCCATTTCTTTTTCGGAACCTATTACCTGAATTAATAGTAAGCCTTGAGGATGACTATCCCGATGTTCTACATCGTATAAGCCTAAACGAGTTTTGATAGAATCTGCATATCGCACAAGAATTTTTTGCACACAACCATCTTCCTTCTCCTTGTCGCGAATTAATACACCAAATATCCAAATTGCTGATGTTTCCATAAACCGAAATTTAGAGTAATCAAAAGGACTAGCAACAAGTTACAAAAAACATTTCACCCTTAAAAAAGAAAATTAAAGTTTAAAGTCTAATAGTAAAGATCACGCTCACCTTGCTTAACCATCTCCAGTCGTTTTTGCAAGTCTTCCGTTTTTTGCGAATCTTTAAGCTCATCAATTTTGACCGTGATCAAATCATAGCCTTTCTTTTTCATTTCCTCCGTACCATAATCTTCAAGATACTCGGCCAAAGTCAAAATAGCATTTTGAGTACAAAAACGTTTGATAAATCCTGGAACCGAAAATTCCATAAAATGCTCTCCAGTTCTTCCCTTACGATAACAAGCAGTACAGAACGAGGGTAAATATTGTTTATCCAACAATTCATCAATCACCTCTCCCAGGCTTCTTGTATCTCCAATTTCGAATTGCTCGTGATCTAATTTTTGCTCTTCACGACTCTCTTCCGAATAGCCTCCCAATTGAATATTTGTTCCGGCATCAATTTGAGAAACACCTAACTTGATTACTTCTTCGCGAAGCTCTTTCGTTTCACGTGCCGTAAGAATCAGACCTGTATATGGCACTGCTAATCGAAGAATAGCAACCAAACGAACAAAATCTTCATCACTAACCTCAAATTTTGGGTCAATAGTCGAGTCAGAAGCAGCTTTTATTCTTGGAAAAGAGATTGTGTGTGGTCCAACATTATAACATGCCTCAAAATGATTTACATGACGAAGAAGGCCCAAAACTTCATATTTCCAGTCATACAAGCCAAATAATGCTCCAATACCCACATCATCAATTAAAGCTTCCTGAGCACGATCTAAACCAGTCAATCGCCAGTCAAAATCACTCTTTTGCCCACTTAAATGATATTTGGCATAGGCTTCTCTATGATAGGTCTCCTGAAAAATCTGATAGGTTCCAATACCAGCATCTTTAACCTTTTTGTATTCTTCAACATCAAGTGGAGCAGCATTAATGTTTACACGGCGAATTTCTCCTGAACCAGATTTTACCGAATAAACAGTACGAACCGAATCGGCAATAAAATCTGCATCATACATCGGGTGTTCCCCATAAACAAGAATTAAACGCTTTTGTCCATTATCCTCCAATGATTTCACCTCTGAACGCAACTGAACTTCATTTAATGTCGTACGCTTTTGTTTTTTATTAGAAGCACGAAATCCACAGTAAGTACAATTATTTACACATTTATTCCCAACGTATAACGGAGCAAAAATTACAATTCTATCGCCATATACATTCTCTTTTAAAGAACGAGCACCTGCTTTTATTTCTTCAATTAATTCAGGATCCTCTGTTTTCAATAAAAGAGCTGTTTCTTGAAGGCTTAAGCGGTTTTTAGCCAATGATTTTTGAATAACAGCTCTGACATCCTCTTGAGTAGGTTTAGCTGAATCTAATATCTCCCAAATTTCAGATTCATCAATAAAAGGCTTCATCCTCTCATCTTTAATTCTGTACTCTTGAGGTTTATAAATCATTTTCATGTTTTGCGCTGTATTGTCTAAAAACAGAGAATTACTCATCCTCCATCTTCATGTATATTGTTAGTTTTCAGAGCAAAATTAAACATTATTATTTTGATTCAATAATAATTTAGAGTTTAAGATCTATTATATTCTTTTTACACTTTTAGGAATAAAAAAAAAGTCTGAAAACACGAATGTTTCAGACTTTTTAATATTGTAATTGTCGATCTAATTATATTTTCTCTTCTGAAACCAACGTTCGAATAAACTAACATCAATTGTAATTCGGGTAAAGTCTTCACGTACTAAGTTATTATTTAATGTGCCTGTAGTACCAAATTCCACAGCTAAGTTAATCATTCCTTTTCCTTGAGCCATCGGTATACCAAGACCAGCGCTTATACCCATCGAACTAATTTTATTGTCTTCGACTTTTATATATCCAGTATCATAAAAACTACCCAAGCGATATGATAATCGTTGTAGAAATTTTCGAGCATAGCCATCATTAGGATTATACTCAACACCAAAACTAAATTTATTACGATCTACAAATTCATTATTTTCGTTAAAAATTTCAGTATCACTCCATTTTTCATACTGATAATCCCCACCAATCCATAAGTGTTTACTTTTATTTAAACCGAATCCAACACTATACGATTCTGGCATATCGAAATCTCCATCATCCTCATCACTGTAGCGTTCAACAAGATCATTTGAATTTGTAATCACCACTTTTTGTTTAGCATTTACACCGATTTTAGGTTGATATTTACCTCCTACTGTAATTGCATAATTACCAAAATCTATTGCATACTGTGCAGCTACATTAAAATATAAACCTTTGGAAATCAATTCTGAATTATTGATATATACATTGGTTCCACCATTTTCTATAACAACACTCTCAGTACGTGTATTATTTCCAAAAATATAGATTCCATTTACTCCTAAAGATAAATCATTTGTAATCTTAACTCCATTCGACCACATAAACTGATTCAATCCTCCAGTTCCTTTTAATGATCGAATTACATAGGTCTCATCTCCCAAAACTTTTTCACGTTTTGTGATTTCGTAACCTAAGCCTGAATATGGGGCAATAGAAAAAGCAGTAGCATATCTAGGAGAAACTTTAAATCCCAAAGCAATTCGTGACAAATTAAAGTCATTAATTACATCATGGTCATTTCCTTGATTCAATCGTGTAAATTTAATTACTGATCCAATATTAAAATGAAATTTCAAACTATCAATCTGGCTCAAAGATGCAGGGTTATCAAGATTCAGAACACTTCCACCTTTGTAAGCTAAACTTGTTCCTCCAAGACCAATCGTTTGCCCGTTAGAATTTTGCATTAATTCCCCTAATCCAAAATAGGAGTAGGTTGAACTAGTATTATTTTGAGCAAATGCATTAGTCGTCACAAATAACAATGCGAAACTTAATATTGCAATTAGTTTTTTTGTAGAATTAAAAGGCTTAATCATGCTTACGCTCCACATATATATTGTAATTAAATTGATTCTTTTATTATTAATTCTGTACTACGTAGGTTGTTTTAAGACGAATTCTAAAATCTGAATCGCTTTCATTTTCAATGATTAAACGATCCATTGAAACACCTAAACTAGATATTGGTAGTGTTAGTAAAAGTGCATCATCAAATTCCTGACCGTTTGCTAATACACTGTTAACATAGCTAGTAACATCAAAAGAATAAAAAGATTCATCTTGATTATCTCTGTTCTCAACATAATTTGAACTTGCAGCTGATCCTGTGGAACCTACCAATTGTGTTAAAATTTGATTTTGCTTATCTGTTTGATACAGTGTAAATGGTAATGTTGGCAATTTGAATATATCATCATCAAAACTCTCATCTTTTGGATAAAATTTTAACTCTGCTCTAAGAACACCTCCTGTTAAACCAACAGTGTTTAATCTTTCTAAATGAGGAATTTTAATTTTAGTAAGCATACCTAATCCACCATGGATAAATGCCAAATTACCTGTTTCCTCAGAACTTAAATCTTCAGTCTCGTCAGTTATTTGATCTAAATCATATGGAGCGGAACTAAAATCTGACTTTACATTTGTGAAATTTAAGGATGATGCAATAATCGGAAAATCATGAAAATCTCTAGTTCCACTTAATTCATATGCGGTATAGGTATAATACAAACGCATTTTCATTCTTCCTGCTTGCAAGTTATAGGAAAGCATAACTGAATTATCCTCACCTGCTTTTAAAACAACACCATTCAAATATTTAAGCCATTTGTCCGAAAATTTAATAGTATCGTTTTCAGCATTAACCATTCGAACAATATCCATACCTAAGGCATCTTCCATATTAAATCTTATCCCTAGATCATCAATCTCAACATCAGCCTCTTTTTCATCGCTATACTCTAAGAATTGAGATATTGGCTTAGCAATAAAATCACTACTCCCTAAGCTCTCCTCATCATAAGGAAATGAACTGTGTGCATAGAATCCAATTTGATCATCTGGAATTTCTATTTCTTCAGTAACCCTGTGAATTGACATACTTTGCGTCGGTATAGTATCGCCCATATAATTACCATCCGGGTAGCTAATAAAAACTAATGAATCGTAGCGAATGGGTGTCTTTTCTAAGTTTTCTCCAACAGTAACTTGTTTTAAGCTAAACGTTCCTCCTAAACCAACAATAGCGTAAAAATCCGAACTAATGCGTCCAAAGAATTCATCTTCATAACTACCAAAAAGAATATTGTTTTGACCTGAAGTTAAAACAGAATCCATTTTCACCGTTGAACTCTCAATCGTGAAGGTATCAATCAACCTAACTTCAGTTGACTTATCAATCAAGCTATCCCCAACTTCATGCTCCTGAAATCCATCAGAATCACATGCCGTTAAAAAGGCAAATAAATTAACAATTATTATGAAACTAAATTTTCTCATATTTAATAAATACAGATTCCTAATCATGTGAATAAAGAGTAAATAATGAGCTAATATCATTAATTGATTTCAATCAAAATATCAGATAACGGACAAATGTATATAAAAAATCGTGATTATAATTGTTAAAATTTCTAAACGACACTTTATTTTTATGTGGAGAAAAACCAATCCTATTGATTTTTATTTATATTTGTCGTCATATAGAAAAAAAGCGATGTATTTTTGCTATTAAAACAAATTAATTATTGATAAAATCATAACACATGAAACAAAGATTATTATTTGCATTTTTTGCATTATCTCTATTTTTCACTGGCTGTGGTAGTGACAATGGCCTAGATGGTAACTGGATTAAAGGATCTTCATTCGAAGGACGTCCTCGTGGTGGAGCTGTAAGCTTCGTGGTAGGTGATTTCGCTTATGTAGGTACTGGTTATGATGGTGAAGATTGCCTGAAAGAATTCTACAAATATAGCATTCAGTCTGGTTGGATTAAGATTGCGGATTTCCCAGGAACAGAAAGAAAAGAAGCTGTTGCATTTACAGCTATTGTAGATGGTAAAGAAATGGCTTACGTTGGCTTAGGAGTTGATGAAGACGATAATCGTTTAGCTGATTTTTATGCGTTTGATCCTGTTGCTGAAACATGGAGCCCAGCTCCTGATTTTATGGGTACTGCACGTCAAAATGCAATTTCATTCTCTATTAATGGTGTTGGCTACGTTGGTACAGGTTACGGTTACCTTGACGGAAAAGATAGAAACTACCTTAAAGATTTTTACAAATTTGACAATGGTACATGGTCAAAGATTGCTTTTGATGGTGAAAAGTCAGCTAATGCTGCAACATTCGTAATCAATGATAAAGCATATGTTGTTTCTGGAACAGGAAGTTTAAAATATGTTTGGGAGTACGATCCAACTTTAATTAGTGCAGACTTTAATGGATGGACTAGAAAAGAATACCTAGATGATGATAACAGATGGGAAGATGTTCAACGTGCTGAAGCGGTTGCTTTTGTTATTAGTGATAGAGCATATCTTGCTACTGGGAAAAATGGAAATTACACTACTGAAGTTTGGGAATACAATCCTGCTAAAGATGATTGGACTGAAAGAACTTCTTTAGAGAGAGAAGTTTCTGCAAGAGAAGATGCTGTTGCCTTTACTTTGAACAACAGAGGATTCTTCGTTACGGGTAATGCTGGTGGCGGTTACCTTGGTGACATGTGGGAATTCAACCCAAAAATGGATGAAACTGATGATGACAATTAATTGTCATACTAATAATATAAAAGCACTGCATCTCGCAGTGCTTTTTTTATGCCTATAAATAGCCCACTTTAAACTAAAAGTAGAACATACATTATTCGTCATTCTTTCAAATAGAAAACAAAAAAAACCTCCGACGCTAGTCGGAGGTTTCTATTTTAGAATCAACAATTATTTAGTTTTGATACTCTTTTAGAATGTCAGCAACATCACCTGCAGCCACACGGCCATAGGTACGCTCACCAATTGTTACAACCGGAGCCAAACCACAAGCACCTACACAACGCAGGCATGAGATCGAAAATTTACCATCTTCAGTCGTTTCACCAATCGGCACCTTAAGCTGTGTTTTAAACTCTTCTAAGACCTTCTCAGCACCACGCACATAACAAGCTGTACCCATACAGATTGAAATAGGGAATTCACCCATAGGAACCATAGTAAAGAAAGAATAGAAAGTAACAACGCCATACACGTGTGCTACAGAAACTCCAAGCTCACGAGCAACAACCTCTTGAACTTCAGCAGGAAGATAACCAAAATTTTCTTGCGCCTTATGAAGTACATTAATCAGCTCGCTGCCTTCATTATTAAATGATTTGCAAATTTCAACAAGCTTTTCAATCTTGTCTTTTGCTAATTTTATTTTTGCCATAATATAAACTCCTTATATTAATTGGATTTTTTAATCCGAATGGTTCAAAATAATTTATTCAATTTCGATTTCATTTTTCTTGTCGAAATAGTGAGTATGTAGCAATTTATGCGACAATTCACCACAAGGCTTACCCAAGAACTCTTCATACAACTTAATAATGTATGGGTTTTCATGAGACTTACGAATTGCTTTACCTTCATCTTCACGATAAAGAGCAGCAGCACGCTTACCTAAAACAGAAGCATCACCGTGGTGCAATGGCTGACCACCACCACCAATACATCCACCAGGACAAGCCATGATTTCAATTGCGTGATATTGTGATTTTCCATCTCTTACTTCTTCAAGAAGCTTACGAGCATTACCCAAACCATGAGCAATACCAATATTTAACTCCAGTCCATCAAAATCAACTTTAGCACTACGAATACCTTCCATACCACGAAGTGCGTTGAAATCAACTTTCTCAAGTGTTTTTCCAGTATATACTTCGTAAGCAGTACGAGTTGCAGCTTCGATAACACCACCAGTAGCACCGAAAATTACACCAGCACCTGTAGACTCTCCCAATGGATTATCAAAATCTTCTTCAGGAAGAGTAACGAAATCCATATTAGCTTGCTTAATCAAGTTAGCTAATTCACGAGTTGAGATAGAATAATTCACATCAGGATCACCATCAACCTTAAACTCATCACGCTGACATTCGTATTTCTTAGCCAAACATGGCATTATAGAAACAACAATCATATCCTCACGCTTGATTCCCATTTCTTTTGCCAAATAGTTTTTAGCAATAGGACCAAACATTTGCTGAGGAGAACGAGCCGTTGAAGGAATCTCTTTCATCTCTGGGAAGTGATGCTCGAAGAAATTCACCCAACCTGGACAACATGAAGTCAAAATAGGAAGCTTCACATCCTTGTCACCTTTTAGGTGAGCATCAAGACGCTGAAGCAACTCAGTACCTTCCTCCATAATAGTAAGATCGGCAGCAAAATCAGTATCAAACACACTGTCGAAACCTAAGTTACGAAGCGCAGCAACCATTTTACCCGTTACCAAAGTACCAGCTTCCATACCAAACTCTTCACCTAGAGCAGCACGTACAGCAGGAGCCGTTTGAACTACCACAGTCTTATTCGGGTTAGCAAGGTCTCTAATCAACTGATTCGTATGATCTTTTTCAGTAAGTGCACCTGTAGGACATACAGCAACACACTGACCACAATAAGTACAAGTAGATTTCTCAAGATCCATCTCAAAAGCTGGAGCGACTACTGATTCGAATCCACGGTTAACAGCAGAAAGAGCTCCAACAGTTTGTACATCGTTACACATCGTTTCACAACGACGACACATGATACATTTATCCATATCACGGATAATCGATGGAGAATAATCTACCTTATAAGTTGATTGCTCACCTTGGTAGTGAATCTCACGAACACCCATATTTTGAGCTGTAGTTTGCAAGTCACAATTTCCTGACTTCGCACAAACTAAACAATCAAACGGATGATCAGAAAGCATCAATTCCATTACGGTTTTACGAGCGTTCAAAACTCTCATAGAGTGAGTTTTGATATTCATTCCAGCTTCGCACTTTGAGTTACATGAAGGCGCTAGATTTCTTCTACCGTCTACTTCAACAACACAAATACGACATCCACCAGGCTTATGCTCAATATTCATATCCTCAAGGTGCATGTGGCAAAGCGTTGGTATTTCAACACCAATCTGCTTTGCAGCTTCGAGCATAGTGGTGCCTTTAGCAACCTCTACCTCTTTATTATCAATGGTTAATTTTATCATTTGTTCCATTTTCAATCCTCCTTATTGTATGCTAATGGCGTTAAACTTACACTTATCCATACAAGCACCACACTTAATACATTTTTCAACGTCGATAATATGAGCTTCCTTACGTTCTCCAGCAATACAATCAACCGGACAGTTACGCGCACAAAGCGTACAACCAACACAAAGCTCCGGATCAACAACATACTGCATCAATGCTTTACACTGTCCAGCAGTACACTTATGATTCTCAACATGAGCAATATATTCATCATGGAAATTGTCAAGAGTAGATAAAACTGGATTTGGAGAAGTTTGACCTAATCCGCAAAGAGACGTATCTTTTATTACACCAGAAAGGTTACGTAATAAATCTAAGTCTTCTTTAGTTCCTTTACCTTCAGTAATCTTATCTAACATCTCATAAAGACGCTTGTTACCAACACGACATGGCGTACATTTACCGCAAGATTCCTCAACCGTAAAGTCAAGATAGAATTTTGCCATAGAAACCATACAGTCGTCTTCGTCCATAACAATCATACCACCTGATCCCATCATAGAACCTGCAGCAATAAGATTATCAAAATCGATAGGTGTATCAAGATGCTTCTCAGTTAAACAACCTCCGGAAGGACCACCTGTTTGAACAGCCTTAAATTTCTTACCATCTTTAATACCACCACCAATTTCGTAAATTACTTCACGAAGAGTAGTACCCATTGGCACCTCAATAAGACCAACATTATTGATCTTTCCTGCTAAAGCAAATACCTTAGTACCTTTTGACTTATCAGTTCCAATTGCACTAAACCACTTAGCACCTTTGTTGATGATAACAGGAACATTAGCAAATGTCTCAACATTGTTTACATTAGTTGGCTTTCCATTATATCCTGATTCAGCTGGGAATGGAGGCTTAACAGTTGGCTCACCACGAAGACCTTCCATAGAGTGGATCAATGCAGTTTCCTCACCACAAACAAAAGCACCAGCTCCATAACGCATTTCTACGTCGAAATTGAAACCAGAACCCAAAATATCCTTACCTAACAAACCATATTCACGAGCTTGAGCAATTGCAATCTTTAAACGCTCAATTGCAAGTGGGTACTCCGCACGAATATAAATCACACCCAAATCAGCGCCCATTGTGTAACCACAAATAGCCATCGCTTCAAGTACTGAGTGTGGATCTCCCTCAAGGATTGAACGGTCCATAAATGCTCCCGGATCTCCCTCATCAGCATTACAAACCACATATTTCTGATCAGCATCGTTCTTAGAAGCAAACTCCCACTTCAAACCAGTTGGGAATCCTCCTCCTCCTCGTCCGCGCAGACCAGATTCTTTAATTACATCGATAACTGCCTGTGGCGTCATTTCGAAACACGTACCTAGTGCACCATAACCTTCACGAGCAATATATTCGTCAATATTCTCAGGATTAATAAATCCACAGTTTCTAAGAGCAATACGAATTTGTTTCTTATAGAAACCCATGTTTTTCGCATCACTTACAGTTTCTTTCTTATCAGGATCTGTGTAAAGAAGTCGCATCACCTGGCGTCCTTTTACAATATGCTCCTCAATAATTTCTTCTGCATCCTCAGGCTTCACTTCAATATAGAATGTGTTATCCGGAAGAATCTTTACAATAGGTCCTTTTTCACAAAAACCAAAGCAACCCGTGGTCACAACCTGCACTTCATCCTCTAGACCTTTGGCCTTAAGAACATCTTCTAAATTAGTTTGAATAAGCTCACTTTCAGACGCACGACATCCCGTACCTCCGCAAATAAGAATATGCATTTTATACTTTTCCATAACAGTGTTTGGGTTTAGATATTAGTCAATAGTATTATAGTTTACAGGAATAATTCCATCAACCAACTCACCATTCTTAACGTACTTCTCAATAATCTCATCAGCTCTTTTCACATCAACATCACCAAAAACGATTGGATCTTTACCAGGCATAATTACCTCGATAGTTGGTTCTGCAAAACAATAGCCCATACATCCTGTTTGGGTAACAACAGCTGAAATTCCTCTCTTAGCACTTTCTTCGATAAAGAAATTCATCACTTCTTTTGCACCAGAAGCGATTCCACAAGTAGCCATACCTACTTTTACCTGCACCATGCTATCTGGCGCATCACTCTTTTCTCTAAGATCCATTTTCGACTGAAGATCTTCTTTCATTTTCTTCAGGTCTGCAAGAGATTTTACTTTTGCCATAATCTCAAATATTAAAGGTTAGAAACTAAATTCAAATTATATTATTGTATTTATATTTTCGTTTATCATCTCTTTTAGATAAACCAAAATATTAGGGTCATTTAATGACACCCCTTCTAAAATTTCTTTTACTTCTTTTGTGTCAAACACATATTCACCTTCAGCAGTTGTGTGCTTATACAAAAAATCCATTTCCGGATTAGCTCCAACCAACAGCATCATGGTTTCGGCTATATTACCTAACACTGGTCTATCAATATTCGAATGAGAAAAAATGACTTCAAGTTGAGTCCCCTCTCCTTCTTTAGACCAAATATTTAAACTTCCACCAGTCTGTTCGGCATTTTGCTTCAATAGTGAAATCCCCAAACCAACTTTTCTTGTTGTTCGGGATGTGAAGAATGGATCAATCGCTTTCGCCAACACCTCTTTCGACATACCAAACCCATCATCTTTGATGCCAATTGAAAACAGATCATCTTTCTGACTCTCTACAATTTCCAACTGTACATTAGATGCTTCAGCTCTCACTGAATTTTGGATGATATCCATTATATGCATTGACAAATCTTTCAATATTTTAAGCTTTTAGCTATTGGCAGTTAGCCTTTAGCTTTGTTATTAAACTGTTTATCATCTTTTCTTCCTGCTGAATTAATTCAGCTAATTCCTTAGTCTTATTTTCTTCTATAAAATTCAACTCTACTATAATTATTAGTTGAGTTTCCAATTCGAACAAAGATCCCAAAGCAATATCAAGAAAACGTCTAAAATCAGCATCACTATTTTTCTAGAACCTTCAGCAATATTAGAAGGAACAGAAACTGCCGCTCGACAAATTTGACTTCTCAAGCCATATTTTTCATCATTAGAAAGCATATCAGCCAATCGATAAGTCATCTTAACGATTGTGATTCCATTTTGCCAAATATTTAACTTCCTAAAATTCTTCATTCCTTTTTTAACTAAAAACCAACAGCTAAATACCAATGGCTTATTTTATTTCAATTTTTCTTCCTTCAATACCTGCTAATGCCATTTTTATTTCTTCAAAATTTCGTCTTTCCATAAAGAAGTTTGTCCAGGTATTTCCTATATTATCTATATAATGTGCATCTGAACTTCGAATAAAATTGTAATTCTTCAGATACTTATTCTTCTTTAAAAATTCACTCTTTGTTGTATGCTGTGATATTTCCAAAGCATCAACATTTAAATCGATGGGAATAAATCCCAGTTGCGAGATTATACTATCCTGCATCTTATTTACATGAGCTGGTATAAACAAACCATCCAATTCGTGAACCTTTTTCTCTAATTGATCAATACTCTGATTTATACCTGAAATCAATAACCATTCAACTTCATTTAAAATCTCTTCCTCCTCGTTTACCACAACCTGATAACCAAATTTATCGCTATCATTAGCTATATGTGGCAAATGCTTATCCAAATACTTTTGAAAAACAACTAACTTCTCTTCTGTCTCAAAAAAGCAAAGACAATGTACTTCCTCTTTGGTTGTCACCTCTGCGCCCATCATAATCTCAATATTTTCTTTTGCTGCCAACTTTTTAATCAAAGGGGCATGTAAAGTTGAGTTATGATCGCTTATGCCTAAAACATCAATTCCTCGCTCTTTCGCCTTCTCTACAATATTTACCGGACTCATCTCCAAATCTCCACATGGAGAAAGTACTGTATGTGTATGTAGGTCGACTCGAAACGTTTTCATGATTTCAGTTATTCAACACTCAATAGCTTATAAAGCTTTCCTGTCAACTCAAAGGCTTCCTCTTCTGATGACAAAATTGGAATCCCTTCCTCGTTACTTTGCTCTGCAGCATCAGCTTCTGGCTCGTAGCCCTTAACCAACACAATTGCAGCTAATTCTTTTAATGAAGCAATTGCCATGATATTTTTATGAGTTTGAAGTGTTACCCACACCTGGTCTGCATCGGCATTCCCCATAACATCACTTAATAAATCTGATGTATAGCCACCTTCAATTTCTTTGTTCAAGCCTTGTTCTCCCGAACAAACTTTTAAACCCAATTTTTCAACAATATCACTTACCTTCATTCTTATCTATTTTTAATCGTCTTTTTCTCAAAACGTTCTTTTCCCCATGTACCTTCTGATATATCAAAAGATTCCTGAGGGGTAATTAACTCTTCTTTTGTGAGCATCTTTTGCAAGAACACACATTGCGTCATTTTGGCTTTTCCCTGAACGATATCTTCAGCCAATACTTTGCATTTAGGCGCACCACAAGCTCCACAGTCTATACCGGGTAAAACTTTCATGATACGCTGAATTTTCTTCATCTTATCCATGGCAATCATCATATCCGAATCCAAACTCAAAATTGATCTTGGCTCAACTTTATTAATCGAAATATGCTCTAATAAATATGGTTTGTATTCTTCTATCTCTTTTTCTTCCATTATCACCGGTTTGTTTCGGTGATACCAAGCTGCTCTTTTTCGCAAGCGCTCAATTGCAATAAATCTATTTTCTGTACTCAAAACGCCGCCAGCGCAAGACCTGTCACAAGCTCTTAGTTCTAAGAAATCAACATCCGTGATCTCTTCATTCTCCAACTTATCTAGAAATGCAATCACATTGTGAATCTCATCTATTGCTAAACATCTACCAGAATATTGAGAAGCCTCGCCATTGGTTAATGACCACTCAATACTCCTTCGGGACATGTGAATATTTTCAGGATATTTTTTTGCTTCTTTGTTATTTTGCTTAATACTTAGAAGAACTTTATTATAAATAAAGTCCATGTTTATGACACCATCAATCAGCAACTCTTCTTCGCCTACTGGTGATTTTACTGATGCAATTTTAGCTGCACATGGCGTTATATAAAAAATACCAATCTCGTCCTGAGTATAACCTTTATCTTCTAATTTCTTACGATAGAATTGCGCCGATATATCAATTACCGGTTTCAACTGAATGATATTATCAACTAATCCAGGAAATCTCACTTGTATCAAACGAACAACTGCAGGACAAAAACTCGAAATAAATGGTCTTTCCTGATTGTGCTTATGCATGTATTTTTTAGTTGCATCGGAAAGTACACCTACAGCTCCGTCCACTTCATAAACATGCGTGAAACCTAGATCTTTTATTTCTTCATAAACTTGCACTTCGGAAACACCATCAGGAAATTGTCCTAACAGCACAGTTGGTAACAAGGCCACTCTTTGTTTAAAGCTAAATATCTGATTAAAGTCATCTTGCTCCACTATTATAGCATTCACAGGACAAGCTTTTAAACACTCTCCGCAATCAACACAAGCATACTTGTCAATATCAGCAATTCCTGATTTCACACGAATTGCCTTTGTGGGGCACACATTCATACAATGTGTACAACCAATACAAACGTTTTCGACAACTTTTAGCGCGTGATAAAAGGGCAGCTTCTCCATCGTTCTAATTTAAATAGTTAATTAGTTCAACTTCGGTTCCAACTCCAACCTCTGACTTAATATTTAGCTCATTCGTATTCTTTTTTATATTTGGCAAGCCCATACCTGCTCCAAACCCCATTTCTCTAACTTCAGGAGAGGCTGTCGAATACCCTTTCTGCATTGCTAATTCTATATCAGGAATACCAGGCCCTTTATCAACAATACGTACTATTATTTTTTCCGGAAATATTGAGACATTCATTTCACCTTCATAGGCATGAGCAACAACATTCACTTCGGCCTCATATATCGAAACAACAATTCGTTTAATTAGCTTTGGGTCAACATTCAACTTCTTCAACACTTTCTTCACGTCGCTTGATGCAGTCCCTGCTTTTGAAAAATTGCCTCCTTCTATATCAAATTTAAAATCCATACATCAGAATTAATAAACGGGCTCCAGACCCATATTACACAAAATAGAACAAGCGCGAAACATTGAATAACGACACTCTAAAATAGTAATCCCACTTTCTTCTGCCAGATTTTTCATTTCTTCAGAAGCTTTTTTGTCGCGAACAAATAATATGTATGGAATATCCGACATTTCAGAGGTTCTTATCGTCTGTAAATTATTTAAACCTGTCACCAACAATAGATTATCAGAATCAATAGTTAAGACATCACTCATGAGATCAGAAGCAAAACCAAAATCTATATCCTGATTTAAATCCCCATTCCCACAAATAACACTTGCATTAAGTTTATCAACTACATCCGCCACTTTCACCATATCGCAGTACCAACTTATGTTTATTATTTACTCTTTATTAATGGGACTAAGATAAGAAATTGAGTAAGATTAATAAATGATATATAACTGAATAGCACTAAAAAGAGAAAATAAATATTTAATCTAAATAACTCAATTTAGAATGAATAATCTTAATCTTTTTTTCAAAAACATTTCGGAATAATAATCTAAAAAACAGTTAGTTTTTATGTGAAGAATTTTTAAGGATATCGCATTTTTTGAATGTCGTGATATGACGAATGTTTTTTTGATTATATTCGCTAGATACAGAGAATAACAATACCTGCATTACTTATTTTTTTCTTTAATCAATGAGCCAAAAAAAACAACACATATTAGTACTCATACAAGATCAAGAGAATATGAATATTGCAATTGAACATTCATTTACTCTTGCAAGGATATTTAGTGCGAAGGTTGCAATAGCATTCTATCCACCTAAAAAAGATCAAAATTTAGTCTCAATTGAAAAGATAATACATGAAAAATCTAAACAATTCAGTATCTCCTATCGCTTTTTTGAATTTGGTAACTTAAAAAAAGAACCAAACAATAGTATTCAACAACTTGATGCAATTTTAATCGTGACTCAATTCTCTCCTAAATCACTAAATAACTTAAAAAGGCATTCAATTTACAATTGGATTTTAAATGCAAAAATTCCAACCATAGCACTTACAGCTCATTCCAATATAAATTGCTCGTACGAGAATATAATCGTGCCGATAGATCATCGGAAAGAAAGTAAAGAAAAAATGATATGGGCAAGCTATTTTGGACGATTCAATAAAGCTATTGTCCATCTTGTAACACCAAAAGAAAAATCAGCAAGCTACATTAGGACGATAAAAGCAACGCTCATTTTCACGAAAAAAATGTTTGAAGCTTTCACGTTTCAATATCAAATAATAAAAACAAATAGTAAGAGTAAGAATATTAATCTAGAAGCTATTGAAATCTCAAAAGATTTAAAATCTGATTTACTTATTTTAATGTCCAATCGCAATCCTGGATGGGTTGCTTCTCATTATGGTCCTGGTCAACTAAAAAAAATACTCAGAGAAGAGAAAAACCCAGTCCTTTTTATCAATCCATTAAAAGACTATTACCTACCTTGTAGTTAATGCAAATTATAATCTAAAGCATAAAAAAGGGAATTACCAATGGCAATTCCCTTTTACTTTAACAGCAATATTAACTGCTTAGAGTTTTATTTAACGATATTCATTTCGTCCAATAAATAACCTGCTCCAGCAAATTTATCTACTATAAAAAGAACATATCGAATATCTAAAGACACATTTCTACAAATTTCAGCATCGTACATCAAATCAGACATAACACCTTCCCAAGCACGATCGAAATTTAAACCAATCAATTCACCATTTGCATTTAATACTGGACTACCAGAATTACCACCTGTGGTATGATTCGTAGCTGCAAAACAAACAGGCATTTCTCCTTTATCATTCGCATATTGTCCAAAATCATTTGCATGATAAAGATCTCTCAATTTTTGTGGAACATCATAATCGAAAATTTCAGGATTATCCTTTTCAATGATTCCCTCCAAAGTGGTGTAATGATCGTAAGTAACCGCATTTCGGGCCTTGTAACCTGCCACCTTACCGTAATGAACTCTAAAAGTAGAATTAGCATCTGGATAGAAAGTTTTATCCTTTTGCATCTCCATTAAACCCGCCATATAGGTACGTTGTAACTTCGTTGTCTTTCTTGAAATCTTTCCATAGCCTGGAGCAATTTCCGACTCGTAATGGAAACTAATACTACTTGCTAAAGCAAAAATTGGATCCTTAGTCAACTTCTTCGCCATTGAAGTTTTATAGCTCGCCAAAAAACTATTCAACTTCGCTTCATCAGCAAAAATTGATTTACTTAAAGCTTTCTCAGCATAAGCATCAAAATTTCCTTTGTACTTCGTTCTTATATTGATAATTTCTTTTGGTAAATACTTATCTTCTAAATTATCGCTATACATTTTTAAGGTAGCTGCCAACAATTTTTTATCGGTTGGCATGTTGTAATTCTTGAAGAATTTATCGCTTTGCTTTTTAAGTGCTTCAACCGCATCTTTAAGCTTATCCGCATCTTTTTTAGTGAGTCGAGAAAGGCCTTTAAACTTCGCCGCAAGCCCAACTGTTTCAGATCCTCTAAAACCTGCCTCTAAAGCGTAATCGCGAGCCAAACTTAAAGGAGCCAATTCTTTGTACAAAGATCCCATTTCATCAACAATACCCGCGTATTTCTTTTTAAGCTCTTCGTTTGTATTTGCCCAAGTAACAAAGTTTTCTTCTAAGTCCTTCTTCTTAGTAATCGCATCTAATCTCTTTAAACCTTTGATCTCACCTTGCCATCTTTTCCATGAGTTTGCAACACCAGCATATTTTGCTGAATACTGAATTCTCACCATTGGTGAAGCATCCATATCAGCACGCATTAAGTCTAGCTTCTTAGTTCTCAACTTAATTTTATGAGGATTGTCAACCTGAGTCATCATCTCTAATGCATACGAAGTTAAATACTCAGTTGTTGTTCCCGGGTAACCAAATACCATTGTGAAATCACCTTCGTTAATACCTTTCAACGAAATTTTGAATGAAGACTTAGCTTGCAATGGTACATTGTCCTTTGAATAAGAAGCAGGCTTATTGTCTTTGTTTGCATAAATTCTGAACATTGAGAAGTCACCTGTATGACGAGGCCACATCCAGTTGTCAGTGTCACCACCAAATTTACCGATAGCTGATGGAGGCGCTCCTACTAAACGAACATCCTTAAAGATTTCGTAAACTGAAAGGAAATATTGGTTACCTGCAAAATAAGCTTTTACACTAGCACGGTATTCTGAGTTTTTCTCAGTTTCAGCTTCAATTTTCTTGATGTTTTCTCCGATAATCTTTGAACGATCTTCTTCTTTGGTATCATCATTAACACCTTTAAGAACTTCAGCAGTTACATCAGCCATGCGAATTAGAAATGAAGCTGTAATACCTTCGTTTACCAATTCCTCACCTTTGTTCATTGCCCAGAAACCATCTTTCAAATAATCGTTCTCAAGTGTTGAGTGATTCTGAATAGCACCGTATCCACAATGGTGGTTGGTAACCATTAATCCTTGATCAGAGATCAATTCTCCTGTACAAAAGTGACGAAACGGTCTTCCTTCGCGTCCTAATCCTACTACAGCATCTTTCAAGCAAGCCTGATTAACATCGTAGATATCCTCAGCAGTCAGCTTAAATCCAGCTTTCTGCATGTCTTCAATATTGTACTTTTTCAACAGCATAGGAATCCACATTCCTTCGTCTGCTTTTACCTGATTACCCAAAATCATTACAGCGGCAAATAATAGTAAACTAATTTTCTTTATCATTTTATTTATGTGTTGTGTAAGTAATTCGTATTTAAAAAGTTGATAATTCTTGATATAGTCGTTGAATTGGCAAGCCAACAACATTAAAGTACGAACCTTCAATTCCGTCTATCCCTACAAAGCCGATCCACTCCTGAATACCATAGGCTCCTGCTTTATCAAATGGTTTATAATTGTCTATATAGTAATCTATTTCTTCCAGATTTAATTCTTTAAAGTGAACATGCGTTGTCGTTGAGAATGTTGCTTCCTTTTCTTTTGATTTCAGACAAACACCTGAAATCACCTGGTGCGAACGGCCAGATAACATTTTCAACATTTTTACGGCATCAGCCCTATCTTTGGGCTTTCCTAATACCATATCGTCAACACAAACAATGGTATCAGCGGTAATCACCAATTCCTTTTCATTCATATCAAGCACAAAAGCCTCTGCTTTTAGCTTAGCTAGATAAACAGGAATTTCTTCGCCTTTTAGATGATCAGGATAAACTTCCTCAACATCTTTAGTTTGAATTTTAAAATCAAGGCCCAACTCTTTCAACATCTGATGACGTCGTGGCGATTGAGATGCCAATATCAATTGATAATCTTTTAGATTATTCAACATGATTTAATAATTATAAATTAAGAGTTATGAATTATAAGTTTATCATACCTCAACAATTTTTCTTCTTACTTGTAATAATGATACTACGAATGATCTTTAACAACTCAACACCATCAGCATGCATCGATTGAAATTCATTCTCTACAATAAAATCAGTTTCTTTCAATAACTCAAGCCAGTATAATGTTTCATCCGTTTCCTTTTGAGCAGTTGCTAATTTATGAATAAAATCAGCACTACTTTCAGCATTCTGACTCTCTCTAACATTAGCCCCAATAGAGGTTCCTGAACGCAACAATTGCTTGCTTAACACAAACTCCCTTTTATTATCACAAAGATGTTTATACAACTTAACAATTCGAGCTGCAAAATGAAAAGATTTAATTTTAACACTATTATCATTAATAACTTATAATTTATTAACTATATAATTGACAACAAAAGCATATGAAATACCAGTTAATATTGCAAAACGCATCAAATACAGTCCCAAGCGTAATTTATCACCTTCTTCAAATTTGTATACCTGATAAGCTAGAAATAGCAGGGGTAAAACAATAAGACCACCAAAATACCATGGTGTAATTTTATCCATTGGTGCATTCAAAAACTGATACCAAACGCCAAATACAGAAACAGACAAAAAGAGAATAAGCAGTATGATTACCACTTTAGACCATTTTAATCCGATAACGATCGGTAAACTTCTGCGATATATTTCTCGATCTCCTTTTATAGAGGTTAGATCGCGAATAAACTGAGCAATCAGGACACTGAAAAAAGAAAAGAATGAAAATGCGCCAACCCAATACAATAAATAGTTAAAGTTGGTTTTCGATTTCATTAATACATCAGCATATACCTTATTAAGTGGTGGAATTTCATATATCACTACAATAAATGGGATAGCCGCAACAACCAATGCAATTAAAAAGCTTCCTAATAAAAAGTAATATTTATAAGATGTAGAGTAGAACCACAACAAACCTCCAGCCATAAAAAAGATCAAGACAAATTGCCAATGACCAACTTTATATGAGACATAACCAGCAAGCAATATCGAAATTGCAGCAATTATTTGTTGCAAAAAAAGTGCAATTCTACGGGTAATTTTTCGGCCTACAATTACCTCTCTCTTGTTTAATCGATCTGCTTTGGTATCGAAATAATCATTTATAATATAACCTGCAGCCGCCATAAAAACAGTAGCAAGAACAAGTAATGCAAAATTCAAATCAGCTAACTGCAGCTTTATGCCGTTTATTCCTAAAAGTGGCTGAATAATAAAATATCGCATTACGTATTGTGTCAGAGCAATAATTATCAGATTGGGTAAGCGAATTAATTTTAGGAAACTATTCATTGGTCGTATCGGTTTAGAATTAGATTATATGCTTTGAATCTTAGTATCTGTTGCAAACCAGTTACCATGAGCACGAAGTACTTGCTCCATTACATCACGAACAGCTGCACAACCACCATCCATATCAGAAATATAAGCTGAAATTTCTTTAATCTGTGTTACAGCATTCTTAGGACAAGTCGGCACACCCACTCTTTTCATCACCTCATAATCAGGTAAATCGTCACCCATATACATGATATTATCTTCCTCAATCTTGTGTTTTGATAGAAAATCTTCAAAATCAGCTATCTTATCTTTCGACGACATATAAATATCTTGAACACCCAAACCACGGTAACGTTTTTCAACCGCACTTGATGTTCCTCCCGTGATAATAGCGACCGGATAACCTTTCTTTACAGCATACTGAATCGCGTAACCATCTTTGGTATTCGCTGTTCTCAACAACTCCCCATCAGAATCGATAGTGATACACTCTGTAGACAATACACCGTCTACATCGAAAATGAAAGCCTTAACTTTCATCAAATCTTCTTTAAAAAAGGCCATAATGTTAATATCTATGTGTTTCTCTATTATTTTATTGAAGAATGCATCTTATAAATACTTTGACTCACAAATCTATACAATTTTTGAAAATCAGGATGCATATTTAAGCTTTCCTCATGTGCTTTTATAACATCTTCGTCGAAACGAACAGCAGGTCCCGTCTGCGCGGCTATTGGATCCAATTCTGTGATTTTTTCTGCTGTCTCTTTAATTAAAGGTTGAAGCAAATTAAAATCTACATTTTTCTCAGCCAATAACTCCTGCCCAATACTATACATGTGGTTTGCAAAATTACAAGTAAAAACTGCAGCCAAATGCAATTGCTTCCTCTGATCGGATGATATCGCATGTAAGTTCGAAGATATTTTCCTTCCCAATTCGAACAATTCAGCTGCAAAGGCTTCTTGATTTGCCTCAATACAGATGGGTATGTTTGAAAAATCTACTTTCCTATTTTTTGAGAAGGTCTGTAAAGGATAGAAGACGCCAAAGGTATCGGTGTAATCTTTAAAAACATCAACAGAGATACTCCCTGCGGTATGGACAAGCTTAGCCTTTGGAATTGAAATTCCATTCAAAACGGATTGCAAAGCCTTATCGCTTACTGCCAAAATATACAAATCGGCATTTGTCTTTATATCCTGTAAGGAATTGCTTGCTTCCGCATTTACTTTGCCAGCAAGTTCACTAGCCGACTCTATGGTTCGACTGTAAACCTGAATAATTCCCAAGCCTTTTTCGTGAAGAGCAAGCGAAAGTTGTGTGGCTAAATTTCCTGCACCAATTATTACAATTTTTTCAATCATATTATGGATATTATACTATTCCCAACTCCTCAGGAGATGCTGCAATATTTTTCAAAGGTACTTTACCTCTATCGATCATTCCAAAGAGTTTTTCACATCCCTTTACCAAATCTTCATACATATCTTCGGCAACCAAAACCAACCTATCATCTAAAAAGTCTAAATGATCTGCATCTTCCGGTTGATTATTTCGAGCGCAAAGCAGAAGAGATTTGCTCGGAACAAATGAATGCGTTAATTGGTTTCTAAGTCTGTCGTAAAGCCAAAAATCCTTATTCACAGCACGATAATCGTTCCCCATTAATATATTTAATGATTTTGAAAATCGTTTTGATGATTGAGCACGAGCTTTTAATGGTTTATTATCTAAAAAACAACCTAATGCCTCAATGGCTTGTCCCATCATTATAAAGGAAAAAAAATAGAAGCCTTCTTTTTGCAAGCGGCCAATTTCATCGATGAAGATTTTGCGTATAAACTGTTTCTCCTGTTCAGCTTTTTCTTTGTCCATAAAGCAAAGATATATAAATACAACAAAGACTTTACTCGATCAAAAACAAAAAAGCCTGATAATAAATCAGGCTTCGTAAAAATATAATAATTTCAATAATTCAATTTAGAATGCTAGTTGAAATCGAGTTTGAATCAGATTAAAATTCTCTTCTCCATTTAACGCATTTTCATCCAAATCAACATTAGCAAAATTAAATTTCATTTGCATATTGTGGTTCATATACCAGGTACAACCAATTGTTATATCTTTTTGTTTCCCTCCAAAAATTAAGGCGTCAGAATCATTCAAATCCGTCTCGTTGTACCGAGCCAATAATTCAATAGATCCGGGCGCAGGCTTAGCCAAACGTGCTGATTTCATCTTGTACTTGTAATTACCACCTTTAAGCAAGTATCCTAATTGAGCATACCATCCTTTTGCGTGATAATCCTCATTTCCTGATTTTCTAGATACACTTGCATCGATGTATTCTCCTTGCAAAAATAAAGGACCTGTGGCAGCTATTATTTCGAAACCTAGCTTTACCTCATTTTCTGCATTACTAACTTTTGCATCAATAAATCTTCTTCTTTCGATATGAGTGGCAGGTCTTGATCTATAACGAATTGATTTTGGATTCTCGATACCACTTTCATCAAAACCAACAGAATTAGCGGTCCGATAAATTCCCGATATTCCTACATGAAACACACCAGCATCTGTTTGAACTGGAGCAAATGCAAATCTTGAGGTTAATCCATATCCTTCGTCACCTTGAGTTTTGTTATTGGTATCACTACCAAATAATCCTGCTTCCCAAAAATGCTTATTTCCCCAAGTAGCATAAGATACGCCAAGATTTCTTCTTGGTCGGAATGCTTCCATAGTACTTGAAGCATACAAGAATTTGATGGAGGTAAAACTTTCTGTTTGCTCTATTCCAAAAGGCTCCAGAAAATGGCCAATTCGAACAAAACTATTCTTGTCGATTTTATATTTTAAGAAAACATCTTTAAGAGATACTGCTCCATCAGCAAATCCAATATTGATTTTCGCATCCCATTTTTTCCAAAGAGTAGCTTTCATTAAAAATCTAACATCTCTAATTTCACTACCACTTCCTAAATCTGTTTCATCATCAAAATAACTTGCGGCATCCATAAATAGTAGTCCTCCAAAACCAAAGTTAAACTGACCATCGTCAGATGCCAATTGCACAGAACCTTTTTTAACACTTAATTTTAGTTTGTTAGAATCTTGGGCGAATAAACTTGCTGCAAAAAAACAAAAGCAGAAAATAAGTAGGTAGAACTTTTTCATGTTAGATTAATTAGTGATTAGCAATCTAAATGTACTAAATAGAGATTTTAGATTAAGAATAAATAATTTCACCAAAACATAATTAACAAAAAAAAGAGGAGCAATAAAATTGCTCCTCTTTCGTATAAATAAATAGTACGTTGTACTTACTAGAAATTAACCTGTACTCTAGCTTTAATCATTCCAACTTTTTCGTCTAATGGATACACTTGATTCTGAACATCCATATAACTATAGTTTAAACGAAACATCACATTATCATTCAAATAGTAGTTAACAGCAGCACTAATTGTTTCTGCTTTTCCACCTTGAATACTCATGTTTCCAGCTCCGCCTAAAGCAGCATCCAGATCTGCTGGTCCGTATGAACCATTGAAATAAGTACCATCAATATCATTCAAATCTGTATTATCGTAACGTAAAAGGAACTCATAAGAACCAGCTTTGGGTCTATTGATATAAGCTGTTGAAGAATTATATGAATAGTTATCACCTAAAAGGAAGCCTGCTGTTACATAGAAAGCTTCTGTTTCAATGTCACGCATTTCACCATACCACCCCGGGTAATCCTCTGGTTTTGTTGGCCAGGCATATCCGCCTGTTGCAGTATGAGTCCAATATGGGTTGTCCTTCATAAGTCTTGAAACGTAATCATCATCACGAGTCACTTTCGTTTTAGTGTACTCTGCTTGCAACATAACAGGGCCACTAAGAACCATCGATTGGAAGTTATAACGCATGTCTGTTCTTGCACCTTTAATATCAGCATTTAAGAATTTATGCTCCGGACCAGCTGCTAGTAAAACTTCACGGTTATAATCATCATCATTTAATGACTCGTTAAATCCATTGGCTTCCGGCATACGATAAGTAAATGAACCTCCTAACTGGAAAAGAACTTTATCGTTTACAATTGGCGTGTAGACCAATTTAGTTGTCGTAGAGAAACCTTGGTCACCTTTATTGTGGTTATCTACCGAACCTGCAAAAAGACCAGTTGAACCGTAGAATTTATCGGTATAATAAGTATATCCTAAACCAATACTACGACCAATACCCATTGCTTGTGTTGTATTAGCTCCTCCGATGAAACGAAGGTTTTTGCTTGAAGCTGATGCTTCAATACCAAATGGCTCAAAAAAGTTACCTACTGTAAAAATACTGTTCTTAGCTTGATTGTATCTTAAAAATGCATCCTTAATCTTAACTTCATTATTACCAAAGCTTACATTTACCTTAGCACTCCATTGTTTCCACTTAATAGTTGTTCCTAAACGGATATCCTCAACAGATGCATCAGAACTTAAATCAGTCTTATCATCAAAATAATGAACACCATCCATATAAATTCTACCATTAAGGCTTACCTGATAATCCTTATCAGCTGAGGTTAACACAATTCCTCCTTTTTTTGATTCAGCAGTCAATTGTTTTTCCTGAGCTACTGCACTTGCCGCTACCATTCCTAAAGCTAGTGTAGCGATATATATCTTTCTTAACATATCTTTATCGTTTATAGATTTAACAATTAGTAACCTAAGCTATTTAACACTTCTTGAGCTGTCCCAACAAGTTCACGACCTTGGTACTTCATTGACAAATCTGTCAAGTTTGTAAAACCACCATCAATAAACATATTAGGGTTTACATCGTACTCAAAATTACCTTGTACAGATCTGTTAGCATCTTCAAAACGAGAAACACCACCATAGAAATAATCACCATTGTATTTTCTCAACTGATCTTCAGTATCGAAAGAGTAAGCATGAACAATCATTCCTGCACGGTGATACATTTCGCACATCCAAGGTTCAGTTAAATCAGGATATTTATTAGGTTTTCCCTCAATAGACGGACCTGCAATATGACAGTTGTATTCTACTGAAAAATTAATGAATTCAGCCAATGATTCAATTGAATTAGAAGGACGAACATAACTCGCACTTTCGTCTTCCCAAAGCAACATACATTTAGGTACACCAGGAAGCTCTTTCTCTAGTGATACAATTGATTGACGGGAAAATGATTGTAAGATAAAACGTCCCATGGTATTTGCAACATCTACTTTACCGGCAGTTGTAGGAATTGTTTTTGGAGAATCAGTAACATTCCATCCCTCTTCTGATAAGAAAGTAGCTAAATCAGCTTCCATTTTAGGAAATAAATATGGCTCTTTAGTTTCAGCATATACACCTGGACGGTTACCATTATCCTGAGGATCAATCTCAAATTCATAAAATCCGGCCCATTCTCCTCCGTCAGTCAAACGAGTCATATCTTTTACCGGCTCACCACTAACATCACGTTTAATTCTATAACCTTCAGAAATTTTTAAAACCTCTTCCAGTGTACAAATCTTTTGACCTATGAATGAGTTACGAGCATTTTCAGGTACGGCAACATTGAACCATGCTCCTGCGTCAAGCTTGCGCAATTGAGTTAATGTAAATACACTTACCGGATAATCTTCCTTCCCTGGAAAAATACTTTCAATATTAGAAGTACGACGAAGGTTGCCATCATGCAATGCTAATAACACACCATCACTTGTTCTCTGAAGGTCTATTTCTAAATAGTCAGCACCCATATTACGTGCCCAACGGAATGCTGCCTCAGTCTCTTCCGGTGCCCAAAAAGTAGATCCACGGTGAGCAATCACAGCATCTGGCTTCACATAGTCGCGAACAATCTTAGCTTCAGCACTAAGCTCGTTTAACGGATAGGTTTTGTAAAGGTTCAACGGATTGTAATCAGGTGTGTCATCTTCACATCCTGCAAATCCGATGCTAGACAGGATAAGAGCACCTGCCAACAAATTTCTCACATTAATTTTTTTCATTAGTTTTAAATTATAGTTGATAAATAGTAAACTCATATTTTGATACAAGTATCAATTTTACACTCATAAAATTTGATCGGATTTTATAAGGTCTTAATGCAAGCCATTATGGCCTTTATTCTCCAAAACCCAAGACATTGCTATTAAAATTATAGCTGCAACACAGGCTCCAAGAAGAACAATGAAACCTCCGTTCCATCCCCAGGTGTCTACAACTGCACCCATAGCAATATTTGCAAATAATGCACCTCCCACGTATCCAAACAAACCGGTTAGGCCAGCAGCTGTTCCAGCAGCCTTTTTAGGTACTAAATCCAATGCATGAACGCCGATTAGCATAACGGGACCGTAGATTAGGAAGCCAATAAAAATAAGAGCTATAGAATTCATCAAAATCGATTGGCTAAACCAATACATTAGTACAGAAACAAATACCAATACCATATAAATGATACTTACAGGAGCTCGTTTACCTTTAAAAACTTTATCACTCAAGTATCCACAAAGAAGAGTCCCTGGTATTCCTGCCCATTCGTAAGCAAAGTAAGCCCACCCCGACTCTTGAATAGAAAACCCCTTTGCTTCCTTAAGATATAATGGAGCCCAATCGAGCACGCCATAGCGCACCAAATAAACAAAGGCATTTGCGAAAGCTATAGACCATAACAATCTATTTTTAAAGACGTATTTCATGAAGATTTCCTTTGCTGTCATCTCCACTTCATATTTTTCAGAATAGTTATCTGGATAAATATTTGTATACTTCTCGATATTAGGCAACCCGCATGATTGAGGTGTATCACGGATTAGTAACCAAGCAATAAAGGCAACACCTAATGCCACGAAACCTGGAAAGTATAATATAGAGTGCCAATCAACAAAGATGGCAACACCTAAAATTGCAAGAGGTCCAATAATTCCACCACCTACATTGTGTGCTACATTCCATATAGACATCTTTGTTCCACGTTCACGTATCGAAAACCAGTGCACCATTACACGACCACAAGGAGGCCAGCCCATTCCTTGAAACCACCCATTCAGTAATAATAGAACAAACATGATTCCAATTGATGAAGTCGCAACAGGTAGTAAACCCATTGCAATCATCGTAATGGCTGATAATACAAGGCCTAAGGTTAAAAATCGACGCGCATTACTTCGGTCAGAAACATTACCCATAATAAACTTACTTAAACCGTAAGCTATAGAAACACCTGATAAGGCAAAACCTAGTTCTGTTCTTGAATACCCTAATTCTATTAAATCAGGTATAGCTAAAGAAAACACCTTTCTTACAAGGTAATAGCCTGCATATCCAAAAAATATACCCAGAAATACTTGTAAACGCAATCGTTTGTAGGTAGGGTCAATCTTATCCTCAGGCAGCATCTCTTTGTGAGATGCTGGTTTTAAAAAGCCAATCATATTAATCTATTTTGGGTAAGTATATTTGAGTTCAATCAAAAATTATCAGGGAACTAAATCTTCTCTTTAAAGCTTTCCTATAACTCTTATTATAACAGAATAATCATTTGTAAAATATATTCCAATGTTATATACTTTACATAGTAAAATACATCCATTCGTATAATATGTAGTATTACTATGTTCTTTAGCCAAAAAAAACAACTCGAGCTAGTCAAATTGTCTTCTGTGGCGACAAACATAAGCATAAAAAATATTTTTCACCTAACAAATTTAAATAAATTATCTATTTGTAATCATTCTATAAAACAAGTTTATCTATTTGATTTACTGTCTACTAAGCTATTTTACAATTCGCTTATTATTAATTTTATGATTATAAATAATTAATTATCAAAAACCATTACATTCATAATAATTCGACAATACAAATTAAGTTAACTACAAAGACAATCTATATTAAAGCTTTAATAATAAAAACTTAATAAAGTAGCCATAAAACTTAATCCAATGAAAAAAAGAGAATAATCATGAAATCAATCAAATTCAAAATTACATCTAATAATTTTTAATGTTTAATAATACCTCATAAAAAAACCGCCTACATCTGTGATGCAAGCGGTTCTAATATTTTAATCTCTTTTTAGAATTTAAACTCAAAATTCACAAAAACCAACGAGTTATCTTCATTGTTAGAATCCTTAAAATTATACCCTTGGTAATTTAGTGCCATCTTAACTCCTCTTACTGGTGCATATTGAACACCTGTTGTAATTGCGCTACCATTCTTAGCCAGGTTCCACTTTTCTGCTTCCCCTTCAAGTTTATTCGAAGATAAATTGTCATATCTTCCAAACACTTCCCATTTCTTATTGAATGTGTATGTTGAGTAGAAAGACCAACCTATCATGTCCTTACCTTCTTCCAGGTCAGAAAAATTTGTTGCATTGGTTAACAAGTTGTATTCTGCGCCTAATCTAAATTGATCAGAAAATTCATACCCCAGGAATCCAGCAAAAGTATTTGAAGTTACGTCTGTCTCATTACCTTCTTCATCGGCAAGGGTAGTCGTTAGTACATCTGCGTAAGCTTTAGCAATTAAGCCTTTGTGCTTATAAATTAAACTGGCTCCTACTTTTTGTTTACCATCTTCATCCTGTACTTTTTTGTAGCCTTCTCCATTAATAATAAAAGCATTTGCCGAAAAAGAATCGCTCAATTTAAAATTAGCTTTAATACCTACATCAGCACTTGGGCCAAAGCCATACTGATCATTAAAAGATTTCATAATATAACGATACCCCCAGAATTTTTCTTGTTCTTTAAACTGGATTGTACTAATCATCCCCAATGATACTTTTACTGCAGATGATGCTTTCCACTCTAACTGGGCTTTCTTAAGATAAGCCGTGTAGTCGCTACCGCCATCATTCTTACCAACATCTAGCGTAATACTTGCTTTTAAACCTTTTGCAATATTATAGTTGTATCCCAAATAAGCTCTCTTTATTTCAAAACTACTCTCCTGTTCTTCTCCATCAGTCATATCGTAATGGTAATTAAAGAATACTTTTCCTGTTGCTTTTCCTGATGGCTTAAATTCCGTTTGCTCTTGGGCAATTACTGAAAATCCCATGAATAAAGTTAGTACACCGATTAGTAAAGTTCTTACTTTCATTTTGGTTGTTTTAGTATTTTGACTTTTTATTGTAATTAACTTGACATGTTTTCTTAATATTCTGTCACAAAACTAATTTCTTTCCATCAACCTACCCACTTTAGTATTTTAAGTAAATGTTAATTCGTCTTAACGAAAAATTAACACAAAAAAAGGAGGTTCCCAACTGGAAACCTCCTGAATTAAGTCAAAACTTAATTATTTTTTGAAGATACCTAAGTCTTTCAAGTCTGAAGTTGAAATATAGTCAAGGTGAGCAGCACACTTAGCTTTACCCATTTTAACAAATACCTCTGTTGATGCCTGATATTTCTCATTACGAGTTGTATCTAACAACATCAAGTAACCCATAATGATATAACCTGCCATCTCAACCAAACGACGTGCGTGGAAATCCAGGAAGTCGTTGTGATCAGCAGTAGCGTTAATCTCGTTTACTTTAGCAACAGCCTCTTCGTACTTTTCAGTCATACCCTTAAGAGTCGTTCTGATGTACTCCAATTGTGGATTAAGTTCTTCACCTTCGTAGAATTTAATCTGAGAAAGATACTGTCCTGTCGTTACCCCACGAACCGCAGCTACAACTTGTAACTGAGTAGTTCCTTCGTAAATGTTTGTAATACGTGCATCACGAACCAAACGCTCAATTGGGTAATCTTTCATATAACCAGAACCCGCGTGAACTTGTAATGAATCGTAAGCAACTTCGTTACAGAACTCAGAAGCAAACAACTTCAATAGTGGCGTAAATACGTCAGCTAAACGCTGATATTTCTTCATATCCATTCTCTCTTCTTTATCCAGAGAACGATCTTGAGAAATGTGGAAGTATGCTTTGTAAACATCAACCATACGAGATGTTTCATACAATACAGAACGAGAAGCGTTAAGCTTAGCTTCCATATTAGTCAACATTTCGTAAACAGCTGGGAATTCGATAATCGCTTTACCAAACTGACGACGCTCTTTTGCATAAGCTAAACCTTCACGGTAAGCAGCTTCTGCAATACCTACTGATTGAGCACCTACGCCTAAACGAGCACCGTTCATCAATGACATTACATATTTGATAAGACCCATCTTACGAGATCCTACTAGCTCAGCTGGAGCATCAGTAAATACCAACTCACAAGTAGGTGAACCGATGATACCCATTTTATGCTCGATACGACGAACCTTAACAGCCATGTGCTTTTTGTCATAGATAAACATTGACAAACCACGACCGTCGTTAGTTCCTTCCTCAGAACGAGCAAGTACCAATGAAACATCGCCATCACCATTGGTAATAAAACGTTTCACACCGTTTAAGTACCACTGATCTTCTTCCTTGTTGTAAGTTGCTTTCAACTGTACAGCCTGAAGGTCAGAACCAGCATCTGGCTCAGTTAAATCCATAGCTGCAGTAGCACCTTTAGCGAAACGTGGTAAGTAATTCTCCTTTTGCTCTTTTGAAGCAAATTCGTGAATTGTCTCAGCACAATCCTGAAGCCCCCAGATGTTAGCAAAACCACCATCGGCACGAGATACCAATTCAGCAGCCATTACGTAAGGTACAATTGGGAAATTCAATCCATCGTACTCACGTGGAAGAGACATACCAATTAAACCAGCTTTAGTTAAAGCTTCGTGGTTTTCGGCAGTACCTTTTGCATAAATAACACGGTCGTTTACAACCTGTGGACCTTCTTGGTCAACGCCTTCAGCGTTAGGGCCGATAATGTCACCACAAATTTCACCAACGATTTCTAATGTGCGATCGTATGAATCCATTGCATCTTCAAAATCAAGAGGTGCATAGTCATACTTATCTTTATCTTCGAAGCCACGCTCTTTAAGCGCAACAATTTTTTTCATTAACGGGTGTTCCAAATGGAACTTCATGTCCTCGTTATCTGTATAGAAATTAGCCATTTCTTTTGGATGTTTTTTTGTTAATAATTCAAGCTTAAATACAAATTGGAAGTACGATTACTTGGTATTCTCTTTGTACTTCTTGATCATCTTAGGCACAACATCAGCAATATCACCTGTAATCACATAGTCAGCGAAATTGTTGATTGGAGCATTCTTGTCCGTATTGATCGCAATAACCATTGCTGATTCTTCCATACCTGCTGTATGTTGAATCTGACCAGAAATACCACAAGCAATATATAACTTAGGACGTACAGTAACACCTGTTTGACCAATTTGACGTTCGTGAGAAGCATAACCAGCATCTACTGCCGCACGAGAAGCACCTACTTCACCACCAATAACATCAGCTAGTTCGTATAACTTATCGAAGTTTTCTTTTGAACCAACACCATAACCACCAGCAACTACAATACCTGCATTTTTGATGTTTACTTTTGAAGCTTCCATATGACGCTCAATAACTTTCACAACAAAATCTGTATCGTTCAAGTATTTAGCAACTTCGATATTCTTAACTTTTCCTTTGTAGGCTTCAGAACGGATCTCTTTCTTCATTACACCCTCACGCACTGTAGCCATTTGTGGACGACAGTCTGGGTTAATAATTGTAGCAACAATATTACCACCGAAAGCAGGACGAATCTGATACAAAAGATCTTTATAATCCTTTTTGTTCTTCTTATCAGTATGATCACCAATGATCAAACTCGTACAGTCAGCAGTTAGACCTGAGTGAAGTGCAGAAGATACACGAGGCCCCAAATCACGACCGATGCTAGTAGCACCCATCAAAGCGATTTGTGGTTTCTCTTCTTCAAATAATTTTACAATGATTGAGGTATGAGGTAAAGTTGTGTATGGATAAAGACGTTTATCGTCAGCCATCCATAAAGTATCAACACCAAAAGGGATAATTTGTTTCTCAACACCTTTAAGATCGGCGCCAATTACAATCGCTTCCAGGTTACACTTCAAATCATCAGCTAGCGATCTACCTTTAGTTAAAAGTTCAAGACTTACATCAGCAATCTGTCCCTCTTCTATTTCGCAATATACAAATACGTTATTCACGGTTCTTAATTTTAAAATTCTACATTGAAATGATAGGAAAAACCAATCGATTAACCAATAGTATGATTAGCAATTAACTCTTTCATTAGTTCATCCATATCAGCATCGCTAGGCTCAAGTACTTTAGCTTCTTTAGCTTGGAACACGACATTTTCAATCGCTTTTACCTTTGTTGGTGATCCAGTTAAACCAAGTTCTTCAGCTTTAGTGTCGATATCGTTCACACTCCACTCACCAATATTTAGGTAAGGACGGTTGTTGTGCAATGCGATATAATCTTCGTCAGCATCCTGCATTTCAGAAACCGCTCTTGCGTGCTTGTATTTCATTACAAACTTCGCGTTACGTGGGCGACAATCGGGAGCAGAAGCGTTTACTGTTACAACCATTGGAAGAGTACCTTCAACAGTTTCAACACCACGCTCTAAACGACGCTTAACTACAATTTTACCCTTTTCTGCAGAAATTACATCTTCAGCATAAGTAATTTGTGGTATAGCTAATTTTTCGGCAACCTGAGGTCCAACCTGAGCTGTATCACCATCAATAGCCTGACGACCTGCAATGATAATATCAATCTTACCCATTTTCTTTAGAGTACAAGACAAAGCGTAAGAAGTTGCTAAAGTATCAGATCCAGCAAAAGCACGGTCAGATAAAAGGATACCATTATCAGCCCCACGGTATAAACCTTCGCGAATAATTTCAGCAGCTCTACCTGGTCCCATTGTCAAAATAGTAATCTCAGTTCCAGGGTATTTATCTTTTAAGCGCAATGCTTGCTCAAGTGCATTTAAATCTTCAGGATTGAAGATAGCAGGCAAAACAGCTCTGTTCACAGTTCCATCAGCTTTCATAGCATCTTTCCCAACATTACGAGTATCAGGAACCTGCTTAGCAAGAACAACAATTTTTAATCCTTTCATTGTTATATGTTTTATCATCTGTAATTGATTCTGGTTTATCACAACAAACTTTCCCACCCAATAGCTTCGAGTAAAGATTTTAAGTCATTTAAACCGTCTAATCACTAATTGTTATTTCCTTATTCAGGTTTGCTCATTTAATAATTGAATTCTTTAATTCTGAGCTTAGCAAATATAAAGATTAGAGTACTTAAAACAAATCTAGATTGTGAGTTAAAAAACAGATTAATAGTTAGCAATAAAATACCGAAATCGATATCGGAAACCATAGCGCTAAGATTATTATCGTCCTAATTTTTAACACTTTACCGATATCAATGCTGTGATATTTTTATTATTAATGGTTTTAAAAACAAATTCATCAACACAATTCTGTTTAATTTTAACATTTCGTACAATTCCTAAAGGAAATATAACAACTATTTTTTCCTTTCAAGTCGATATCAATATCAAATACTTTTTCATATAAAATTATAAATTTGCTAATAAATTACTCAACTAGTAAAAACATGATCACATTCTTAGCTGCAATTATCACCTTAGTACTTAGCTATTTTTTTTACGGTAAATTCATAGAACGTTTCTTTGGAGCAAATAACAATGTAAAAACACCAGTAGTCCGCTTAGAAGATGGAGTTGATTTTATTCCTATGCCTAGCTGGAAAATGTTTACCATTCAATTTTTAAACATTGCTGGTTTAGGTCCTATTTTCGGTGCCATATTAGGGGCAATGTATGGCCCAATAGCATACATTTGGATCGTTTTTGGATGCATTTTCATGGGTGCTGTTCACGATTACTTTTCAGGGATGTTATCCATTCGAAATGATGGTGCCTCACTTCCTGAAATTGTAGGTAAATATTTAGGTTCTGGCATTCAAAACTTCATCAGACTTTTTACCATTCTATTACTGATATTCGTAGGTGTAGCTTTTGTTACTGGTCCTGCTGGCTTATTAAAAGATTTAACCGGTGGCGGTTTAAACTGGTGGTTGTATGGAATATTCGCATACTATTTACTTGCTACCCTCCTTCCAATAAATAAAATCATTGGCAAAATATATCCCATTTTTGGTGCAGCCCTCTTACTAATGGCAATTAGTATTGCAGGAATAATGATCTATAAATCCTTTAATGGAAGCCTCCAATTAAATGAAATTTCTATTCTCCAATTAAAAAATCTACATGTTAACCCCAGCCAGAATATCCTCTACCCTATGATGTTTATCGTTATTTCATGTGGTGCTATTTCCGGATTTCACTCCACTCAATCTCCAATGATGGCGAGATGTATGAAAAAGGAGAGCTACGGACGACCTGTGTTCTTTGGAGCGATGATAGCTGAGGGAATCGTAGCAATTATTTGGGCAACTGCGGCTATGAATTTCTTTGGTGATACTTATGCCTTAAATGATACACTTACATCAGGCCATAATCCGGCATGGGTGGTTAATGAAATTTGCAATACTTGGTTAGGGAAAATCGGAGCAATATTCGCTATTATTGGTGTAATTGCTTGTCCTATAACTACAGGTGATACAGCCTTTAGAAGCGCACGCTTAACTATAGCTGATATTTTTAAGTACAAGCAAAGTTCAATACAAAGTAGATTAATTGTTTCAATTCCTCTTTTTGTAATTGGTTTTCTTTTATCTCAGCTAGATTTTTCTACTATTTGGAAATATCTCGGTTTGTCTAATCAAATCTTATCGATGGTCATGCTCTGGACAGCAGCAATGTATCTTGCTAAAGAAGGAAAGAATCATTTCTATCTTAGCATACCTGCTGTGTTTATGACCGCCATTTGTTTTACCTATTTATTTGTAGCCCCTTATAAAAATGGAGGTTTAGCCATAACTCCCGAAATAGGCTATATTCTAGGACTAGGAATTGCTCTTGGAATTTATCTACTCTTTCACTTTAAAAGCAGAAAGACATCAACAATTAATACAGAACAAGTACCCGTTAAATAAGAAAACCGAAAAGCATTTGTGCTTTCCGGTTCTTTCAATAATTTATCTGAAGTCTATGCTTGTCCTGTTGGCCCAAATCCCATTGGTATAATTGGTCCTTGTGGTCCTTGTCCACCATCAACATTTTTAATAGGTCCATTCATAGACTCAAACTTGTTAATATTATCCTGTAAAGCCAACATCAAGCGCTTTGCATGCTCAGGTGTTAGAATAACTCTTGACTTTACATCCGCCTTAGGCACTCCAGGCATAATGCGTACAAAATCAACTACAAATTCAGAGCTTGAATGTGTAATTACAGCTAGATTTGAATACGTTCCCTGTGCAACTTCTTCGCTAAGTTGAATATCGATTTGATTCGATGGTTTCTTATCGCTCATAATTGCTCTTTAATTTTTTGGTTACTTCTTGTACTGCTAAATTATGAAAATATTCCTGATTACGATTAAATAGAAAATAAAAAAAGGCTGTTTCAATAAATGAAACAGCCTTCGTATTTAGTAAGAGATTTTTACTCTTCTGTAGATGTATTAGCAAGAAGTTTTTCGTAATCTTCTTTAGCTCCAACAACGATGTCTTTGTAGTCGCGAAGACCAGTACCAGCAGGAATTAAGTGACCGCAAATAACGTTCTCTTTCAATCCTTCAAGTTGATCAACCTTACCACGAATTGCAGCCTCGTTCAATACTTTAGTTGTCTCCTGGAAAGAAGCAGCTGAAATAAATGATCGAGTTTGAAGTGACGCACGGGTAATACCCTGTAGAATCTGAGTAGAAGTAGCTGCGATAACATCACGAGCAACAACTAATTTCATATCCTTACGCTTCAATACTGAATTCACATCACGTAATTGTCTGGCAGTAACAATCTGTCCTGATACTAATTCGTTAGAATCTCCAGCATCAACAACAACTTTTTTACCGAAAATCTCATCGTTCTCAAGCATGAATGCTTGTTTATCAACGATTTGTTTCTCCAAGAAAGTTGTATCTCCCGGATCAGCAATAACAACCTTACGCATCATCTGACGAACGATAATTTCAAAGTGCTTATCGTTAATCTTCACACCCTGCATACGGTATACATCCTGTACTTCGTTCACGATATATTCCTGAACTTTTGTAGGACCTTTAATTGCTAAGATATCAGCAGGTGTAGTAGCACCATCAGAAAGTGGTGTACCAGCTCTAATGTAATCGTTCTCTTGAACAAGCATTTGCTTAGATAGAGGTACTAAGTACTTCTTCTCCTGACCTGTTCTTGAAGTTACAATAACCTCACGATTACCACGCTTGATCTTACCGAAAGTAATTTCACCGTCAATCTCAGAAACAACTGCTGGATTAGATGGGTTACGAGCCTCAAACAACTCAGTAACACGAGGAAGCCCCCCGGTAATATCACCCGTCTTACCAACGTTTCTAGGAATCTTAACAACTGATTGACCAATAGTAATCATGTCACCTTCGTTTACAGAAACGTGAGCACCTACTGGTAAGTTATAAGATTTAAGAATTTCACCGTCAGCTCCTAAGATTCTAACACTTGCATTCTTAGCTTTATCCTTAGATTCGATAATTACTTTCTCAGCAAAACCTGTTGCTTCATCAGACTCCTCATTATAAGTAACACCTTCAATCAAGTTATCGAATGAAATCTTACCTGAGAATTCAGAGATGATCATGGCATTATATGGATCCCACTCACAAATCAATTCTTCTTTTGAAACATCAACACCATCCTTAATAAACAGTTTAGAACCGTAAGGAATAGTATGTGTAGATACTGCAATATTTGTATTCTTATCGATGATACGTAATTCAGCCAAACGACCGATTACAACATCATAAGTTTTTCCATCTTCAGAAGTATGCGAAACAGTTCTTAATTCTTCGAACTCTGCAATACCATCGTATTTAGAAACAACCGAGTTTTCTGCAGATACGTTACCCGCGGTACCCCCTACGTGGAAAGTACGAAGTGTTAACTGTGTACCCGGCTCACCGATTGACTGTGCAGCAATTACACCGACAGCTTCACCTTTTTGAACCAGTTCACCACTAGCAAGGTTACGTCCATAACATTTAGCACAAACACCCTGACGAGCTTCACAAGTTAATACTGAACGAATCTCAACAGTTTCAACTGGAGAAGTTTCAATAGCTTCAGCAATTTCCTCTGTAATCTCCATACCTGAAGCTACAAGTAGCTCACCAGTTAATGGATGGAAAACATCGTGAACAGTTGTACGACCTAAAATTCTTTCGAAAAGTGATGCTACAACATCTTCCTGATTCTTAATTGCAGATGCAGAAAGACCTCTTAATGTACCACAATCAGCTTCATGAATAATAACATCCTGAGCAACATCAACCAAACGACGAGTTAAGTAACCCGCATCGGCTGTTTTAAGTGCCGTATCCGCAAGACCTTTACGCGCACCGTGAGTAGAAATAAAGTACTCAAGTACAGAAAGACCTTCCTTAAAGTTTGAAAGAATTGGATTCTCAATAATCTGACCACCTTTAGCTCCAGATTTCTGAGGCTTAGCCATCAAACCACGCATACCACCCAACTGACGAATCTGCTCTCGCGATCCACGAGCACCAGAATCAAGCATCATATATACAGAGTTGAAACCTTGGTTATCGTTTTCCAACTGAGTCATCAATGTTTGAGTCAGATTAGCATTTACATGCGTCCAGATATCAATAATCTGGTTGTAACGCTCGTTGTTCGTAATGAAACCCATATTATAGTTATTCAATACTTCTTCAACTTGCGCGTAACCGTCAGCTACCATTCCTTCTTTCTCATCAGGAACTTTAACATCAGAAAGGTTAAACGATAGTCCACCTTCGAATGCTTTACGGTAACCTAAGTTTTTAATATCATCAAGGAATTTAGCAGTAGCGTGAACACCACACTTCTTATAAACGTATCCAATGATATCACGTAGAGCTCTCTTTGTAATCAGTTGGTTTAAGAAACCAGCTTGTGCAGGAGTACACTCATTTACGATGATACGACCAATAGTTGTCTCAACAATAGTGTCAACCAATTCGTCATTTTCATTAAGATCCTTAACTTTTACTTTAATCTTAGCATGAAGATCAACGGCTTTTTCATTAAAAGCAATCATTGCCTCTTCCGCTGAGTAGAAAGTAATACCTTCACCTTTACAACCTGTTCTAGCCTTTGTAATATAGTAAAGACCAAGTACCATATCCTGAGATGGAACAGTAATTGGAGTACCATTGGCAGGATTCAGAATATTGTGAGAACACAACATTAACATCTGAGCCTCAAGAACAGCTTCATTACCTAAAGGCAAGTGAACCGCCATCTGGTCACCATCAAAATCGGCATTGAAACCGGTACATGCAAGAGGATGAAGACGAATCGCTTTTCCTTCAATAAGTTTTGGTTGGAAAGACTGGATACCCAAACGGTGAAGCGTAGGAGCACGGTTAAGTAGTACCGGATGTCCTTTCAATACATTCTCAAGGATATCCCAAACCACAGGATCTTTACGATCTACGATTTTCTTAGCCGACTTAACAGTCTTTACAATTCCACGCTCAATAAGCTTACGAATAACGAAAGGCTTATAAAGTTCAGCAGCCATATCCTTAGGGATACCACACTCGTGCATTTCCAAATCCGGACCTACAACAATTACCGAACGAGCAGAATAGTCAACACGCTTACCCAATAGATTCTGACGGAAACGACCTTGCTTACCTTTCAATGAATCTGAAAGAGATTTCAAAGGACGGTTGTTTTCTGTCTTAACCGCATTAGATTTACGTGAGTTATCAAATAGTGAATCTACAGCTTCCTGAAGCATACGTTTCTCGTTACGTAAAATTACTTCCGGAGCTTTGATTTCGATTAATCTTTTCAGACGGTTGTTACGAATGATTACACGACGGTAAAGGTCATTCAAGTCAGAAGTTGCGAAACGACCACCATCCAATGGAACCAATGGACGTAATTCTGGTGGAATTACAGGAACAACTTTAACAACCATCCATTCTGGATTGTTTACTTCCTTTGAATCACGGAAAGCACCAACAACTTGAAGACGTTTCAAAGCTTCGTTTTTACGCTGCTGTGAAGTCTCAGTGTTAGCCTTATGACGTAACTCATATGATAATGAATCAAGATCTAAACGTGATAATAAACTGCAAAGTGCATCAGCACCCATTTTAGCAATAAACTTATTTGGATCTTCATCATCTAGGAATTGATTTTCCATTGGAAGTTCATCAAGAATATCTAAATATTCTTCTTCTGTTAGGAAATCAAGGTAATTGACACCATCAGCGGCTTTTACACCTGGGTTAATTACGACATAACGTTCGTAATAAATGATAGTATCTAATTTTTTTGTTGGTAAACCTAAAAGGTAACCAATTTTATTTGGCAACGATTTAAAATACCAAATATGTGCTACAGGTACAACCAACTGGATGTGCCCCATACGCTCACGACGTACTTTTTTCTCGGTTACCTCAACACCACATCGGTCACAAACAATACCACGGTAACGGATACGCTTGTATTTACCACAATGACACTCATAATCCTTCACAGGACCGAAAATTCTTTCACAGAATAAACCGTCACGTTCTGGCTTATAAGTACGATAGTTGATGGTTTCAGGCTTTAAAACTTCACCACTGGATCTTTCTAAGATCTCCTCAGGAGAAGCAAGACTGATAGAGATTTTTGTAAAATTACTCTTTACTTTGTTATCTCTTCTGAATGCCATATATTGAAAATTAGGATATTAACAAATTGATTCATGAAAAGTGAATGTCGGAAGAACCAACATTCACTTTCTATATAAGGCTTATACTAATTTAACGCTCAAGCCAAGACCTCTTAATTCGTGTAATAACACGTTTAGAGATTCAGGAATACCTGGAGCTGGCATAGGTTCACCTTTAACGATAGCTTCATAAGCTTTCGCTCTACCCATCACATCATCCGACTTAATAGTCAAGATTTCCTGTAGAATATGGGCAGCACCAAAGGCCTCAAGAGCCCAAACCTCCATCTCTCCAAAACGCTGACCACCAAACTGAGCCTTACCACCAAGTGGTTGCTGAGTAATCAGAGAATAAGGACCGATAGAACGCGCGTGCATCTTATCATCAACCATGTGACCTAGTTTCAGCATGTAGATAACACCAACCGTAGCAGGCTGATCAAATCTTACACCAGTACCTCCATCATGAAGGTAAGCTTTACCGAAAGCAGGAACACCAGCTTTGTCAGTATATGCAGTAATTTCGTCTAGACTTGCACCATCGAAAATCGGTGTCGCAAACTTCAACCCTAGTTCAATACCAGCCCATCCAAGAACGGTTTCGAAAACCTGCCCAAGATTCATACGAGATGGTACACCAAGTGGGTTCAAGCAAATGTCAACAGTAGTTCCATCCTCAAGGAATGGCATATCTTCCTGACGAACAACACGTGAAACAATACCTTTATTACCGTGACGACCTGCCATCTTATCACCAATCTGAAGCTTACGTTTTTTAGCAACATAAACCTTAGCCATTTGGATGATACCTACTGGCATTTCATCTCCGATAGTAACATTGTATTTTTTACGCTTACTTGCACTATCAAGTTCTTTGTACTTAATAACGTAATTATGCAGTAAGGTCTTAATGGTTTCATTCTTTTCCTTATCAGTAGTCCACTTATTAGGGTCAACCTGAAGGTAATTAATCTCCATTAATAATTTCTGAGTAAACTTAACGCCTTTAGGAATCAAGTCAACACTCAAATAATCCTTAACACCTTGTGAAGTTTTTCCGTTTACTAAAATGAATAACTTATCTATTAACCTATTCTTCAATTCATGAATACGCTGTTCTAGCTCTTCATCAAGTTTCTGCAATAATGGCTTATCACTTTGCTTCGACTTACGATCGCGCACGGCACGAGAGAATAATTTCTTCTCAATCACAACACCACGAAGTGAAGGTGAAGCTTTAAGAGATGCATCTTTTACATCACCTGCTTTATCACCGAAAATTGCACGAAGCAATTTCTCTTCTGGAGAAGGATCAGATTCTCCTTTAGGAGTAATCTTACCGATAAGGATATCGCCTGGTTCTACATTCGCACCAATACGAATCAAACCATTTTCATCAAGGTTACGTGTAGCTTCCTCACTTACGTTAGGAATATCAGAAGTTAATTCTTCCATACCACGCTTCGTGTCACGTACTTCAAGAGTATATTCATCAACGTGAATTGAAGTAAATACATCATCCTTAACAATACGCTCAGAAATTACAATCGCATCCTCATAGTTATAACCTTTCCAAGGCATAAATGCCACCTTAAGGTTACGACCAAGTGCTAACTCACCAGTTTGTGTACCATATCCATCAGTCAGGATTTGGCCTTTAACTAACTTGTCACCTTTAGCTACAATAGGCTTAAGGTCAATAGTAGTTCCCTGGTTTGTTTTTTGATATTTTGGTAAATTGTAAGTGACAACATTTGATTCAAAACTCACAAATGCTTCATTTTCGCTTCTTTCGTAAGCGATTACAATTTTTGTTGCATCAACAAATTCAACAACACCATTTCTTTCAGCTACAATCTGAGTACGGGAGTCCTTAGCAACAGTTGCCTCAAGACCAGTACCTACAACTGGAGATTCAGGTTTGATTACAGGAACAGCCTGACGCATCATATTCGATCCCATCAAAGCACGGTTGGCATCATCATGCTCAAGGAACGGAATCAAAGAAGCCGCCATAGAAGCAATCTGATTAGGCGCAACGTCCATCAAATCTAAATTCTCAATCTCTTCAAATGGGAAGTCACCATCTTTACGTGATTTTGCTTTTGCATTTACAAATGAACCATCTTCATTCAGTGGAGCATTTGCTTGTGCAATAGTCAATCCTTCTTCCTCTTCTGCAGATAAATAACCTACACCTTCGTGACTAAGATCAACTTTCCCATCCACAACCTTACGGTATGGTGTTTCAATAAACCCAAGATCATTAATCTTAGCGAAAACACATAAAGAAGAGATCAAACCAATATTTGGTCCCTCTGGTGTTTCAATAGGACATAAACGACCATAGTGAGTATAGTGAACATCTCGAACCTCGAAACCTGCTCTCTCACGAGACAGACCACCTGGTCCAAGAGCTGACATTCTTCTTTTATGAGTTACCTCGGCAAGTGGATTCGTTTGATCCATAAACTGAGATAAAGCATTTGTTCCGAAGAATGAATTGATAACTGAAGACAAAGTCTTCGAGTTAATCAAGTCAATTGGAGTAAATACCTCGTTATCACGAACATTCATTCTTTCACGAATAGTACGCGCCATACGAGCTAAACCAACACCAAACTGACTATATAATTGTTCCCCTACGGTACGAACACGACGGTTACTCAAGTGGTCAATATCATCCACATCAGTACGCGCATTCAATAGCTTAATAAGGTACTTGATAATTTCTATAATATCTTCCTTAGTCAATACTTTAGTATCACCATCAGTATTTAAACCAAGTTTTTTGTTGATTCTGTAACGACCAACATCACCTAAATCGTAACGTTTGTCAGAGAAGAACAACTTATCAATTACATCACGAGCTGTCGCCTCATCTGGTGGCTCAGAGTTTCTTAATTGACGATAGATATGAAGAACTGCTTCTTTCTCAGAGTTACAAGGGTCTTTCTGCAACGTATTATAAATAATCGCATAGTCAGCAAGATTTTGCTGCTCCTTGTGTAATAAGATAGTCTTAGCACCTGACTCAAGAATTTCTTCTATGTGTTCTGGTTCAATTATAGTTTCTCTATCGATGATAACTTCGTTACGTTCGATAGAAACAACCTCTCCTGTATCCTCATCTACGAAGTCTTCAATCCAAGATTTAAGAACACGAGCGGCAAGTTTACGACCGACAACTTTTTTAAGTCCGGTTTTTGAAACTTTAATCTCATCAGCGAGATCAAAGATCTCAAGAATTTCTTTATCGCTTTCGAAACCAATCGATCTTAACAGAGTGGTAACAGGAAGCTTTTTCTTACGGTCGATATAAGCATACATGACATTATTAATGTCAGTAGCAAACTCGATCCATGATCCTTTGAAAGGAATAATACGAGCGGAATATAACTTAGTTCCGTTGGTATGTAAACTTTGTCCGAAGAATACACCTGGTGAACGGTGAAGCTGAGAAACAACAACACGTTCTGCACCATTGATAACAAATGTACCTTTTTCGGTCATGTAAGGAACTGTTCCAAGATATACATCTTGAATAACTGTATCAAAATCCTCATGCTCAGGATCTGTACAATATAGCTTTAGTTTGGCTTTAAGGGGCACACTATAACTAAGGCCTCGTTCAATACACTCTTCGATAGAGTAACGTGGTGGATCAACAAAATAGTCAAGAAATTCCAATACGAAATTGTTTCTCGTATCTGTAATTGGGAAATTCTCACTAAATACCTTAAATAATCCTTCGCTCTTTCTTTTTTCAGAAATTGTTTCCAACTGAAAAAAGTCTTGAAAAGATTTTAATTGTACTTCCAAAAAGTCAGGATATAAAAACTGATCTTTATTCGAAGCAAAACTAATTCTTTGACTAATAGTATTTGAAGACATTTACTTGAAATTAATTGAACCTAAACAATAATAAACAACAAAAAGGCTTAGAGTTCCAAATTAATGAAACTCTAAACCAAGAATAACCTTATTTAAAGGTCTTAGCGCTTCTATTTAAGTTCAACTTCAGCTCCAGCTTCTTCTAATTGTGCTTTTAATGCTTCAGCTTCTTCTTTAGAAACTTTCTCTTTCAATGGAGCTGGTGCAGCGTCAACTGCAGCCTTAGCATCCTTAAGTCCAAGACCAGTTAATTCCTTAACCAATTTTACAACAGCTAGCTTAGATCCACCTGCTGCTTTAAGAATTACGTCGAATTCAGTCTGCTCAGCAGCACCACCTTCAGCACCACCACCAGCAACTACAACTGCTGCTGCAGCTGGCTCAATTCCGTACTCCTCTTTTAAGATTGTAGCTAATTCACTTACTTCCTTAACAGTCAAATTAACTAATTCTTCTGCAAACTTATTTAAATCTGCCATTTTGATTTATTTTTTAAAATTAAAATACTCTAAATATATTACTCTTTTTCTGCAAGTGTCTTAACAACACCAGCTAGAATGTTCTTTCCTGATTCCAACGAAGAAATAACAGTCTTGATTGGAGATTGCAATGCTGCAATAATATCACCAATAAGTTCTTCCTTAGACTTGATAGTACAAAGAGCTTCCAACTCATTGTCTCCAATATAAATCGACTCTTCAACGTAGGCCGCCTTCAGGATAGGTTTATCATGTCCCTTACGGAACTCTTTGATAAGCTTTGCAGGTACATTTCCAGTTTCTGTTAACATTAAAGATGTAGCACCTTTTAATGATTCCGTTAAACCGTCAAATTCACCTTCTGCTTTTTCCAAAGCAATTCGAAGAAGTGTATTCTTCACAACAAGCAACTTAACATCTTTTTCGAAACAAGCTCTACGTAAAGCAGAAGTTGTTTCAGCATCCATTCCTGAAGTGTCAGCTAGATAAAAATGGTTTGATGCGTTGATTTGTTCTGTCAAGCTATCAATAATCTGAATTTTGTCTTCCTTTTTCATGATTACCAAGGTCTCGATTAAAAAAAAATTTGATTAGTCAATAAGTGATTTAGGATCAATCTGAATTCCTACACTCATTGTACTTGACAGGTATACACTCTTGATGTAAGTCCCTTTTGCTGCAGATGGCTTCAACTTGTTGATAATACCTACAAATTCTTTAGCATTATCTTTGATTTTATCTGCTTCAAAAGATACCTTAGCAACTGATGAATGAATAATACCATATTTGTCGACCTTGAAATCAATCTTACCAGCCTTAACTTCGTTAACAGCTTTAGCAATGTCCATAGTTACAGTACCACTCTTAGGGTTTGGCATTAAACCACGTGGGCCTAATACACGTCCTAGTGCACCTACTTTAGCCATAACAGTTGGCATTGTAATGATAACATCAATATCAGTCCATCCTCCTTTGATCTTAGCAATAAATTCGTCAAGCCCAACATAGTCAGCGCCTGCAGCTTTAGCTTCTTCTTCCTTATCAGGAGTACAAAGTACTAAAACACGAACATTCTTACCAGTACCGTGAGGTAGAGTTACCACTCCACGAACCATTTGATTCGCTTTTCTAGGGTCAACTCCTAAGCGAACATCCATGTCCACTGAAGCGTCAAATTTAGTTGTAGTAATCTCCTTAACCAATGCTGCTGCTTCGTCGATAGTATAGATCTTATCTGCCTCGACTTTTTCTAAAGCTAACTTTCTATTCTTTGTTATACTCATTTTAAATGCAGTATTAAAAATTATTGATTAAGCGGACTATCACCTGAAATAGTGACACCCATACTTCTTGCTGTTCCAGCTACCATACTCATAGCGCTTTCAACTTCAAAAGCATTTAAATCTTTCATCTTTCCTTCTGCGATAGCTCTTACTTGTTCCCAAGTAATTGAACCAACCTTAACACGGTTTGATTCCGCAGAACCTGATTTCAATTTTGCAGCTTCCAAAACCTGAACAGCAACAGGAGGAGTTTTTGTAATAAATTCAAAAGAACTATCATTGTAAACAGTGATTACAACTGGAACAACTTTTCCAGCCATATCTTGAGTTCTAGCATTGAATTGCTTACAGAAATCCATAATATTTACTCCCTTAGCACCTAATGCTGGTCCTACTGGAGGTGAAGGATTTGCAGCACCACCTTTGATCTGCAACTTTATTAATCCTGCTACTTCTTTAGCCATAGTTTTACTTTTCTAAAGGTTTCTTATTCTTTTTCTACTTGCATGAAACTTAATTCAAGAGGAGTCTTACGTCCGAAGATCTTAACCATAACTTTCAGTTTTCTCTTCTCTGCATTAACCTCTTCTATCACACCAGTAAAACCATTAAATGGTCCATCAGTCACATTTACCGACTCGCCAACAAAATAAGGAACACTAATTTCCTCATCTTTATTAGTAAGTTCGTCAACCTTACCCAAAATACGATTCACTTCTGATTGTCGCAATGGAGACGGGTCGCCGCCTTTAGTATCCCCCAGGAAGCCAATCACATTCGTAACACTACGAAGGATGTGAGGAATTTCGCCTGTCAATGCAGCTTCGATTAAAACATAGCCTGGTAAGAAAATTCTTTCCTTGCTAATTTTTTTACCGTTGCGCACCACAAACACTTTCTCGGTTGGAATGAGAACCTGTGATACGTAATCCTGAAGACCAAGATTAGAAATCTCACTTAAGATATACTCTTGGACCTTCTTTTCTTTTCCTCCTACAGCCCGTAGAACATACCATTTCTTTTCAATTTCTGCCATCTTAATTTTTCAGTGATTAGTAAAACATACTATATACAGTGTCCATCAAACTCTTAAACCCCAAATCCATTACGGAAATTGCAGTTGCAATAATTGCTGAAGCTATCATTACTACGATAGCACTGCTTTGAAGTTCAGACCATGACGGCCACGATACTTTCTGTGTAAGTTCGTTATAAACGTCTTTAATATAATTTACTAATTTCATAAGGCTTGTTTGTCTTTGGCACGGGTGGAGAGACTCGAACTCCCGACACCTGGTTTTGGAGACCAGTGCTCTGCCAACTGAGCTACACCCGTAAAGAAGAGTGATTCGAAAAACGAATCACTCTTTATATCAAAATTACTCTACAATTTCAGTAATCTGACCTGCACCCACTGTTCTACCACCTTCACGGATAGCGAAACGTAGACCTAAGTCACAAGCTACTGGAGTAATCAACTCAACGTTGATAGTAACGTTATCACCTGGCATTACCATCTCAACACCTTCTGGAAGAGTAATCTCACCAGTTACATCAAGAGTTCTGATATAGAACTGAGGACGGTATTTGTTATGGAATGGAGTGTGACGTCCACCTTCTTCTTTTTTCAATACATAAACCTCAGCTTTAATCTTAGTATGAGGCTTGATAGTGTTAGGGTGACAGATAACCATACCACGTTTGATAGCAGCTTTATCAATACCTCTTAGCAAGATACCTACGTTATCACCAGCTTGACCTTCGTCAAGAATCTTACGAAACATCTCAACACCAGTACAAACAGTCTTCATTCCTTCAGCACCAAGACCGATAATCTGAAGCTCCTCACCAGTTTTTACAATACCAGTTTCGATACGACCTGTAGCAACAGTACCACGACCAGTAATAGAGAATACATCCTCAACTGGCATCAAAAACGCCTTATCTACATCACGTGGAGGAAGTGGAATCCAAGTATCAACAGCTTCCATAAGCTCCATGATCTTCTCTTCCCACTCAGGCTCACCGTTCAATCCACCTAGAGCAGATCCAGCAATGATAGGAGTGTTATCACCATCAAACTCGTAGAAATCTAAAAGTTCACGAACTTCCATTTCAACTAGCTCAAGCATTTCCTCATCATCAACCATGTCAACTTTATTCAAGAAAACAACGATTTTAGGAACGTTTACCTGACGAGCCAATAGGATATGCTCGCGAGTTTGTGGCATAGGACCATCAGTAGCAGCACAAACAAGAATAGCACCGTCCATCTGAGCAGCACCAGTTACCATATTCTTCACGTAATCCGCGTGACCTGGACAGTCAACGTGCGCATAGTGACGATTAGCTGTTTGATATTCTACGTGAGCAGTATTAATAGTAATACCTCTCTCTTTTTCCTCTGGAGCATTATCGATAGAATCGAAAGATGCAACCTCAGAAAGACCTCTATTTGCCAATACAGTTGTAATAGCAGCAGTTAAGGTAGTTTTACCGTGGTCAACGTGACCGATAGTACCAATATTTACGTGTGGTTTTGACCTATCAAAATGTTCTTTAGCCATAACTCGAAAAGTTAATTAATGATTAGACAACAATTAAAACAATATTTTATATTTTCTTGAGCCATTGATGAGATTTGAACTCATGACCTCTTCCTTACCAAGGAAACGCTCTACCCCTGAGCTACAACGGCAAAACAATTTGAGCGGGAAACGAGACTCAAACTCGCGACCCTCAGCTTGGAAGGCTGATGCTCTATCAACTGAGCTATTCCCGCATAATCACAAAACAAAAGTTTCATGAAAAATTCACTGTGGGGAGAGCAGGATTCGAACCTACGAAGACAAAGTCAGCGGAGTTACAGTCCGCCCCAGTTGGCCACTTTGGTATCTCCCCAATAATAAATTCAATAAAAAGAGCCGGTGGCCGGATTCGAACCGACGACCTGCTGATTACAAATCAGCTGCTCTGACCAACTGAGCTACACTGGCAATTAACAGACCATTCGCATCAGGACATACAATTCCCTCACAAATGGTCTGCAAATGTAAAAACATTTTAAATTTATCGCAAGCGAATTGCGTATTTTTTACGATTATTTTGCACGAAGCTTCTCTTTGTGTTTTTTTAGCTGGCGACGAAGAGCTTCCACAACCAAATCAGCCGACTCTTCAAAGGTTTGACTTTGCTTTTTTGCAAATAAATCAGCACCCTTTATATCTAAACTAATTTCAACAATTCTATTATCAATTGAATTTGATTTTTCCAAACGAAGAAAGACCTCTACTCCAATAACATCATCATCGTACTTCAGCAATTTATTCAATTTACTTTGAATAAATGTCTCCAACTTAATATTTGCAACAAAACCGACTGCCTGAATGTTTACTTTCATACTCTATCCTCCAAGTTTTATGCTCTGGGGTGAGCCTGTTTATAAATATCGTTTAACCTCTCGAAGCTTGTATGAGTGTATATTTGAGTTGCAGACAAATTAGAATGTCCCAACAACTCTTTTATAGCATTCAACTCAGCTCCATTATTAAGCAAATGTGTTGCAAATGTGTGTCGCAACACGTGAGGACTCTTTTTTGAAAGCGTTGTGATCTTTGACAAATGTTTTGTCACGATTCTGTACAACAATTTTTCGTATACAGGCACCCCCTTTTTAGTTACAAAAAGAAAATCACTCCCATCTTCCAAAACTCCTTCTCTAACTTCCAGATACTCATCAAGAAGTGTTTCGAGATTACTACTAACAGGAATAATTCTCTCCCTATTTCTTTTACCTAAAACTCGAACAACAGATGCTGAACGATCAAAACTCGACACTTTTAAATTCATCAATTCTGATAAACGCATGCCAGTATGATAAAACAATTCAACAACTAATCTGTCTCGAATCCCTTCGAATCCTTCACCAAAATCAATTTCCTGAAGCAATCGCATACTGTGCTCGGCAACAAAATCAGGAAGCTTCTTCCCTTGCCTAGGCCCAACAACTCTATCCATCGGATTTTGTTGTATTAGCGATTCTCTCAACAAATATTTAAAAAAGGATTTCAAAGAAGATAATTTCCTATTTACAGTTCTGGCTGAGCAGCCGTCATTCATTAAAAAAACGATCCACTTTCTAACATCTTTGAAATTCAAATCAACAATTTCAGACTCTTCAATCCCATAGGATGATAAAAAAGAAAAAAATTGACTTAAGTCGCAATCGTAAGATACCAAAGTATGTTTGGAGTATCGTTTCTCGTATTGTAAATAAGACAGAAAAGATTCCTTATATCTCATACATCCAGGATATTTATCCAACAGGATAATCCAAGATACAAAAAATTAAGATATCAAGGAATTTTAATTTACAAGAAATCAATCTTCAGCTTGTTGCATTTGCTGAACATAAACTGCATGAATCTTTTCTTTTCTCTTTCTTACAGAAGGCTTAATGTAAACTTGTCTTCCACGTAATTCTTTGATCACACCAGTCTTTTCGAATTTTCTTTTGAATTTTTTTAAGGCTCTTTCAATGTTTTCGCCTTCCTTCATAGGAATAATAATCATAGTTTCTTCTTTTATTTAATTATTTCTAAATGAGCCGCAAACTTATTAATTCATTCACGATATTTCAAACAAATTTATAAAAATCTGACCAATTACCTTAAAATTAAGAAATAAGTTCTTTTTGCGGGCGTACAAAGGTAGAAAATAACCTATTCTTTCTCAATAAATAACGAACTTTCTAATTTAAATTTAAATATGGGCGTATTTTGACAAATGTAGAATCAGATATTAAGCGATATTCTATCAGTTTTGTCAAGGAAGAAAACGATCCTTTTCGTTCCCTATATCTGATTATATCTTTTGCCATTCGATAGTCAATATAAGGGTGTTTTCTTAAATCCTCAGATTTTATAGAATTGATTCCCAATTTCTGAACCAAAGTAGAATCAACAATAAGTTTATCTGAAATAGGATCAAAGTTCTGTTTTGAAATCCCATACACTTCAATTAGCTGCTCTTTTGAAGAGAAACCACCTAATAGATCACGATACTTTAAGATTCGCCTAGACAAAACAGCACCGATACCAGGTAATTGCTTCAAACCGATTGAATCTACTTTATTTAAATCAACCAATAGCACTTCCTTTTTCATTAATAGCTTATTGTCAATACGGACATATGGATAGAGATCCTTGAGCAATAAAGTATCAAACCCGTATATTTTGCCTATATCTGAAGCTGATTTAAAACTAGCGCCACTAGCTAAATATTTTTTTATTCTTTTAGCAATACGGGAAGATACCCCCAAGCGCTTCCAGTCATTCTCACTAATCAAATTAGGATTAAATGAAAAAAGAATCTTTCTGGGTGCAGAAACTATTCTCTTACTACCCTTTCTTGCCTTAGGAAAATCAATAAAGGAATCAAACGAAGAAAGATCTTTTGAAGAGATTCCATAAATACGTAGTAAGTCTTTCTTATTTCTAAAAACACCTCCCTTACTCCTATACTTGATTATGTTTTTAGACTGATAATCGGTAAATCCCAACTTACACAATTGTGAATGACTCACCTTATTCGGATCGAAACGGAATAACTTAGACTTAATTATTTTTGGCTTCTCAACTTCTGTCTTCGATACAATGTCTGAGAGAAGACGACTCAATTCTTCTTGTTTAATCTTATCTTGATTAGAAGTTTTATTCGTTTTTACTTGAAATAAAAAAGGCAAGAAAAAGAAGAATAATATCAGAATCAATAATATAAATATTCCTTTCTTTTCGGAAGCCGAATAAGTAAAATACTCTTTTAGGAGGAATTGAATCTTCATTTTAACTGTTAAATGTGTATCTAAATAAAATTTACACTTAACAATATCTCAATTTTATGTCTATTATCCAAAATTAAAAACGCCTAGCCCATGAAGGAACACAATTGCAATTGCACCCGGCGCTATAAACTTCACTAAAAAAATAAAAACACTCAACAACCAACTCACTACCCCTGCACCTTTAGCCAATTCCTCTTCAATTTTTTCACGCCCCCAATACCAACCAATAAATAAGGAAATAAATAAACCTCCCAGAGGCAATAACATATTAGCTGAAATCCAATCAAGAAGATCAAAGAAATTTAGTCCAAACAAAGTGTTTTCTTTTAATAATCCCATCGAAAGAGAGCAAAATACACCAACAATAGCAATCATAGCTGTTGCTAATATAGTTGCAAGTTTTCTCTTAATCTTCAATTCCTCTCTAAAATAAGCTACAACAACCTCAAGTATTGAAATAGATGAAGTAAGAGCGGCTACAGTCAATAAGAGAAAAAACAAGATTGAAAAGAAAAACCCGCCCGGCATTTGCTGAAACACATTAGGTAAGGTTATAAACACGAGTCCTGGCCCACTACTTGGTTCAATACCAAAGGCAAATACAGCTGGAAAAATAGCAACTCCGGCAAGAATTGCGATAAGCGTATCAGCTACAGTTACCTGCAAAGCAGTTTTAGCTAAATTATTCTGATTCCCAATATAGGAGCCATAAGTAATTAGGGTTCCCATGCCCAAACTTAGAGAGAAAAAAGCATGGCCCAAAGCACTCAATACTCCTTCTCCTGTTAGCTTAGAAAAATCAGGGTGAAATAAGAAATTCAAACCTTCTTTTGCCCCATCCAATGTGATCGCTCTAACATCTAAAACAAGAATTATAAGAATCAATATTGGCATCAAAATCTTTGCATACTTTTCTATACCATCTTTTACTCCTATAATTACAATCGCCATCGTCATCAACATAAAAGACAATTGATAAACAATTGGTAACCCTGGTTGCTCAATAAACTGTGTAAACATAGAGTCCAATTCATCCGGACTTTTAGATGCAAAGCTATCTGTAACGGATTTGATAATATAGTCGATACTCCAACCTGCAACAACACCATAAAAGGATAAAATCATAAATGCAGCTGCTACACCAAGCATGCCAACAAACTTCCATGGAGATCCCGGAGCTAATTTTTTAAATGCACCAAAAGCGTTACTTTTTGATTTTCGACCGATTGTAAACTCAGAAAGCATAATTGGCAAACCTATGAGAGCTATAAATCCCAGATAAACGAAAAGAAAGGCTGCTCCTCCGTAAACTCCAGTTATGTACGGAAATTTCCAGATGTTACCTAAACCAACTGCCGAACCTGCAGCTGCAGCAATTACACCTAGTCTACTTGTAAACACATCGCGACTGGAAAGAGAATTTTTACTCATGCTTGGTTATTGGGTTAATGTCATTTTTAGATTGGGAAATTCAAATTTGCTAAATTTACGCTCAATATCAAAACAACGTTTTAGGTTTTGTAATTATTCTAAATGAAAAAACCCGGAAGTGATTCCGGGTTTCTATATATCAAATGAAGGTTAGATTAGTTTCTACCTACACCATTCAAATCTTCGAAAGCTACAACTAAACGGTCTTTCATTGAAATTTCCCCCTCACGTAACCATTTACGTGGGTCATAATATTTCTTGTTTGGTTTTTCTTCCCCATCTGGGTTACCAATTTGTCCTTGTAGGTAATCACGGTGCTTAGCTTCGTACTCACGTACGCCATCCCAACATGCCCACTGCGTATCAGTATCGATGTTCATCTTAACAACACCGTATGAAATTGCTTCACGAATCTCTTCTAAAGTAGAACCTGAACCACCATGGAATACAAAGTCAACCGTATTTTCAGCAACCGCATATTTCTCTGAAATGAACGCTTGTGAGTTTAAAAGAATTTTTGGAGTTAATACAACGTTACCTGGCTTGTACACACCATGTACATTACCAAAAGAAGCTGCAATAGTGAAACGAGGAGATACTTTCAATAATGTCTCATATGCTAAAGCTACATCAGCTGGCTGAGTATATAATAAAGAGTTGTCCATTTCAGTGTTATCAACACCATCTTCTTCACCACCTGTACAACCTAACTCTATTTCGATAGTCATTCCGATTTTGTCCATACGCTCTAAGTACTTCGCACAAGTTTCGATATTCTCTTCTAATGATTCTTCAGAAAGGTCTAACATATGAGAGCTAAACAATGGCTTTCCTGTTTGAGCAAAAAACTCTTCACCTGCATCCAACAAACCGTCAATCCAAGGCAATAGTTTTTTAGCAGCATGGTCAGTATGAAGAATTACTGGAATACCATAATGCTCAGCAACAGCGTGAACATACTTAGCACCGGCAACAGCTCCAATAATGGCTGCATCATGGCCATTAGCTCCAATACCTTTTCCTGAAAGAAAAGAAGCACCACCATTTGAGAACTGAATAATAATAGGAGAATTAGCTTCGCGTGCAGCTTCTAAAGCAGCATTGATAGAGTTCGTATTCACAACATTTACGGCAGGAAGAGCGAATCCTTCTTGTTTCGCAATTTGAAATACTTTTTGTACATCATCACCCGTGATTACACCTGGCTTAACTACTTCTAATACTTTTTTCATAATAATATAATTTTATCGGATAGTTCTAAATATATTTGGCTTGGCAAGTCAATTTAAGTACGAAGTTAAAAAGAAATTATAGATTTTGCCTCCTTTTTTCACGAAGAAAATTCCGCAAACGAATGCAATTTAAAATGGATAGCCAATACCGATATTATAGGTTAATTGAGAGAACTTGAATGTGCGATCTCCAATAATCCATCGCTTACTTCCAACCAATGATGGATCTCTCAATTTAAGTCCCAAATCCAATCTGAAAAGAATAAAATTTAGATCGACCCGAGCACCAATTCCTGTACCTAATGCGACTTCTTTATAGAAGCTATCCATATTAAATTTTGCACCAGGACGATTATCTCTGGATGATACAGCCCAAATATTACCTGCATCTAAAAATAAAGCACCTTCAAGAGCCCAAATCAGTTTAAAACGGTATTCAAGATTTGCTTCTAATTTTAAATCGGCCGTGTTGTTTGGATAAGTCGCTGCATCATTAGAATATGAACCTGGACCTAAAGATCTTACTTGCCATGCACGGATTCCATTTGCTCCACCTGAAAAATAACTCTTTTCAAATGGCAATACTTCAAGATTTCCATATGGTAAACCGGCACCTAAAAAGACACGATAAACCATGGTATTAGCCTTATTAATATGATGACTGTATCGATATTCAATATCAGCTTTTAAGTATTGTGCATAGCGAATTCCTAAAAATTCGTAGTATTTTCCTTCCTCTATTCCATCATCATTATAATCTATTTTCTTAGACCTACCTATTAATTGATTAAAAGCATTATATGAATTTCCTGCAGTTTCAAAATTCAATCTAACGTAATTGTAATCGCCCGGAATATTAATATTCTGATCGTTATAAATCATCGAATATCTACTGGTAGGAATTACGTGATCAGTAAATGAATTTTGAATGTATAAATTATCAATAGACCCCAAAAAATCAGAACTCAAATTCTTCACATCTACAAAATTTAATTCTATTAAATTTAAAGTATGCGTTAACTTTTTAGATGATCTCCATACGTAACCAAAACTTGCATCGGCAATTGTTCTGGTATAATCTGGTCGTCTTTGATAGTTATAAGATAAGGATAAAACAGTTTTAGGATTATATGATTTCCTGAACTTTTCAGCACTAAAAAAGGGCAATAAAAATTTAGGGATTTTAAGTCTAGTTTCGACACCATATTCAGATGAGCTAAAATCGGTTTGTTGATTGGACTTTAATGTCTCTTTTGCGGTTGAAAATTGCACATCTAAAATTTCAGCACCACCAAAAAGATTTCTGTGTTGATAATTAAATTTGCCTGCGAATCCAATATTCCCCGATGAATTTGTTCCCTCCAACTCTACAGAGTAGGATTGACGATCGAAAGGCGTCAAGTGAATAATACAATTTAAGTTACCAATATCGCTTCCATTTGCCGTTAAATCATTTTCAAATTTCACATTTACAAATTTGTATTGATTTAAAGCTTGCAATCGGCTATAGGTTTGCTCTACAGCTTTTAGGTTGTACAGTTCTCCTTCTCGAACAACAATAGATGATAAAATTACTTTTGGCTTTATCTTCAACTTATCTTTATAGATAAAGTTGACACCACCATGTTGAATTGTATCCAATGAATTGATATACACCTCATCATTCATCAACATTAACTTGGGATCATATTCGGTGAATATGGAAACCTTATTTATTCTAAATTTTTTAGTTGCATTGCTATCAACAGGAGTTTTTACGCCAACAAAAATATCCATCTGATTTCCCTTATTGGTACTATCCATCATAAAATGAATGTACTCTCTAGAAAAATTAAAATATCCTTGATTTTTAAGCAGCTTTGAAATTCGGACTCGTTCCTTATTTAAAACATCCGAATCAACTTTATTTCCTGAGTGAACGTAGGAATTACTTTTATCAGCAGAAATATATTGACGAATTAAAGTTGAATCTAACATTTCCACTTCCTTTTGAAAAGGCTTTAGGAAATTATGAGGAAGTTCATCGACTTCATGGTAAACCTTATTGTATCGGTAAGGTTCTTTTGCATTTATAAAATAATAAACCTTTGCTTTTTTCCTCTTGAAACTAACAGAATCGCGGAGCTCTGCATTGTAATAACCTCTTTTCTGCAGGTATATCTCTAATTGTTTTAAAGATCGTTTTGTTTGAAAATCTTCATAAACAACTGGTTCTTCACCTATTCGACTCAACCACTTGTTAATACCTTTACTCTTATTCTTTCCTGATAAATTATACAGACCTAAATGAAACCTCCAAATACCTAAAATCTTCAAATTAGGTTTTTGCTTTATATTTCGTTTCAAATCACTTGTCGCAATTGATTTATCATCTGACTTTACAATTACCTTATTTAATAAGTATTCGCCTTCGCCAACATACTTTGTAGTGGAGCATGCCCCTGAGCCTACAAGCAAGCTCAACAAAAAAATTAAAATAAGGAAATTATAACTACTTTTGTATTTCTCGTAAGATTTCAAGTATAATAAAAGTATTATTCGGTTTAAAATACCACAAAGATACTTAACTTCAATGAGATATTATTGGCATTAGTTGCCTTTTTCAATGATAATTTTTCAAAATAACAGCCGTGCTTTCCAAAAATCAAATCAAACTAATCAGTAGTCTTCAAAAGAAAAAATTTAGAGATCAATATCAACTTTTTGTTGCCGAAGGAAACAAATTAGTTTCTGATTTAATTGAAGCAAAAACGGAAATTGAATATCTCATTCACACAAAAGAATGGTATCAGGAAAGTACGATCTCCACTACGCTGAAAGCAAATCAAATTATAGAAACAGATTCTATTCAGATAAAAAAAATCAGCTCATTAAAAACACCATCATCTGTAATTGGAGTATTTAAGATGCCGTCGCAAAAAATAGACGAAAGCTTAGTTCAAGAATCTTTATCGATTGTTTTGGATGATGTTAGAGATCCAGGAAACTTAGGAACAATTATTCGTGTAGCCGATTGGTTCGGGATCAAACACATTTTCTGCTCGCCAGATACTGTTGACCTATACAATTCAAAAGTTATTCAAGCCACCATGGGAGCAATTTCAAGCGTTAAAGTATGCTATACTCCGCTTAAAAATTTAATATTGAATTATAAAAACACAGATTTCCCAATTTATGGTACCTTTCTGGAAGGTGATATCATTTACAAGTGTGAACTTGCAAAAAAAGGTTTTATCATTATGGGAAATGAAGGCAAAGGTGTTTCTCCTGAAATACAGGAATTGGTTACAAACAAACTATACATCCCAGATTTTCCTTGCGGAGAAGCTGCCTCAGAATCTTTAAATGTATCTGTGGCAACTTCAATTATTTGCTCTGAATTTAGAAGAAAAGAGTTTTAATTACTTATTTGCCGTGAATAAACGATCAAATGCTTCGGCACATTGTTCTCCATCCATTGCAGCAGAAACAATTCCACCGGCATAACCAGCACCTTCTCCACATGGAAATAAGCCAGCAATTCGAACATGCTGATACGTATCTCTTTCTCGTGGAATACGAACTGGAGAAGAAGTTCTCGATTCTACGCCTAAAATCACGGCCTCATTAGTTAGAAAACCTCTTGATTTTTTACCAAAAGCCTTAAAACCTTCCTGTAAACGAATACGAATAGATTCTGGCAGCCATATGTGCATAGCCGACGAAACGATTCCCGGATGATATGATGTTTTTGGCAAAGAAGTACTCATTTTACCATTTACAAAATCTTCCATTCTTTGTGCTGGTGCAGTTAGATTTTCACCACCTTCAACAAAAGCTTTTTCTTCTAATTCTTCCTGGAAATGCAATCCTGCCAATGCTCCATATTGCTTGTATTCTTTCAAATCCTGAGTGCGAATTTCAACCGCCATTCCAGAATTTGCAAAAGCAGTATTTCTATTCGAAGAAGACATGCCATTAACCACTTGTTGCTTCGCTCCTGTAGCAGCGGGAACTATAACGCCACCAGGACACATGCAAAATGAATAAACACCTCGCTCTTGCACCTGTTGCACAAAACTATAGGTTGCAGCAGGTAAATATTTACCTCTTCCATCTGGGTTGCGATACTGAATCTGATCAATTAATTCCTGTGAATGCTCAATTCGAACACCCATCGCAAATGACTTGGCCTCTAGTTCAACTCCTTGATTTTTTAATGTACGATAAACATCACGAGCTGAATGACCGGTTGCTAAAATTACTCCTTCGGCAGAAATCTGCTCCCCACTCTCTGTAATTACTCCTGAAATTTTATCGCCTTCAAGAATGTAATCTACAACTTTAGTAGAAAAATGAACTTCACCACCGGCCTTAAGAATATTCTCACGAATTCTAACAATAACTTTGGGCAAAACATCAGTCCCTATATGTGGATGAGCATCAATCAAAATATCTTCTTGAGCACCATGGAAATGAAGCACTTCAAGAATCTTCTTTAGATTACCTCTTTTCTTAGAACGGGTATACAGTTTACCATCGGAGAAAGTACCTGCCCCACCTTCGCCAAAACTATAATTAGAATCCGGATTTACATTACGAGTTTTATGCAATTCAGCTAAATCTTTTTTGCGATCTTCAACACTTTTCCCTCTCTCCAATACGATTGGTTGGTAGCCTAATTCAATTAGACGAAGAGCTGCGAACAAACCTGCAGGGCCAGCACCAACAATAATCACTTTCTTTTTCCCAAGAACATTAGCATACTCGAACGAATCTCCTTGCTCTACAACAAACTCCTCATCGAAAGCAACACGAAAACGCATATTTATTTTCACATTTCGTTGGCGTGCATCTATGGATTTTCGAAGAATCTTGATTCCGAAAATATCAGCGACATTAACATTTAGCTTATCCGCTACAATTGGCTTGTAAAATTTTTCGTCCGAAGCATCTTTCGGACTTAGCACTATATCTAGTTCGGTAATCATTCTATGAAATATTGTGAAATTTTATCTCTATTCAAAATGGAAAGAAAGCGTAATAATTTTGGAATTCATTTTTCGAATTGCATCGGAGTATCCCTCATATCCAGGATTATCTATATCATATTCATGATTTAAAATATCCTTTAAGCCTATTGAAAATTTTAATTCCGTAGCTAATTTAAAATAAGGCAGATAAAAATCAACACCAGCACCTAACTCAGCGTAAACATCTGTTGTTTTTAGGCGAACCAGCATATCATTTTCGGGATCGAGAGATTCTTGTGATTGTACATCAATTTTAAAACTAGCACCTCCAATTAAATAAGGTCGGTAATTATTTAGTCGGCGGGCTCTGAACTTCAATAAAAGAGGTAGATTAACTAGAACAGATTCGACGTTAACTTCTTCAACATCCAAATTTGAATACTGAATACTGCGTTGTCCAAACTCTAATCCTGGAAGAAATCGTAATGACCAATTCTCATGCAAACGTAAATCGGAAACAATACCTACTGAAAATCCAGGAGAAAAGACAACCTGTTCAGCTCTAGCATCACCAATTCCCGAATTATAGATTGCAAAATCCATACTATTTACTCCAAGCGTAAAGCCAAAATGCAGCCATTTCTGATCTACCTTTTGGTAATTTAAAACACTTTCTGCCTTATATCCTCTTTGAGAATAACTAGAAGTGTAACAAGACAACAGCAATAGTATAATTAATAATCTTTTCAAACTGGAAATTTCTTTAAAGTATAAACCGACAATCTACGAATTTATTGTACTGGCTTTGTACCAACGTAAATGGATGCAATCCCAAAACTTAATTTAATTTGTTCTGTATTTACAAATCCACACGATCTATAAATTTTCAAAAAGTTTTCTCCATCAGGAAAAGCACCTACCGATTCAGGTAAATATGTATAGGCAGAACTATCTTTAGAAACCATTCTACCCCAAAAAGGAAGAATTTTAAAAAAGTAAAAGTTATAAAATTGCTTTACAGGGAACTTTGCTGGCTTTGAAAATTCAAGAATAACAACTTTACCTCCAGGTCGCACTACACGATTCATTTCTTTTAAGCCTTTTTCTAGATTCTCAAAATTACGAACCCCAAATGCTACTGTTATTGCATCAAATGAATTATCATCAAATTGAATATTTTCTGAATCACCCTCGAATAATTCTATTTTATCTTGTAGATTTTTTTTAGCAACCTTCTCTCTTCCTACTGCTAACATTTCGGTTGAAATATCAATTCCTGTAACTTTTTCAGGATCTAATTTCAAACACGCCAATGCAAAATCACCAGTTCCTGTTGCAATATCCAACATTTGTTTTGGTTGAATTGGCTTTAACAATTTCACAGCTTTCTTCCTCCAAAGCTTATCAATACCCATTGATAGAAAATGATTTAAGAAGTCATATTTCCTAGCAATATTATTAAACATCAGAGCAACCTGAGCCTTTTTGCCTTTATCTAAATCTTTATAGGGATTTACCACGAAAAAATATCTAATAATTAAAAATAAACTATACTAGTATTCTCATCAAATTTGAAAAGAACGACACAAATATAGTGAATGAAAAACAAAGAATCATGTATTGATTCTTTGTTAACAAATTAAACTCATAATATGTGACTAAAACTTATTTAATCCCTTTCTTTTGATAAAGCTTTTTATATTCATCAACATAGCCATATGAAATATCATCAATCCTTAACTCTCTTTTAGTTACATGTCCTAAAGTTGAAAATGGCACGCCACTTTCCATCATCAAATCAACAAAATCATCCTCATTTTCCATTGAAACAGAAACAACTATTCTTCCTTGAGATTCCCCAAACAGAAAAGCATCTTTTCGTACTTCTGCTGGAGATGTAATATCAAAACCAAGCCCCAATGGCATTGAGGATTCAATTAAATTGAAAAACAAACCTCCTCTTTCAACAGAATGTGCTGAACAAATCAATTTTTGTTCAATTAATTTTGCGACTACAGAATTAATATTTTTTTCTTCATCCAAATCAAAATGAGGTACACCAACTTCGCATTTCTCATGAATTGAACACAAATATTCCGAACCTGATATGTCATTTCGCGATTTACCTATTAAAAAAATCATATCTCCCTTATTCCTGAAAATATAGGACATATGATTTACTTTAGGGTCAATTACCCCAAGCATCCCAATTATAGGTGTAGGATTAATTGCTTCTCTTTTTCCCAGTACGGAACTTTCATTATAAAAACTAACATTACCTCCAACTACAGGTGTTTTAAAAAATTCACTTGCACTTGAAATACCCTTTATTGTTTCTACAAATTGAGAGAATACTTTTTCTTCCAAGGGGCTGCCAAAATTAAGACAATCATTTATGGCTAACGGTTTTCCTCCAGAACAAATTATTCGACGAACAGCTCTTGCCACATTAATTTGTGCTCCAACATTTGGATCATTAAAAGCATATACAGAATTTCCCGAAATAGTAAAGCAAAGTGCTTTCCCATTAGAGTTTACGGTTGAAATTTGTGCATCGGAAGGTGAATTTTTCGCTTCCTCCTCTTGATGCAATTGTAAATATTCTTTTATGATAAGATTTGGATTATTTACCATCTCATTAATAATTTTCCAATAATTATCAGGTTCTGAAAATCTTTCTAGAAAATTGTCTTGTTTGTCTGCGTTTATTGAATGGTGTTTCCGATTTAATTGTGGTGCTCCATGCCCCATAATTAAATCATTTGCATGCAGTTCAGCCACTACGACTGAAGATTCCATAAATCGAATCGTATCTCTTTCAGTAACTGTTCCAATTTCATCGCAAGCAATATGAGCTTTGGTAAAAACATCTAATACTTTTGTTAGATTTTCTGTTTCGATAACCAAAATAACCCTTTCTTGTGTTCTTGAAAGTAAAACTTGCTCGATACTAAGTCCTGTTTGATTTAATGGAATTTTATTTAAATTAACATCAATACCAGAATTAGCATGAACACTAACAGAAGCTACAGAATTAACGATGCCTGCCATATCCAAATTCTCGACACGAACAATGGCATTTGCTTCATTCAATTTTAAAATACAATCAATTAAAGAATTCCCAACACCAGGGTTTCCTTTTGGTATGCTAAAATTTTCCTCTGCTCCATATACTCCTTCGGCACCTGTAGAATTTCCAGCTAACAATATTAATTGTCCTGGATTAATTTTTCTATTCAATAGGAGTTTCTCTTTGGGAACAACCCCAGCCACCATAACGTTTACAATCGGATTGGTATCATAACAAGAATTGAAAGAAACTTCGCCTCCCATGTTCTCCATGTATAAAACAGATGAATAATCTTTAATCCCTTTTACTACCTCATCCATCAACCATTTCGTTCTATCTAAAGAAGCTTCACCAAACCTCAACGAATTTAATACAAGTGCAGGTTTTGCCCCAACAGACACTACATCTCTACATACATCTCCAACACAGGTCGCAGCTCCTTGGTATGGATCTATTCCACTTGGATGATTGTGCGTTCCCATTTTGAACACACAATATTCATCATTTCCAATATCTACAACTCCAGCATTAGACTGGCGGGCTCCAGATATAATTTTATCGCCAGTATTAGGCAATAAATTAATCCAATTGAATGAACTTTTATAGGATACATTCTCCGACCACATTACAGAATAAATCTGTAATTCAAGTAAATTTGGTTTCCTTCCAAGGTTTTTGGTTATTTTTTCAAAAGCTTCCTGATTTATTCCCAAGTCTTCTGCTAACTCTACTGAAACTTCCTGATTTACCATGGTGCGAGATTTTAGGTGATAATATTTAAATTTAAAAAAAATAAGATAGGAACACGAATAATCACCGTAGTTTTTACCTTTACTTTTTCTTAATAAGGATAAGATATTCCAAACAAAAATTTGAATAAACTTTCAAAAAAATGAACAAAATTGCATTTATAACAGGAGCAACTGCAGGCATTGGAGAAGCTTGTGCAAAAAAGTTAGCGACAATAGGATTTGATTTAATCATTTCAGGTCGAAGAAAAGAGAAACTTGAAGTATTAAAAGCAGAATTAATTAAAAAATTCACGATTAAAGTTTTATCTATAGAATTGGATGTTCGAAATCAAGAAGATGTTGAAAAAGAAATTTCAGCACTTCCTTCTGAGTGGAAGAAAATTGATTTACTTCTAAACAACGCGGGACTAGCTGTAGGAGTATCTCCCGTTCAAAAAGGCATTGTGGATGATTGGGATAGAATGATTGATACAAATGTAAAAGGTTTGCTATATGTAACTCGCTGCATTAGCCCATTAATGGCTGAACGTAAAAAAGGATTAATTGTAAATATTTCATCTATTGCCGGAAAAGAGGCTTACCCTGGAGGTAATGTTTATTGTGGAACCAAGCATGCAGTTGAAGCTATTACAAAAGGAATGAGAATTGATCTGTTGCCTCACAATATTAGAGTGAGTTCAATTGCTCCAGGAATGGTTGAAACTGAATTTTCAATTGTACGTTTTAAAGGTGATGAAGACAAAGCAGAGAAAGTTTACGAAGGCTTTGAACCTTTAAAAGCTGAAGATATAGCAGATAGTTTATTATTTATTGCAACTCGGCCGGAGCACGTTTCAATAAATGATATCTTAATTATGCCATCAGCCCAAGCATCAGCGAGAGACGTAAACAGAAAATAAGTTTCTAAGAAACTATAATTCCGGCTAATCGAAGCAGATAATGCTTCGATTAGCCGGAATTATCATATATAAAATGAAAGAAAACCCACTTAAATTGATTCAAGATCATCAAAAAAATACCTTAAAGCTTTAGTAAACCATGTTGTTTTAAATCCCAAACTGGTATTTTTATTTCAGCTGTTCCACAAACGTACGGTCCCAAAGAATAATCAGAAAAAGAAAAAACAAAAAAATCTTCCTGATAAGAAAAAGATTCAAAAGCAGAAGTGACCACAGGTAATTCATCAAAACAATTATCAGGATTATTAAAGTATTTTACCAATAATTTATTTAAGGCCTGTATTTCCATTTTGCTTTTCACATGAAACACATCTCCCAAAGTTAGTCCTATTGCTTTCTGTACATTGTAATTAAAGCATTTAAAATAGGTAAGACCATGTGCACCTCCCTGATACTTGTATATGATAAACTTTGCACTTACATAATCTGTTGCAAAAATATCAAGATCATAATTAACCTTTAATTCCATGCTTGTAAAACCACTTTCAGGTTCTTGATCACATTCCATTTCAGCAAGTAAATTGTTTACAAATACACTAATATTGCTGTTAATAGAATCACAACCTCTCTTTGATTTACTTGCCTTATTTTTGAATTGAGGATATTTTACAGATAGTAACTGTTGCTTGTCTCTTTTTGATATTTCTTTTTCATGCACTAACAAACTCAAATCGTTACTACATGACACAGAACAAAAAGCGCAAACACTTACGATACAGGCAGATAATAAAACCGTTAGTCCTCTCAAAATCCTAGTTTTGGTTCGTGATTTTAAGTTACACTATTTTTATTTAAAACGAAAAACCATTTTGGGTTTGAATTAATAACTATAAAAAACCGTCAAGATTGACGTTTATCATTATCAAATATTACAATAAGATTTTCAACTTCTCTAATAAAAGATCTTTCTTAATAGGCTTTGAAATATAATCGTTACAACCTTCTTCAATTGCCTTATTTTCATCCCCATCCATTGCGTATGCCGTTTGAGCAACTATTGGTAAATCTGGCTTAAATTTCTTAATTTCTTTCGTCGCTATTAATCCATCCATTATTGGCATTCTAATATCCATTAATACCAATGAAATATTTGAATTATTTCGACACATGTCAACAGCAACCTCACCATTTTCGGCCCGAATCACTTTGTAGTTGTTGCGCGTTAATATTGCTTCAATTAATTTAAAATTAGAAATTTCATCTTCTGCAACTAATATTAATTTTGAATTCGAAGCTTCCATACCATTATTTTCTTTAGACTTCTTATTTTCACTCTGTTTTGAAATTACACATTTCAATCTTAATTTAAAAATAGATCCTGCATTAGGCTCCGACTCCACTTCAATTGTACCGCCTAACATGTCCATAATTTTTTTCGAAATAGCCAATCCTAAACCTGTTCCTCCAAAAGTTCTTGTAATAGAATCGTCAGCCTGCCTAAATCGATCAAAAATCACATCTTTTTTACTCTTCTCAATTCCCACACCACTATCTTTCACATACAAACACAACTCATCACCTTCAACATTATAACCAAACTCAACAAACCCTTCAGTTGTAAATTTCAAGGCATTTTTCATTAAATTAGTGACAACCTGCAATAACCTCTGGTAATCTGTTTTTACTAATATTTTTGAATATTCCTTTTCCGCTTTGAACTGCATCCCTAGGCGTTCCTTATTTTCTTGTATTCGCTTTTCTTTCGTCATTGCCATGACTTCATCAAGGAAATTAAACATGAAAAACTCCTCAGACTCAACTTGAAAATTTTCACATTCGATAGAAGTAAAGTTTAAAATATCTTCGATAATTCCAAGAAGCTGATTTCCACTTTTATTAATCAAACGAACAAACTCTAATATTTCGGTAGTGGATAAAGACTCATCACATAAATTCGAAAAACCAATTACAGCATTAAGTGGGGTTCTTAATTCATGAGACATATTTGACAAAAAAGCAGATTTTAATCGATCAGATTCTTCTGCTCGATTTTTAGATTCCAATAAATCTTTTTCTGACTTTTTTAATTCCGTAATATCCTCTTTTACAGCAATTATATGAGTAATGTGACCATATTCATTTTTAATTGCTGAAAAGTTAGCTCTTTCCCAAAATAACTCTTTATTCTTTTTCACATTAAGAAATTCACCACTCCATTCGCCACCTGCCAAAACAGCCTCCCACATTTCTTTGTATTCTGCAGAGCGAGTTGCTCCCGACTTCAAAAACCTAGGATTTCTTCCAACCACCTCTTTTAACTCATAACCAGTAACATTACAAAATTTAGGATTAACATATTCAATATTACCTTTTGTATCCGTAATTATAATTGACGCTGGACTCTGCTCTGTTGAACGTTCCAGCATCCTTAGTTCCATATCTTTTCTTTTCTTGCTTATTCCACTGGCTAATTGAGCAGATATCACTTCAATAAACTTGATGCTTTCCAAACTCATATCAGAATCTTCTGAATCAAAAGAAATGCCAAAAACACCAAGAACTTGTTCTTTTTCAATAAGAGGAATACCAAACCACTTCTTATGATTTTTCAGAAGTTTAAGTCTATTCTCCTTAACCACTTCTTGTATTTCCTCAGAATTGAGATACAACATTCTTTTTTCTCTTATAGCACAACTGCTCAAAGACTGAGAGTAAAGAATATTAGTAAAAGCGTTATCCTTTTCCTCAAAAACTCTCAAGGATCTCCTATTCGGTGCTATTAGCTCCAAAAATAATTTACCTGCACCAATAATTTGCTCTAATTCTCCTCCTACTTTATTAATCACTTCAATACTATTCAATGAAGAATTTAATATTTCGGAAATATTATGAATAATTTGTTGACTTTTCTGATTCCAAACTTGCTGTGTTAGGTTGCGATAAATTGCGTAAACAGCAAGCTGATTATTATCTAAAACAATTGGTTTTCCATGCACTTCAACATGAATCTGTTTTCCTGTTTTAGTTTGACGGATTGTTGTCATCTCAACCATCTTCCCTAAAGATACATCCTTAGTTGCCCCAAACCCCTCATTTTTAAACCTCTCTGGTACGATCAAATCATTTATCTTTTTTGATTTGATCTCTTCTTGAGTATATTCAAACAATCGCAGAAACTCTTGATTTGCTTGAATCACCTGATCTTCATTATCAAGTATAATAATACTTTCAGGGGAATGTTCAAAAAGGTTTTCAAAGAATGTTTTCTGAATCCGAAGTTCGTTCGCTGATTCCTTATTCTTTTTAATCTCATTATTCAACTCATAACTCATTTCGAATTGAGACTCAATACTTTTTACGAATTGAATTGATTTTTGAATATTATCCTCAATTTCTTTTCGAGATAAAACCTTTAGTAAGCTTGCGTCCTTTTCCTCGTCATCAGTTAATTTTTCACCATTTCTAATTTTTATAGCCATGGGATCTTTTTCCTCAACAAACTGACCATAGACGAAGTATCCATACAATTCTCCCTTAATATTTACAGGTACAAAAACACCTCTTGCAGATGATCCATATACTATTTCGATGCAAGCGTCATCCCGTTCTGTTCCTATTCTAGTAATTTCCTTAAAAAGCCCTTCCCCATTCTTAGCCAAGTCACTATTAAGTAATGTCATCGCTTTGCAACTGCAACTATTTACATATCTATTTTCAAAATTTAGAAACAGACAAGGACAGTCACTTAATTCAGAAAAAGTATTCAACATCATTTCTAAACTATTCGGATTTGGAATATCTTTTAAATGATCTAAAACTATTTTATTTAGCTGATTTCCAATGGATATAAGAGAGTTGTTATTTTCCAACATAAGGGGATATTACATTTGACAAGTGGCTGAATATAGTGCTTATACTCATTTATAGAGCTTTGAGTTATATAATTTCGCATATTTTTTCCATCAAAGAACAACACTCATTTATTATTGTAAAACACAACAAATCACCATATTACAAAATACACTAACAACTTTAAAAAACTAACTTAACAAACAGAAAGCAATCTCATACTTATAACCATTACAAAATAAGACAATAAACACAATTCTACTTAACCATTTTCTAATTGCATAGCCTCATTTTTTTTAATACATTTGAAACACACAACGTATTACATGAAAAAACTAATTGGCTTCAACATTAAACGAAATAAGAAATTAGTTGTCTCCGACATCATAAAATTCTATGAAGTTCGAGGATATACTCTTACGGATGCCAATTCTAGAGGGATGACTTTTTTAAGAGGAGATCTTGTGGGGAATTTATTTTCTTTGAATCCAATTAAATGGAAGACTGTTGTTAACATTGAAATTATTAAAAAAAGCAGACTGGACTATAATATCTATGCAAATTATAATTTCAGCTCCTTTCTCTTCTTTATTTCACAAGAAGAAAACCATTTTTTTAATGAAGAAATCGCTGCTTTCGCTAAGGCAATTGAAGAATTTGAAGTGGATGTTGAAAAACTTGAAAATCTAGCTAGTAAAACTTCCAAATCGAACTTTAATTATATCTTAAAATCTTTTCCAATTGGCATCACTACAGCACTTTTGCTAATTTTTAGCATAAACCTAGTTATTGATGGATCAATTCCTAATCTTCTAGCTTCCATCATAACAGGGGCCTCTATTTTAATAAGCTATTACTTCTTGGTAAAAAACAACAGTAATGCTTAAGAATAATTAGAATCGATTAATAAAACCAAAATGAATTTTTGCTTCTTGCAAATCGACATTGCTGTTGTTTTGTTTTCCAATGGCATAATTCAATGTAAAAATACCCGACTTGGTAGCGAAATTTAAACCAAAGCCTACACCCCAAGGATAATCTTCATTTTTTTCGGACAAGTAACTGTTTCTATAATAGCCTCCATCCCAAAATAAATAAAAGCTTGAATTAGCTTGTGGAATAAACCTTAATTCAGTGGTTGCAACTGAATAGCTTGAGGCTATAAAAGCTTCTTCATTAAAACCTCTGATTGACGATAATCCTCCAATTCGAAACAAATCATTCTGAAACAATTCCTTTGAATTCTTATAACCTCCCTTATTTCTTATCCGAAAACTCATCTTCTTACTAAGAGGAATATTATATTCTAACAACCACTCCGCGTTCATCATTTTAGAAGACAAATCCATATTCTCATACAATTCCTCAGGAATATTAGAATTCTTTTTTAATTGATGATTCCCTCCTGCTATTGAAAAATTCACGTTCCAGCCTTTTCTAGGATTAAAAGAATAATCTAAATTTTCGAAATGATATGAAAACCCAAACAATTGAGATTTGACATCAGCATAATTTGGTAAAACTGTAATACTCTTTAAATGTTCAGAAGAAAGAAGTGATGAAGAGTTCAATTCAATAAAGACCTTAATGTAATTTTTTCCCGCTTGAGAAAAACGAAGACCTGCATCTATAGCAGTAGTGATATATGTAGAATCTAGTTTTTGAATATCAAAATTTAAATCAACACCCATATTTGAAGAAAAGAGATATGGGTATACCAAGCCCAATGACAAATTCTGACTTTGTTCTTTTAATTTTTGCCAGTTAAAATAAATACGCTCTCCCGCTTGGAAGGTATTTTCCAACAACAATTTCACTTCTCCTGTTAACTCTAGTTTATTATTCTTTTTATTTGATTGAAATCCTACAATTCCATCAAACTGATTTGCAGATTTCTTTTCTAAATACGTATAAACCTGAGCCTTTCCTTCCGAAAATTCTATTTCTGAAGGCTTAATTTCTTTGGCAAAATTTAAGTTATTCAATTTATCAGATATAGAACTACTTTGCTTTTCCTGATAAATCTGATTTGGAAATATCCCTAAGTATCGTTGTAAAAACTTTGCTTTCACTTTTGATGATCCTTTTATTACTATGCTATCCCATATAATTTTATCATTCGCATCTATCCTCCATACTCCACTGATATCTTTATTATTGATAGCAAACTTCTCTATTGCAATTTGTGCAAAAGGGTATCCTTGATTTCCTAAATCAGATAAAATATCAGTATTCAATTCCTGTAAATCGGAAAATCGAGCTTTCCTCTTTAAGTGAGAAGTATGTTTAAGAATCTGTTGTAATTCTATAAATTCAACAGTAGTCCATTTGTACTTTTCACCCAAATGAACAAAAGCATGAATTGTGTCATTACTCGAATAAATGGAATCAATATTTGCCTCTAAATAACCATCTTGTCTAAAATTTGAAATTTTATTTTGCAAGCGATCTATGGCTAATTTCTTTAAGACAAATTTTTCGTCTCTTTCTTTTGAAAATTTAGCAAACCCAACATCTGACTGATTTCCTATGATATTAAGCACATATGATTCCTCTTGGCAATAAGCAAAAGCAATCATAAAATGGAACAGGATTATTACTAAAAAGACTCTCTTCATTAATTTAATTCAATATCTTGCAAACAAAAGTAAGACAGACTAAGTATAAAAGACAATAAAAATTTAACAAAACACAAATATTCGCATTTTCTATTAAAGCAAACTTTATTTTTTATATCTTTTGCTCAGTTTTAAAATGAAATTACCAGATCTTTAATTTTATAACCTATGAAAAAAGCACTTTACGCAATAGCAGTTATATTCCTATTGGGAATAATTTCAACATCATGCGCAGTTGATAAAAAATGTCCCGCTTATACAAAATCTGATACGACTAGTACAAGCAAAAATGTTTAAATCGACTAAAAAATCTCATTAAAATGAGATTTTTTTTTGCCTTATTTTCACTCAATTGCAATCGTTTTAACCCGCCATTAAAACCTAACTCACAGAAACTTAAGCCTTATCTATCGACAAAAAAAATAAGTATTTTTTTTGCAATTTACTGTATAAAATATTATTAAAATACATACTTTTGCCATTCAAGAAACAAAGGGTTTATAAATTAAAACTTTATACACAATGTCAAAGATTAAAATTGGTATCAACGGATTTGGCCGTATCGGACGTTTCGTATTCCGTCAAGCTGTTGCTCAAGGCAACATCGAAGTAGTAGCTATTAACGACCTTATTGATGTAGACTATATGGCCTACATGCTTAAATATGATTCAACTCATGGTAAATTCGACGGTGACGTTGAAGTTAAAGATGGTCAGTTGATCGTAAACGGTGCTACTGTACGTGTTACTGCTGAGAGAAATCCAGCTGACATTAACTGGGGTGCTGTAAATGCAGAGTATGTGGTTGAATCTACAGGTCTTTTCTTGACTAAAGAAACTGCTCAAGGTCACATCGATGCGGGTGCTAAAAAAGTTGTTATGTCTGCTCCTTCTAAGGATGACACTCCTATGTTTGTTATGGGTGTAAACAACAAAGAATACACTAACGATATGACTTTCGTATCTAACGCATCTTGTACTACAAACTGTTTAGCTCCTGTAGCTAAAGTATTGAATGATAAGTACGGAATTATCGAAGGTTTAATGACTACTGTTCACGCAACTACTGCAACTCAAAAAACAGTTGACGGTCCTTCTATGAAAGACTGGAGAGGTGGACGTGGTGCTGGTCAAAACATCATTCCTTCTTCTACTGGTGCTGCTAAAGCTGTAGGTAAAGTAATTCCTTCATTAAACGGTAAATTGACTGGTATGTCTTTCCGTGTTCCTACTCCTGATGTATCTGTAGTTGACTTAACAGTTCGTTTAGAGAAAGGTGCTGATTACGCAGATATTTGTGCTGCAATGAAAGAAGCTTCAGAAAACGAATTCAAAGGTATCTTAGGTTATACTGAAGATGCTGTTGTATCTAACGACTTTATCGGTGATACTCGTACTTCTATTTTCGATGCTACTGCTGGTATTCAATTATCTCCAAACTTCGTAAAAGTTGTAACTTGGTACGATAATGAAATGGGATATTCTGCAAAAGTATGTGAGTTGATTACATATATGAATTCAGTAAAATAATCCTATCAAAATACATGCTAAAAGCTCCCTTTCAGGAGCTTTTTTTTTGCTCTTTTTTATGATATAAAACACATTTTTTTTTGGAACAACCTAAAAGGAAAAACCATATGTTTGCCTTGTCAATAGAGAATTAATTCTCTATTTTTTTTTATCACTTTCACACTTACACAACAAGATCCAAACAAAAGATGTTAGAGCAATATCTAAAACACGAAGCAGCCCGCGCTACCAAAGGTATCCCGGCTTTGCCATTGAATGCAGAACAGACTGCAGAACTTTGCGAACTATTGCAAAATCCTATCCAAGGGAAAGAGGATTTTCTATTGCATTTATTCAAAGAAAGAATCGCTCCCGGAGTTGATGATTCAACAAAAGTAAAAGCTGAATTCTTAGGAAAGCTTTTAAAAGACGAATTGAGTTCACCAATCATCACAAAATCTGAAGCTATCAAGGTTTTGGGTACTATGATGGGTGGTTACAATGTAACCGTTTTGGTTGAGGCTTTAAAAGACGAGGCTTTAGCTGAAGAGGCTGCAGAGGCTCTTAAAGGAATAATCCTTGTTTACGATGCATTCGAAACTGTTGCAGAACTTTCTAAAGACAATGCTGCTGCTAAGAGTGTGATTGAATCTTGGGCAAATGCTGAGTGGTTTACTACTCGCGAAGAATTGCCTGAAGAAATCAAGCTTAAAGTTTATAAAGTAGAAGGTGAAATCAATACTGATGATTTCTCTCCTGCATCTCAGGCGTTTACTCGTCCTGATATTCCATTGCACGCTCTAGCTATGGGTGCTGGTCGTTTCGAAGATGGTATCGAAACTATTGCTGGATGGAGAAAAGAAGGTCACAAAGTTGCTTTTGTAGGTGACGTTGTAGGAACCGGATCTTCTCGTAAATCTGCTGCCAACTCATTACTATGGCATATTGGTGAGGATATTCCATGTGTACCAAACAAGCGTACAGCTGGTGTGGTAATTGGTGGTGCTATCGCTCCAATTTTCTATAACACAACTCAGGATTCAGGTGGATTACCAATCACAACTGATGTTTCTGTTTTAAATACAGGTGATGAAATCATCATCAACAATGTAAAAGGTGAGATTACTCGCAATGGCGAAGTGGTTTGTACTTATTCTTTAGCTCCTGATACATTAACTGACGAGTACCGTGCAGGTGGTCGTATTCCATTGATTATCGGTAAAGCATTAACTGAGAAGTCTCGTGCTGCATTAGGAATGCCTGCTGCTGATATTTTTACTGTTGCGAATAACCCACAGCCAAAGGCTAATCAGGGTTATACAATGGCTCAAAAAATGGTAGGTAAAGCTTGTGGTGTTGAAGGTGTATTGCCAGGAACATCATGTGCTCCAAAAATGACAACTGTTGGATCCCAGGATACGACTGGTCCTATGACTCGTGATGAGATTAAAGAGTTGGCATGTTTGAAGTTCGAAGCGCCAATGTTCATGCAGTCTTTCTGTCATACTGCAGCTTATCCAAAAGCTACAGATGTGGCAATGCATAAGTCTATGCCTAAGTTCATGTCTGAGCGTAAAGGTGTACCATTGAAGCAAGGTGATGGTGTTATTCACTCATGGTTGAACCGTTTATTGGTTCCTGATACTGTTGGTACAGGTGGTGACTCTCATACTCGTTTCCCATTGGGTATTTCATTCCCGGCAGGTTCTGGTTTAGTTGCTTTCGCAGGTGCTCTTGGTTTCATGCCATTGGATATGCCAGAATCAGTATTAATCAAATTTAAAGGTAAGCTTAACCCAGGTATCACTTTACGTGATGTGGTAAATGCGATTCCATATTTTGCAATTCAGAACGGACAGTTAACTGTTCCTAAGAAAAACAAAATCAATATTTTCAACGGTAAGATTATCGAGATGGAAGGTCTTGAGGATATTACAGTTGAGCAGGCTTTCGAATTAACTGATGCGACTGCTGAGCGTTCTGCTGCTGCTGGTTGTATCAAGTTATCAGATGAGAGAGTAATTGAGTATGTGAAGTCTAACGTTGCCTTGATGGAATCAATGATCAAGATGGGTTACGATGATGCTCAAACTATTCAGAACCGTATCGATGCTTGTAACGAGTGGTTGGCTAACCCAGTATTGCTTTCAAGAGATGAGAATGCTGAATATGCTGAGACTATCGAGATTGATCTTTCTGCAATTACTGAGCCTATCCTTTGTTGTCCAAATGATCCGGATGACGTGAAATTACTTTCTGATGTTCAGAATACTGAGATTCAGGATGTATTTATCGGATCTTGTATGACAAACATTGGTCACTTCCGTGCTTGTGAGAAAGTTTGGAGTGGTTTAACACCATCTGATAAGGTAAGAACATATATGGCACCTCCAACTCGTATGGATGCAGCTGTATTGAAAGAAGAGGCTACTTTCTCTACTTTCTCTCAGTTAGGTGTTCGTATCGAGACGCCTGGATGTTCACTATGTATGGGTAACCAACTTCGTGTACCGGATAAGGTAAATGTTTATTCTACTTCAACTCGTAATTTCAACAACCGTATGGGTACAGGTGCTCAGGTTTGGTTGGGATCTGCAGAGCTAGGAGCTATTGTTTCTGTTTTAGGTAAATTACCTACTCCAGCCGAGTATATGGAAATTTACAATGAGAAAATTGCTGCTCACGAAGAGGAAGTATACAAATACATGCAGTTCGACGAAATGGATATGGAGGATGCTCTATATCAACGTCGCGACCTGTAATCGTATTTCAAAATAATAATTCTAAAGCCGATGCTTATGCATCGGCTTTTTTTTATCCCGCTGTTTATTTAAATTAGACAAAATAATTATCCGAATGTGGCAAAAACTCATTAACTGGCTTGAAAATAACTCTTTAAGTTGCTCTTTTCAAAAACAATTTGGAATTGAGTGTCCTGGCTGTGGATTTCAAAGCTCTTTAATTGCACTTCTTAAAGGAGATCTTATTGAATCAATACATTTATTTCCTGCCTTATTTCCCATATTTAGTCTATTTGCATTACTTCTACTCCATCTAAAATTCAAATTCTCTTGGGGAGCAATTGCTATTAAAATTCTTTTCCTGATTTCAACTCTATTGATTCTTGGAAACTTCTTTCAAAAATTACTACTTCAAAACTAAACTTTAGCATTCTTCACATTAGCATTAAAATAGTTAAGATTGTTTAAGAACAATTTTTATCTTTGTCGAATTATTAAATGAAACTCCCCATTAAAACTTTTTATACTAAAGGTTGATTGGGGATTTTTTGAATCAGACTATGAACTTAAGTGAAAGAATAAATAGCTTTATTGAATTGGGTGATTTCTTATCGCAGTTTTCCTCGGAAAACCAGGCACAGATAAATCATCCTTTAAATTCAATATTCTACGATGATTTTAAAGATTTGCTTTCTAGAATATCGAATGAAAATTTATGGTTCACTCCATTTCATGTTCATGCGTCGATAAATGGAATCTGCACCTTTCTAAACGAAGAAAAATTAGAGGAATGGCTATCAGAATATGTTGTTTCTGATCAGAACACAAACCTTAAGGTTGCCGTAATTATGGCTGGCAACATTCCAATGGTCGGATTTCATGATATGTTATCTGTTTTAATTTCAGGACATTCTTTTATTGGAAAACTATCGTCGAAGGACAATCAATTATTAGATTTTGTTTCGAAAATTTTAATTGAAATCAACCCTGAGTTTAAGGAGTTAATCTCATTTCAATCGGAAAGATTAAGTGGCGAAAACAAATTCGATGCTATTATTGCCACGGGAAGCAATAACTCAGCTCGATATTTCGAGGCCTATTTCAAAAAATACCAACACATTATTCGTCGAAACCGAAACTCTGTTTCCATCTTAACAGGAAAAGAATCCGAATTGGAATTAAAAGCTTTGGGGAATGATATTTTTCTATACTTTGGTTTGGGATGCAGAAATGTTTCAAAATTATATGTGCCAGTTGGCTATGATTTTACCAAACTACTTGACACATGGCAAGACTATGCCTACGTTGCCAATCATAACAAATATGCTAACAACTGCGATTATCAGCGTTCCTTGCTCTTAATGAATCGCATTGAGCATTTTGATAATGGATTCTTACTTTTAACAGAAAATCAATCCATTTCTTCACCAATTGGAGTTGTGAACTATGAATTTTATTCCGAAATTGATAGTCTGAAAGAATCCTTAGCGTTAAATACAGATCTTATTCAATGTATTGTAAGTAATGAATTAGACCACGCAATTCCTTTTGGAAAAGCACAGGAACCTGAGCTATGGGATTATGCTGACGATGTGGATACCATGGCATTTTTAACAAAAATAAAATCAAATTAACAAGATGATATATAAATTTAGAATCACCTCTTCGGAAGTAGAAGGATTTGTGAGAGAGATAGAGATCAATCACGAGCAAACTTATTTAGAATTTCACAATAAAATTCAAGAGTCAATAGGGTATGACAATACACAAATGGCATCTTTTTACCAAATCACTCCAACAAGTGAACGTGGACTAGAAATTGCTCTTTTTGAGATGAATACAGAAGAAGATGACAACATGAATATTGTACCTATGGATGTTGCAATGATGCGTGAATTTGTTTCTTCGGAAAGACCTGAGTTGATTTATGTTTTTGACTTTTTCTCTGATCGATATTTTAATGTTGAATTAATCGAAAAAGGAATTTCTAAATCAAGAGCTAAATACCCAAAATGTAGCCTTTCAAAAGGAGATGCTCCAGAGCAAATTAAAATGGATGCAGAAAATTTCGAAGGTTTAGGGTTAGATCTTGGTGAATTCGATGCAGCTACAAAAAAAGAAAAAACTGCTGATGATTACTTAGCTGATTTTGATGATGACATGAATGATGGTCCAGAATTCGAAAGCCTAGACGATTACGAGGATATCCTGTAATCAATGAATAATTATTAATTAATAATGAGTAATATTTTTGCTATCAGCCAGAAAGATATTACTCATTGTTTATTTAAAATAAATTCAATACACTAATCTTCATAAACCTACTATGTCAAAAACTCTAATTGTAATTCTTGGCCCAACCGGTGTAGGCAAAACCGATTTGAGTATTCGCATAGCCAAACATTTCAATACAGTTATCTCATCATCGGATAGCCGACAGGTTTATAGAGAAATGAGTATTGGTACTGCTGTGCCTGAAAAAGAGCAACTAGAGGCCGTAAAGCACCATTTTATTCACACGCATTCTATTCATGATTATTTTAGTTCTTGGGAATGCGAAAAACAAACGATAGAATTACTTACTGAGCTGTATAAAGAAAAAGATGAAGTATTATTAGTTGGCGGCAGCATGATGTATATCGATGCAGTTTGCAATGGGATTGATGAAATTCCAACCATTGATCCTGAACTCCGTCAAGAAGTATTTACACGATACGAAAAAGACGGTCTTGAATCAATGAAAATGCAGTTAAAACAACTAGACCCTGTTTTTTACGATCAAGTTGACCTAAAAAATGCAAAACGGGTGATTCATGCTGTGGAAATTTGCTTGATGACAGGTAAGCCTTATTCTGAATTACGAACCAATTCGAAAAAGAAAAGGGACTTTAAGATTGTTAAGATTGGTTTGAATAGAGATCGTACGGAATTATACTCAAGAATCAACACAAGAGTAGATCAAATGATTGAAGAAGGACTCATTGAAGAAGCTAAAGCTATTTTTGAGTTCCGACATTACAATTCATTAAACACAGTTGGATACAAGGAACTATTTGAACATTTCGATGGTAACATCAGCCTAGAAAAAGCAATTGAATTGATCAAACGTAACTCTCGAAGATATGCCAAGCGTCAACTCTCTTGGTTTCGTAGAGATGAAGAAATTGAATGGTTTCATCCTGATCAAGAAAAAGAAGTACTTCAATACATCGAAGATAAAATCAAAAAAGAGGCCTAAAGCCTCTTTTTTTTATTCTATATATCTATTAAACTATTCGTAAAATCCTTTTCCAAAAACACCAAACTCATCTTTTCCGAGAATCTTGTGTTTCCACACTGCATCCATAAAACCTATTCCATAAGCAAACAGCTGAACAAAACTTGCTAGCAAAGCTAAAAAACCAACTTTAAAAGATTTGCTTTTGCTAATGGCATCAGCCAAAACAAGAACTGCATAAAGCAAGACTGGAAATGCAAATACCTGATGAATTGAAACTCCTAAAAGTAAAGCTCCTATGCTTCCCAATGTAAATAAGGATGGAAATAAGAAGAAAACTTTAAAGGTTTCTGGATAATGCTTTGAGATGATATAGCGGGTTTTTCCAAAACCAAAAACTTGCTTGTAGAATTTTTTAAAGGAAACTCTCCGTTTGTGAAACACATAGGCATTTTGAACCAAGCGAGTTTCAAATCCGCGCTTAAGCACTTCAATGGCAAAAACCATATCCTCACCTGGATGCATTGTGGTTACTGGAAATCCACCAGTATTTTCGTAAACCGCTTTTGAAAAACCAAGATTAAAACTACGTGGATGGAATTTATGAACTTGTTTCTTTCCTCCTCGAATTCCTCCGGTTGTAAAAAAAGAAGTCATTGCATAAGAAACTGCTTTCTGAAAATTAGAAAAATCATCCATTGCTCCATCTGGGCCACCATAACAATCAACAAAATTATTTGTTAACTCCTTATGGATGGTTTCCATATAATGAGATGGAAGAATGCAATCAGAATCAAAGAACAGAAAATAATTTCCTTTTGCTCTGGCTAATCCATAATTACGACCAATACTAGGTCCTTCGTTCTCTTTATAGTGATAGGATATTGAAATTTTATCGCGGTAAGCATTGCACAGATCTTCGCTTTTCACTTGCGATCCATCTTCCACTACAACCAATTCAAAATCAGTAAAAGTTTGTGCACTTAAACTATCAAGCAATTCTTTCATTTCATCCGGTCGATTGTAAACTGGGATGATAACGGATAGCTTAATTTCCTCTTTCATTCTTATTTTTTTTGATTGAAATAAAAGATCTCATTCATAGGTAAGCGGTAATACTCTGCCAATTCTGAAGGTAATTCTTTAGCATACTGTATTGGCGTAACGTCAAACCCAACCTTTGAAAGTCGGTCTGCATAATCTAATCCATACAAACGAACATGATCTTTTTGTCTGTATAAGCTTTCTCGCTCTTTAGGATCAGTAACACTAGGATCTTCCATTGTTTTAGGATTATCCGTATCCATAGGAACTTGTAAAATCGCAAATCCATTAGGCTTTAAAACACGATAAATCTCACTCATCGCTTTGTGATCACTAGTAACATGTTCCAATACATGATTGCAAATAAGGACATCATACGATTCATCTGCAAATGGTATTTCTTGCACGTCAAAATGTACATCTGCAATAGGTGACTCTAAATCTGCGGTAGTATAATCTAAATTAGAGAGCTTTCTAAATCTTTTATAAAAACACTGTTCAGGTGCAATGTGCAATACTTTTAATTCTTTAGTGAAAAATTCTGTTTTCTCATTTAAGTACAACCACATCAATCTGTGACGCTCCAATGAAAGACACTTAGGACAAAGTGCATTATCACGGCCAGTCTCTTTAGTGTAACCGTAAGGAAGAAATTTTCGGAATTTTCCTTCACACACCGGACATTTTACTTTATTGCCAATTAGAAAAACAGCAACAATTCGATTGATTAATAAACTCATCCGAATCAAAACAGGACGCGGAAAAATTTGTAAAAGAATTCTTATTAAACTTTTGATCATGAGAAACGGTATGCTGTTATCAGATTTCTTTTTCTATTTGATATGTATTTCGCTCAGAAGAACTTCGACTCACCAATTCAGCTATAAATCCAGTCAGGAATAATTGTGTTCCAATTACCATCGTAGCCAAGGCAATAAAAAAGTAAGGACTATCGGTCACCAAAGGTGCCATTTCACCTTTACTCATGCTGTAAATCTTTTGGAATCCAATCCAAGCTGAAGACAAAAAACCAATTACAAACATCAAACTTCCTAAAAGGCCGAAGAAGTGCATTGGCTTTTTACCAAAGCGAGTCATAAAGGAAATTGAAAGCAAATCCAAAAATCCATTTACAAAACGACTCAGACCAAATTTGGTTACGCCATATTTACGTTCCTGATGCTGAACAATTTTCTCTCCTATCCGTGTAAATCCAGCTTCTTTAGCAAGAATCGGAATATAGCGATGCATTTCACCATAAACTTCAATACTTTTAACCACCTTACAATTATAAGCTTTAAGTCCACAGTTAAAATCATGCAAACGAATACCAGATACGGCACGAGCCGTTCTATTAAAAAACTTACTAGGAATAGTCTTTGTAATTGGGTCGTAACGCTTTTGCTTCCACCCTGAAACAATATCGTAATTCTCCTCTTTCACCATTCTATATAATTCCGGAATTTCATCAGGTGAGTCCTGAAGATCGGCATCCATAGTAATCACAACGTCTCCCTTAGCTGCTTCGAAACCACAAAACAATGCAGCAGATTTACCATAATTACGACGAAATTTTATTCCTCGTACAGCTGGATAGGTAGTTTGAAGTTGATTAATAATATCCCAGGAATTATCCTTACTTCCATCATCAACAAGTATGGCTTCATAAGTAAAGCTATGCTTTTGCATGATACGATCAATCCAGGCTAATAATTCCGGCAAAGATTCATCTTCATTATACAGAGGTACTACTACTGATATATCCATATCTTGAATTTACTATTTATTCGATTCGTTAAATTTATCAATAGACTTCTTATTAAGCAAATTTCCTTTTGGTTTAAAGAAAAATGCCAAAATAAGGGCAAATAATAGTCCTGACAAAGCTTTACTAAACCATTGTCCGAAAGCAAACATTCCAGGAGTAATCTGCTTATACATACTCATTAACAAATCAATATCTTTTTCTTTGTATCCTGCCTCATTCAACCCTTTTTCCAAAAAAACAATTGCTTCATTAATAATTGAAGAATCATAATAGCTAGTTAATACATAGATGAAAATAGAATAAAACAAGGATGCAAAGCCAATAATTAAGATGCCAACGCTAAAAGCCCGTCCATAATTAATAATCCCATTCAATTCATCATCTCTATATTTACGTACCCCAAGAAATATTCCTGAAGCAATTAAAAAATGATTTATCGATCGAAGTTGAGGATCAAAATTAATCGACATTTCTTTAAAATAAAAAACAAGTGCTGCTAAAATAAGCACTCCTCCCACAAGCGCACCAAATAAAAAGGAGTGCTTTATCATTGAATTTTTATAATTCTGCATGTTTATCTATTCTGTTTTTCGAGCACAAAGATATCCGTTTTTACAAGAATGCGAACCTGTGTCTGGCTTATTTCTGCAATCTCTTTCATTCAAAACATCAGAGCCAACATCAATTTCGAAAAAAAATACTTTTTTTTTGAAAATTATTTAACTGAAAATAAATCGCTTGTGGGAAAAGCACGAATAAATAGGAAAAGAAGTTAGCCAAAAGGTTTGGAGCGTAACAAGTTTTTTCTACTTTTGTCACCGGATAAGCAACTATGCGATCTGCTCCTACTGAACTCCCCCAGGGTCGGAAGGCAGCAAGGGTAAGTGGTTGTAGCGATGCGACGTAGCTTGCTTATCCACCTGCCAGTGTAGCTCAGTTGGCCAGAGCAGCTGATTTGTAATCAGCAGGTCATCGGTTCGAATCCGGTCACCGGCTCCATCAATAACTAAAAGAAAGCTTTCGGGCTTTCTTTCGTTCTTTAAAAAGTTTTAAAAGGTTAAACCCTTTTTTATAGTAAGAAAATGCCAGTGTAGCTCAGTTGGCCAGAGCAGCTGATTTGTAATCAGCAGGTCATCGGTTCGAATCCGGTCACCGGCTCCAATTATAGAGAATGAAAGAAAGCTGAAGAGCTTTCTTTTCTTCTTTTATATAAAGGCCGTTGTAGCTCAGGGGTAGAGCGTTTCCTTGGTAAGGAAGAGGTCATGAGTTCAAATCTCATCAATGGCTCAAGATTTCACCAAAGGCGCTTATCTCGATGCATATCAAGAGGCAAACAATCAATTTATTTTGATTGCAGTAGTGAAAGTTTAACAAGCCGATGTAGCTCAGTTGGTCAGAGCAGCTGATTTGTAATCAGCAGGTCGTCGGTTCGAATCCGGCCACCGGCTCCAGTTTTTAAAAAATCCCCCCACCAACTTCATATTATCGAATCTCTCTGATACGAATGTATTTTCGTGTCTCTATGTTTAAATTTCATGAGTTAAATGAAATGTGCCCTTTGTTCATCAAAAGAATTTAGTGTATTTTCGTTTTCAACTCTAATAACAAACTAAAAATCGTAGAATGAAGTTTTTTATCGACACAGCAAATCTTGATCAGATTAAAGAAGCCCAGGACTTAGGCATTCTTGACGGCGTAACTACTAATCCATCACTTATGGCTAAGGAAGGGATTAAAGGAGCAGAAAACATCAAAAAACACTATGTTGATATTTGCGAAATTGTAGATGGCGATGTAAGTGCTGAGGTTATTGCAACCGATTTTGATGGCATGATCTCTGAAGGTTTAGAATTAGCCGCTCTTCACAACCAAATTGTGGTTAAAGTTCCATGTACTAAAAATGGTATTAAAGCAGTAAAATATTTAAGTACTAAAGGCATTAGAACTAATTGTACTTTAATTTTCTCTGTAGGACAAGCACTTTTAGCTGCCAAAGCGGGTGCAACTTACGTATCTCCATTCGTAGGGCGTTTAGATGATATCTGTACTGATGGTATTGATTTAATTCGCCAAATTGTTGATATGAATAGCTATTATGGATTTGAAACACAAGTATTAGCTGCATCAGTGCGTCACACAATGCATATGGTACAATGTATCGAAGCAGGAGCAGATGTTACAACAAGTCCGTTAAATGCTATTACTGGCCTACTTAATCACCCATTAACTGACAAAGGATTAGCTCAGTTTCTTGCAGATTACAATAAGCTTAATGGCTAATAAACGATAGAATTAGAAAAGGAGTACGCATGTACTCCTTTTTTTTGTGCCTTATTTCAAACAGACCCTACTTCACATTCCAAGGAACGAAAATAAATAAGCCTCTGAAGATTAGCTTTTTCAAAGAATCTTCTATCTTTAACCTCCGTAATAACCCAAAACCACTACAAATGCTCTTAAAATTATACCCTGACAACCCTAATCACAGGGAATTTAGGCAAATAGTAGATATTTTAAAGGACGGCGGCATTATCATTTACCCAACTGATACTGTGTATGCTATTGGTTGTGACATTACCAATAACAAAGCCATTCAAAGAATCGCTAAACTAAAGGGAACAACAACGGAGAAAAGTAATTTTTCATTAATCTGTAGCAGTCTAAGTAATTTAGCTGAATATGCTAGAGTTGATAATACCACTTTTAAAATGATGAAGAAAAACCTACCTGGCGCCTTCACATTTATTCTCCCTGCAAGCAGTAGTGTTCCTAAATTATTTAAGAGCAAAAAGAAAACAGTCGGAATTCGTGTTCCTAATCACTACATCCCTTTGCGAATTGTTGAAGAATTAGGAAACCCTATTATGACTACATCTATTAACGATCCTGATGAAGTGATCGAATATACAACGGATCCGGAATTAATCCAGGAAAAATACAGCAAGTATGTTGATTTGGTTATTGATGGTGGGTTTGGAAACAATACAGCTTCAACGATTATTGACTGTACCAATGACTCTTTTGAAATTATCAGACCTGGTATTGGAGAGTTAATTCATTAATTTTTGACAAAAATAAATGCCACCAATAATTTATATTGATGACATGTTACATAAAGCTTGAGTTTTACTTTGCTACTTTTCTTATGCATTTAAGTGTACTCACTTGAAGCAGTATATGCCCATCTGGCTTATTCCCAATTAACTCTGGTTTAAAACCTGCTTCTTCCACTTCTGATCTTACAATACCAGCCAATTATGGACTTGCATTATTAAAATGATGAGTTGCAACTACATTTCCTTTGTTAAACTTCTTCTCAAACTTCTCCAAAATCTTACCTGATTTCTTCTTGAATTTTAAAACCTTATTTTCAATAAATTGACTGAATTGTAATCTTTTCTTCATGCATATTATTAACAAATAATGCTGAAGATGAAATTATTTACTACCAAGTGTGAACCATTTAGGCATGTAAACTGTTTAATGAATATACAAATAGATTAAACAATTTAAAAATTGACCTTTTAACATTTTTTTGATTTGCTCATGGTAATTATCATATTCATTATCGCTCATTGGTACGCTAGCTTGTTCTTTCAGACAATTTTCCTGCATCGTTATGCAGCTCATTCTATGTTTGAAATGAACAGATTCTGGGAACGAACTTTTTTCATTGGAACGTGGATTTCTCAAGGTACTTCTTATTTAAATCCGTTTGCGTATGCTTATATGCACAGAATGCATCACATGCACACAGAACAAGCAAATGATCCGCATTCTCCTAATCATTCGTCTAACATTTTCAAATTTATGCTGAGCACTTATCGCTACTATTCATTGGTGAAAAATAAAGAGATAACACTTCAAAATGGTGTAAATAAGAATATACCAAGATGGATCGCTTTTGAGAAAATTTCAGAATCGTGGGTTTCAAGAATTTTATGGGCTAGTGTCTATATCTTAATCTATCTACTTTATGCACCAAACATATATTGGTTTACTATGCTCCCGCTCCATTTTTTTATGAGTCCTATACATGGTGCTATCATCAACTGGTTCTCACATAAAATTGGGTATCGAAATTTCAAACAGAACAACGATTCAACAAATCTATTCCCTATTGAAATTCTATTGGGAGGAGAAGCCTTGCACAACAATCACCATGCAAAACCATGGAAAGCAAATTTTGCAAGTAAATGGTATGAATTCGATCCTTCCTTTTTTGCTATGAAAATATTACACTCATTTAGAATCATAAAATTGAACCAGAATTCATTAAACAAATAAAACACAATTGCTATGTGGTATATTAATATCGTTGAAAAGGGCTTGATTCCCGATTCATTAATCAGAATCAAAATAAGAGAATTGTTAAAGCAACGGCTGCAAAATGAGCGAAAACAATTCAATATCAATAAATTAGTTGATGAATTAAAAGAGAGTCCAATCGCAATCAATACCAATGCAGCCAACGAGCAACATTATGAATTACCTGCAGGCTTTTTCGAGAAAGTTCTGGGACGGTATTTAAAATATTCCTGTGGATTTTGGGACGAGAGTACAAACGATTTGGATGAAGCTGAGAAAAAAATGCTTAAAAAGACAATTGAACGAGCTGAAATTCAAGATGGACATGACATTCTCGAATTGGGATGTGGTTGGGGATCTCTTAGCTTGTATATGGCACAAAAATTTCCAAATTCACACATTACAGCGGTTTCCAATTCTCATTCTCAGCGAGAATACATACAAGCCAAAGCACTTGGTATGAGAATTACCAACCTACACATCATTACTGCTGACATGAATAATTTCAATATAAATGAAAAATTTGATAGAGTTATTTCTGTTGAAATGTTCGAGCACATGAGAAATTACCAAGAACTTTTACTTCGAATTAATGGATTTTTAAAGCTAACCGGTAAACTTTTTGTTCATGTTTTCTCGCACAAAGAGTTGACATACAAATTTGAAATTCAGGATTCGAGCGATTGGATGTCAAAATACTTTTTCACGGGAGGAATAATGCCGGGTGAAAATCTCTTCTCGCACTTTCAAGAACACTTAACCATCGAAAAAAGATGGCATATGAACGGAACTCATTATGAGAAAACAGCAGAAGCATGGTTGCAAAAAATGGATGAACAAAAAACCGAAATCATGCCAATATTCAAAGAAACTTACGGTACCAATCAGGCTGTTCGCTGGTGGGTTTATTGGAGGATCTTCTTTATGGCTTGTTCCGAATTATGGGGATATCGACAAGGTGAAGAATGGAGCATAAGCCATTACCTTTTCAGTAAAAGAAATCCCAATTAAAATCAATTAAATTCTAAGAAGATGAAAAAGCTCTTATTCATTATTATTCTCTTCTCTTTTTACGGTTTTCGTTCGGGAACCGAAAATCGAGTTTACGAAGGCATTGCAATGGATAAAAATTCATTGGAATTCATCTACAAAGAGGTGCATCAGGAGATATTTAGAGAAGGTAAACATTTAGAAACACAAACCTCATTTGTTGGAGAAAATGGATCTGAGTTTGCTCATAGAGAGCTTGATTTTAGGAATTCTTTTCAAAAACCGAATTACCTTTTGATGGATGAACGAAGCGGATTACTTGAAGAGGTCATTCATTTGGGAGCCAATCAATTCGGCATTCGCTATCAGAAAAATTACAATTCGAAGCTAAAAGAAAAAAGTATATATGTACCCGAACCAGCCGTTGTCGATGGAGGTTTTAATTACTACATCAAAAACAACTGGAATAAACTTATGGCAGAAGAAAAATTAGTATTCAACTTTCTTTCAGTTGCCTTTCAGGATTATTTCACCTTCAGAATATATAAAGTAGATGAACAAACCAATAATCCAAACATAGTGGTACTTCGAATGGAATGCCAAAAACTATTTCTTCGTGTACTTATGAATCCCATTTACGTTCATTACGATCTACAAAGCAAACGAATTAGTAAATACGAAGGAATTTCTAACATTCGAGATCAGGAAGGACACAGCTATAAAGCTTTGCTAAACTATCCGGAACTAGGCCCTTAAATCTAAAAAATTGATCTTATGGACTTCAAAAAACAACGACTTGCAATCATAGGAACTGGAATTGCAGGAATGGGTTCAGCTCATTTGCTTCAGCACAGCTATGACATTGAACTGTTCGAAAAAAACAATTACGTTGGTGGACACACCAATACGGTTTATGTTGAAGAGGATGGCCAACAAATTCCCATTGATACAGGCTTTATGGTTTTCAACAAACAAACCTATCCAAACTTGATTAATCTGTTCAATCAACTAAAGGTACCTATTAAAAAAACCAGCATGAGTTTTAGTGTTCAGCACAAAAGCAGTCAGTTGGAATATTGCGGTTCGGGTTTTTCAGGCCTTTTCGCCCAACGCAAAAACATCTTCAATGCTCAATTCATTAAAATGTTATTAGAGATCAATCGATTCAACAAAGAGAGTTTACAGGATCTTGTAAATGGCAATCTCGAAGACCTAACGATACAAGAATATATTCAGCAAAAGAAGCTGGGAAAAGAATTTACCGACAAATATCTTATTCCCATGAGCTCGGCAATTTGGTCTACACCACCTGATGTGAGTTTAAAATTTCCAATCAAAGGACTTGTGCATTTCTTCCGTAACCATGGTATGTTGGGTGTAGATTCCCATTTTCAATGGTATACAGTAGAAGGTGGAAGCGAAAGCTACAAACAATTACTTATTGAACCCTTTCGGGATAAAATACATTTGAATTCGGCCATAAAAGAAATTCTTACTGTAGAAGAGCAAGTGAAAATAACAACTAATGCAGGTAAAGAGCATTGGTTCGACAAGGTGATTGTTGCTGCACATGCAGATGAAGCTCTTTCTATGCTTGTCAACCCGAACAAGCTACAAGAGAAACTTTTATCTCAATTCTGCTATCAGAAAAATAGAGCGGTTTTACATTCTGATTGTTCGGTTATGCCAAAAAACAAAAAGGTGTGGTCGAGTTGGAATTATCTGATGGACGATCGTTCGGGAAACATAAAAACCAGCACGATTTACAATATGAATTCTCTACAAAATGTATCCGAAAAGCAAAATTATTTTGTCTCCATTAACCCAATTGAATTGGAGCTTAAAAAGATTCACCAAAGCATTCCTTACGATCATCCAATTTTTACGGTGGAAGCAATGAAAGCACAAGAACGTTTACCTGAATTGAATCATGAGGGCCCAATCTATTTCTGCGGAAGTTATTTCAAATATGGCTTTCATGAAGACGCTTACAGTTCGGCAGTAGAACTAGCCAAAACAATCTTAAAAACAGAACATCAAAAAAAGATACAACAAAAAGCAGGATGACTAAAAAAGAAGAACATATCATCAATTCAAGCCTATACGAATGCGAGGTATTTCATTCCCGAATGGAAAAGGTTCATCGATCATTTCGATACAAAAGCTTCCTGTTCAGTATCGACTTGGATGAACTGCCAGTTCTTTCCAAAACGCTGTGGTTTGTGAGTCACAACCGATTTAATTATTTCAATTTCCGCGATAAAGATCATTTACAGCTTACAAAATCAGGAGAAGCCAGAAGTGTTCGTTTCGAGGTAGAACAATTTTTGCAGAAACAAGGTATTCATCAGCATCCTTCAAAAATAATTCTACTAACCAACTTATGCACTTTGGGTTACCAATTCAATCCTGTTTCTTTTTACTATTGTTTTGATGAAGAAAACAATACATTGGGAAGTATTGCTGAAGTAAACAATACCTACGGGGAAATGAAATTATTCTATTTGGGAAAAGAAAACTATAGCGACGGAAAATTTACTGATCGAAAGAAGAAGCACTTTTACGTTTCTCCTTTTATCCAACACGATGTCGATTTCGATTTTGAACTCAGCATACCCGAAAAGGTATTTTTCAACAAAATTGATGACTATAAAGATGGGAATCGAATTTTCACAGCTTCTCTTCGAGGTAAACAATTAGCACTTAACAACCGAAATGTAATCCGTTTCATGCTTCGTTTTCCTATCATCACCTTACAAGTTATCTTTCTGATTCACTATCAAGCCTTAAAACTTTACCTTAAAGGGATTCCCTATTTACGAAAAAATGAACATTTAGATTTACAACGAGATCGATTAAAAAAATACGAAGAAAAAAACAAGCTCACAGATAAAAATCTCTCATCATGGAAAACACAATAGCAATAAGACAAAACACAGGATTTCAGGAAAAAATATTTCTGAATTTGCTTAAAAAGATGGACAGAGAATCAATTGAAGTTTGTCTTCCAAATCAAAATATATTCCGCCTTGGTTCAGCGAATGCAAAAATAAAAGCCGACATTAGAATTCTATCATCGAAATTTTACAAGCAGCTTTTCTTTTATGGAGATATCGGATTTGGAGAAGCTTACGAGCAAGGTTTGTGGGAAACATCCGACATCACAAAATTGATTTCCTGGATTCTGGCAAACATCGATAATACGCCAAATATATCGGGAAGTAAGATTAAAACCGGAGCCTTTAATCTTTTTAAATGGCTTAACAAAATGAGCCACAGTTTTCGGGATAACACGCTGTCCGGATCGAAAAAAAACATTGCTGCTCATTACGATTTAAGCAATGATTTTTACTCCCTTTGGCTAGATAAAAGCATGACTTACTCAGCCGCCTATTTCATAAATGAAGAAACATCGCTATATGAAGCACAACAAATGAAATACCAAAAACTGGCAGAGAAAATGAAACTTACTAATGGTGATCGAGTACTTGAGATAGGCTGCGGCTGGGGAGGAATGGCCATTTTTATGGCAGAGCACTTCTCTGTTCATGTAACAGCAATTACCATTTCGAAAGAACAATATACATATGCTAAACAGCGTGTTAAAAATGCGGGATTGGAAGATCGAATTAGTATTCTATTTAAAGATTACAGATTAGTGAATGGCAAGTTTGATAAAATCGTTTCGATTGAAATGTTGGAAGCGGTTGGATACAAATTCTACAAACCATTCTTCTCAAAAGTAAATAACCTACTCGCAAAAGACGGTTTGTTAGCCATACAAGTTATTACTTGTCCCGATTCACGTTTTAAAGAAATGAAAAAAGGGGTTGACTGGATTCAAAAACACATCTTCCCTGGCTCTTTATTACCATCGGTATCTGCCTTGCACAGTGCAATGAATCAGAGTTCAGATTTAACACCTATTCACTTGGAAGACATGGGAAAACATTACGCGAAAACCTTGCGGATGTGGCGCGATTCATTCAATAAAAAAGAAAAAAAGGTCAATGAACTTGGCTTCAACAATTTATTTATCAGAAGATGGAATTACTATCTTTCTTATTGCGAAGCAGCCTTTGATATGCGTAATATCAATGTAATGCAGTTACTTTATTCACGACCAAATAATATTAAGTACTAAACTATAAAATAAAAACTCATGTTTGGATTATTCAAAAAGAAAACAAAAACGGAAATTCTACAGAAAAAATACAAATCGTTATTGAAAGAATGGCATAATTTATCGAAGATAAATCGTTCGGAAAGCGATCTGAAATATGCACAAGCACAAGAGATATTGCAAGAAATCGAGTCTCTTCAAAACAAATAATATGGCATTTTTTAATTGATCATCTGATTAATATACATCAAGTACCCTAGATAGAAATTCCAAGAATGCAGAAGCAGATGCATATTAAAATTAGTGGCATTACTTACCTAATATATAGGATTTTATAGACTGATAGTTAATCAGTTGGCAATACGATACCATTACTAATAAAAAATCTTAAGGTAAGCCTTTCGATTAAGTTAAGAATGGTATGATATGGAAAACCAATATATCTCTATTAGAATACACAACTCAATAAAGGCCATTTATAGTCGTATTTTATGTGAGGGTACAGATTAGTATTGAAAATAAGTCAAAATATCATCCTGTTGTTTGAGGATTATACTAGAATACTGCTGACTTGCGTGAGGAATTACAATAAAAATCCCAACACGCAGGGACAAATGAAAACTTACCAATGTAATTTACTCTTTCCAAAAAGAAGGTGAGAATAATACCAATACAGTAAAAAGTTCCAATCGCCCTAAAAGCATTAAGAATGATAAAAACCATTTTGCAAAATCTGGCAACTTAGAGAAATTCTCCATAGGCCCAATTTCGCTAAATCCAGGTCCGATATTACCCAAGGTTGTAGCAACAGCACTTAAAGCTGAAAAGATATCTGCACTCCAAAAAGACATCAATACAGTTGAAAACATGAATATGATGATATAGAATACAAAAAAGGCAAGAATATTTGTTACTGTTTTTGAATCAACTACTCGCTGATTATAACGTGTTGGAATAACAGCATTAGGGTGTATCAATCTTTTTAGTTCGTAAAAACTATTCTTAAACAAAAGAAGAATCCTCACTACTTTGACACCACCTCCTGTTGAACCGGCAGAACCACCAACAAACATTAATACAAAAATCAGCATGCCTAGGAAAGGCATCCACAATAAATAATCTGCAGTTGCATAACCAGTTGTTGTTATGATTGAAACTACTGTAAAGAGAGCATCGCGAAAAGCTTGTTCTCCCGCAATATTTCCAGATGCTAACAAGCCCAAGGTTATCATTATTGAAAAAAGAAATACTACAATCGTATAAAAACGAAATTCTTCATCTTTAAACACCTTTCGGAATCGGCCGGTAACCACACCATATGAAAGGGTAAAATTGGTTCCGGCTATAAACATGAAAACGATGATAATATATTGCAAATAAGCAGAATCAAAATAACCAACACTAGCTTGTTTGGTTGAGTATCCTCCTGTTGCCATAGTCGTTAATGAGTGGTTTATTGCATCGAAGAAGGACATGCCTCCAAGCATCAGCAATACACATTCAACTGCAGTAAACGAAGCATAAAGCCCCCAAAGGTTACGTGCCGTTTCTTTAATTCGTGGTGTTAATTTATCGGGTGCAGGTCCGGGAACTTCTGCAATAAAAAGTTCGCGTCCTCCAATACCTAAGGTTGGAAGTATTGCTAAGAACATCACAATTATCCCCATACCACCTAGCCACTGAGTTAAGGATCTCCAAAACAAAATGCCATGTGGAAGTTCTTCAATATTATTCAGAATAGAAGAACCTGTGGTTGTGAAACCCGACATGGTTTCAAAAAAAGCATCAGTAAGCGAAGGTATTGATCCACTAAACAAATAGGGTAAGCATCCAAATATTGAAAATACAACCCAAACGAGACTTACAATAATGTAACCTTCTCGCTTCCCCATATCTTTCTTAACTCCCTTTGAACTTAGATAACTTGATGCGCCAACTGCAAAAGTTATCAAGCCTGATTTTAGAAAGGCCATGCTATCTGGCTCCTTATAAAATAATGCTATAAGTAGAGAAAGAAATAGAAAGAAGCTTTCCCCGACTAGAAGTTTCCCCAGAATATTTAAAATAACTTTATACTTGACCACTTTTTTTGGGTTGAGAGTTCGCCTAAAGATATTACTCTAAGCTGTTAAAAAAAACTAAGTCTATTGATTCTTCCAAAAAGACGGCGTAAAAATAATTAAAAAGGTGAATAACTCTAGTCGACCAAGCAACATTAAAAAAGAAAGAATCCATTTGCCCGAATCAGGAACTAGCGAAAAATTATTCATAGGCCCAACCATTCCTAAACCAGGTCCAATTCCACCCATTGTTGTAGCGACTGCTCCCATTGCTGATACAAAATCTAATCCGACCAGAGACATCGCAAAACACCCAATAAAAAACAACATAAAATATAGTATTAAGAATGCCAGAATTTTAGAAATTATACTTTGAGAAACCGCTTCGTTATTGTAACGAACTGGAAGGACTGCAGACGGATGAATCATCCGTTTAAATTCAAGTATACTATTTTTAAAAAGGAGTAAATGACGAAGAATTTTAACACCCCCTGAAGTTGATCCAACACATGCACCTGTAAACATTAAGCCGAATATCAGAAATAACAAATAAGGATGCCATAAGGTGTAATCGGCACTTACAAAACCTGTACTTGTAATGATCGAAACAACTTGAAACAATGCGTCTCGAAAAGATTTCTCAAAGGTTCCATGATCGAGATACACCAAAGTTATTGTAATGATGGAAGCTACCAATAAAATTAGACCAACATATACTCTAAACTCAACATTGCTCCAGATTTTTTTAAATCGCCCTTTTATAGCAAAATAATGAAGTGTAAAATTAGTACCCGCTAAAAACATAAAAACAATCAGTACATATTGAATGTATGGAGAATAATTAGCAACACTCGCATTTTTAGTAGAGAATCCTCCTGAAGCTAAGGTTCCAAATGAATGACAGATTGCATCGAACCAATCCATCTCTCCTAAGACCAGAAATATTGTCTCTAAGGCTACCAAAAGCATGTAAATGCCCCATAACCTTTGTGCTGTCTCCTTAATTCTTGGATGCAACTTATCTGTAGTAATTCCTGCTGCTTCAGCACTGAACAAAGACATGACACCAAACCCAAATATTGGTAGTATCGCAACAGTTAAAACCAAAATCCCCATTCCTCCCAACAAATGGGTTAAAGAACGCCAAAATAAAATACCATGTGGTAAAGCTTCAATATCATTAATTATTGATGCTCCAGTTGTCGTAAATCCCGATATTGTTTCAAAAAAAGCATCGGTAAAACCATTGATATATCCACCAAGTAAAAATGGCAATGCTCCAAATATGGAAAATACAACCCAAACTAAACTGACCACAAGAAAGGCTTCTCGCTTGCCAACCTCACGACTACAACGACATGTAAATAAATATATTACACCTCCAAAAGCCAAGCTAATAGCTGCTGATTGTACAAAAGCATTAAAATCCCCATCGCCATAAAATAAGGCCACTGCCGAACTAACAAGTAGAAAAAAGCTTTCCACAATCATTAGTACCGACATTACGTAAAAAACAAACTTCCAGTTAAACATTACAAAGCAGGTTCAATTACAGTATTGTCAATTCAAAAAAAAAAATTGTTTCAATAAAAAGGCTAGAAAAAAAAACGAACTCTACGAATTCGGTTTTCTGTATTTTATTTAAAAATCTTTTCGACTTTCTTAATTGCTGAAGGCATAGTAAAAACAACAACTTGATCACCTGCTTGAATCTGAGTATCACCAGTAGCAATAATACCTTCATCACCACGAATAATACCCCCAATATTAGCGTCTTCTGGAAAATCAATATCTTTCAATTTCCCTTGAGTAATTTTAGAGTTTGATTGAGCTACAAGTTCAATAACTTCTGCATCTGAAACAGTCAACCATTTACAATGCTGAACATCAGCATCCATTGTAAATCGATAGATATAACTTGCGGCAAGCAACTTTTTATTAATCATGGCTCCAACACCAATGCTATCAGCCAAATCGATATAATCAATATTCTCAACCTCTGCAATAGTACGCTTCACTCCCATTTTACTTGCAAGAAGACAAGCTAAAATATTTGTTTCAGAGTTACCTGTTACGGCTACAAAAGCATCCATTTTCTGAATCCCTTCTTCACGTAAAAGGTCCAAATCGCGACCATCACCATTAATTACCAAAGCATCTTGTAGTCTATCCGCAAGCTTAAGACTTTTTTCCTTATCGATCTCCAATAATTTCAAATTCATTTTCTTGCCTAACTCCATAGCGGTTTTCTGTCCAATACGACTACCACCAAGAATCATAGCTTTTTTAATCTTATATTTTTGTTTTCCTGTTAAAAGCATGACTTTTTCCATAATCTCAGGCTTGCTTACAACAAAAACCAAATCACCTCGGGAAAAGCGATTATGACCTCTTGGGATAATGGTTGTGTCACCTCGTTTTATTGCAACAGCTCTAAAATCTAAATTTTTAGTCATTTCAGCAACTTCGACCATTGTTTTATCCATAATTACGGACTTGCTGCTAATCTTTATACCATATAAAAGTAGCTTCCCCCCGGAAAATTCGTACATCTGACGTGTACCAGAACGAGATAAGTAATTAATTACTTCTTTAGCTGCCAAACGTTCAGGATATACAAATTCATCAATCCCTAAACTTTTTAAAAAATCTTTGTTTTCCGGAACTAAGTATTCTTGATTATTAATACGAGCAATAGTGCGCTTGGCACCAAGCTTCTTTGCAAGTAGACTTGATGTGATATTAGTCTCTTCCGATTGTGTTACGGCAATAAATAAATCTGCCTTCTTCACATTCGCTTCTTTCAGATCCTTTATAGAAGAGCTCGATCCAACTATGGTTAATAAATCCAGGTGAGAATCAATAAGTTTCAATTTCTCTTCATCACTATCAATCAATATTATATCATGATCTTGATGACTAAGCATTTTTGCCAGGTGAGTTCCTACTGCGCCTGCTCCAGCAATTACAATCTTCATAACTTTAATCCGTTAACAATTAAATGGAATTTCAAGCGGCAAATTAACACATTATCAATCAAAATAAGGTGCTAATTGCTGAAAAATATTAAAAGACCAAGCTCTCTAAATTACCAAAAGGAATTAATAAAACAAAGATATCAAGCGAAAGCTAATCATTTAGTGCCTAGCACAATTCTATTTTCTATAGCTGGCAAACACAAGCTCCATAAGTCTGAATATCAATAATATCATTTTTATCGATATTCTGATCAATCAAAAACTTCCTCCTGTCTTTGGAATAGAGAGAGGCATCAAAAATCACTTGACAATTGGGCTGTTTTTTTGTTAAAATATTTTTCGTTTTCAATCCGCTCTTGCGATAAATGATAAAATCTGGATTTAGAGAGCTTACAATCTTGTCTATCGACTCTACTTTTTTACCAATAATTACAATTACTTTCCCTCCTATTATTCGAATATCTACAGGTTTTAGCTCTTCATATTTAACATCAACAATCCCTTTCCCTAATATATAAGGACCAATTATTCGATCCTTTTTATCCTTTGGTAATTCGGCATCTATAAGAAAAGTGGCTTTCTTGTCATTTATCATTCCAATGATACTATTCCTTTGCGAATTGAATACAATTAATTCAGCTTCCCCTTCTTTAAACAAAGCATATGTAGAAGGAATCTGAAGACAAATAACCAGCATTAAAAATGTATAAATTGCCTTTCTCTTCTTAAAAACCAAAAGACTAATTAACGAAAGAATTAATCCATAGATAAGCACTAGTTCCATTGAATTCATTGATAGGTTTTTAACTACAGATCCTGGCCAGTTTTGAATTTTAATGATAAGGTAATTCATCATCTCAACCACGTTTTGCAATAACCATCCTAAATACTTAGAGAGAATTTCTATTGGAGATAAAATGAGCAATATTGCTGAAAGGTAAATTAATACACCAGCCATTAATATTACGATATATCCAGAAATGAGAAAATACGATGGAAATTGATGGAAATAAAATATAGCCAATGGAAACGTTCCAATTTGTGCAGCCAACGAAACGGTAAATAATTTCCAAGACCACCTTAATACAAAAGAACGTATCTGCAATAATTTATCAAGTTTAGGCTGAAAAAAAACAATACTTACAACTGCTAAATATGAAAATTGAAAACCTACTGTAAAAAGTAAAAAAGGATCTAATAGTAAAAGAAAAAATGCAGAAACAGCTAACGAATTATAAACACTTCCATTTCGTTTTAGCATTTCTCCAATAACAATAAAACTAAACATGCTAGCCGAGCGCATTACTGATGGAGACAAGCCTGTTAAAAATGCATACAACCAAAGTGTAATGAGCAAAACGAATCCTCTTAGTAAACTACCATATTTTAGTTTTGTTAGAAACCGCAATAAGAAGCTCATAATTAGGTAAATAATTCCGACATGCAAACCAGAAACGGCCAGTACGTGCATCGCGCCTGCATTTGCCCATGCTTTTTTCGTATCCGGATCGAGACTTGTTTTATATCCTAAGGTTAAGGCAGCAAGAATATCAAAGCTTTCACCTTTAATTCCATTCTTCCGGTAGATTTCCAAAAGGTTATCTCTCCATTGGGCAGCAATTACACGAAAAGAAAAATCTGTATTCTTTCCAACCCTATTCCATGATAAAGAATCTACGTAAGATGTATATAAAATATGTTGAGTCTTCAAATAAGACGCGTAATCAAACTCATACGGATTACCCAAATTCTTTACTTGCCTGATGCTACTATTCAGCAAAAGCTGATCTCCCATTTGCAAACTTCTTACCTGCTTATCTTTTTGCAGGTAAAGCATCATTTTACTGCCCTCATTTTGCCAATCATTCCCTTTATTCTGCTGTTTTACCTTAAAAACAACAGCATAACTATTCGCTTTTTCGACAGGCTGCTCTACAATATTTCCCAACAAACCAACGGAAGAATTATCAAAGTTCATTTGCATTGATGATTCGTCATCAAAATATCGTATACCTCCAGCTCCAATACAAGTGAAAAAAACAAATACTCCAAATAAGGAACGGAGAGCATATGACTTTCGAAACTTTGCAACAAATGTAAAAATCATAATTCCCAATAAACCGACTAATACGAAGGAATAGTATAACATTTGAGGCAATGAAAATGCATGGGCAACTACAATTCCAATTATCAAAGGGAGTAAAAGGCGGAAAAATGGATTTTGACGTATAAACTCTCTAAAGATCATCAATAATATTATTTATTGTAAACTAAATTACAACATATCTGCCTAAAAAACAAAAGCCCTTGTTCAATGAACAAGGGCTTTTCTAACTAATGTACCGAATGCTTACGCATTCAATCGAAAATTATCTAAAACTAAAAGCGATACCACCAGTAATGGTATTGTATTCCTGCATGGTGTAGTCGGCGAAAATCTTAAAGAAACCTAGATTTAATCTAGTACCAAGTGTTGCTCGTACACCGCTAGCGTCAAAATCAACAGATATAGGATCAGTTAAAGTTTCTTTAACAACTGTCATACCCGAATTAACCTCTGTATACTCTACGATGTAAGTTCCTTTAATATCGACATCCATTTTGGCTTTATTGTATCCTACAGCTCCGTAAAACTCAATTAGTTTTAAATTAACGGAAGCAATGGCTTGGAATGTAATTGCGTTTGTCGAGAACTCCATCATTTGTCCAGAGCCATCAAAATCTGAGTCATCTTGAATATCGTATTCGGCCTTTAGATTGGTAAAGGCTACTAAAGCAGAAACATCAAAAGGCGTTTTATCAATTTTTAGCATTTTGCTAAAACTTTTCTGAAGACCAATACCAAACATACCTACTTCTAAATCTGAGGTTCCGACTTTAGGGAGATATCTAAGTTTTAAATCAGCATCGATTACTGGAATACCAATACCCACTTGCATCGTTACCGAAGGAACGGCACTCATTGGTAGGTCATCACCTATACCATCAGGAACACTAAAATTAGCAAGATCAAAACTTCCACCACCAGCATCAATTCTGGCTAGCAAAGTTTCATTATTATTACCACCCATTAAAGTTTCGATTTGAGCAGAACTTGCGCCACTTTGTAGGCTGATATTTTTGTAATCAGAAGCAACAAAATTAAAAGCCTCGTCCTTGCTAGGCACTTGTGCTAAATTAGCAACAAACGTAATATCGAAACCAAATTTTTTATGTGTTCGGGCAGTTGTGTACCAGCCGCTATTTAAACCATACATAAAGCCTTTGGCTACAGGATTTACATAGTTTTTTGTCAATTTAGAAGCATCTTCGGTTCCGGATAATAGAAACTGTTCAATGTCTTGGGCTTTTCCTAAAAATGGAGCAAACAATATTAGTAGTAAAATAAGTTTTTTCATCATATAGAGATTTAAATTAGATTTCAATCAACACCTGCTAGTACGCAGTTTTTTTCTTTTTGTTTAAGCAATTTGAAACAAAAACAAGTACAAGTCTCCCTTTTCAAATTTTGATTCGCATAGTATATTATCCGTGAGGGCATAAAAAAAACCCTACCGAGATGGTAGGGTTTAGAATTTATTTAGCGAGTGTAAATCTATATTTTGCTTTAAATTTACCCTTCGAAATACCAGTTAATTTACCTTTCAACAATCTCTTTTTTAGTGGTGAACAATGGTCAGTAAACATGATTCCATCTAAATGATCGTACTCGTGTTGAATAATTCGAGCTGCAAAACCTGAATATTCTTCATCATGAAATTCCCAGTTCTCATCGTAATACTCAATTCTGATTGTTTCTGGTCGATTAACATCTTCGTTTAAGCCAGGAATACTCAAGCACCCCTCTGACATGCTCCACTCATCACCCGAACGTTCTGTAATATGAGCATTAATAAACATCTTTTTAAAACCTTCCAATTCTGGCTCATCTTCAGCAAATGTAGATGCATCAAGTACAAACATGCGGATAGATTTTCCTACCTGTGGAGCTGCCAAACCAACTCCATCAGCAAAATACATGGTTTGCCACATATCCGCCATAAATTTTTCCAAATCAGGATAATCCTTATCAATATCCTTTGCTACTTTTCTTAATACAGGATGCCCGTATATTGTAATGGGTAAAATCATTATTTATTACTTAAAATCAACTGAAATTAATCAATTGATAGATAATTTATTAAAAAATATTTCTTTTTGCTTCCATATACGATTGTAGTATAATGGTTGCACTAATCTTATCGATAACTTCCTTGTTTCGTCTTTGTTTCTTGGACATTCCACCATCAATCATCGATTGAAAAGCAATCTTAGATGTAAAACGCTCATCAACCATTTCGATAGGCATTTTCGGGAATCGCTTCTTCAATTGCCCAAGAAAAGGTTTCAAATATTTCATTGATTCGCTATCCTCATTGTTCAACTGCTTTGGATGCCCCACCACAATACACTCAACATCTTCGGTCTCCATATATTTCTGAATGTAGTCCAAAACATCTTTGGCATGAACCGTATCCAATCCGTTTGCAATAATTTGCATTGGGTCGCTCACAGCTAATCCCACTCGTTTTCTTCCGTAATCTATAGCTAAAAGTCGTGCCAAATCTCTTATTTAAACTTATTTTGAATTGCAAAGATAAAATAAACTGTTTAAAATATTGTCTTTTCAACTCTTTATAAGTCGAAACGAATAGCAATAGAAGGCTTTAATCAAGTTTTATCGCTTAAAAAGACAAAGAATCTGAATATGTATGGAGGGATGAATTTTTGATTTTAGAACGAACTTACAATAAAAGAGTCTCAATTTCTTCTACCATTTCTTTGCGATCTAGAGTAAGAACACAAAAAGTATTGTAAACAGATATGAAACAATTCTTTTGAGAACCTAATTCCAATTTATTTGCTTTAAGTTCTTTTTCAATGCTTGATTTAAGCAATGGAGTCTCACAAATAAAATAAGGATCGATTTTCTGTTCGCCTTTGTGCACAATAAAAATACCTGGACGATCTTTTATTTCATCTAAGTTAGTGAATGGACCACGAAAAGAAAATCTTCCAATTTGAATTGACATTTTATTCTATTTTGGTGAATAAAAAAAAATCAGGACAAATCCTGATTTTTTTCAAAGTAAGCATAATCTCATAAAATTTAGCCATCCTAAAAGTTTTTTTTTAGAAAATTAAACCCAAATGAATAGATAAACGGTTGTATTCTTCTTTTAAATATTCTGTATCCTTAGTGTATGAATTCTCCCATTTATGCTTCATTTTCTGAAAACGGTAACCAATATTTAAAGTAAAACGATTATCTCCAATATTCCCTAAATTAAAACCAATTCCTGGATTAATTAATATTCCACCCACAGAGTTTACATCATCTTCTGAGTTGTGATAAAAATTTCTCCCAAATTGATTTTCCAATGCTATAGAATAACCCGATTGCAAATAAATAAACGGACTAATTCCATTTAACTTCGCTTGGTATTTTATTTCTCCAAAAACAGGCATGCTCCCACCATTCAAGGTTTCGTATCCAACACCTCCACCTGCGGATATTCCTGATTCAAAACGATAATTTCCAGAAACTAACATACTAAAAGGAGCATCATCTTCATTGCTTTTACCTCCAGCTAATACGCCCATTTTAATTTCATAACTCATTCCTTTTAAAGGCTGAACAATTGTATCTCTATAATTCTTAGGTAATTTTCTTTTTTCGAAACGAATTTCGGCAATATCTTCCATATCAAATTTCCAAAAATTCTTATCCTGAGTTTCTATTTCTAAAAAATCACCAGGTACTTGTCTAATTATTTTTCCTTGTAAAACATTTCCATTTTTTAAGGTAATCACATGCATTTTTTTCTGAGCCGATGTGCTAGAAACACAAAGCATCAATAAGAATATGACTAAAACTGATTTTAACACCACAAAAAGAGTTTTCATAATACGATTTTTTATTTTCTTTTATGATGATATACAATTAGAAAGGTTGCGTTGGGTTCAACAATAAAAAAAACAATTTTAAGAACGCAACCCTATGCATCAATTTGCATCTTGAAGAAAAACAAGTATTTAAATTGGCCTTAAAAATATTAATCATGAAAACAGTAAAACTTTTTACCGTCTTATCTATTTTTATTTCATTTCTTCTAGGAACTTGGTCTTGCGAAGATAACATTCAGCACGAATACACTGTAAATTCTCCAATCTACATGTCTACTGAAGAATTCAAGGCTGCAGTAAAAACTGAAAATGCAAGAGAATTATCAGTTGCTGGAAAAATCTACTTCTACCAAGATTATATCTTTGTTAATGAAAAATATGAAGGAATTCATGTTATTGATAATTCAGATCCTAGCGATCCTAAGAATATCAATTTTATTACAATACCTGGAAATATTGATATGGCTGTAAAAGATGATATTCTTTACGCTGATTCGTATACCGACCTAATAGCAATTAATATTCTTGATATTGACAACCTACAGATTGAAAAGAGGTTTGATGATGTATTCCCTTGGGTTCTCCCACCTACAGACAATAATTACAATTTAGGTGAAATTGATCCTGATAAAGGCGTTGTTATAGGATGGGAAGTAAAAAGAATAAGTGAAAAATACGAAGAACCAAAATACTATCCTTACTATGAGAATGTTATGTTTGACGCATCAAATTCTGCAGGAGTAAAAGCATCGAATGGAGGCACTGGTAAAGCTGGATCAATGGCACGATTCATGATCTATGAAAACACATTATTTACCTTAAATTCTACTTGGTCTTTAGCCCTTTTTGATATTTCAGATCCAAATTTGGTTACAAAAAATGGAACATTCAATGTTGGTTGGGGAATGGAAACCTTATTTGTCCACAATACACAATTGTTTATTGGCGCAAGAAATGGAATGTATATTTATGATATCAATAATCCTTTCTCCCCTCAATTGCTATCACAATACGATCATTTTATGAGTTGCGATCCAGTTGTTGTAGATGATAACTATGCCTACATCACCTTAAGGGCTGGTAATTTTTGTGGCCAAAATACCAGCCAATTAGATGTAGTTGATTTAAGTGATTTAAGCACTCCAACACTTGTAAAATCGTATGGCATGGAAAATCCTTATGGTTTAGGAATTGATGGTGATTTACTTTTTGTTTGTGATGGAACTTCAGGCTTGAAAATATATGATGCTTCAGATCCTTTAAATATCAGTTCTAACTTATTGAAGACTTATACTGACATAACTCCTTATGATGTTATTCCTTTGGGAAATATTCTAATTGTGGTGGGAACGGAAGGTCTATTTCAATATGATTACTCAGATATCAATAACATAAAACTATTAAGTACAATTGCCATTCCTGTGGAAGATTAGTAAACTAAATTAATTTCAACAAACAACAAAGGCTGCTTCTTTCGAGGCAGCCTTTGTTACGTACTTTTAGTTGATTTACAGAAAAAACCACAAAACGGAAGGAATAATAACACCCAACAAGGCCAATTTCCAACCTCGTTTTTTAAAACCACCTTTTCCTTTTGCAATTACCAATCCGGTAATACAAATCAAAAGAACGCATATTGCAAAAATGTCTGAATACCAAAGCCAAACATTGCTTGTCGACTTGTGCAAATCTACCATTTGACCAAGAACTGGTCTTGTTCTAAATCGTTCGATTTCACCCTCTCCTGTAAAAGGATTTACAAAGGCGTAAGCACCATCAAAATAAAGGTTATATCCTCCTCTTCTGTATGCGGTCCCCCTCAACTTTAAATCAATATTGTTTTCTTTTAAACTTTGCCTAAAAAATTCTTCAGTAATAGCATCTCTATCTTTTGGCAAATCAATTTTCAAGTCTATTGATTCGTAAACATAGTCTCTAGGATCCCAAGAATGACGATGATTAAGAGCAATACCTGAGATTGAAAAAGCAATTAATAAACCAGCATAGAAGTACGAAAAATCTCGATGCCAGTTTCTCATTTTTAAATTCCAATTCATTGTTTAACGTTTTTTTTGCAACAAAGCTGCTTTAATAATTTGTATTGATACGAAACCCACTAAAATTAATTAAAAGATCTATTAAAGATTAAGCGCGCACTTTCACAACAACTTTTCGAACTTTAGATATCTCATTTAGCTTAACACCAGGCATATGTAGATCATCAGGAAAAAAAATTCCAAAAGTACCTGCTTCGAACTTAATCAATGTTGATTCACCTTTGTAAAAAGAATAATCTCCCTCATCGTTCTGCTCGATCAATGGTTGATTGTTTAAAGTCGTAAGCCCAATTTTTTCATCTCCTGAAATAATGTATTGTATATCGATATACTTTTTGTGACCTTCTAGCTTACAATCCTCAATGTTCTTTGTGTCATATTCCTGAACCATTGCAAAAACATCATCGCCTTCAATTTTATAAGTTCCCAAATCAATTTTAGAGAAATCTGTATTGTTAATGTATTCAATCCCTTTAGCCAGTCTGGCACTTATATTTGAATAAATACCTAAGTTTTTAATTTTATCAACTACCATATATCATTTTTTAGTCAGTCGTATCTTTACAATACACTATTTGACATGAAATTTATTGATATAAAAGAAGGCTGTCTCATACGAGACAGCCTTTCTATATATTGAGAATAATATTCTCTTAGTTTTGCTTCAAGTTAGCTTGAGCAGCAGCTAAACGTGCGATTGGCACACGGAAAGGAGAACATGAAACGTACTCCATACCAACTGAGTTACAGAACTCAACTGATGATGGCTCACCACCGTGCTCACCACAGATACCTAATTTGATATCTTTACGTGTTGAACGTCCTTTTTCACAACCCATACGAACTAATTGTCCGATACCTTCCTGATCAAGAACCTGGAATGGATCATTCTTAAGGATACCTTTCTCGATGTAAATTGGTAAGAATTTACCAGCATCATCACGAGAATAACCGAATCCCATTTGAGTTAAGTCATTTGTTCCGAATGAGAAGAATTCAGCATGCTCGGCGATTTGATCAGCAGTCAATGCAGCACGAGGAATCTCGATCATTGTACCTACTAAGAAATCAACTTCGATACCTTTTTCAGCGAATACTGCAGCAGCAATCTCTCTGATAATCTCTTCCTGCATCTTGAATTCCTTAATCGTACCGATCAATGGAACCATGATCTCTGGCTTAGGATCTTTTCCTTTAGCTTTAAGATCACAAGCAGCTTCAAGAATAGCGCGAGCTTGCATTTCAGTAATCTCTGGGTAAGTGTTACCTAGACGACAACCTCTATGACCTAACATTGGGTTGAACTCGTGAAGAGACTCAACTTTTTTAGCTACTTCTTCTACAGAAACACCTAATTTTTCAGCCATTTCTTTTTGAGACTCAGCATCGTTAGGAGTAAACTCGTGCAATGGTGGATCCAGTAGACGAATAGTTACACCAAAACCGTCCATAGCTTCAAGAATTCCAGAGAAGTCTTCTCTCTGAACAGGAAGTAATTTAGCTAAAGCTTCTTTACGTCCTTGAACATCTTCAGCAAGAATCATTTCACGCATCTTCCAGATCTTATCACCTTCGAAGAACATGTGCTCTGTACGACATAGACCAATACCCTTAGCACCGAATTCACGAGCTGTTTTAGCATCAGCTGGCGTATCAGCATTTGTACGAACATACATACGTGTGTTACGCTCTGACATGTCCATTACCTTACCGAAATCACCATCTAATGAAGGAGTGATAGTAGCAACTTTTCCTTCGTAAACAATACCAGTTGTACCGTTCAATGAGATGAAATCACCTTCTTTATACTCAACACCGTTGATAGTCATTGAAGAACCAGTAACTAAAGTACCAGCAGCAGAAGAAATACAACATTTACCCATACCACGAGCAACTACAGCAGCGTGAGAAGTCATACCACCACGCTCAGTAAGAATACCTTCAGCAGCGTACATACCTTTCAAGTCTTCAGGAGAAGTCTCTCTACGTACCAAAATTACTTTTTTACCAGCAGCAGCCCACTCTTCAGCAGCTTCAGCAGAGAATACGATTTGACCAGTAGCAGCACCTGGAGAAGCAGGAAGACCTTTAGAAAGCTCTTTTGCAGCCTCTAGAGCTGATTTTTCGAATACCGGGTGAAGTAGCTCATCCAATTTGTTAGGCTCCTGACGAAGAATAGCAGTATTCTCATCAATCATACCTTGCTCTAACATATCTACAGCCATCTTAACCATAGCAGCACCAGTACGCTTACCAGAACGAGTTTGCAACATCCACAATTTACCTTGTTGGATAGTGAACTCCATATCCTGCATATCAGAATAGTGATCTTCAAGCTTCTGCTGGATAGTATCTAGTTCTTTGTAAAGCTCAGGCATCGCTTCTTCCATTGAAAGGAAATCAGCCTTACGAGCTTCTTCAGAAACACCACCACGCTCAGCCCAACGCTTAGAACCTACAAGAGTAATTTCAAGTGGCGTACGAACACCAGCAACAACGTCTTCACCCTGTGCGTTGATCAAGTACTCACCATTGAATTGGTCTTCACCAGTAGCAGCATCACGAGAGAAACAAACTCCTGTTGCAGAAGTCTCACCCATGTTACCATATACCATAGCTTGTACGTTAACTGCAGTACCCCAATCGTCAGGAATACCTTCCATTCTACGGTAAAGAATAGCTCTTTCAGTATCCCATGAATCGAATACAGCACATACAGAACCCCAAAGTTGCTCCCAAGGACAAGTAGGGAAGTCAACACCAGCGTGCTCACGTACAACTACTTTGTAACCTTCTACCAATTCTTTAAGGTCTTCAACTGTAAGTTCAGTATCTAATTTGTAACCTTTAGCTTCTTTCAATTTGTCAAGAACAACCTCGAATGGGTTATGCTGTCCTTCTTCAGCCTCAACACCCATTACTACGTCACCGTACATGTGGATGAAACGACGATATGAATCGTAAGCAAATTTTTCGTTACCTGACTGCTCAGCTACAATCTTAACTGTATCGTCATTCATACCAAGGTTAAGAACAGTGTTCATCATACCTGGCATAGAAGCACGAGCACCAGAACGAACTGATAGCAACAAAGGAAAACCTTCTTTTGCATCAAATTTTGCGTTCATAGCTTTCTCAGTATCAGCTACAGCAGCTTCAACTTGCTCTTTAATCATTGCTACAACAGCATCTTTTCCAAGCTTGTTGTAATCAGTACAAACGTCAGTAGTGATAGTGAAACCAGCAGGAACTGGTACACCAATTAGGTTCATCTCAGCAAGGTTAGCACCCTTACCTCCAAGCAAATTCTTCATGTCTGCTTTACCTTCGGCCTTACCATCACCAAAAGTATAAACGTACTTAGTACTCATAATTATCGCTTTTTAGTTTTAATGTTATTTCCTGCAATAAATAAAGGCATTCAATAACAATTATATATTAACTTATAATCTTCAAAATCTTAAATTTACGAGACTTTCTTGTCTAGTCAGTCTTGAAAATTGTACACAAAAGTAGTGTTCTTTTTTCAAAAAAGGAAGCAAAGAACACACAATCTAACTGTCTTTTTTCAAATGATTTAGACTTTTATTTTTCAAACGTTTGCAGATGTTTTCAATCAAGCTTAGAAACTAACAATCAATAAAAAAAGCCGATCAAAAGATCGGCTTTCAAATCCTGTTTTATCTATTTATCTCATTAGATTTTTATTAATTATTTCTTCTGGATGAAGGATATAATCCAGATATTGAGCTCTATAATAGATATCCGATGTCTTTAATTCTGAATCCGATAATTTCCCTCTAAACTCTTCAATACTTTTGTATCCTTTTTCATCCATCCAGTTTTCTAATTCCGAGAGAACTTGTGCAATATAGTCAGGCGTGTTCTTATAAAGAGCACTTACCATTTGAACAACATCAGCACCACACAATAGCATTTGAACAACATCTTCAAATGTGTAGATTCCATTTGTTCCACATAAATTTGCCGAAATCTTTTTATGAAGCAAGCCTACATAACGTATTCCTAATTTAAAATCGCCCTGATTACTCAAATTAAAATTCGTAACATGTTTTTCTGTTTGGATATCAATTTCTGGCTGAAATAAACGGTTAAACAATACAAATGCACTAGCACCAGCCTCATCTAAACGATTTACAAAATTCATTGTATTGGTGTAGTAAGGACTTAGTTTAATACTAAAAGGAATTTTTAATCGTTTTTTAAGAGTCTTAACGATTTTTACTTTTTCTTCTTCGATTTCTGTAGCCGTTTTTTCCATACTAGTCGGCATGGAGTAGAAGTTGAGTTCCAAAGCATCTACACCTGCATCTTCAAGTTGTTTTGCGTAATCAAACCAAGTAACATCGTAAATGCAATTTAAACTTGCAATGACTGGAATTGAAACATTCTTTTTAACATCGATAAGTTTTAGAATATGAGCTGTAGGACCTGCATGTTCGAGAGTAGGGAAGAGGGAGGTCATTTCTGCATTTCGTTCCGTATACAAATCTAACTCGTCGTCGAGTTGAGCCCTTTCCATCTGAATTTGCTCCTCAAAAAGAGATTTATAGACAATAGCACCAGCTCCGGCACGTTCCAATTCTCTTGCACCTTCAACAGTTGCCGATAGTGTGCAAGCACCAACAATAATGGGGTTTCTTAACTTAAGCCCCATGAATTCTACATTTAAATTTGCCATATGATTTTGATTTTTAAAATTTTGAGTCTTATTAAATTTAATAAATGGACATGATATATTCAACCAAAATACAATATTTAATATTCTGTATATCAATACAAAGACACAAAAGCCGCACAAATAAAGGACTCTGGAGTCTTATTTTTTCTCAAATAAATGGCAGAATAAAAAAGATCCACCAACTTTTTATTCTGCCATTCCGATCCTCAGTCATAATATGAAACCGGATCGTATCCATTAAATCATATTTTAATTTTACTAATGCATTACAATACAAGTAAAAGATAGACAAATGCTGATTACTAAACTGTCATTTATATGACATTAAAGCACAAAAAAAGGGATCCCAAAATTGGGATCCCTTAAAATATATTGAGAATAATATCTATTCTTCAGTATAATCCATAGCAGCTTGACGCTTGTAAGATTTATATCTCCACAATGCATTCTCCTCGGCAGCTTTGAATAACTCCTTAGCGCGCTCAGGGAATGATTTCTGTAATGAAGTATAACGAACCTCACCTAGCAAGAAGTCCTGGAACTTATCCCACTGTGGCTCTTTTGAGTCAAGTGTAAATGGATTCTTTCCTTCAGCTTCCAATAATGGATTGTGACGGAATAAGTGCCAGTATCCAGCTTCAACAGCTTTCTTCTCTTCCAATTGAGATTTACCCATAGAAGCTTTCAAACCGTGAGAAATACATGGTGAGTATGCGATGATCAATGATGGTCCAGGGAAAGCCTCAGCCTCTTTAAGCGCTTTCATGTATTGAGCATGATTAGCACCCATTGCAACCTGAGCAACATATACGTATCCGTAAGATGCAGCCATCATACCTAGATCTTTCTTTCTAACTACTTTACCCGCAGCAGCAAATTTTGCTACAGCACCAACTGGAGTTGCTTTAGAAGCTTGTCCACCTGTGTTAGAATAAATCTCAGTATCCATTACAAGAACGTTCACATCTTCACCAGAAGCTAGTACGTGATCAAGTCCACCGTATCCGATATCGTAAGCCCAACCGTCACCACCGAAAATCCACTGAGACTTCTTGATTAAGTAGTTCTTAAGATCTTTGATTTCTTTAGCAACTGCATGAGTTTCGTTTTCAAGAGCAGCAAGAACTTTCTCCGATGCAGCAACTGAAGCCTCACCATTGTTGATGTTTTCTAACCACTCAGTAAATGCAACTTTAGTGTCAGCATTAACCTCTTCGATAGCAGCTGTCATACGAAGCTCGATACGGTTACGCATCTTACGAACACCTTCGTTCATACCGAAACCGAATTCAGCATTATCTTCGAATAATGAGTTAGCCCAAGCCGGACCCTTACCAGACTTATCATTCTTACAATATGGTGTAGATGGAGCAGATCCACCGTAGATAGAAGAACAACCGGTAGCATTAGATACCATCATTCTCTCACCATAAAGTTGAGTGATTAATTTGATATATGGCGTTTCACCACAACCTGCACAAGCTCCGGAGAACTCGAATAATGGCTGAGCAAATTGTGAATTCTTCACATTGTTTTTAGGAACGAGCTCCTTATAACCAACTGTTTTGTCCATATAGTGCCATCTTTCTTTCTCAGCATCCTGAGTTTCCAGATGTTTCATTTCAAGAGCTTTTGCTTTTGGAGCAGGACAAATATCAGCACAGTTACCACAACCCGTACAGTCTTCAACAGCAACCTGAATACGGAAATGCATGCCTTTTAGTTCTTTACCTGTAGCTGGTTTAACAGCTGTTCCTGCCGGAGCAGATGCTAATTCTTCATCAGTTAATAAGAAAGGACGAATAGCAGCGTGAGGACAAACGTAAGCACACTGGTTACACTGAATACAAGTTTCATCTTTCCACTCAGGAACATTCACAGCGATACCACGCTTCTCAAACTTAGTTGTTCCGTTAGGGAAAGTACCATCTTCACGACCAGAGAATGCAGAAACAGGAAGATCATCACCTTTTTGAGCGTTCATTGGATCACAAACATCAGCAACGAACTTAGGACGATCATTGGAATCGGCAGCATCAACATCAGCGCTTAGCTTTTTCCAATCAGCTGATACAGGAACCTCGATAACATTTTGTCCACCTGCGTCAACAGCAGCGAAGTTCATGTTAACAACTTTCTCACCTTTGTTACCATATGATTTAACAATAGCTTTCTTCATTTCTTCAGAAGCCTGTTCGAATGGAATAACACCAGTGATTTTAAAGAAGGCAGCCTGCATAATTGCATTGGTACGATTACCAAGACCTAATTCTTCACCTAATTTAGTACCGTTGATAATGTAGAATTTAATCTCATTGTCAGCCATGTACTTCTTCATATGATCAGGAAGGTGCTTAATAGTCTCCTTAGCGTCATAGATAGAGTTCAATAGGAAAGAACCACCTTTTTTCAATCCTTTTAATACGTCGTATAAATAAACGTAAGCAGGAACGTGACATGCAACAAAGTCAGGTGTTGTTACAAGGTAAGTTGAACGAATTGGCTCATCACCGAAACGAAGGTGAGAAGCAGTAAATCCACCTGATTTTTTAGAATCGTAAGCGAAGTAAGCTTGACAATACTTATCAGTTGAACCACCGATAATTTTAATCGAGTTCTTGTTAGCACCTACAGTACCATCAGAACCTAAACCGTAGAATTTCGCTTCGTAAAGAGACTCAGAGTTCATCTTAACTTCTTCTAATAATGGAAGAGAAGTGAAAGTCACGTCATCAACAATACCTAAAGTGAATTGATTCTTAGGCTCGTTCATTGCAAGGTTTTTGTAAACTGCAATAATTTGAGATGGCGTAACATCTTTAGAACCTAAACCGTAACGACCACCAATGATAAGAGGAGCATTCTCCTCACCATAGAATACATCTCTTACGTCTAAGTACAATGGATCACCATTAGCACCAGTTTCTTTAGTACGGTCAAGTACACAAATACGCTTAACAGAAGCAGGAATAACTGATCTGAAATGTTTAGCAGAGAAAGGACGGTAAAGGTGAACAACAACTAAACCAACTTTTTCGCCATTAGCATTTTTGAAATCAACAGCTTCTTTAATAGTCTCGTTAACCGATCCCATTGCAATGATGATGTTTTCAGCATCCTCAGCACCATAATACATGAAAGGCTTGTACTCACGACCAGTAATCTTAGTCATTTCTTCCATATAGTTTGCTACGATATCCGGAACCGCATTGTAAAATGGGTTAGCAGCCTCACGAGCCTGGAAGTATACGTCAGGATTCTGAGCGGTACCTCTGGTAACAGGAGTTTCAGGATTTAGTGCACGATCACGGAAAGCTTGAAGCGCTTCGTAATCAACTAAACCTTTCATGTCATCCATATCGATTGCTTCGATTTTCTGAATCTCATGAGAAGTACGGAAACCATCGAAGAAGTTCATGAATGGAACTCTTGATTTGATAGCTGTAAGGTGAGACACTGCAGAAAGGTCCATAACTTCCTGAACAGAACCTGAAGCCAACATAGCGAATCCAGTCTGACGAGCTGAATACACGTCTGAATGGTCACCGAAGATTGATAATGCCTGAGCAGCAAGAGCACGTGCACTTACGTGGAATACACATGGTAAAAGCTCACCAGCAATTTTATACATATTAGGAATCATCAACAATAATCCCTGAGATGCAGTATAAGTCGTAGTTAAAGCACCAGCTTGCAATGCACCGTGAACCGCACCTGCAGCACCAGCTTCCGATTGCATTTCTACTAATTGTACTGTCTCGCCAAATAGATTTTTACGTCCTTGTGCAGCCCACTCGTCAACATTTTCAGCCATAGGCGAAGATGGTGTGATAGGGTAGATACACGACACCTCGCTAAACATATACGCGATATGTGCAGCAGCGGCATTACCGTCACAGGTAATGAATTTTTTCTCTTTTGCCATTTTACTCCTCCAATTAAAAATTTATTTATGGTAGATTTTATATATTTATTTTAATAAATATCAATTTGTTAATACAAGAAACCGAATAACCATAAAGGTATGGTGTTGCCTTCTCCACGTTCAATCATATCTGCTGCAACAAAGTAATCTTCAGTTCTATATTTGGATTCAACATCATTGTTACTACCAGAGATTTCAAAATTATATTGATTATTTACTAAAAAGTGACCTCTATCAGTACTTGCAATTTTTCGATTTGGACCTACTTGATTGTAAAAGAACGTTTCTCTAAGGTTAGCCTCATCTACATTTTCTGGCGAAATAGCATAAAGTAAATTTGTATTGTGCAGATAAACCTTGTTTGGTTTCTTTAGCTTTTCATCGTCTTCTTCAGAGCTGTTTAATAAGTGAATTAAACGAGCATTTTTTAAATACCTCAAATAATTCATAATGGTTGCTCTCGATGTTTCAACATCGTTGGCAAGCTTGCTTACATTAGGCTGAAATGGCACGTTGCATGTAATGATGTAAAGAAGTTTTTTAAGCTTGGTTAGATATTTTAGTTCGATTTGATTCAAATAAGTAATATCGAACTCCAACATCAAATTGATAATCTTTAAAAGATTATCGATAAAGCTTTTCTCCTCCAAATAACATGGGTAGTAGCCAAATTTTAAATAATCGTTGAAAAAAGCTAAAGGACGAACTTTCTTTAAGATATCCTCTACAATCACCTCATGATTTTCTAAAACTTCTTCTAAACGATATGGTGGAAAATTATTTCCTGATTCATGATTAAGGTATTCTCTAAAAGATAGCCCATTTAAATAATAGACATTAATTATATCTTTTAAATCCTCATTTGTTTTTACTCTAAGAATGGAAGATCCGGTAAAAATAATTTGCAAACCGGTATATTGCTCATAACACACTTTTAGATCTTTTGACCATTCAGGATACTTGTGTATTTGATCAAGCATTAAAACCTTACCACCCTTCTTATAGAATTCATCAACAAATGAAACCAATCCTCTTTCTGTAAAAAACAGGTTGTTCAAATTAATATAAAGGCAAGACTTATCGTTTGCATGGTGCTCACGAATATAATCCAGAAGAAAAGTTGTTTTCCCAACCCCTCTGGATCCCTTAATGGCTATTAAACGTTGAGACCAATCTATCTGATCGGCAAGCTCTCGTCTAATAGTGCCTTTTTTATTTTTTAACAAACTGTTGTGAGTCTGTACTAAACTATTCATTTTTTGTCGAATTTACCATGCAAATTTATAGAATAAAAGCGGCTTTTTGCAATCTAGAGATTACAAAAAGCTTTTCTTTTTGCAATTTATACTTATTTAAAATAAGCCTGAGTTTCTAAATAAAAAACTACAAATAAAGCACTTAACATTTTATATTGGTAAAAACTCTGCAATCCAGTAAGATTTCTGCTAATCCGAAAATTTTAAATCAAAAAAAGGGTAGTGATATCAATCACTACCCTTCTATATCTTATATAATAAGAAAAGATTCTTACTTATCGTTCATCGAAATTAAGAACTCTTCGTTCGAACGTGTCTTACGCATTCTGTCACTAATAAACTGCATTGCTTCAACAGAGTTCATGTCAGTTAAGAAGTTTCTTAGTACCCAAATACGGTTCAGCTGACCTTCGTCAAGTAATAGATCTTCACGACGCGTACTTGATGCAGTAAGATCCACCGCAGGGTAGATACGCTTGTTAGATAATTTACGATCTAACTGAAGTTCCATATTACCAGTTCCCTTAAATTCTTCGAAGATTACTTCGTCCATTTTCGATCCTGTTTCTGTCAATGCAGTAGCAAGGATTGTTAATGAACCACCATCTTCAATATTACGGGCAGCACCAAAGAAACGCTTAGGCTTATGAAGAGCGTTAGCATCAACACCACCAGAAAGAACTTTTCCTGAAGCTGGAGAAACTGTATTATAAGCACGAGCTAAACGCGTAATAGAATCTAATAGAATCACAACATCGTGACCACACTCAACCATACGTTTTGCTTTTTCAAGAACGATGTTAGCAACACGTACGTGACGCTCTGCCGGCTCATCGAATGTAGAAGAAATAACCTCTGCATTTACCGAACGTGCCATATCAGTAACCTCCTCAGGACGCTCATCAATCAAAAGGATGATCATATAAGCTTCTGGGTTATTAGCAGCAATCGCATTAGCAACCTCTTTCAATAAAACAGTCTTACCCGTTTTTGGTTGTGCTACGATCAAACCACGCTGACCTTTACCAATAGGAGCAAACATATCAACTACACGAGTAGAAAGGCTGCTTTTACCTTTTCCAGTTAAGTTGAATTTCTCATCTGGGAATAAAGGAGTCAAGTGATCGAAAGGAACACGGTCACGAATCACCTCTGGTAAACGACCGTTGATTTTCTCAACCTTAATCAATGGGAAATATTTTTCGCCTTCTTTTGGAGGACGAATTGTTCCTTGTACTGTATCACCAGTTTTCAAACCAAAAAGCTTGATCTGTGATTGTGATACGTAAATATCGTCAGGAGAATTCAAATAGTTGAAATCTGAAGAACGAAGGAAACCATAGCCATCTTGCATGATTTCAAGAACACCAGAGTTGCTGATGATGCCATCAAACTCAAAAGGTCTTTCTTTCTCACGACGCTCAAAACGTTTTCTGTTTGGATTCTCTGGTCTATCTGTTTTAGCAGGTCGCTCTGTTCGCTCCACAGCTTCAACTTCAGTTTTTTCTTGCCCTTCTTCTTTCTCTTTCTCTTTTTCTTGCCCTTTCTCTTTTCTTTCAGGTCTTGGCTGTCTTGGAGGTCTTGGCTGTCTCGGAGGTCTTTCTGCTCTTGGCGTATTTTCTTCAGCTACAGCAGGAGCTTTCTCAGCAGGAGCATCAACTTGCTCTACTTTAGCTTCCTCAACTGGCTTTCTTTCTGGTCTTTCTTGCGCAGGCTTTTCTTCTCTTCTAGGCTTTCTAGGAGCAGGTTTTTCAACCTCTTTTTTAATTTGTGCTGCTGCTTCTTTTACGACATCCTTAACCGGCTCTTCGGTTTTTCTTCTTTTGCGTAAAAGTGATTTTGGCTTTTCTTCGCCTGTCTTAATTTCAGCATCAGACTTCTTAGGTCTTCTGCGTGGAGCTTTTTTTTCGGTAGTTTTCATTTCCGAAGCTACAATTGCCTGTTGATCAAGGATTTTATAAATCAAATCCTGTTTCTTAAAAGACTCAATTTTTTTAATATTGAGTTCTTTAGCGATTTCTCGTAATTCAGGCACAAGCTTCTTGTTTAATTCAAGAATATCGTACATAAACGGTATATTAATATTTTTTGGGTATTGTTATTTAGATAGAAATTGTATTTAGAACAATAGGGAACCTGATCTTTCGACCTCTAAATGAGAAGAATTAATCTGAATTCAATTGCAATATTACGGAATTAGTTATAATTCACAAAAAATAAATGGCTTTATTCTTGAAAACGAGCTAACAAGTTAGAAAAAGGCTTACACTTTAAATCTCCTTCTGAAAGCCGCATAAATTTCTTTTTTTAAATCATTTTGCTATATTTAAGTATAAGTGGGAGGGCTTCTTTCGCATTAAATACCATTAAATCCACTATGAGACAACTAAAAATCACAAAGCAAGTCACCAACAGAGAGACCCCGTCTCTGGATCGTTACTTGCAAGAAATTGGCAAGGTAGATCTTGTTACTGCCGAGGAGGAAGTAGCCTTGGCTCGGGAAATAAAAAAAGGCAGCAAAGCAGCTCTGGATAGATTGATCAAAGCAAATTTAAGATTTGTTGTTTCAGTCTCTAAGCAATATCAAAATCAAGGATTAAGTTTATCCGATTTGATTAATGAAGGTAACTTAGGCCTTATTAAAGCCGCTCAGCGTTTCGATGAAACTCGTGGATTTAAATTTATATCTTATGCTGTTTGGTGGATTCGTCAATCGCTTTTACAAGCATTGGCAGAGCAATCGCGAATTGTAAGGTTACCACTTAATAAGATTGGATCTATTAATAAAATTAGCAAAACACTAGCTCAATTGGAGCAGGAGTATCAGCGTGAGCCATCTCCTGATGAGGTTGCTAATGTTTTGGATATGAGTCCTAAGGATGTTAAAGAGGCTATTAAGGCTTCCGGACGTCAGATATCTATGGATGCACCAATTAATTCGGAAGAAGATAATACTCTATATGATATTCTTTTAAGCACCGATGATATTGGTCCGGATAAAATACTGCTCCGGGATTCCTTGATTATTGAAATTGAGCGTTCGCTTTCAACACTATCGAATAGAGAAGGGACAATTATTCGTATGTATTTTGGTTTAAAAGGGAATCCGCCATGTTCTCTTGAAGAAATTGGTAAGGAGTTTGATTTGACTCGTGAGAGAGTTCGTCAGATCAAAGAAAAGGCTATTAAGAAAATGAAATCGACATTTAGATCGAAGATATTGAAAACTTATTTAGGAGAATAACTTAAAATTTTAGGGTGAGAAAAAGATAAGAATTACTGGTAAATACTCATTTACCACTTCTTATCTTTTTTTTGTTTATATATTTGCGTCATATTTAAACCAAAAGTAAACAAGCAAATGCAAACAATAATTTCACCGTCCTTATTAGCTGCTGATTTTATGAACCTTGGCTCTGACATAGAGATGGTTAATAATAGTCAGGCCGACTGGTTCCACTTGGATATTATGGATGGGGTATTCGTACCTAACATATCTTATGGACTTCCTGTTATCGAACAAATCAATAAAATAGCTAAAAAGCCATTGGATGTTCATCTTATGATTGTAGATCCAGATCGCTACATAGAAGCATTTAAAAAAGCTGGAGCCGATATTCTAACCGTACATTACGAAGCTTGTACTCATTTGCACAGAACAATTCAAAACATTCATTCTCATGGCATGAAAGCAGGTGTTTCTCTAAACCCCCACACACCTATTTCTGTTTTGGAGGAAATCATTACTGATATCGATGTTGTTCTTTTAATGAGTGTCAACCCTGGCTTTGGAGGTCAAAGCTTTATCGAAAGCACGTATAATAAAGTAGAAAAATTAGCAAAGCTGATTAAAGAAAAAAATACTGAAGTAATTATTGAAATTGATGGAGGTGTTAATCTTGAAACAGGCAAAAAACTAATAGAAGCTGGAGCAGATGCTTTAGTTGCTGGAAGCTTTGTTTTTGGTGCTAAAGATCCAAATCAAACCATATCAGATTTGAAAAATCTATAAGAAAATATAAAAAGACCAAATGTTTCACATTTGGTCTTTTTAGTTTATACCGACACAGCATCTTTCCCTTCTAAATAATCTTGCAAATACTCAAAAGCTGGCATCAATTTTCCTCCTTTAGCAATTGTTGCTCTTTCTAGAATCCCATCTGGATCTTCGTTAAATAAGGCCTCATATACATTTTGATACAAGGCTTCTCCAAAATCTATTGAGGAATCTCTAGGCAACTCACCAGGTAAATTATCTACAGCCATTACAGTAACATTCTTCTTATCTACAAATGGAATTGTTTCTTCTTCGTTAAAACGATCATATCCATAAAAAGATGAAGCTATTGTTGACGGACGTAAGGTTGATGCAATAGGACCATTTATATCACAACTCACATCGGCAATTACCGAAATTTTAAAATCATCTTCTTTATAATCTTCTGGCAAAATGAATTTAGGAGCTTTTGGATCCCAATAATGACAAGCAATATATAAATCTGCCACTTTTGTAAATCGTTTAAATGTAGATCTATATTTCTCTGGGTTCGCATAAAAATCTTTCAAATTAAATTCTGAACCATCTATTCTTTCAACATATTGATCTGGATCAATTCTACACACAACAGGTTCATCATACTCTTTATTTAAAAATTCATGGGCCGTAACTTCTTTAAGATTCAATATTCGAATCGTCTGCATTGCTCCATTCGCAACTCGACCACCTCCTGTAATTAATATCTTCACAGGTTTCAATTGTACTTTTCGTAAATGATGATACATCTCCTCCATATCTTTACAAAAAATTGCAGATGGGAGATCAAAAAAATCAGTTCTCATTCCTCTAGCACGCAAAGCTTTATACGCACCAACAACACCAGCCCAATGACCAAACGCAACCAATCTTTTATGAGACTTATCTGTTAAATATTCATAATCAATTAAAGTGATGTTTCGCTTGATAATCTGATGTAATAATTCTCGGTTGTATATCTGTTTTTTGGCTGTATGCGAGAAAAACAAATAGGTCTTATTCGGAATTAATGTTGGAATACTTACCTCTTTCACACCTATTAAAATATCACATTCACGTAAATCTTCAGTTAGAAAAAAGCCTGCCTTTCGGTATTCAGCATCGGAATAACAACGAATATCGCTTGGTTGAATAAAGATACTAACATTAGGATATTTATTTAAAATTTGCAATCCTGTAACTGGGGGAATAGCAACTCTTCGATCTGGTGGATTTTTGGTTTCTCGGAGAACTCCGACTCTAATTCTATTCTTCATAAGGCACGTTTTAAAAGGCTAGTGTGTGATTTCAAACGAAAAAAAGTTTGTTTATTTTATTCTCGTCCTTCTAATTTAATAAAACTTCCAGAGAATTAACACCAAAAGATCCTTATTCTATGTAATAATTATTATTTGTTTACCTCTGATATTTAATCTACTAAGCTTTAAAATATAGCCTTATTCGATTATTTATGAGCTTTATCTAAAAAAACGGATGCGATATGCCTGAATTTTTTTAGCTTTGTGCCAATTCTGGGGCTGACGTGGCTTTTGACAGCATGAAGAATTAATATGTAAGCATGTCGAGCATTGTGTATCTGGCTCGTAAATATCAGGTCACAAACTTTGTAATTGGCGAAAATAACTACGCTCTTGCTGCCTAATCGAATTATAGTAGATTAAGCTTTATCATCGCTCTAGGAGCGAAGACGAGACATCCCGCTTATGGTCTACCTTGTTCCGGTAAGTATATGGGATGCTATCAATTCAGGGTTAGTTGGCTTCACGCTTTGGGGAGTTGGCGAAATTAAAAAGATAAGGTCTAGCTTCGGGTGTCCTTTCCCTAACTAGATTCGAAAATTAATAACGGACTATGCATGTAGAAAGCTTATTAGTCGCATGTTTGGACCAGGGTTCGATCCCCTGCAGCTCCACTTAATATAAAAACACCTTTAAGTCAGAAACTTAAAGGTGTTTTTGCATTAATACCCTCCTTCTTTACTTAAAAATTTGGCACCTATGAAATACCTGTTTTCAACCAATAAAAATAGGTAATTTAAATACTTAATTAGTGCATAAAAAAAACCTCCTCCCAATTAATGAGAAGAGGCAATAATCTAATCTATGAAAAAAAAGGTGTTATTTAATCTCAAATGAATTTTCCAAATTGGCATTGGAATCTCCACCAACCCAAACCTTAAATAATCCTGACTCTACAACTTTCTCAACTGCCTGATTATGAAAAGCCAATTCATTCGCAGGAATAGTAATACTAATTTGTTTTTCCTGATTTGGAGCTAATTTTACTCTCTCAAAAGCTTTTAGTTCACGAACCGGTCGTGTTACGTTTCCTACAAGGTCACGAATGTATATTTGTGCTACCTCTTCAGCTTCAAAATCACCTGTGTTTTTTAATGTAAATGATAACTTCACTTCTTCATTCGCTTTAAGTATTGGAGTTTGTATTTTCAAATCTGAGTACTCAAAAGTCGTATAGGATAATCCATAACCAAATGGAAACAACGGTGTAAATCCATCATCAAGGTAATGAGATGTGTTTCCTAAAGATGTCTGATATGTTTTTACTGGAATATCATCAATAGATAACCAATTTGAAGGATTCACAGGACGACCACATGGCTTATGGTTATAGTGCATTGGAATTTGCCCTACTGATTTAGGAAATGTAATTGGCAGCTTACCTGAAGGGACAACATCTCCAAAAATAAGATTAGCGATTGCTTTTCCACCCATACATCCAGGATGCCAAGCATACAATACCGCATTAGATTTACTAATTTCATCACCAATGCAAAGTGCTCTACCTGCCATAACAACCATAATTACTGGTTTGTTCAACTTGGCAATTTCATTTACCAATTCAGTTTGTGCACCAGGTAAATCAATATGAGCTCTGCAATGTGCTTCACCAGAAATAATCGCTTCCTCACCAAGACATAGAATTATAGCATCAGAATTTTTTGCCGCCTTAATCGCATTATTAAAACCTGCATTAGACTTATCTCTTGAATATTTAAGGCCTTTAACGTATGTCACTTTTCTACTCCCTAGTATCTCTTTAATTCCTTCAAGTGGAGTTACAGAATACAAACTGTCACCATCAAAATTCCATGTGCCACTTTGTTCGTATTTTTCATGTGACATAGGTCCAATAACTGCTACTGAATTGATCTCTTTTGACAGAGGCAACAATTGATTCTCATTTTTTAAAAGAACAACACTTTGTTCAGCTGCTAATAATGCAGCTTCCAAACTCTCTTCTTCACCGAAAATATTTTGCTTCTCCTCTGGCACATATGGATTATCGAACAATCCCAACTTAAATTTGGTTTGTAATATATTTCGAACAGCATTATCTAAAAGATTCTCATTTATCGCATCATTATTAACTAGGTCTGTGAGATTTTCAAAATAACATCTAGATGCCATTTCCATGTCAACACCTGCATTAATTGCCTTAAGAGCTGCATCTTTTTCATCTGCAGCAAAACCATGTGCAATCATCTCACTTATGGATGCCCAATCGCTAACAACCATACCATCAAACTGCCACTCTTCTCTTAAAATATCTTTAAATAGAAATTGATTCCCCGAAGCTGGGATGCCGTTTAAATCGTTAAATCCAGTCATGAATGTCATGATACCAGCATCAACAGCAGCTTTAAAAGGTGGTAGGTAAACATCTCTTAACTCTCTTTCGGGAATCAAAGTGGTATTGTAATCTCTTCCTCCTTCAGCCGCACCATATCCCACAAAATGTTTAGCACATGCTGCAATTTTACCGTTTGCAAATGTTGTATTTTCATCTCCTTGAAATCCCTGCGTGCTTGCAATTGCCATCTGTGATACCAAGTAAGGATCTTCTCCAAAACTTTCTGCAATTCTTCCCCAACGCGAATCTCTTGAAATGTCAATCATAGGAGCAAATGTCCAGTTTACACCCGACGATGAAGCTTCTGCAGCTGCAACCTCTGATCCTTTCTTAACAATTTCAGGATTCCAGGTTGCTGCCAAGCCTAAAGGAATAGGAAATGCTGTTTTAAAACCATGAACAACATCTCTACCAATAAGTAAGGGAATACCTAAACGACTTTCTTCAATTGCTATTCTTTGAATTTCGTTGACCGTTTTAACATTCACCTCATTAAGTATTGAACCAATTCTACCAGCTTTAATGTTCTCTTTCAACTCGTTTGGTATATCACCACCAAAGCCATTGATTTGAGCCATTTGTCCAATCTTCTCTTCAATAGTCATTTTAGCCAATAATTCTTCAACTCTAGGATCTGAACCATCATGGGATAGACCACAAGCTTGAATAAAGAATAAGCTTATTAAAAGAATATATATTTTATTAATCATCTCATTATTATTTTACATCCACTATTGTGGACAAAAAAAAGGCTTTATAGCAATAGTAAATTGATCGTAATAGTTATAAATGCCTCTTGTATTTAAAAATCGCTAAATGTTACACGCAGATTTCTTTTACATGTAATTAAATCCTAGTCATATTAAAAGCCTGACTAACATTGCAGTCAGGCTTTTAAATCATTTGTTTTTATTGAACTGAACGAAATTCTACATTATCTATGTAAATACCGTCCTTCATATCGCCACCGCCACCTCGAATAAGAAGGTAAACAGTTCCTGAAGCAGTAGCAGTAAAAACTCCATTGGCTTCGGTAGAACTTCCTACGCTAGTAAATTTGCCTCCAAATGGTGCATTTCCTGTTCCATCCCAGGTATTAATTTTTAATAGTATTCCACCATCATTGTAATCACCCGATACTGTTGCCGGATCACTATAACCACAGTAAACCTCAAACCAGGTATCAGAACAACCTGTAGTTGAACCTACAAACATATCAATTTGATAAGTGCGACCTTCAACAACCTCTATAGCTTGATAAATACCATTACCACCCCAGCTTGGTGCAGTTAAATTAGCATTCCCTTCACTAAAGTCCCAGGTACCATTACCTGCTCCAGTACCACCAATAGTCCATAGTGCAATATCATCATCAGATGCAAACTTGCCTCCTTTAACTAAATTACCTGCAATTGGATCTGAAGTTTCAACATCAACCATAGTAGACACTTCACTACTAAATATTCCACCTGCTCCAACTACTTTATGCTTTATTTCATAATCTCCAGCATCAGGTAAGAACAATTCAAATGAATTACCTCCAGTGGAGAAGCCAGTTCCTTCTCCTAAATCCCAATAATTGCTAATTACATATTCGTTACTATTGGCTGTAATTTGATATTTATTTGCGGATGTTTCCTCCACTGAAAATGTTGCGTCCAACATTTGTTCTGTTACAGGTTCTTGATCGTCATAGGTATCCTGGCTACAGGAAACCATTCCTAAAGAAATCAACATGACGAAAAGTCCTATATATATAGTTTCAATACGCTTCATAATTTTATTTTTTGATCTTTAATAAGCATTTTGTGTTAAACCGCTATCTGAATCTATCTCCGATTGCGGAATTGGCAGATATTTTTTATTCTCAGACCATGTATTTGTTCTGTACTCATTAGGAACAAGCGTTGTTACTGCCATTCCTGTACGAACCAAATCCCAGTAACGCTTACCTTCTCCAACAAACTCTAAGCGTCGTTCCTGAATAATATTGTCAACTGTGGCAGTTAGGCTACCAACACCTGCTCTATCTCTAACTTCGTCTAAATAATCTTGAGCACTTCCAGATCCTGACACTCCTCGTGCTAGCAGTTCTGCAGCATTTAGTAATGTTTCAGAATATCTATAAACTCTAAGATTATTATTAAAATTCATATCTGGCGAAGCTGAAGCACCTTCGTTACCATTAGCCCTTGGAAGGTATTTTTTCAAGAAATTACCAGTATCCTGATAACGACCTTCGTAAGTTGCTCCTGTTTGAGCCGAATATGTAGCAAAGTTTAAAATTCCACCATCTTTGCGTTGATCAGTATCATCATACAAATCATATATTTCCTGGCGAACTGGTTCAAATCCCCAACCACCATCAAAATCACTACTTCCTGATAAACTGTTAATTCCAATCAATTTAGGATAAACGGTACCACCATCACCAATGGCATGTCCCCAATCTTTTGCTCCGTTAATACTAAAATAATTCACTTCAAAAATAGATTCATTGGTCCACTCACCACTTGCTTCCCAAATATTTGCGAAATCACTATTCAAACCATAATTCTGACTTGAAATTATTTCATTCATATAAGCCAAAGCAGTTGAATAACGACTTTCGTCATTTTGATACATTACTACCTCAGCGTAGATCATATATGCCATTGCCAAAGAAACACGCCCTGTATTTTCAGAAGTTGTTTTCATTGGCAAACCACCATTATCAATAGCATCTTCTAATGTAGTAACGATACCTTCATAAACTTCATTAGCACTTAACTGATCAGCTGTATAAGGAAAATCCAGATTTGTTTCGTAATAAGGTAAATTTCCCCATAGCTTCCATAACCACATGTAATAGTATGATCTTAATACTTGGGCTTCTGCTAAATAAAGTGCTTTAGTTGGCTCGGTAATATCCTGAACATCATCCATATATTCCGATACAGCATTGGCACGCTTTACTCCAGAATACAATGTTGTCCACAAATCGCCACAAACAATTTCAGGAGTCGCATCATAATTAAACATCTTATGCAGAACTGCCTGATCACCTTGGTCGTTACCACCAACATAAACATCATCAGACATAACATCCGAAACCAAATTCAATTGAACAAATTGTCCCCAGGCATAGTCTGTCCATGACAATGGATCGTAAGTCGCAACAAGAGCTTCAAAAATACGCTCCTCTGTATTATAATAATCATCTATCAAAACACTGCTTGCAGCATCAACTTCAAGGAACTCCTCTTTACAAGATCCCAAAAGGATAGAAAAAAGAACGGTAAAAATTAAAATATATTTATTCTTCATTTCTTTATGTTTTAAGTCGTTAAAAAGACAGGTTTACACCAACTGTATATGTTCTTGCCTGTGGGTAAATACCACGATCAATTCCAAGAGAAGTTCCTCCTGAAGAGATTTCTGGATCAAAACCTTCATACTTTGTGAAAGTGAAAAGGTTTTCAGCAGAAACGTAAAAACGCAAACTCTTCACAAATGCTTTATTAACGAGATTTTTTGGTAAAGTATAACCTAAGGTTACATTCTTAACACGCATATAATCCCCTTCTTTAACGTATAGGTCAGATGACAACCAATTGCCATTATTGTCTGAGAATGAAAAACGTGGAATTGTATTAGATGTACCTTCTCCTGTCCAACGATCTAGCATATATGCAGGTAAATTGATGTAACGTAAGTCTGTACGTCTTGTAGCATCATAAATATCATTCCCAACAGTACCTTGCAACATCATGCTAAAATCAAAGCCTTTGTAATCAATACCTATATTTAAACCATAAGTCCAATCCGGCATACCTTTACCAATCTTGGTACGATCTTCATCAGTAATGGTCCCATCGCCATTAATATCCACAAACCTTACATCACCAGGAACAGCATCCCCCTGTATTAAACCACCTTCATTGTTAACATGTGCATTAACTTCTGAAGCGTTTTGAAAGATCCCGTCTGTTTTATAACCGTAAAAGAAAGGAAATGGCATACCATTTTCAGCTCTTGAAATTGTTCCCACATTCGCATAACCATCATAGTTGGCAAAACCATCCGCATTACCCAGATTAACCAATTCGTTTTCCAGATATGAAGCATTACCACTAAGCTTAAAGTTTAAATCACCAATCTTAAATCTGTATCCCAAATCGAATTCAACACCCCAGTTTTTCATGTCTCCAACATTACCAGTTGGTTTTGATTCACCAACATAAGAAGGGATAGCCATGGTCATCAACATACCATTGGTTTTTTTATCATAGTAATCAACAGTAAAAGTCAATGCATTATCTAGGAAACCAAAATCAAGACCTATGTCAGTTTGCTCTGATTCTTCCCACGCCAATAAAGTATTAGCCAAACCTGATGCTTTAGTTCCGTTTACTAATGTTCCATCGCCAGGTCCGAATGCGTAGTTATTTCCTGTAGAAGTAAGAGCAGTATAACCAAAAGCGCCAATATTTTCATTACCGTTTTTACCCCACGAAGCTCTCAACTTTGAAGAAGTAAACCACTCTGGACGAGACTCCATGAATGCCTCTTTTGTAATATTCCATCCGAAAGAAAACGATGAGAAAGTACCGTATTTTTTTCCTGGACCAAAGTTCGATGAACCATCTCTACGAATCGTAGCCTGGAACATGTACTTCTCTGAAAAGTTATAGCTTAGTCGAGCAAAAATAGATGATAATGTATGCGGGCTCCAAGCTCCACCACCAGCAGTTTGATCTCCATTTGCAGCTGTACCTGTAGTGAAATCAATATTGGCTTTATCACCATTCTCTTCAACCATAAACTTATTGCTTCCGCTTAAACTACGACCCGTAGTTTTTTTCGCAGATTGCCCCAACATGATGTTGAAATTATGCTTTTCGTTAATGCTCTTCTCGTATGTTAAGATGTTTTCGACCTGCCAAGTAAATCCTCGATTCATACTTGACCACACTTTTGAATCATCAACATAAGAAGATTTTCCTAAGTAATATTCAGGAGTCCAACCATCATTTCCCCAGAAAGCTAAATCAGTACCAAATGAAGAGCGAATCTTTAAATTATCCCAGATATTTAATTCACCCCAAAAAGAAGACACAAACTTGTCTGAATTATCCTCGCCACCTGGCAAAGCAAGCTGAGCTACCGGGTTTGTAATTTCATTATAATCGTCACCTGCAATTGTATAAATCAACCCATTCTTTGAGTCACGAACAGCTGTTGGATGAAGGGCAGCGGCAGCAGCCTGATCTTCTTCATATAAACCTAACAATGGCGAAAATGAGATTGCGCCGCCAAGAGCAGAACCATACTCTGAGTTTGTTCCAATACCTTTAGAATTAATTCTTGTGTAGGCAATATTAACCCCAGCTGTGAATTTATTTAAAAAGTTACGGTCCTTATTATCCAAAAGATTATAGGTTGTATTTGATCTTAATGAAATTCTCTCATAATTAGAACGATCGAAATTTCCACCCACAATACCATCCTGCTTATAATATCCAGCAGAGAAATAGTATAGAACTTTATCAGAACCACCACTAACACTCAATTGGTGGTTTTCAACAGGAGCATTGTCATAAAAAACCTCATCTTGCCAATCTGTTCCTTTACCCAAAGCATAAGGATCATCATATCTTTTCTCTTCTCCCGAATTTACCAATCCTTCATTAATCAATAAAGCATATTGTTGGGCATTTAATACATCTCTTTTGTTCCACTTACTTTGCAAACCTTTTGAGAAATTATAGTTTACAGATAATTTCCCTTTACTCCCATTTTTTGTTGTTATCAGAATAACTCCATTGGCAGCACGAGCTCCATATACTGCACCCGATGCAGCATCTTTAAGAACCTCAACAGACTGGATATCACTTGGATTTAAATAATCTATTCCTCCTCCAATTGGCATTCCATCCACAATATAAAGTGGATCACTATTGTTAATTGTACCGATACCACGAATACGTACTTGTGAAGAAGCCCCCGGCTGACCTGAAGTAGAAGTAACAGTAACTCCTGAAGCCAAACCTTTTAGTGCATTGTCAATGCGAACAGGAGCTATATTATCCAAATCTTCGGATGACACTTTTGCAATAGAAGCAGTTACAACGCTTTTTTTCTGCACGCCATAACCGACAACCACAACTTCATCCAATCCAGTAGCTTCAGTTTTTAGAATTACATTAATTTCAGTTTTATCACCCACAAGAATTTCCTGAGTTGAAAAACCGATAAGAGAAAATACCAATACATCTTCTTTAGATACTTCAATAATAAATTTCCCATCAAAATCTGTAGAAGTACCAATAGTAGTGCCTTTTATCACTACCGATGCAAAAGGCAATGACACGCCATCTTCCGAAGATCGCACAATACCATTCACGAAATGTTTCTGTGCAAATGTTTGAAGGCAAAACATAGCCAGAATTAAAAACAAGACTGTTTTTTTCATAGATTATTAGTTAAGATTTATATAAAATGATTCGTATTAGGTTACAAATCCAGTGTTAGTTTCTAAATGGTTTGGGTACTATCTAACAATCATCACCTTTATGGTTTGATTTGATTCATCGCTACTAACATTTAGTAAATAGGTACCCGAAGGAAATGGTTTAACATCTATTGATGTACTTTGAGACGAAACTGATTCAGACACAACTTGTGCTCCTCTCATATTAAATAGCTTGATTTCTTTTTGTGAGAAACCTTCAAAGTCAATTTTTAGTAGGTCGGAAGTTGGATTAGGATAAACTTTCATCTTCATATTCAGAATATCATCCCCTATTCCTGTTGGAATACCAAAAGCTATCCAATTTAAATTGTGTTCCCCAGATTCAGAAACAAGTCTTAAAACAGTTTTCCCTTGTGGTAAATCAACACTGATTGATTTTGTTTGCCATGACTGCCATCCATTAGTGCTTCCGAATGATATGCTTTCATTGTTTACCATCTCTCCATCTTCCGAATTCATTACTTGAATTTTAGCACTTTTTTCTGTGGCAACTCTAAATTCCATATTAAACGTTCCAGCTTCAGGAACAAACAGCAGATATTCTAAATAATCTCCATCGGAAGCATAAGCGGTATTTTCACCACCACCAGCATCGGTACAATTTTCTATTTCGAATCCTTTATTTGTTATGAAATTCTCTGCTTGAATTTTTCCTGGAACTTCATAATGGCGGTAAAAGTTATTTTTAACACTTACATCAGAAAAATTCTCTAGCTCCTGTTCGTCTGACTTAATACTGTTGCCATTATAAGAAATGGTAATGTTGTGATTGTAAAACAAATTCTCGTTGGTGATCAATATGATCTGTTGATTGTTCTCTTCGTTAAGGTATAAATCAGAAATATCGATATTCGTACCATCAACTTTTAACTCAAACTCGTTACTATTGATCTCATTTTCCTGTGATGTAACTGACTTGTTAAAGTCAAGATAGATTTCGTTATCAATTTTTTCAGAACTAGCTTTAAGAAGTTCGAATGGTACCTCTGACACACTGCCGGTCTCAATCAAAGTGAAATAGTTTACATTTAAAGTACCGCCATCAAAAACCAACCTTAGTTTAATTTCTCCTTCAGGCAAGATGATATTCTCAATACTTGTGGTCGCAAAAGCTTTCCAGCCTCCGGTAGATGACACCTCGAATACATCGGATACTCGCTTTCCATTCACTTCGATATGTATATTTGCATTACTTTCGCTGGCTGTACGCAATTCAAGTCGATATGTAGCTAGAGCCTGAGATTGAATCGTATACTGCAACCATTCCCCTTTTTCTACCCAACCAACATTGTATCCATTTGTAGCTTCAGTGTCACTACATTTTTCAATATCAACACCATCATTACGATATTCCCATCCTATATTCCATGCCTTGAATTCATTCGTATTCAGGTGATAATTGGCTGTATCAACATCAAAATAGGCGTAATCGTTTCTTCCTAAGTCATAATCAACGGCAAAAATATTCTCACCTGTTGAATGCTCTTTAAAAGGAAGTGTTTCTGTAGAATGAGGCTGACGAATTAATGCATCGATCACATCTCTTTGTATGGTACAATTCTCAAATCTGTGATTATCAGCAAAGGTCATCACTGCATTATAGGCCTCATCCGAAGTCATACTCGCATTGCCTTTCCACATTTCAATCAATTGGGTATAATCAGCATTGGTCTCTACTTTAAGAACATTGTTGATACCAGATTTTTTTACTGGCCACCATGACCAACCTACATTATTATCTTCCGATAAAGCAACCAAATTTGCAAACCAAGTGTTCGAGTTTTCTCCCGTTTCACCTAGCCAGATAGGCCGATTGTGCTCATCTCTAAAATCAGTAATCCATTTTAAGGCATTTGCATCATTGTAATTCCAATACTTGTGGAAACTGTATGCCATATTGTCGTCCCATGCTGGCGTTAGACCAGAAAAATCATTAGCCCATGAATTACCTTCAATAAATATGATGTGATTTGGATCTACAGCTCTAATGGTATCGGTAATTCTACCGTATAATTCTCTAATTTGTGAATTGTTTCCTTCAGGAAAGGTCCAATTAATTTCATTGATCAGATCGTAACCACCAATCCATGGAGAATCGCCATATCGCTCAGCGAGATTTCGCCAAAGTGCAACTGCTTTATCTTTATTTAAATCGTCCTCCCAAAGGCTTGGTTTTGTATCATCATAATCAGAAATATCCGCATTGGCACCCTGACCACCAGGAGCTCCATGTAAATCCAAAATCAGATACATTTGATTCTCCTCACACCACGATAAAAGATCATCTATCATGTCAAATCCTTTATCTTTCCAGGTAATTTCTCCCTGAACAGGTTCTTCTTCAATTGGCGGAGTAAACCATTTGTAATGCATGGCGACTCTAAGCGAATTAAAGCCCCATGCAGCCATTGAATCAACATCAATTTTTCTGAAGTGATTAGCCAGCCAAGCTTCATAAAACTCTTCAGTTCTTGTTTCTCCTATGGTTTCTTCTAATTTCTTTCTGAATTCATGTTGAGTACCTGCTACATCAGCACTCTGCATCATATAACCTTCCTGCAACATCCAGTTTCCGGTTCCGATACTTCGAATAATAAAATTCTCACCATTACCATCTACTATGCTTTTACCATCAACATGAAGATATCCTTGTGCTTTTAAGGTTACAGAAGGGAATAAAAAAAACAAGCACAGCAGAATTGTAGTAGCAAAGACTTGTTTGAAAGTTGAAGTGGACATGATTAATTTTTGTTTGGGTTTAACGCAAATATATGTATGTGCGTTCCCCAAACATTAAATTGTATCCACTCAAATACTCCTCAATCGTTTTCAGACACTACTCAAAACCTCTCAAGTCACTACTCAATACTGATTATGAAACCATTATGGAATCAATATTTTTCTAGTAAATGAGTCCTTAAGACCGTACTTTTGACCATTTATTAGATGTCCATCAGGTATTTTTGGAGCGAATCATTAGAATCAAGTTCCAATTTCTTTCTTAATCGGTAGCGATCATTTTCTATGGCTCGAGTAGTTTTATGCATAAACTCTGCAATCTCTTTCGAAGTAAGATTCATTCGAACATAGGAAGCCACCTTTATTTCAGATAAACTAAGGGAAGGATGTTTTTCACGCAACTTTGTAATGAATTCATTGTACATCTTATCTAAACGAGGTTCCAGATATTTCCATTCCTTATCGTCGTTTATTTCTTTGTCGATTTCATCGATTACAAATTGCAAACCTTTTTTCACAGCTGGCATTGCTTTCGTAGAAAGCGTTACCATTTTATTTTTGTATTCAAGCAACACTCTATTGCGATTGATGGTATGATATGTCAATTTTTGCAGTTCCGATTCGGACTTGTCCATTTCCAGTTCGGCAATCTTCTTTTGATTTAGTGCTTGCTCTCTTAAGAATTTACTTTTCATCATTTGCACTCTATAGGCATACACAGCATAAGTAAGAATGGCAATTAGCAAAACGATAAGACTAATGAACCACCATGTTTTCCAATATGGAGGCAGAACCCTTATTCTAAGTTCTGTAATATTATCCCCAAAAACATTATCGTTATTCGAAGCTTTCACTTTTAAAGAATACATTCCATTCTTAAGGTTTGTATAGGACACAAAACGATGATCAGAATCCGAAAAATACCAATTGTCATCAAATCCTTCTAATTTATATTGGTATTGACATTTTTGCGGATGTGTATAATTCAAAGCTGCAAATTCTAGAGAAAACACTTTATCTGAATAATTTAACTCAATTTCGTCAGTATAAGAAATATCCTTTTTAAGTTTTACTTCTCTGTTAATGGTATCGCCAGGAAGAACTTCTTGATTCAAAATTTTAAGCTGAGTAAAATAAACAGGTGGCACCTCCTTATTAAAAGTTAGATCTAACGGATTAAAACGATCCAATCCATTTGTTGATCCTGCTAAGAACGATCCATCTATTAATTGAATAAATGCCTGTGCATTAAACTCATTTGAAGACAAACCATCGGAACTATTGAAAGATAAAAACTCATTCTCCCCTTTTTTAAAAATAGCTATGCCATCGTAAGTAGTTATCCAAATTCCTTCCTGATTATCCTCCAAAACACCCAACACAATCATGCCAGGCAAACCATTTTCTGTTGTGAATTGTACAAATTCCTTCTCCTTTTTATCGTATCTGTACAAGCCATTTCCTTCCGTTCCGATCCAAATCTTTCCCCAGCTGTCCTGAAACAATGCCTTGATAATTCCATTCGTAGTGAATGTATTTTTTGAAGAGATTCGAAGAACTCTTCCCACTTGTTTATCGTATACAAAAACTCCTGCACCTTCAGTACCAAACCAAATGTCACCATCCGAATCTTCAAGAATAGACATTACATTTGCGTGCCCAACTTTTATTAATTCATTTGAGTAAGGACCGATATTTTTAAAATTGCCACTTGAGGCATCAAAAATATCTACACCACCACCCAATAATCCCAGCCAATTTGTGCCTTTGCTATCGGAGAGTATAGTCCAAACATTCTCGGAATGAATAGCCTTATTGTCCTCATGGTTCTGATGGTAATGTCTAAATGAATTACTAGAATAATCGAAAATATTTAAACCAGCATTGTAAGTTCCGATTAATATATTTCCATTCTGATCCTCCCCTAAACTAGTAATAACATTGCCCGAAACACTTCTATCATTATCGCTTTCATTATAAAAATGAAGAAACTGTCTGTCTTTATCAAAACGGTGTAAACCCGATCCATCTGTTCCAATCCAAATGTTATCTTTTGAATCTTGCAGGAGACACAGAACAGATTTTCCTTTGAAAAAATCTTGAACAATTTTAGGAAGTTCTCTATTGGTAAACTTTTTCAAAAACGGATCATAGTATGCAATACCCTTATCGAATGTTCCAACCCAAATTCTCCCCTTTTTGTCCTTCACAAGTGAATAAACCTGATTGCTCGAAAGTTCAAACTCTCCATTACCAGCCTTTATGTACTCAAATGTGTTATTGCTTGGATCGATAATATTGATTCCATCGCCATCAGTTGCAATCCAAATTTTACCATCCGAATTCATTACCATTGCTCCCGTCAACATTTCGGTACTCAGACCATTTTTCTGCTTGTTGTATAATTGAGCTTTATTGGTTTTGCGATTATATTTATATAAGCCATGTTGACTAGCAGATATCCAAATATTACCCAACTGATCCTCTAACAATCTTTTGCGGTAATTGCTTGTTTCGTTGCGTTGAATGTATTTTATAGATTCAAAAGAAGCTTTTTTAATATCGAATTTCTGAATATCATTCTCCCAAGTGGCAACATACAGTTCACCATTATGCGTTTCCAAAATATCACTTACCTGGAAAGAATTAATCCCTTCAGTAGTACTATTGGGGAGAAATACAGTAAAAGAACCATTATTGAATAAGGCTAGCCCATTGTTGCTTCCAACACATATGGTTCCATCCTTTAATTTTTTTAAAGTATAAACCTGCTCACCAATACCATCTTTTAATCCGTACTGAATAAACTCATTGGTCCTTGGATCGAAGCGGTTTACTCCATTTTTATAAGTTCCTACCCAAATAAAGCCATTGTCATCTTCTGCCAATGACAAAATTCTATTTCCTGAGATAGAATTGGGATTAGACGTATTTCTAAACACTTTTATTTCATAACCATCGAAACGACACAAACCATCTCTTGTACCAAACCACATAAAACCTGTTTCGGTTTGCAGAATACACTCAATATTGTTGTGAGGCAATCCATGATCTTTGGTAATTTGAGTAAAATTATACTGCGCTGTCAATACTGTAGAAAAAAACAGCAATAATAAAGTTAAATAAGACTTGGCTTGTAGTAGTTGTAGTGTCATCAAGAAGGGGTTATTGATTCTCAAATATACAACAAATAGGAGATTTGCAAAATTAAGCTTTCTAACACCTAAGTTAAAAGTTCAATCTTTCTATTTCTACTCCCTATATAGAAAATTACATCTAAAAAAACAGACACCTAACCAGACACGATTAAACACCTCAATGCTGACCATAAAACATTCTTAGGCATAACTTTTCGTGATCTATTTAGACCTTCCCATTCAACAATCAAATCAATATTATCTGAACATTGATAACAAAGACAAGTAGTAAAACCAATATATTTGCTTGTTTCATCTTCTTAGTTTTCTATTATTACACCATCGATTTATTGAAATAAGTCGCTTTTTCAAAATCACGAATGTTCATTGAGATAATAGGAACATCTGGAAACATTATTTTCAAAGTGCTTACTATCATTTTTGAAAGATTTTGTTTTTGAGAAACCGTACGTCCCTCCATAATATTCGCAAAAATGTGAATGAAATCATCCTCTGTATTTCCAACATTATAATGTTCAAATGGATTAATTCTTACTTTAATATCACCTTCATCAAACAGTTTAGTTGAGTGTGCGGTGTCGTAAACTTCTTGCATAATTTCACTTGGAGATTTTAATGCAATTATTTTTTCTGAGCAATCAATTACAAAATGTGGCATAATTCATATGTATTTATAAAAACTATTAATTATTTCATCCAATTAATGCGCTGCTATTTTTTTTGAGTTTTCTTAATCGCACTTTCTATTTGCCAATAGGCAAGCACAATGCTAATATACTCAATAGCAATCAACCAAAATCCTGGATCAGTAAAGAAGCTAATATGATTACCTCCATGAGGCATAATCAACAAAGGAACGGTAATAATAGCATCCAAAAGCATAGCGATTAAGAACATAAAAACACCCAAAACAAAACCATGGGTCTTATGTCCTTTCCTATAGTAAATATGGGTACCAAGTGCCACGCTTGGGATTAGTGCTATTGACAGCACCCAATTAGCTTGCAAGTCTGGATCATGCATCACCGAAAAAAAATAGGAAGCAACGAAAGCGGTAACGCCAAGAACATAAACAACAAGAGCTGAAACCATTACACTTTTAATATGAATATTTTTCATGACTATCTAATTTTAAAATGAATTGATCTATTGCTGCATCCAGATTCCTGTTGCTACTGTTTCTCGAACATATTCTGAAAATTTTTTAGGCTTTCTCCCCAAAACCTTCTCTATATCATTTGAGAGTTCAGAATTAGTAGGATTTCCAAGAACCTCGGAGAACAAATAATTAATGAGCCAAATATAATCGGCCGGAATACCTTGTTGCTCCATTGCTGCTTTATACGCTGAAAGGGAAATTGGAGTAAAAGCAATTTCTTTTCCGGTCACAAGTGAAATCTCTTCCATCACTTCTTTGAATGTAAGTTGTTTGGAACCTGTGAGCTGATATGTTTGTCCATTATGTTTTTCGTGCAATAAGGCTTCAACCACAACATCTGCAATATCATCAGTATCTACATAGGGTACTTTTACTTCGGCTTGTGGTAAGGCTACAAATCCATCAAGAATAGGCTCTAAGAAAAAACTCTCACTAAAATTTTGCATAAACCAGCTAGCACGTACAATCGTATAATCAATTCCTGAATGAACGACTACTTGTTCACAGAGCTCAGCTTCACGTTCCCCTTTTCCTGAAAGCAAAACAATTTTCTTGACTCCACTTCTTTTAGCTTGTTTGGTTATACCTTCTATAGCTTCCAAAGATCCTGGCACAGCTAAATCTGGATAAAAAACCACATACATCTTGTCTATTCCATCCATGGCAAGAGACCATGTATCAGGATTCTCCCATTCAAACGATGGACTTGCATTTCGCGATCCAACTCTTACATTTTGATTTAATGAGTCTAACTTCTGCACTACCTTTCGTCCTGTTTTACCAGTTCCTCCTATTACTAAAATTCGACTTTTATTTTCCATTTTATAGTGTATTATTTAAAACTCTAGATATTATATTGATTAATTAGTGAAAGACTAAGTATTAATAGTAGAAATGAAATTGTAGAAGCCAAGGTTCTGATTAAATGCAAGCGATTCCATTTAACTTCAAAATGTCCTCTTAAGCTTTTTAACTGATCCATATTAGCAGTGCTTAAGTCAGTTTTATCCAGCATTTCATTTAATGGGACATTACCAAGAATTGTGATCAGCACAACACCAATAAAATAAATTATCGTAGCGACTGCTAACAACCAAACAAGAGTATTTGAGCTACTTTTAAATAAATACAAATTCAGGAGATTTATTAAAAATGGACCAAAGAACACAACAATAAAGGCAGGGTTTATTATTGTTCTATTCATCTGTTGAAAGGATTGTAGAAACCCTAAATTATTTAACTTCCCAATTCCTGGACTTACAGCATTTGACCATGTAAAGCATAAACCAGCCGAAATTCCGGTAAAGAGAATGGCTAAAACCAGACTTGTAAATTTCAATGTAAGTTCCATGAATATTTCCTTTTATATGATATAACAAAGTTGCTCATCATATGGAAATAGAACTTGTTGAGGAGGTATAAAGATTTGTTCGAAAAGTTATTTATTTAATTTGACTTGGTCGATAACCAAACTTTTTTTCAAAAGCATTCGAAAATGAACTGAGACTATCATATCCCACGTGCCAAGCAGCTTCCTGAACTGTTGCTTCCTGATTTCGAATCATTTTATGTGCTAATGTAAGACGCTCGTTTTGGAGGTATTTAAATACAGGTACACCAAATACTTCTTTAAAGTTCTTTTTTAATTTAAAAGTATTCAAGCCAATTTGTCGAGATATTTCACTCAGAGATGGAGGATTATCAAGGTTATTCAATAAAATGTCTTTCGCTTGATTTAGTTTTTCGCGTTCGGGCATTTTTATATCCTTCGCTTTCAAGTTTGCTAATTGTCCAAAAAAATGAGAGAGCAGCGCAGTAATCTGGCTTCGAAAAAACATCATTTTTGTTTTACCAGTATATTGAATATTAAATATGGAATCTACAATTGCTTGCATTTCAGGAGTCATAATAAAACTAGGACCTTCTACATAATGATCTGAAGGATTAACCAACTCATTAAGCATTTCTCCAAATAACTCACCCTCATGGTTCGGAAGTTTTTCTATTGCTTTTATTGATGTTGCAATTACGATACATTCTAAGGACTTTAAAGCAGAAACGGTGTGGATAAATTCCACTTTTTCATTTGCATAAAATGATAAGGCTAATCCCTTGGTATAATTAAAGTCTTTTTCCTTATCTCCATATTTTACGCATAGATCCACATTGCCGGATCCATAAAATGCCACCGCAACCAAAGGTTCATCAAAGTAACAGGAATCAACCGTTGATTTCTCTGAATGACCCGTTTCCACCAAAATTGTGAAATCATTTATATCTATTATATCTCGAACCATAGCTTAATCTCAAAGCTACAAATATTATTAGAATTCTATCTTAAGTATTAGATCATGTGAATCGAAGTACATTTTAGATAAAAAAGCTTTTATTTTGAATAATATTCTTCTCAATCGAATTAGATAAAAAAAAAGGATTCTAGAAGCATTATTACCGACAAATAAAAACGCTACTACAATCCTTTTCATTGCTTAATTAAGCATACTAAACTAATATTACCAATCAATCTTACCCGTTGTATTTCCTTTCATTAATTCTTTTACCTCTTCTACACTAACATCATTTGCATCTCCTGAAATCGTATGTTTTAAAAAAGAGGCAGCAACCGCAAAATCAATCGTTATTTGATCGTCATTTGGCCAGTTAATAAATCCATAAATTAATCCCGCCATTAAAGCATCACCTCCTCCTACTCGATCAACAATGTGTGTCATTTGGTAAGTTGCTGATTCCAAAACCTGCTTCCCATCGAATAAAATCCCCACCCAAGTATTGTGATTCGCACTAATGGTTCCTCTACGTGTGGTAATCACCTTTTTAAGTCTCGGATATTTCTGCATCAATTGTTTTGCAACCAAGCCAAAAGTAAACTTAGAATATTCTACATTAGGAGGCAGATTACTTTGAACACCCAATACCTTCTCAGCATCAAATTCATTTCCAATCAGCACATTTGTTTTAGCAATAAGACGAGGCATTACCTCTTCAACTTTATTTCCTTCTTTCCACAACTTGCTTCGATAATTTACATCACAAGAAACGGTAATTCCCATTTCATTGGCTTTTATTAAAGCTTCTTCCAATACCTCAGTTGCACCTGAAGATATGGCTGGAGTAATCCCAGTCCAATGAAACCAACTAGCATCTTGAAATATCTCTTCCCAATCGATCATCCCCTTTTTCATACTTGTAAAAGCTGAATGAGCTCGATCGTAAACCACTTTAGAGCCTCTGGCTACTGCTCCTGTCTCCAGGTAATAGATTCCCATGCGCTCTCCTCCAAAAACAATATGACTGGTGTCTACACCACATTCATTTAGCGTCTCTTTACAGGATTTACCAATATCATTATCCGGCAATCTGGTTATATAGGCAGTTGGAATCCCATAATTTGCCAATGATACAGAAACATTCACTTCACCTCCGCCAAAAGTACCAGCAAAAATGTCTGTTTGTGAAAAGCGTTTGTAGCCAGGCGTTGCTAGTCGCAACATAATTTCTCCGAAAGTGATTACTTTTTTATTCATTGTTTTGAAACTGAAGATTTATTTAAAACGGTTAGTAAAACCACAACTTTACCGCTAAAACCAATATGGTTACTAACAAAATTCTTTTGATCCACTTATCCCCTTTATTTACAGAAAACACCGTTCCTAAATATCCTCCTATAGAGTTTCCTACTGCAAGAATTAGCGCATATTTCCAATCGATGGCATCTTTATAAATAAAAACACCAACCGCCGCAATGGTATAAACTAAAGCTACAGTCACCTTAATACTGTTGGTTTTCACCAAAGAAAAACCATTTATTTTAGTAAGTGCCAGAATGATAATAAACCCAATACCTGCGTGTAAAAATCCGCCATAAATACCAATAAAAAAAAAACTGATTACACCCCACATTTGGTTTTTAAATTCCATTCTTTCACCCTTTGCGATTTCTGCAGCTTTGCTATTAAAAAGAATTAAAGCAGCCACACAAACCATAACAACAGCAAGAATTCGTTTAAACAGTTCTTCATCAATATCAACAACAAGAAGAGCACCTATGGTTGATCCGATTAAGGCAGATATTCCCAAATAAATACTATAGGGATAAGAACTTATACCCTTTTGATTAAATTTTGCAACGGAAAAACTATTTTGAGCCAAAATGGCAATTCTGTTGGTTCCATTGGCAATGGTTGGAGGTAATCCTAAAAAAATAAGAAGTGGCAAGGTTATTAATGATCCTCCTCCGGCGACAACATTTAAAAATCCTGCAAAAACACCCGCTACCACAATAAAAATTGGTTCCAATAAATCCATAGTTCACCCTTTGCATTTGAAATACAGATTTCACATCTGCATCAAACAATTATCAATTAATTAAATACAAGTCTGACTTTCTCAAAGGGGCAATAAGAAATACTCCTCAAAACGAAGTCTTTCTTTCATCTTAGAGTACACAATTAGTTAGACCAAGTAAATTCTTGATTCTGTTAATAAGGAAGGTGATGATTGGCGAAATAATCTGTATGGGAATCATTTCATCAATTAGAAATTAGTGCGCTTTCACGCACTATCTTACTACAATATTCTTTTACTAAACTCTAATACCTTATGCAAATGTTTCGTCATTAATAAGGCAGCTTTATCAGCATCTCGCTCTATTACAGCATCCAAAATAGCTCTATGTTCTCGGGAGGTTCCCTCCATCACTTCTTTTCCACAAACGTTCTCTTTTCGATAAATCGCTAAGATATCTGGTAAAATGATCAACATCATGGTTTTCACAACTGCATTGTGACTAGCTTCAGCAATCTTTAAATGAAATAGAAAATCTTCATTTTCAGCAGGTAGGTTATCTCTAGCCTTATCTTCATATGCTTCTAATGCTTTTTCTAATGCTTCTAAATCTTCTTCCGTTCTTCTTTCTGCAGCTGATCGTACAGAGAATATCTCCATGTTCACTCTAGTCTCAACTAAAGAAAAGAAATCTGGTCGTTCTATTTTCATGATATTAGAAAATAGACCTTCCATAGCTGAAATATTGGTGCCGTTAACCACAACACCCGATTGTGGATGTGTCGTCAATATTCCAAAAAACTCTAATTTTTTGATCGCATCTCTGATATAGGTTCTGCCGACCCCAAGCTTTTCTGAGAGCTTTCGTTCTGAAGGTAATTTATCCCCAGGATTTAAATATCCCGAAACAATTAAACCTCTAATCTGACGAATAATTTTATCAACAGGTGTTTCCACCTCGATCGTCTTAAAATTATCTAATAAGTCCATACAATTAACTATTATTTCATCTTCTACAATAGCAAGTATACTATTGGTAGGACAAAACTAGTTACTTTTCACCTGTTTGCAAACTTCTACAAAGACAATTACCTATATAGCTCACAAAAACAAGGTAGAAACATTGTTTATAGCATTTTAATAACTTCAATAAACCAAAAATAAAACCAACAAATCACTAACCTAATATTCCAAACACAACATAAGTTTTACCAATTGGTCTACCATTATATTATTAAAGTACAATTAAAACAAATGCTTCTGCCTTTCCCTACACACACTACTGTACTTCTATTTTTCCTTTTTTAATTCCCTAACAAGCTTTAATGCTCGCTTTGAAGTTTGAGTTAGTTCCTCGTAACGATCATTCTCAATAATATCCTTACCAATCAATTGAGAACCCATTCCTACACAAGTTACACCTGATTTGATCCATTCTGTAAGGTTCTCTTCATCTGGAGTAACACCACCTGTAGGCATTATTGAAGACCAAGGACAAGGACCTTTTATCGCTTTTACAAAATCAGGGCCTCCCACAGAAGAACCTGGGAATATTTTACAAACCTCAGCGCCTAACTCTTCAGCATAACTAATATCGCTTAAGCTTCCACAACCAGGCGACCATAATATTTTTCTTCGATTACAAACTTTTGCCATTTCTGGATTTAATACTGGAGAAACGACAAAATTTGCTCCCAATTGAATGTACAAGGATGTTGTACCTGGATCCACAATAGAACCAATACCCAGAATCATCTCTGGAGTATTAAGAATTGACCATTTAATCAATTCAGCAAACACTTCATGAGCAAAATCGCCTCGATTTGTGAATTCAAAAACTCGAATTCCTCCATCGTAACAAGCTTTTACAACTTTTTTACAAATCTCAATATCTTTGTGAAAGAAAACAGGAACAATACCCGTTTCTTCCATCTTTAATGCAACCTCAATTCGAGAAAACTGTGCCATTTTTCGTGTATTTTAAAAGTCGCATATCAGGCTACTTTACGGTAAATTTGTAACCTGACACGCGATAATTATATTTTTAACGTGCTACTCTTCCTGAAGCATCACCGTCCATTAATTTTTCTACTTCGTCTACTCCCACCTGATTAAAATCACCAAAAATGGTATGCTTAAGACATGAAGCAGCAACTGCAAAATTCAATGCTTTTTGATCATCTTCTGGCCAGGTTAGTAATCCGTAAATTAATCCTCCCATAAATGAATCACCTCCACCTACTCTATCAACAATATGCGTAATTTGGTATGTTGGAGACTCAAAAAGAGTTTTTCCATCCCAAAGCACACCTGACCATGAATTGTGATTGGCATTAATAGAACCTCTTAAAGTGGTAATTACTTTCTTACAACGTGGAAATTGCTTCATAATTTGTTTCGAAACGGAAAGGTATGCGTCAGCATCAACACGACCACCTGTCACATCAACACCTTTGGGCTTAACACCTAAGACTTTCTCTGCATCTTCCTCATTACCCAAAACAATATCAGTACCAGCAACTAATGCAGGCATAATTTCTCCAGCTGTTTTTCCGTAATTCCAAAGGTTTTTACGATAATTTAAGTCACAAGAAACGGTAATCCCTCTTTCATTTGCCGCTTTAATTGCCTCAAGGCAAACATCTGCTGCTCCCTGAGAAATAGCTGGTGTAATTCCAGTCCAGTGGAACCAATTAGCTCCTTCAAAAACTTTGTTCCAGTCGATCATTCCCAATTCAATTTCGGAAATGGCAGAATGAGCTCGATCGTATACAACTTTAGAACCACGACTAACGGCTCCTGTTTCCAAAAAGTAAATACCCAAACGATCACCACCGTATATAATTTGATCGATTCCAACACCATACTTTCGTAATTCCATGGCACATGTTCTGCCAATATCATTTTGTGGCAAACGAGTTACAAATTCTGATTTAATACCATAATTTGCTAAAGAAACTGCGACATTAGCTTCTCCTCCTCCGTAAGTTGCAACAAACTCAGAAACTTGATTGAATCTTTGATATCCAGGCGTAGATAAACGCAACATGATTTCTCCGAAACTAATAACTCTTTGACTCATATTATTTTGATTGTAAAAATTAAAACAAAATTCCGGAGAGCGATTGGGAATAATACAACTCCCCGGAACCTGCTAACCAAAGGTTTTATGAAAATACTAACCTCTTAAATTCCTAAAGCTTGACCTCCACCAATCTGGATCGTTTCAGCTGTAATGAATGATGCATTATCACTTGCTAAGAAAGATACAACTGAAGCAACTTCTTCTGGCTGACCTATTCTTCCTAACATGATATTATTTTTCCAAGAAGCAAATACTTCTGGCTTAGTTGCTTTAATTTGGGCGTGGAATGGAGTATCAATTGTACCAGGAGATACTGCATTCACTCTAATTCCATATTCAGCTAAATCTTTTGCTAATGCTCTTGTAATTGCATGAACTCCTGCTTTAGATGTTCCATAAATACCAGCTCCTGGTCCACCTGCATTCCAACCTGCATTTGAAGTATAATTTATGATGGAAGCATTTTCTCCTTTTTTAAGGAAAGGAATAGCCGCTCTTGAAGCAAAAAATACTGAATCAAGGTTTAAAGCCATAACAAATCTGTAAAATTCAGTTGTCATTTCTTCAAATCTAGATCTTCCACCTAATCCACCTGCATTGTTTACCAGTAGATCAATTTTACCGTATTTCTCTCCGATTTTATTAATATTCGCAGTTACAGCGTCATCGCTTGTAACATCAAACCCATAATACTCTGCCGTAATTCCCTCTGCAGTAAGCTCTTCTACTCTTTTAGCTCCAGCTTCATCCTCTATGCCGTTTAAAACTACGGTGTATCCATCTTTACCTAATCTTTTTGCTACTTGGAAACCAATTCCTCCGGTTGCACCTGTAACGACAGCTACTTTTCCTTCTACTGACATAATAATTTTATTTAAATGTTATTGTAATATTTTTAATTGATCTCTTTACTTTTCTACTGATTGTATATTTCTTGCGAAGTAATAAATTGCTCCAACGCCTAGTGGTACAAAAACTGCTATTGCAATAAATATTGGCGTATAGGAAACTTCTGCAACTATAGGAATTAAGAAGTTCATTACAATTACTGAGAATACTCCTACCATTCCACCAAGACCAGCTAATGATCCTACTGATTTACCACTAAAAAAGTCACTTGGTAATGTTTGTACATTACTAATTGCAAACTGAAATCCAAACAATACAAAGAATACAATTGCAACAAATGCTTCTGCCGAATCTGCAAACAACACAGTAGCTATTAATCCGAACAGCATGATAACACCACCAATTAAAATGGTTGTTTTCCTACCTTTATCTATTGAATTTGTTTTGGCAATAATTTTACCTGAAACATAACCTCCAGCAATACTACCAATGGCAGCACCTACATAAGGTACCCAAGCAAACATACCTACTTCTTTTACGTTGAATCCGTACACATCAAATAGGTAAATTGGCATCCAACCAACAAATAACCACCAAATTGGCTCTAAAAAGAAACGACCAATAACAATTGCCCAAGACTCTTTATGCGAAAGAATTTCTTTTAAGCTTTTTCCTTTTGTTTCTTCTGTTGCATTTTGGTCAGCTATACTTTGACCTTCGATAATATACTTTTGCTCTTCTTCCGTAATCCAAGGGTGTTTTTTAGGCCCTGCTTTGTTAATTAATAACCAAGGAATAATCCAAATCATTCCAAAAGAACCAACAACCATAAATGTAATTCTCCATCCAAAGGCAACGAATAAAGCTGCAATAAATGGTGGTGCAATTACAGAACCAATAGATGCTCCTGCATTAAATAATCCTTGTGCAATAGCTCTTTCTTTAATTGGAAACCATTCAGCATTACTTTTAACACCTCCTGGCCAGTTTCCTGCTTCTGAAAACCCCAATAAACTACGGAATATACTAATGGATAGAAATCCACGTACCGTTGAATGTAAGAAAGAAGAAAGTCCCCACACACCAATTGATAATACATATCCAATACGAGTACCTACTTTATCAAAAATCTTACCGGTAAACAACTGCCCTAAAGCGTAGGCTACCATAAATATGTTTAATATATAGCTGTAGTGATCTTTGGTTAAACCTAACGACTGAGAAATTGAGCCATCAACATTTTCATTACCCCACATGATGGCTAGAGCACTTCTATCGATATAATTGATAACTGTAGCTAAAAATATAAGCCCAATAATCAACCATCTTAAACCTTTTAACTTCATCTTCTTTTTATTTAGTTTTTATTCAAGATTATCATCTTATTTTCCAAAGTAGGAAACGCCACTACCATCTAAGAAATCTTCACGAACTGGACTGAATACATCTATCAAAATTCCTTCTTCCAAACAGGTTGCAGAGTGCAATAAATTAGGAGAAATATAAACTCCATCTCCAGCCTCTACTATCTTTACGACACCATCAATAGTAAATTCGAATTTACCACTTGCACAATAAGTAGATTGTGTATGAAAATGCTCATGCGGCGCACCAAGAGCACCTTTTTCAAATTTCACTTTCACCATCATAATCTGGTTATCGTAGCCTAAAAACTGGCGTTGAACTCCACCTCCAAGATCTTCCCATTTCATCTCTTTAGACGTAAAGTATTTTTGTCTTTCGTTTTGATTTCCCATGATTAGCTATTTTTTTAGTAAATATTTTATTTAATAAGAGGATCAACCTCTCTCCCAATCTTATTATTTAAAGATTTTTAATTTTATCACTTGAGTGTTAGTACATTAATTTTTGGGTCACAAATTCATCTGTTACAATTTTTGACTTTCCTTTAATTGTATTTCCACTTTCCACATTATTTTTCTCACCCCACAACCTAGCAACGAATCCAGATTTAATTGAAGTAAACTCGTTGTTCAAAATCTGAACATTAACAATTCCATTAGTTTTCAGTAGAATTGCATTAGAGCCAAGCTTTCCTGATCTTTTCACCACATTATTATTGAATACAAAGTTTCCGCCTATGGTAGACTCATCATAACCACCTCTATGATAGTCAACAAACACATTCTCAACGTCACTTATCTGGTTGTTCTCAAATATCAAAAACTCTGCATTATAGTCTCCTTTATCATCCGTTTCAGAATCAAAAATGAATCCATCTACCAAGTTTTTCATTACTGAATTAACCACTTTTAAAGTATCTGTAAACGAACCTTTTTTAGATCTATAGATGGAATGAAATCCACTTAAAGTGCAATTATCAACAAATACATTTGCAGCAATAGACATGTCTTTCGCATTAGGTTCAAAACAGTTTAGCGTTTTTGTTCCTTCAACAATTAGGTGTTGTAAATTAATATCAACACCTGGTCCTAATTCAAAAGCTGGTGCTTGATCTGTTGATGTAAATTGCAGTCTTACCTGCTGATCTTTATTTGCAGATGCAACAACTACACTTTTGGTTACTTCAATATTTTTACTCAGCGTCAATACATCAGCGTCTATAAGGATCGTATCTCCACTATTTGCTTTTTCAAATGAAGTATAAAGTTCCTCACTCGTTTTAACAGTTACACGCTTTGCATTTGCATTACCCTTTGAAGCTACAAACCAAGATGGTCCATACTTATCCATATTAAGAACATTGTATTTTACATCCTTAACAGCACAAATTGCTCCTGCATGATTAGCATCACGATTATTAGAAAAAATATCGTTCTTGATTTTAGCAAAATCAAACCCATCGAACAGCTTAGCATTCGGATCAGCTACCTCAACAAATGGAATACTTGTTTCATCACTAATAGCATTCATTTCTGAAATCAGAAACCCATCAAAACCTTTTACATCATTCGTTTCACTCACATGATTACACTGAAAATCAACATCGCCTGGAGTGTCATAATACTTTACGATATCTTTACTTACCGTTTTACTGTTATATATAACGTTATTAGCAACTGTAGTTCGAATTGGAAGTGCTGATCTAATCTCAGACTTAGGTAAAACATCGCTCTTGTTGACATTAGAACCTACACTAAACTGCAATGGAGTAATACAATCTACCCAACTATTATAAGCAATTACTACATCAGTAACCTGATTGTATCTGTTTAATGGTGATTTTGGAATCCCATTCATTATAGCAATCGCACTGCGAAACTCGTTTCCTTTTAAATTGTAGAAATAATTATTGGTAATCCAATGACCTGTATTAATTACTCTTACTCCACCAATGTTATCAGAATTATCATCACCAATAAACCAGTTGGAATCAATAGTCGCATAATTACCATGTCTTAAAACAAGTGATCCTTCGCACTTATAGAAAACATTATTGACGAATTTATTGAAATTCGTTTTACTTGAAATAACCTCAACCTCACCATTACATCTGTCTAAAAAGTTATCGCGAACTTCTATATATGAAGGAACCATTGATGTGTAACTATCGCCTAATTGCATGGTTTCTCCTCGAGGGCCTCCCCTTCTTGGGCGTGGCCCAAAATAGTTATTAGCTATAAGGTGGTGACAATTTGCATGTTGATTTCCTTTTAATTCAGCTCTAACTGTTGGTCCATTATTAGATTTTCCAGCTATATAGCATGATAAAAGCTGATTGCGCTGTCCCCAAAATTCAACCCAATGATCTTTTTTGGTTCTATCTAATTGCGTAAAATTCTCAATAACACAACCAACTACTTTACAATCGTAGGCTGCATTCTTTTTGTCGCTTTTAAACTGAATAACAGCATTAATAGGTGTATAACCGTTTCGAAAGTATAAATCGTGTACCTCAAGAAACTGACCAGCTATTTTTAAAAATGACTGTCCCTCAATAAAAACTTGCCCAGGAGTTTCTGCTTTTAAAACAATAGGTTTATCGACCAAACCATTGGCTTTAAAATCTATTTCAACATCTGTCCAAGTACCATTCGACATTACAATAACATCTCCTGGTTGAGCATCATCAATAGCTGATTTTAACTCAGCCATATTTTTCACCATATTTTCCACCTTATTTCCACAAGACGTAAGAATAAGGCTAGTAAATAAAAGTAATGTGAGAGTTTTAAACAATTTCATGTTTTTTCCTTTTATATATTTGAATTCGTTTTGCTTTCTTTATTATTTGGACAGAACAAAGTGAAAAGCTCCATTCCATTTGAAATCTGCTCCATTAATCTGCAATTCATGCTTAGCTCCTTTGCTAGCATCTTTATTTGCAAGAATCAACATCCAACTGTTCTCCTTTTTATCTTGAAAAGAGACTGCTGTATAATCTTCCGAGTCCACTAAAACATCAACTTTCGAAATGCTGCTAAAAGCATTATCAGCAAATTCAGTTACTCTATCATATTTTCCGTGTGCTTCTACTACTGAAACAAACAGCGCATTTTTCTGTGGATTTTTCTTAATGAAAAAAGCAGGATCTCTGCGAAGGTTAAACTTCGGATCGTTAGCACCAGAACGTACCAATTGTAATTTATCATCGGTACTCACAAAACTTGTAATGGAATAAAAACGATCATTTACAAACCATGTTAGTTTCGCATTATTTGTTTCTGATTGTCCTTCTGCTTCTAATCGCAAATGCTGATAACCATGAGCATCACCCATTGGCTTTAATACCTCAGGCAGCTCGTATTTATAGTTTGTGGATAACAACTGACCAAAGAAATTATATGGTAATTCGTATTGATTCTCCTTATCTGATGTTGCACGAAAAACGTCTAATAACAGAGGCTTTTCAAAATTTTCATTAGTAATTAAAGCAAGAGTTCTGTGCATTTCCACTCCTGGATAAGCATTCAATTCTTTTGCACTAACAATCTGAATATTTTCATTCGTAGCATCAAATACAAAAGGATCAGAATGAAATTTATTTCCTGTATCGGTACTTCCTCCAAAATGAGATTCTCCATTAACTACAAGTGTATTGTGAGCTACTGTTTGTTTTGCCCATGTATTGTTTTCTTTCAGGTATCCGCCACCAAATTTTTGCTCGATATTCACATATCTTGCACAACCATAATCAGGCAATACTTCGCCCATATTATCGTATAAGGAGAACGACAATTTATCGAAATGACCATGTCCCATTCCTTGAGAAGTATTTTTCATGACCAAACAAACTTCCTTATCACCTTCACCAGCGCGAAGAATTCCCAAAGCTCCTTCTGTTCCTAAAGCGCCATCTTTATAATTTGCAGATCTTTTTTTATAATTTGTTTTCTTTCCTTCTTTTATTGCCTTCGCTACAGATAAACCGGTATCATCTAACATTACCTGTCCTTGTTTTTCGGCAACCGATAACAATCCTGAATCTTTACCACCAAAATGATAAACGATATTTACAGAAGAAACCAATTCTCTAGACAAGTACGACATTCCTTTTTGAGCATCATTAATTGGGAAGAACAAACCGTTCACATCGGTAAGGTTCAATAAAGTTTCCACTGCTTTAAGCAAAAGACCATCGCGATAGTCAAATATTTTTACTTCAGGCTTACAATTTTCAATCGCTTCAGCAAACATCACAAAAGGATACATGGCGTAACGTTGGTAATATGGTCCTTCGGTATAATATCCGTCAGGTGAGAACAAATGGTCTAATTGCGCAAAGAAACCGGCTTTACCGTCACCTTGCATTTTAATCAATCCACCATCATTATCCTTCTGATCTGCTTTTATATTATCTGATTTCAAACCATAAAAGGCTCGATCAATCAATTCCTGATCATCCATTACTAAACCAATCATTCCAACCGCAGCATTTCCCCAAGTACTATGGTTGTGAACGCGATTATAGAATTGTGGCGAATCAACAGATAAATGATCTGCGAAAGGACGGAAAAGATCTTTCTCTAATTTTTTTCTTTCTTTTAATGACAACCAATCGTAGATACAATCATAAGCTTGACTTGTATAAACCAACCAGTTTGCATCATTTAAATTCTGCCAGAATATTTTACCTGGTGCGTATGATCTGTTTGCAGGATGCAATCCTAAAGTAGGATACATTTTTGCGTATGATAGTAACATATCACGAACAAAAACAGCGTATTTTTCTTCTTCAGTAATTTGAAAAAGAACTCCTGCTTTTTGCATCACCAAAAAGTTTTTCTTGTGACGATTGTGAGTATATCCACCAGCCATATCTTTTGGCACTGGTACATCAATTCCCTTTTCCATTTCCTCCTCAACAAAACTTACAGCCTTTTGAACTGAAGATTGAAGCACTGGTAATTGATTCAATTGTGCTCTGATTTCAGTCACACCCTTCTGAGTTAAAATTAACTTAGGATGTGATTGAGAAACAGCACAACTGCTTATCGCAACAAACACTACTAATAGAATATATATTTTCAATTTACTCATGATCTAGTCTAGTATATTTTTTTCTTATAATTCAATTTGAACAGATTTCCCAGGCTTCAAGTCTACGACATGACCACTAAGTGTTAGTTTTAATTCTAAAATCCCACAATTAGCAATCTCCCATTCTTCACCTTTTTTCTTGATCAGTAAATCTGATGGGTTACTCATTAAAATTTCCGCATTCTTTATCTTTAATTTAGAACAATCAAATAGTAATGTTATTCCTTTTTTACTGATGCCAATAGCAGAGTTAGACTCTATTACTTGGCCATCTTCCTTACTGACCATATTCCAGCCCGCTAATTTTAAATCATCATATTGCGAGTTGGCATGTATTCTGTTCTCAAAATCCTTAAATGGATACAATAAACTTGTAAAGGTTGTATTCATCTCATTTTCTGCTTCGAAGATGATTCTGCCCTTACCTCTTATTGATTTTTTTCTTATAAAATCAGGTCGGTGCCCCAACTGTATGATTTCCAAACCTGCACCATTGGGAAACACCGACCTCACATGAATATCATTTTCAGCATCGTAATGTCCTTGCCAAACTTGCTGATAAGTATGCTTCTCGTCCTTAGACTTGTAATGATCTCTAACAATCCAGAAACCATCCTTAATAAAAAACACCTGTCTGTAAGTATCTACATTTAAGTCTTTGTAGCCATCGTGTGAACCTATAAAAATATCAATTTCATCTGTTGTTGTCCAGTTGATAAGTTTAGGAGTTGGTAATTTCCCCCATTTTCCAAATCCACTACCGCCTTTATTGCCTTTCCATTCTCTACCATGAAGAACTGAATCAACTAAACCTACATTTTTCGTCCATGAATTTTTAAATTCCTCTAAATCATCCAAATAATACCTTACTTGATAATTTGGCAATACCATATTGCCATAAGCAAAGGCTTGTATTCCCAACATATCTCCATGCTGATGATCTGGCTTTTCCTCTGTTAATCCCGCACTTATTACCATATACAGATTCTCTTTTTTCCAGCCATTACGCATCACGTAATATCCTGTATGAGGTAAATCCGTACTACTCATCTTTGGTTTGCTTGCTTTCGCAGTTTTGTACTTTTCTACTTGATCCGTACTTAACAACCAATAATATTTTGATGGGATTTTTTTACCCGTAAAATATTTTAATTTTTTATCTCCAAACAAGGCTGCCCCTAAAGCCATAATATCTTCAACTTTATTCACTTCTGCCCATGGGTCTTTTGTATCATCCTGTAGTACAGGCAAATTCTTATTCGGCATTGCTAATTGCAACATTGCATCAAACATGCCTTTTAATCTTTGATCCCAAATTGGGTTTAGGCTTACGCCATTCATTTTTGCTAACTGATATGGATAGAAGTAATTATCGATATCATCAACATGATAGTGAACAGATCTTTCAAATTGAAAACCATCTTTATAAACTTCTTTTTCAAGATGTTCTTCTAATCGGTTGGTAGCTCTGGTCCACCACTCATCTGTCCCTTTAATTTCCTTGAACAGGATTCCTAACATACCCAAAGCACTCATGCCTCTAGTTTGATGGTTTCCCTCATTGTATTTTGGGTTGTGATGGTACAATTTTGCTCCAGTGTGCAAAAATGTCTTAATCATAACCAATTGCTCTTGCCAAGTGTATTGATCTGAAGCCAATAAACATTGGTGAACAAATAACCAATTGTACATTCTGTTTCCAGCTCTGTACGCTTCATAAGCACCATTTCCGTCCACAATTGTTTCTACCTCTCCCTTATTAAACGCTTCGTTTAAGGATTCAGCTTGTTTTGGAATGTAATGCAGGTAATCTGTATCTTTTGTAAAATAAAAAAGCAAAGCAATATCTCCAGCTTTGTGCTGTCTGGTTAAATGTCTGTATGGATATGAACTCACCTTTTCCCCTTTTAAATTGGTAAAAGGTATTTTCCAATTTGTCCATGCAGGATACAACTCAAGATGTTGCTTTGCTTTCTTTTGGTGATATTCAAATCTACCAGAATACATTTTATTGTATTCTTCGAAACGTTGATTAAAATTCTTGCTGCTAAAAAAATATCGATCCGATAATTTGTTTTTAAAATATTCAGTTAGCATTTGTAATGCCTTCTCTTGTTTCCCTGCGTGGTATGCAGCTTGTATCTTTTTCAATCCACTATCAGCATCAACATCCAACAATTCCACCAATTCATTATTCGTTAAAATATGATCGGAAGGAACCATTTGCTCTTGAGCAGAAAGTGTAAACGAAATTGTTACGAAGAAAAAACAAAGAAATTTTAACATCTGATTCTTTAGTAAAATTTGATTCTCAAATATTCTTAATTAAATAGTCACTGATTGTTGTGTTGGAGTCCACAAAACCCACTTGCGGACTCCCTCTCACAACGTACTTAACAAAACTACTAATCTACTATCCTATATTTTGGATTACATTTTCATTGTTCACATTGATCTCTTTGTGAAATGGAGATCGGAAGCATAGAATCTTGTATTTAATCATGATTCACTTCTAATTCAAAGTATTTAACTTTTGAAAAAGCATCAGAATCTTTTGTAACTAAATAATTCCCTGCCTTAAAATAGTTTTCGAATACTCCCCATTTTTCAATATGAATATCATCATATACAACTGACTCTTTTTCATTTAGGATTACCTCCATTCTTCCGTCGGTAACTTTCACTTCTAAGGTGAATTTTCCAAAACCAACAGTTTCTGAAAAAGTGTGTCCGTCATCATCGCCCCACGCATCTGTTTCGAGTAAGTCTTCGTAAGAAGCATTAAGATCTTTTAGAACTTTTGTTTTAACTCTAACAGCTCCATCTGTCCAATATATTTTCAACATTGGAGGAGCATTGTTATCATCCTCTCCTATTAAATCTCTCTGCTCATCTGTTAACCTACCATGAATTTGCATAATGATGGCCCGGTGATAGTCCCCGTCGTCATCTTTAGAAATATCTGACATGGCTAAAGTTCCTTTCATATATCCACCCTCAGCAAACGTCCAATTCGTTTTCCCCTTATCATCAGGGTTCATTAACTCTCTCAATTCAGTTCTCGAGTAAGACGTATTGTTTGTAGTTGCTCCAGGATATGTATAAAATACTAATGCTCCTTCAATTGAGTCATTATACATAAAAGGCTTTAGCGTTTCGTTTGTTGCATAATCTATGATCTCTGGAGGTAATACTTCCGTTGGATTTCCAATCGGAAGTGTTACTTTCCAGTGGCTTAAATCAATATCTGGCAACTTATAATCTTCCTGTTCTTCAGGAACATTTACTTCTGGGATAATTACATCAGAATCATCATCAGATGAGCCCTGACAGCTAACAATTGAAATTGTTAAAAACAAAGCAAGTGCCAACGAAATTATATTTTTTACTGATTTAAGCATTATCTATTAATTTTGTGGTGCGACCTCAATTTCCAATAAAATCTGCACTACATTCAACACCTTCAATTATTCAACAATAGCGGAAGTAAACTCCTCAACATAAGAAGTTTTAGGTCCAGTATTTGAAATATGAATAGAAATAGATGTATTAACTCCAGTATTAAAAGCTAAAATTACTTTTTGGAAACCACTTTTACCTTCTTGAACATCACCTGTAAAAGATGTAAGAGTTGCAGCAGCAACATCATCAGGAGAAGTAACAGTACCAGCTAAAATAGCAACAGTATTAGTTGAAGGATCTCCAGTTTCAATTGAATAATAATATGTAATTGTATAATCTGTATTTGGCGTAACAGCAATACCTGATTGATACCCAATTCTAGGATCTGTATCACTTGGGAATTTAGCTGATTTACCTCCTACAAAACTTGAGCTTGTAGAAATTTGAATGGTTTTACCCATATTACCATCAACCCAAGGAGAAGTATATTTCCCATCATCACCTGGCTCATCAAAACTAGGGTTCAAAATAACTAACTCTATTGCTGATGGTGCTTCTGGTTCAACAACCTCAATAGTTTCAGAATAAGAACTACTTACTCCAAGTTTATCAGAAGAAGTTAAGGTTACGGTAAAAGTTCCTTCACCTGCATAGGTGTTTTTACCATCTTTATCAGTTGATGTATTACCGTCACCAAAATCCCATGCGTAATCAGTAGCACTATTAGATAAATTTGAGAATGTATAATCTTTCCACTCTTCAGCAGTACCTTGACCTTGAGCATATGTAAAATATGCGGTTGGTGCTGTTTCATCTGCCTTTGAATTTGCTTCAGGCAAGTCGTATTCAAAATCACAAGCTGTAAAAGAAACTGCTAATGCTAAGATCATCATCTTCCAAACAGAACTTCGATTTAGTTTTAAATTTAATATGTTATTTTTCATTTTAAATCAAATTAATCATTAAACAATTCCTAGTAACCAGCATTTTGCGTTAGCAATCCTTTACTTAAGTTAATTTCTCTCTGAGGTATTGGTAACAATAAATCAGTTGCAGAAAAACTTCCCCCTGTTGCAGTTGAAAAGGCTGACAACACATCTTGTGCCATTCCGAAACGAACTAAATCAAAAAATCTGTGGTTTTCGAATGCTAGTTCAACTCTACGCTCATTTAATAGATCTTCTTTTGTAATCGAAGAAACAACATCAGATATTCCAGCTCTGTTTCTTACTTCCATAAAAGAAGTAATTGCTGTAGAACTTGATGTTTCATTTGCTCCGGCCATAATAGCTTCAACATGCATTAACAAAACATCTGCATAACGTAATACAATCCAATCATTACCAGCTTTTTGAGGATCACTTGAAGTAGGTTCAATTCCTAAATCACTATCTCCATTTGGAAGATACTTAACAGCTTGATATTTTTCCAATTGTAATGCATCTTGACGATAAGAATACATGGTTCTGTCTCCTCCCATTGCATCTAAGGCAGCACGAGCATCAGCGGTAACAAAATTAACACCACTAGTTCTACCAACAGCATTTAACCATTCTGCAGAAAAATTCTGGCTATCATCTACAATATCTCCAATGTACTCAATCGCAAAAATAATTTCGTTATTTAGTTCATTATAGAAAATGTCTTTAAAATTAGCTTCTAAAGCAAAGCCACTACCCATTACATCTTCACATAAACCTTGTGCTAAATCATAATTTTCACCTTGAGTTAAATATACTTTAGCTAATAATGCCTGAGCTGCAGCCTTTGAAGCTCTACCTTGATATGTATTATCAAGATTAGCAACTGCAGTTTGTAAATCTGATTCAATTAGGTCATAAATTGTTGCAGTAGCTACACGTGTATATGATGTTCCTGCATCAGATGGGCTAATTACTTTGTCTACCAAAGGAACATCTCCAAACAATCTTACTAAATTGAAATATGCATAGGCTCTTACAAACTTTGCTTCACCTTCAAAAGCGCCTTTAGCCCCTTCAGAAGCTACTCCTAAATTTTCTAAAACTAAATTTGCTCTATAAATGACGTTATAAAAACTATCATAGTAATCTGCAACTCTACCATTGGTTGCTTCTACAGTAAAACTCTCAAACTGTGCATCTTCACCTTCACTACTCTTCGTTTCAGTGTTGTCACTTCTCATTTCAGTTATATAAAACTCATACATTATACCATGATTATCTGATGTGCTTGTAGAGTTTACTCCCTGAATTCCATCATACATATTTATGATACCAGCTTCTAATTCTGTATCATCCGAAAAGAAGTCTGAGGAAGATATAACACCCGTAGGTTCTGGACTCAAAAATGAGTCTTCACAAGCAGTGAATACTACAAGAAGTAGAAGCACTGCTATTTTGCTTATATATTTGGTCATGTCTATCATATTTTTTTTAGATTAAAAATCTAGGTTAACACCTACACTTATTGTTCTATAAACTGGAGATCCTGCTCTCTGATAACCGTAAGTAGTTGGAGAGGTATTATCAACAGACTCAGGGTTGAAACCTGTATAATCATCCGCAGTAAAATAGAGTAAGTTTTGTGCTGATACGTATACTCTTGCTTTTTCAATGAAAGTTCTTCCTAACACTTCATTTCCGAATGAGTAACCAATATTCACATTTCTTAATGCTACATATGATGCATCCTGAACAATATCATCTGTAAATATTTTTGCTTTAATAAACTGCTGATCAGGAGTAGTTGCAGGATTATAATCCATTCTACTATTAAATTGATTAAAGATGTATTGATCTCCCATATTTCGTACCTCAGCACCGTGAGATCCCTGGAACATAAAACTAAAATCAAAGTTTTTGTAACTGAAATCATTTGAAAAACTCCAAATCAATTCAGGATAAGGGTTACCTAAAACCGCTTTATCTTCATCATCAATGATACCATCCCCATTTAAATCTTTCACATAAACATCTTGAGCTTCCGCTCCAACAGGATGGTATGGATTATTTAAATATTCTAAAGGAATATCTTTATCAACTACCCAACCGTAGAATGATGAAATTGGCAGACCTTCCATGTTAATCCATTCAGCAGCTCTTTTTGAGTCTACACTCTGAATTTGACCATTAGATTCAGCAAAATCATTTAACTTGTTTTTATTCTTAGAAGCTAATAAAGTACCTGTCCAAGTAAGGTCATTGGTAATTTTAACTCTAGATCTTAATTCAATTTCAATACCACTATTTTCTACTTCACCTCTATTAATTAAAGCTGCATCGAAACCAGTAGTTGATGAAACAGGATTTTCTAAAATTAGGTTATCACTTGTTCTCTTATAATAATCGAATGAACCGGCAAGCAATCCATTAAAAAACATAAAATCGATACCAGGATTAAATTCTACTGATTTTTCCCATCCTAAATCAGGATTTGAAATATTTAAGGCATTAAAACCTGTACCGGCGGCACCATTTACAATAGCCGAAGAAGTTTCTAATAATGCTAAATAAGGATAATGCTCTTCATAAACTGTACTCGCATCAATTGCATTGTTACCGGTTACACCAAAACTAAATCGAAGCTTTAAGTTGTCAATAAAACTATAATCTTTTAAGAAATCTTCTTCTGTAAGTCTCCAACCCACTGAGAATGCAGTAAAATCACCATATTTAGTATCCGATCCGAAACGTGAACTACCATCACGTCTAAAACTAGCTGATGCCAAATATTTATCTTTGTAGGCATAATTAACCCTACTTGTAAAGGATAACAAACGTTCTTCATATTCACCAGAATCAGCGCTGCTAATTGTACCTGCTGCACTCATATTTTGGATGTAATCAAATGCGTAATCTGTTCCTGACATACTAGAAAATTCAGTATCCCAAGTTTCAACTGACACACCTAAAATAGCGCTAATGTCATGATCACCAATTCTTTTATTATAGCTAAAGAAATTGTCATTCACCAAGTGAATTCTATTTTGATTTGATTCAAACAACTGAGTATTATCTGCACCATTTCTGTGTGCTAAAGGACCTTGCCATCTTCTAACATCAGTGTTTTGGAATGAACCACCAACTGTAGTCTTAAAGTTTAATCCTGAAATAATTTTATACTTTGCATAAACACTACCGTATAATTTAAACTTCTTATACGTATAATCTCTTTCCTTAACTTTAGCTGCTGGATTCACATTTGAAGTATTACTAATATCTACTTCAGAACCATTCAACATATAGTTATCAAAATGACGCTGATTTGCATAATCACCTACCTGTACATCAGGATATGTGTTTCTATCAACATACTGAATCGTATTCTCGTCATGATATACTGGCAACCAAACTGTTTGACGTAAGATATCATGTGTTGAACCATCAAATCTTCTTCTATCTGAAAAGGAAGGTGTTAAGCTTACTCCCATTGAGAATTTATCAGAAATCTTCGTATCCAATTTTAATTTCAAACTGTACTTTTTATAATCATCCGTTAGAAGAACACCTTCATCATGTGAATAATTTAAAGCGGTACTGAATTTTGTATTCTCGTTTCCACCTCTTGCACTTAAAGAGTGATTCGTAATTGTACCACCATCAAAAATAACATCTTGCCAGCTTCTGTCAACACCAATCATTTGCTTGTATTCTGTTTGAGGTGAAATAGAGCCAGTAGCAGCTAGTTCAGCCGCAGCAGTTTCAGCAACCGAAAAGTCATAAGCATCACTTTTGTGGGCTTCTTTAAATCCAATATAAGAATTGTAGTTAAACTTGGTTTTTCCTGCTTTACCCTGCTTTGATGTAATCATGATTACACCATTCGCACCTCTTGAACCATAAATTGCAGCCGAAGCAGCATCTTTTAAAACTTCAAACGAAGCTACATCATTCATATCCAAGTTACCAAGGTAATCTGAATCAACAACGATACCATCAACAACAATTAATGGATCAGAACTACCACTAATAGATCCTGTTCCTCTAATTCTAATCGTTGGCGCTGTACCTGCGCCACCATCGGTGGCTTGAATACTAACACCTGATATTTTACCTACTAAGGCGTCATCAACACGAGCTACAGCTACTTGTTCCATATCGTCATTCACAACTTTTGAGATAGCCCCCGTAAGGTGTGATTTTTTCTGAGTACCGTAACCTACTACTACAACTTCCTCTAAACTTTCTGAATCAACACCCAATGCTACATCTATAACAGTTAGTGCTCCAACAAGTTTTTCAATTGTTTCATATCCTACAAATGAATATACTAATACACTTTCTTCTCCGGCAACGCTCAATGCGTAGTTTCCATCAAAATCAGTAACAGTACCATTTGTCGTACCTTTTTCATATACACTCACACCTATTAAAGGCGAGTTATCTGTCTTATCAACAATATTCCCCGAAATCGTTTGCTGAGCAAACAAATAAGATGAGAATCCTGTTAACAAGACCATTAGCATTAGGATTTTTCTTTTCATTTCACTTTAATTTAGTAAAATTAGTTAGTTATTAGATTATAAACACAACACTATTCTATAGTTAAATAAGGTCTAGGGCCCAATGCGACAGTCCTTAACAAGAAAAGTATTCGCAATTAATTAGATTGCTTTCTATATACCATTTGTTTATTACTGAAATCTATTTTTCAATCAGTAATACTCAAATTTAGAGGTTTAACTTTTTCCTACTGAATTCCAAAACATCGTTTAGATGTTCCTTCATATATTTAGATGCTAAATCAGGATCACCATTTTTAATAGCACTCATAATATTTTCATGCTCTACTAGTGATTTTTTAAAACCTTCATTTGCACAAACATTTTCTCTTCTGTAAATTTCAAGGATATCTGGAAGAACAATTAGCATTAAAGTTTTACTAACCGAGTTGTGACTCGCTTCTGCAATTTTTAAATGAAAAATAAAATCTTCATTTTCTGCAGGTAAATTGTTTTTCACTTTTTCTTCAAATGCCTTATGCGCCTTATCTAATTTTATCAGATCTTCTTCCGTTCTTCTTAAGGCAGCATTTTGAACAGATGTTATTTCTAGGTGACATCTTGTTTCAACTAAAGAATAAAAATCTGGACTTTCGATTTTCATTACATTGGTAATTAAACCTTGCATAGCAGCCATATCGGCTCCCTTTACAATTACTCCACTTTGAGGGTTTGTAGCTAGAATTCCATAAAATTCTAATTTTTTGATTGCATTCCTTATATGGGTTCTACCAATAGAGAACTTTTCAGAGAGTTTTCTCTCCGATGGTAATTTATCACCAGGGTTTAAATAACCTGCAATAATCAAATCACGGATCTGACGAATGATCTTGTCAACCGGACTTTCTACTTCTATTGCTTTGAAACTATCTAATATTTCCATAACTAAAAATTAACCGACTAGCATCTGCTCGCCCTTCAACTGGTCCACCAAAATTAAGTCTTTTTTTCATTCCTACAAAATACCATACTTAAACGACACTCGATATCAAGCACCTCAAAGCGCTAAATCATAGAGCCGACAAGCTACGCAAAGGATTGAAATTTTTTGAAAATATTTTAAAAACAATGTTAATATTTGTAAAAAAAGAGCTTGTATTTTGATTTTTTCGCCCAAGCAAATTGGTCAACCAATTTGTTTTTACTTTTAAATCACAGCTAAATCTAGTTTTTAAAGCCGAGAAGTATGATTCTTCTTAAGCGAAATACTAGATTAAGAAGTATAAAACCATATCCATGTAAATACAATAAAACCATAGTCGCCATATTACTCGAGCGATAAAGAATAGTTGCATAACAAAACAGCTAATTAAAGCTCAATCAAAACCTTATTGATTACCTCACATATTTAAGGATTTATGTGTTAACCTTAATTAACCTAATTTTACTATTCTATAACATAAAGCAATTTATCTGTAAAGTATATTTGTACAAAACAAATACACATGATGAAGAAGATCTTTATATATCTAACTCTTATACTAGCAAGCTTTACTACTATGGCGCAAAGTCCCATTTTAATAAGAGGGAAAATTTTGGATTCGCAAGAAGAAAGTTCTCTGCCAGGTGCAACCGTTCTTTTAATCAATAAGAGTGATTCCATTCAAAAGAAAGGCACCATAACCAACGAGCATGGCGAATTTCAGATTAAAGTTCGCCCTGGTCAATACGATTTTCAAGTTTCATTCATTGGATACAAGAGCATTACTCAAGCAATATCAGTTAATAAAGAATCTTCCAACTTGGGGCTTTTTAAATTGATTGAGAATACAGAATTCTTACAAGAGGTTAGCATTACAGAAACCTTGCCTCCAACACAACAAAAAGGAGACACAACTGTTTTTAATCCGCAAGCCTTTAAGGTAAATCCTGATGCCTCAGCTGGAGAACTATTAGCTAAAATGCCAGGCTTTTACGAAGTAGATGGGAAGTTGATGGTAGAAGGCGAAGAAATTGCAGAGGTTTTAATCGACGGAAAGAAATTCTTTGGCAACAATATGAATCAGGCACTTTCGATTATCCCGAATGATGTAATTAAAAATATTGAGGTATACGAACACAAAAGTGATGAAGAAAAATTTAGTGGTTTTAAAGATCAAGAAAATAAAAAATCGTTGAATATTGTTACCAATAAAAAGAAGAAAAAACGTCTTGTTTTTGGTGATGTGGCTTCTGGAGTTGGCAAAGATAGCAGATATGGTTTTGATGGTAATATCAATAGTTTTTCCGATAACAATAACATCAGTATTACTGGTCGCTCAAAAAACGTAAATGCACCTTTAAAACTAAACAACCGAAGATTTGGAAACGGTAGTATAGATGGAAATGATGTACAGGAAGATGGCATTGGCATCAACTTTACAAGAAGCAAAAACAAGAATGATATTGCATTCAGTTACGAATATGGAAACAGAGAGAATGAAAATCAAAATTCGACTATAAGAACCTATACTTCGGAAGCTTTAGAAGGTCAAATGATGAACAGCAATAGCACATCAGGTAACGATAGAGGTAATCACAACATGAATTTACGTGTTTCTCTAAATTCAAATCCTAAAAGCCAACTATTACTGAGTACCCGTATTTCCAGCACCGATGCTAATTCAAAATCAAATTCTTTCTCGGAAACTTTCCAAAGTGAACAAATGATTAATGAAAATACCAATATGAATCGTTCCGAAAACAAGAATTATTCAATTGGTCAGAATATCAACTATTCGAAAAAATTGGGAAAGAAAGGACGAAGCTTATCCCTACAAGCTGGATTCGATTATGGCGAAAGTGATTCTGACGGAAAACAAGTTTCAGAAACATTAAACGAACTAAAGGAAGTTAGCCAAAGTATCAATCGAATTTCTGATGCCGAAACAAAAGATGCTTCGGTGAGAGGCGCTATATCGTTTAGAGAAGCAATTAATAAAAACTCTAATGTCTCTATTGGTTATAATATCAATTACAACAGTAGAGAATCGGATAAGAATGGTTACAATTTCGATGAAAACACCAAATTATATAGCTCATTGGACGAATTAACAACCAATCGCTTTGAAAACTCCACTCTAAAAAATAGTGGACGCTTCTCTTACAATATGCGTAATAAGAAACACTACCTAATTTTGGGTAGTGATTTTGAATTAACAAGCTTAAAAAATGAAGAATCTTTTCCTAATAAAAGCGATTTTGACAAAGATTTTTTTGCTTTCAAACCCTACCTTAAATATTCCTATAATTTGGCGAAACAAAAGCGAATAATGCTAAACTATAGCTCCAAAACTACAACTCCTTCGGTGCAAGATCTTCAAGAAGTGATTGATTTAAGCAAGCCATTGTATATTTCTACGGGTAATTCTGAATTAGAGCAGGCGAGATCTCATTCTTTAATGGCCTTTTACACTGCTTCTAATATTAAAAAAGGAAATCGCCTCTCTGTTAATGTCATAGTATCAACATCGAACAATATGGTAGGTAGAAGAACAATTGTAGCGGCAAATGATACCACTATAAATAACAAGTATTTTTTGCCAGCTGGGGGACAATTTTCACAACCTGTTAATTTAGATGGACAATTCATGTTGAATGCAAATGTTAGCTACAGTTTGCCGTTAAAAAAATTAAAATCGAAACTGAATCTCAATACAAGAACTAACTTTTCGCATAATCCTACTTTTGTAAACGACAAAAAATCCTTTACCGATTCGTGGAATCTTAATGCGGGAATGATGCTTAGTTCAAACATTAATGAAAAAATCGACTTTACATTCTCAAGTTCTAGCAGGTACAGCAATTCAAAAAACAATTCTTCATCAAGTTCTGAATACATCTCACAAACCACATCTTTAAACATGTACTGGAATTTCTACAAAGACCTTGTGTTTAGAACTAATGCAAGCAACAATTACCAGAACAACTATTCAACCGGAAAAGAAGATAGCTATTGGCATTTGAATTTAGGATTATCAACGAAAGTGTTTAAAAGTAAAAGAGGTGAAGTATCGCTTACAGCATATGATATTCTTAGCAAGGATGATGAAAGACAACACATTACTACTGACCTATACACTGCTGATTATTTCACCAACCAACTTACCGATTTCTACATGCTAACCTTTAGCTACAAATTAAGAAATAGCAAAGGCAAAGGTGGCAAATTCGAAAGAAGAAAAAGATTTCGTGGAGATATGAGACGTTATAATCCTATGATGATGTAAGGAATCTTTTCACTTCATAATCAATTGGGTTTTCAGACCAAACCCGTTTCTTTTTTTTTTCTTAATGCAAAAAAAAGGAAGCAAAAAAATCAAGGCTCCATTTTTATTATTTACCGTGAAAGCCAGTATATTTATCACATGAGTACAAATAAAATAAATAGTAAAAAACTCAAGATTATTTCTCCAATGGTTTTGAGTATGCTTTTGTTGATCACCTTTGTTGGTTATTGGCTGTACAATCAGTATTACCACGAAAAAAAGAATCTCCAAAGTAATCTTAGTAGCCTATATCATAGTACGAATCAGGATGCTGGATTCATTTTGTATTACAAAAACATATTAAAACCAGCCTTAAATTTTACCGACACTACGAATTATAGCAAACTAAATATTATTGCTGATAAAACTAGTGTGAAAAAAAAGAAGGAATATATTATCGCCTTAAATAAGTTTATCAAATCAAACGAAAAGCACTATACCAAGCTATTTAATACTATTGATAGCAAACTAATGGTACCTGATAGCTTAGATAAAAATTGGTTCTATGATATTTACCGTATTGGTTATAAATATCAGATTTATTCTACTTCAAGAATAAACCCTAATCAACAAGTCACCACTGATACCAGTTATCAATTCTTTCAGAATTTATTCTTGCGAAAACTAAATAAAAAGTTCACGGACATCAAGATAAAAAAAGAAGAAGAGATCGAAAATTTAAATTCGGATAATTTAAATAAGATAAAAAGTCAATTGTTCAAAAGAGGTAAACTGGGCATACTTCTGTATCGAAATGGTAGCGCTAAACCAAAAGTTCTCCTTTTCGACAACTATTTTCTCTACCTAATTTCAATTATACTGCCTCAAATTATATTTGCTTTGGTACTAATAGGCTTCTCTATTTTTGCTTTGGTTTTTGCTTATCGAAGTTATTTAACGCAAATGAGATTGAATCTCTTGCGATCCGATTTTATCAGTAATATTACTCATGAACTAAAGATTCCTGTAGCAACGGCTAAGACTGCTTTGGAAGCAATTCTAAATTTTGGAATTAGCGATGACAAGGAGAAAACCAAATCATACCTTAAGATGGTAGCTCTAGAAATGAATCGTCTAGACAAGCTAACCACAAGAGTTTTGGAACACTCAAGATTGGAAACTCGCCAGCATCTATTGCACAAAGAAGTAACCAACTTAAACGATTTTATCGATCGAATTAGAAATTCTGTTCAAATGATTTATCCTGATTCTGTAAAAATCAATTATGAGAATCCTTCCGAGATAATTACATTGCCTATTGATCAGGTTTATATTGAAGGTGTAATTCGCAATCTTATTGACAATAGCATTAAATATGGCGGCAAAGGCGTAAATATCAAAGCGAAATTATGGCAAAATGAAAATCAGGTTTTTATTTCGATTGAAGACAATGGACCTGGAATCGCAAAAGAATATATCGATAAAGTTTTTGATCAATTTTTTAGAGTACCAATAGGGAATCAGCATAATGTTAAAGGATTTGGTCTTGGCTTAAGCTTTGCAGCTTTGGTAATGCAACAACACAATGGGAAAATATCTGTAGAAAATTTGAAAGAAAAAGGCTGCAGATTCACGTTAAAATTCACACGGTCTTGAAAACAAAAATACTTTATATTGAAGATGAACCCAATTTAGGTAAAATCGTTTACGATACTTTATTGCTTCGTGATTTTGATGTGGTTTGGGAAAAAGATGGTGGGCTAGTTATGCCTCATTTCGAAAGTTTTAATCCTGATTTGTGTGTACTTGACATTATGCTCCCAAATTTAGATGGCTATTCTCTTTGCGAGCAAATAAGAAGCAAATATCCTAGCTTGCCAATTATCTTTTTAACAGCAAAAACTGAAACAGCCGATTTGGTAAAAGGATTTGAGGCTGGTGGTACTGATTATATGCGAAAGCCTTTTAGCATTGAAGAATTAATTGCACGTATCCAAAATCAATTGCAATTGCTTCAGGTCAGTGTTAAAGAGAAGTCCATTTCAGATCTCGATTTTTCAGAACAGATCGAAATTGGGAAATACGCATATTTCCCAAAGCAATACGAATTAAAGGCTCCTTCCGGAAGCATCAAACTATCGAGCAGAGAAGGTGATTTATTGCACTTTTTAGTAGGCAATGGCAACCATATTTCCCAGCGCAAAGAAATTTTATTAAAAATTTGGGGCGATGATTCCTTTTTCAACTCTCGAAACCTAGATGTTTACATCAAAAAACTTAGAAACTATTTTAAAGAAGATTCTAATGTGGAAATTCAGACTCTAAGGGGAAAAGGATATTTGTTTATCGTTAAAAATCAGCAATAAGAAAGGGCTATCCATTATATTTGGACAGCCCTTAATTGAGTTAATATTTTAATTTACATGCCACCAATATTTTCTTGCCATTTCCAGGCAGAAAGTAAAGTTTCATCTAAAGTACTTTCTGCTTTCCAACCTAACTCTTCATTAGCGAAAGTTGTGTCTGCATAAATTTGCTCAATATCACCTGCGCGGCGAGCAACGATTTTATGAGGAACTTTCTCTCCTGTTGCTCTTTGGAATGATTCGATGATTTCTAAAACAGAAACACCATTACCTGTTCCTACATTGAAATATTCACAGTTTGCTTTATTCTTATCATTTAACAAACGCTCGATTGCTACAACATGAGCTTTAGCCAAATCAACGACGTGAATGTAATCACGAATAGCAGATCCATCAGGCGTATTATAATCGTCTCCAAATACACTTAACTCCGGGCGAATTCCTGCTACTGTTTGCGTTAGGAAAGGTATTAGGTTATTCGGAACACCCAATGGCAATTCACCTATTTTAGCTGTTGCGTGTGCTCCAATTGGATTGAAATATCTTAAGGCAATTCCCTTTAATTCAGGGTAAGCATTCAGGGTATCGCGAATAATATCTTCACAGATACTCTTGGTATTTCCGTATGGCGATTCCGCTTCTTTACGAGGCGTTTGCTCTGTTACAGGCAATTTATCCGGCTGACCATAAACGGTACAAGATGATGAGAATACCAAATTAGGAACCTTATACTCTATCATGCACGACATGATATTCATTAATGTATTAAGATTATTGTTGTAATACATTAATGGTTTTTCTACTGATTCACCAACAGCTTTCGATGCAGCAAAATGAATAATAGCTTCTAAGTTTGAATATTTCTGAAAGAAAGCATTCACTTTTTGAGAATCAGTTAAGTCAAACTGCTCAAACTTCGGAAGTATACCAGTAATTTCTTTAATCTGGTCAAGGACTTCAATCTTCGAATTTGAAAGATTATCTACAATAACCACATCGTAACCATTGTTTTGTAATTCAACAACTGTATGCGATCCAATAAAACCAGTACCACCGGTAACAAGAATTTGTTTACTCATTTATTAAAATTTAATCTTATTATTCAATAGCAAAATTAAGTTAGGTATTTGGTAAAAACAACAATAGTGAAGTTTAAAAGTCAATAAAGACCATATTCTTCACTATTGTTTAAACTAACTATGTGATCTGATTTTAATGAACGTTTAATTGTCCTTTAGAGTTTGCTTTTATCAGGTTTCGAACTTCTGTAGTTCCTGCACCCTTCATTGTTAAATCAACTGGCGCGTTCGTTTTCCATGCACCTCTTGTAAAATCAGGAATTTCAATAGAATTTGATTTGTTTGCAATAGACCATTCACTTAATGGAGTTATACAGCTCCAAGATGCTGCATCGTAAACATCCATATCCATTGGTAAGCCATTTCGCAAGCAATCAATTAATCGCCAATCCATGACAAAATCCATGCCACCATGACCACCAACTTGTTTGGCCATTTCACCTACTCTTCGGATCATTTCAGGCGTATATTTATCTTCCAATTCTTTCATCTTTGCATCGTCAACCAAATTATGTCCGAAAGCAATGTGTTGCTTAGGCCATTTTTGAGCAAAACATTTGGTTCCACTCAACATGTGAATACGAGAATAAGGACGCGGTGAGCTAATGTCATGCTGAATCATGATGGTACGACCTTTATTGGTACGAATCATTTGTAAATCCATGTTCCCGCGCATTTCCCATCCAACAAACTGCTCGAAAAATGGATCCTCTTTCGCTTTTTCAGCAATTCGATGTTTCAAGGTAAAATCATCAGACATCATAGACGTCAAATAATCCATCTTATCTCCACGATTGATATTCATAGCTTGACAAATTGGTCCCAATCCATGAGTCGGATATACATTTGCCTTGCGCTTGTTTTCATGCATCCTCCACATTTTGGTGTAAGCGCCATCTGTCATTTTATCGTCTTTTGGCTTATTGAAATGCCAATAATCCAAATCGTGAATGTAAGCTCCTTCACCATGTACTAAATCTCCAAACACACCTTGACGAGACATATTTAAAGTCAACATTTCAAAGAAATCATAGCAACAATTTTCTAAAATAACACAATGCTTTTTGGTACGCTCTGATGTTTCAACCATTTGCCAGCATTCGTCCATTGTTTTAGCAGTAGAAACTTCAACAGCCGCATGACTGTCAGCTTCCATTGCAGCGATAGCCACAGGCACGTGCCATTCCCATGGTGTAGCTATATAAACAAGATCAACCAAACCACTTTCACACAATTCCTTGAATCCTAAATCACCTCCAACAAATTCTTTGGCTTTTGGTAAACCTGCATCTGATAGAATTTTTTGCCCACCATCAACAGCAGCTTGCCTAATATCACAAAGAGCTGTTATTTCGACACCTTCGATATAAGTCATTCTTTTTACTGCTCCTGAACCACGATCACCAATTCCTACGAATCCTACACGAACTGTATCCAATTTAGGTGCAGCGTAACCACACATATTAAAATTCATTTTAGGATTCTTTCCTGCTGATTCCTTAATATGTGATAATTTGCTTACATCCTTTTCTCCACTGCATGCAGCTAAAGGTGCAGCTGCTAGAACTCCCGCTCCTAATGCCAAGTTCCCAAGAAATGACCTCCTGTTTTGTGCCATAATATCTATTTTTTGATTTGTCTTTTTATTCAATTCATTTCATCAATCAAGCATTACTCTTTTTTTACGGTAAGCTATCAAAATCAATTATTGGTTCCTCTCCAGTTTTTTCTCTTGTATGATATGTATCAAAAGGAACCCTTTCGTTAAAGAAACCACAGTTTTTCAAATAAAACGTTCCATCTTCTACTCCTCCAGCATAATCCAAACGAGCATCTTTTCGTGCTGTTGCATCAGCAGTAAACTTAGCCTCGTGTAATTCAATCCATTCTTTTTCTGTATTCAAAACCCATTGATTTGAATAGTTAGCTTTACGACTAACTGGCCCCATTTCGGTTATGAAATTCTCCAGAAATGAATGAGGTCGAGTAAGATATGTCGATGTCTTCGGTCTTCTAAAGCTAGCGATTAATTCCCATTCCCCTTTTTCAGGAGTAAAGAAATAAGCTGTATAATCCGTAGAATTATTAACCGAAGGACGACCTTTTAATAAAAATCGATAAGTCTGATCCGATTTCCAATTAAACACTTTATAGCTCTGGCCTCCAGATCCTTCATTCCCAAACTCTCCAGTGGTTACATTTTCACCTTTTTTCAATAAAATAATCTTTTCATCTTCTGGAATAGTATTTGGATCATCGGTTACGTATGAACTCCAAACAGAGAATAAAATCCTTCTCTCACTTTCCGAATTCACCTGAATACCAAAGTAGCCTTCTCCAAATCCATTCGCCATAAAATAAGAACCTATAATGTCTTCTCCTTTAGGCACAGTAATTTCATTGTAAAACCATTCAACATCCCCTGTATTTTCAGGAACCTGATATCCCAAATGAACAGATGGTCCACGTCTACCCCAATAAAAATCATCTTTTACAAAATCAGTACCTTCTGATGTTGCTTCTCCACCTATTACAAGATGAGATACTTCTCCAAAAAATTCATCTGTTTTAGAAATCCCTTGCAAATCAATCTGCACATATCCACTTTCAACAATATCAAATTCGCCAACAGGAATTAGTGTTGATATCGTATCCTTTATTGTTACTTCTTTATTTGTATTGCCAATTTTCACATTCACTTTTGATAAACCGTGAGTAATTTTGGCCTTTATCCCTAGACTTAACTTTCCAGCACCATTTACTCTGACATAAGTTCGAATTAAATTCGACTTTTTAGACCAATTGGTAAGTCCAGAGTCTGAAATCATTTCCTTGTTCAAAGAAATGTCATTAACAAGCCAAGCATTCCCACAAAGAGGTACTTCTATTTCTAATTTATCGATTGTCTTTGAGGCTTCCTTTTTTGTACTTGTCGAACAAGCGGATAAAAAACAAAGCATCAAAAGAGAGTACAATATTGAATTTCTAGTTATTCTCATTTATCTTATTTTTATAATCTCAAAAATGATAAATATTCTAATTAAAGAAGTGGACATATTCAGCTAGAAAGTCGAATTTTTCATATGCAACTATCTATCAACACTTTAGCCACTCGAACGCTAGTGCTTTTCATCAAAAATTGTATGATTTAGAATACCGGTTTTATGGTAAAACCAAATTGATAATTTGCTGCAGGTACAGAATATTCTTTATAAGGTGTTGCTCCCCATGAATTATCTCCTGCGACCCCCATTTGTTTAAGATCCAGAGTCACAAAAATCCCATTCTTTTTCACAATATCATTGGTATGTCTAAAATCAGTATGTGTTACCTGATCAAAATCTTCAATTGGATTGTGAAGAGCTGAGAATCCAAGTTTTGACTGGCCTGTTATACGAATACCAAAACCATTTTCATTCCTTAGTTCAAACCATCTCACATCAGTTTTGTATCCATTCTCTTGTGGTCGAACGTAATTGAAATACTGATCTTTCACCTTACTATCGTATTTCCCTACAAATGTCCCATTGTTGCGATCACAATAATTTTCGTGAGGACCTCGTCCAAAATATTCTAGGTTTTCGAAGTTTACAGGCAGTTCACATCTCATTCCAAAGCGTGGCATATCTGGTAAATCTTGCCCGCCTTTCACAAAGGAACTTACAAGTTGAATTGTACCATCTCCATCAATGGTATACTTAACTGTTTGTATTGATTTAACAGCAGCTAAATCATAAGTAGCAATTAACTCAATCTGATTCTCTCTAGTTTGAGAAATTTTAAAGTCATCCAATTTTAATGATTGAGAAACATCTCTCCAAACACCCAAGCGTTTAATCATGTTGCTCCCCTTATCGTTATCATTACAAGGACGCCAGAAATTTACGCTAAACCCTTTCTGAAACAATTCCATACCATTGATCCGGTAGGACAAAATTTCACCATTGGATTTATCGAAATTGATCTTGAAATTTTCACCCAGCACTTCAATTTCTTCTTCATTCTCAGAAAATTCCAATGCGGTGCTTAAAAGCTCATCTGTTTTCTCCACCTTTGATTCCATTAACTGGAATTGCTCATGTGCGACCTCAAATCCTTTTTTCCTAAAGGGTTTTTCTTCCTTTAACACAACGGAAAAATCGATAAAATACTCCACTCCTGCTTCTGCTTTAAAAGTTTTAACTGGAAGCGTTATTGTTTTACTATTGTGCGGAGCTAAATTAAAATCTTCAAGTTTCCCATCTTTTACCTTCACTCCATTCGCAGATAAAACCCACCTGATTTCATACTTACTCAAATCGATAAAGTCATGAAAATTAGTCACTTTAAATGTTCTATCATCAAGATCTTCGGTTAAAATTCGAACGTACTGATAAGCGTATTTCACTTCCCACATGGCTGGTTGTGGCGTATAATCTGCAGAAATAATTCCATTTACAAGAAAATTATCATCGGATGGAGTTCCTTTGGGTCCATAATCACCACCGTATGCCCAGAAAGAATTACCATTTTCATCCTTTTTCACCAAAACTTGATCAATCCAATCCCAGATATAACCCCCTTGGAGCTGGGTGTTCTTTTCATCATAAATTACATTCCATAAATCAACCAAATTACCAGTACTATTGCCCATTGCGTGAGAATACTCACTAATAATCATTGGTAAACTTTGCTTTTTAGAAGCATACTTCTTTAAATATTTAGCTCCAGGATACTGAGGACAATAAACATCGGTGTTTTCACCCATAATTGCACGCTCATAATGAATCGGACGAGATGGATCTCTGTGTTTAATCCATTTATAAACAGCTGAAAAATTCTCTCCATCACCTGCTTCATTTCCCATAGACCAAACAATTACACATGGATGATTCTTATCACGCTCTACCATACGAATATTACGATCTAAATGTGCCTCTTTCCAAACAAGATTTTTTGCTAAAGAATGCTCTCCATAATACATCCCATGAGATTCGATATTAGCCTCATTTGTAACGTATAAACCATATTCATTGCACAACTCATAAAATCGTTCATCGTTAGGGTAATGAGAAGTTCTTACAGCATTAATATTGAATTGCTTCATCAGGCTAATTTCCTTAATCATGGCCTCTTCACTCACCACATGTCCTTTAAATTGATCATGTTCATGACGATTAACACCTTTAATTAAAACGGCAACTCCATTGATATAAAAAACAGCATCCTTAATTTCTATTTTACGGAATCCTACTTTAGTTGAAACAATCTCTTTTTCGAGGCCTTTTTTATCTTTTAATAAAATTACCATTGAATACAGATTTGGTGTTTCTGCTGTCCACTTTTTAGGATTTTGAATCTCTTTAGAAAAAGATAGATTCAATAGTGATTTCTTATTGATTTTAGCCTCTTTAACTTCAGAAGCAATCATTTTTCTATTTTCATCAAACAAGCGATATTCTACCTGATAATTTCCTGATTTTAATCCATTAACATGATTCTTTAAATCAACATCCAGAGTCAGCAAACCATTTTTATAATCACTATCCAGATCTGCTTTCACGAAAAAATCCTCAACTCGTACTTTAGGCGTAGAATACAAAAACACATCCCGCTCAATACCACTAATTCTCCAAAAGTCCTGACACTCTAAATAAGATCCATCACTCCATCTGTACACTTCAACTGCAAGCGTATTGCTACCCTTCTGCAGGTATTTTGTAATATCCCATTCTGCCAAAGTTTTACTTCCTTGACTATAGCCCACTTTTTGTCCATTAATCCAGAGGTACATTGCAGATTTAACAGCTCCAAATTGAATAAAAACTTGTCGCCCATCCCAATTCTCTGGAATTGTAAAGTCACGTCTATAGGATCCTACAGGATTGTAATCATGAGGAACTTGCCCAGGGTTCTTAGGGTAAATCTCATCTACAAACTCAATTTCATCCGAAACAGGTGCTTTATAATGAGCAAACTCATACTGATGATTTGTATAAATTGGCACTCCATATCCTTCTACTTCCCAATTTGAGGGAACAAGTATTTCATCCCATGCTTTTACATCAAATTCTGGTTTGTAAAAATCAACAGGACGATCGGCGGGCTTTCTCACCCAATTAAACTTCCAAAGGCCATTTAAACTTCTATAAAAAACTGACTCATTCCTTTTTTTCGAAAGTGCTGCATCTACTGTTTTATATGGCATTAAGGTTGCATGTGCCGCTTCCTTATTTTGATTGAACATTTTAGGGTTTTCCCAATCCAACACTTCTAAATTTGAATCCTGTGCTTGCGCAACAAAACCAAATAAAAGACTTACAAGAAAAAAGGTACTGATATATTTATTTTTCATTTTCATTGATTTTCAATGTTTCAGAAGCAAACAAAAGTTGAATTAATATAAAAATAATCAAAAGGAGAAATCATACAAGCTATTACATATGAACTGAATACTTAACACATTTACACTATCTCCTTAAACCTCTCGAATAATTAAAAACACTTAATCTCAGCCATAGCCGCATATTGCTGGCCATCAAAAGCTGAATTTGCAATAAACTTAAAATAACGAAAACTTTTCTTCTCCACCAGGTTTATATGATGAAGGGTATTGACATCCTTCAATTGAAAATCACCTAAACTTTCCCATTGTGTATTATCTGTACTCACCAATATCTCAATATCCTTAACCTTACGCATACCATCTCTTTGTAGAAAAGAAAAGCCTTTCACATCCAATACTTTATTCATATCAATAACTAAATAATGCGGAAAGGTGGTGGCATTTTGAGACCATCTGGAATGCCAAAAAGTATTTGCATCTCCATCCAAAACGTTGCTCGCAACTTCATTGTTTTCCTCAGAACTAAAGTCGATGACCTGCCAATTAGCTCGGTCATAATTTTCTTTATCACCAAACTCAATTACTGGTTCTCCATTTTTTAAACGATATGAATATGAAAACTTAGAAATCTCGCCATTAGCGTGGCAAAAACGCAATCTTAATACATAAGGCGTATTCTCTTTTTGATGCAATTCATCAATTGGCATTGAAATATTAAATGTATTACCTCCAATTACAGGTGAAGCCCAGCTTACCGCATCGTAATCAGCATTATCGGTTGCAGGATCATTGTAGAAACATACATAATTTACAGATTCATCCGTAGTAAAGGCACCTGATATATTAAGCTGACCATTATTATAAGATGCTGATATATTATTAATCTGAAGAGAAACTGACGTATAAAACACATCCTCATAATCACTAATAACCTGGCAATTATTAAGAATTGCGCAACTCGCTTCAGTCAAAAACGTAGGTGTCTTCCCATAGGTATAATTACCACTTCCCATCAATGCTGTTCCCTTTGATTTTATAACCGTTTCCGATAGTTTTTCTTTATTATGAGGAAGGTTTAGTCCGTGTCCTAACTCATGCAATAAACCACCAATATACTTGGTCGCATCATTCCCTCTTTTGCTATTCTTTCCAAAATACTTAACATCCATCTCTGTATAATCTAATGCGAAACAATAACGTCCCCAACCATAAAAAGGCACATCTGGATTATCATGATCTACGACTGGGGTAAGAATAAGGGTATGTTCACTATTTTTTTCACCGGCATTAGCTGCAAAATATGCATCAACTTCTTCAATAACCTTTGCTCCACCACCTTCATATGGGTAATTTAAAGTAGGATACTTTCCATTCAAATAAATTATTTTCACACGATCTTTAGACTGATCAACTAGCATGTTGAACGTTTTATTTCCAAAACCATACCCCTGCATATTATTTTTATAGAACTCCTGACCATGCAACAGAATCTCACTTAGCCTTCGATGTGACTCTTTTCGTTCTTCTACATCTGTAGGTATAAAATACACAACGTTTAAATTATATTCCTTTTCTGAAGTGTATTTGAAGCTTTCTTCTTCTTCCGGTTTAGGGTCTTCAATCTCAGGAGTATCATCTTTTGAACATCCAGTAAAAAGAACAAGTAAAAGGAGAAAACAATAAACAGAAATTATAAGATAGAATGATTTCATTTTTTCTTTTTAATAGTCAATAATTGCTTAATTACTGCGTCCATAAAACAGGAAGTAAATAGAACGCAAAAAAAGGCCGTCTTGCATTGAAATTTGGACGGCCTTTTACTAATACTATTTTTTTATTCTAAAATATAGGTTGCTATTTCCGCCATGGCTGCATTATTTGTTCCATCATGAGACTCTTTTGCTATAAACTTGAAATAGCGAAATGCTTTTGTTCCACTCAAATGAATATATTGATGTTTGGTTATTTTTTCAAGAACATAATCTCCCAAACTCTCCCAACTTGTATTATCATCACTCACTTGAATTTCTATTTTCTTAACTGTTCTGGATAGATTCTGTCTTTGTGTAAAACTAAAACCATCAACAGTATTCACTTGTCCCATATCAATGGTGATATTATGCGGAGCCGTTGCCGTGCAGGAACCAGACCAGCATGAGTGCCAATAAGTATCCTTGTCACCATCAAGCACATCTATAGCACGACCTGTATCTCCCTCGCCACCTTGATCTTCCTGACTACTATAATCAACAATCGACCAACTTGTCCTATCCATCAAAGTTTGTGTTGAACTGTTGATTGAAGGGACTTCCAATTTTGAAAAATCAACATCAGGAGTTATCCCTTTAGCTGTTCTTGAAAATGAAGTATTGGGAGTCTCATTATCGCTGAAAAACCCACAATTTCTAAGATAAAAATGGTCCCCTTCTTTTCCACCATCATAATCCAATCGTGCGCCATCATTTCCTGTGGCATCTGTTGTAAAAGTTGCTTTGGTCATCTCTGTCCAACTTCCCTGAGTATCATAAATCCATTGGTTCGTATAATTTACCTGTCTGACTTCATCCCCCATTGAGGTATTAAAATTCTCTAAGAAAGAATGCAATCTACTTAGATGTTGTCCCGTCGGGAATGGTCTTCTAAAACTGGCAATCAATTTCCAATCTCCAACCTCTGGTGCATAGAAATAAGCAGTATAATCGATAGAATTATCTGCTTTAGATTCTCCCTTAAGTAAAAATTTATAGGTCGTTCCTGGCTTCCAATCATAAACCCAATAACTTTGAGCTCCTGATCCTTCACCTCCAAATTCTCCAACAGTCACACCACTGCCATAACCAAGAGGCTCAACCGTGTACTCATCTGGAATTTGATTTGGGTCTTGTGTATCGTATGCGCTCCAAACCGAGAATAGAATACGTCTTTCTGTTTCCGAATTAACTTGCATTCCAAAATAACCAGATGAAAATCCATTTGCCATATAATAGGATCCTATTGGATCTTTTCCTACGGGTACCGTTAATTCGTTATAAAACCATGTTATATTTTTATTGGCAGGTTCTTCGAAATTTAAATGCACAGAAGGCCCTCTTCGTCCCCAATAGAACCATTCTTTATCCACGAAACTTATATCAGTATCCCATGATGAAGTTCCTAATAAAATATCCGAAACATCCCCAAAAGAATTACCTTCCTTGCTTATTCCCTCTAACTCTACAAACTGATAACCTATTTTATCAATCGTAAAAGATCCTGCATAGTGTTTTTCCTTACTATCTGATGCCTCAAAATCAACCTGTTTTGTTTCACTACCAAGTGTTATTTTTAGCGTAGTAGCACCAACAAATCTTGCAAGAATACCTACTTCAATTGCTCCCGTTTCTTTTGCATAAAAAAAGGTGCGTATTTTATCATCTGAATTGGTCCAGTTTTTAATTCCGCCTACTACAACTAATTTTTCTGTAGCCGTTGGATTGGAAACAACCCAACTGTTTCCTTCACATGGAACTGATACAACCAAAGCAGTAAGTGGATCTGTTACAGGAATAACTGGATCATCTACCTCATCTTTTTCATCAACTAAATCGGCTTCATCAGATGAACAAGATGGAGCTATTATCAACGCCAAGAGAAAAAAAACAACACTTGTTATTTTTCCAATTTTACTTAAAGCTCTCATTATTTCTATGTTTAATTTATTTTAGTATCCAAAAACTGATATGAATAACCTCAGGGCAAGCCCTGAGGTATCAAAAAGTGTTTACGACGTAAACAAATTAGTTTTCGATCTAAGGATCGAAATAATTAACCACATTCTAACTATGGATTTTGTACTAAATTAGGCTGTGCTAGAATTTGAGCTTCCGGAATATAGTCAACAACACGAGGGCTTGTTGCCGGAACAGTTAATAAAGGATTAGCCCCTCTATCATGTGTTCCTGGATATCTACGATCTAATGTGAGACCATTTCTGAAAATATCGTAACGGCGATGCGCCTCGAAAGCAAGTTCTATACGTCGTTCCTCGAGTATAATTTCCAATAAAGTTCTACCAGCAGGAACTGCTGAATAAGGATCAATATCTGCACGTTTTCTTATTAGGTTCATATCTTCTAATGCCCCTGATGTGTTAGTACCTATTTTAGCACGAGCTTCTGCACGGTTTAGATACATTTCTGCCAAGCGTGAGATCACTGGTGAGAACAATTGAGGTTGTCCTTCCTGATTCGAACATTTTATTACGAAATATTTTGGATACCCTTGTCTTACTGGCATCTTCTTTGTCAATTTCACATAGGTTTTACCACTGATATTCTCACCTTCAGTAATGAAATATTTCGTATTACCATCAACATTTTCTGTTGAAACTGTTTTTGTACCATTGTAGTCATATTCCCAAGTGCCACCATTATTGGTAACCGCATACATTTGGAACATCTTTGAACCCACCGGAGATGATTTGTCATAAGAGTATGTGATTTCATAATCGTTACCAGCCTCATATTGAGGATCAATGAATTTATGTCTTCTGTCCGTAGGATTTTGATCAAGTAAATTCCTTAATGGCTCAGAAGCATACATTTCTCCCCAACCTACACCATCAATTGTAGCATACATACCACCAAAGGCATACCAATTGTAATCATCTTCATCTTTTAGTGCTCTACATGCAAAAATAATTTCAGAATTCTTCTCAGGTACCATGGTTGGGAAGGTTTCATAATCAGAACCTTCCAATAATGCAAAGTTGTTTGATTCAATTACTTTGGTAGCATACTCTTCTGCCTTTGCATTATCCTCCATATATAAATAAACTCTGGACAATAAGGCATTGGCAGCCTGTTCAGATGCATATATATTATATTCTGATTCAATTCTTTTAAATTCACTCATAAACTCTGCAGCCTTCAACAAGTCACTTAAAATTAAATCATAAACCTCCTTAACAGTAGCACGGGGAGGTAAATTATCTGCATCTGGTTCAGCATCCAATATAAGTGGAACACCCAGGTTAGAACTTGGATCTTGAGTATATGGTCGTCCCCAAATATTTACCAAATTGAAATAAAAGAAAGCACGGAGGTAATACATCTCACCAATAACGTGATTCAAACGAGGCGTTCCTGATTCTGCCTTGGCAATAACTTTATTTGCATTCACAATCCCCTTATAACAACCAGACCATAAACTATTCAAATGACCATTTGTTGGGGTATGTTGATAATTGTACATATAGAATAAATGATCAGTTGTTGTTCCACTTAATGCTATATTATCACCACCAAATTCACCATGAAAATGGTAAGGGCGCATAAATTCATTCTTTTTCAATAATGCATAAGTACCTAAAGCTGCTGCTTCGATACCTAATTCGTCTGCAAATACTTTATCATCTGATAAATCCTGAAATGGCTCTCTGGTGATATCACAAGCACTAAAAGAAATTGCTATCAGAATCGCAATAAAAGAATATATATTTTTCATTTTCATCTTTTTAATCATTAATAATCTTTACTTATTAAAAGGCTATTTTTACGCCTGCCATAATTTTTTTTGCCATAGGATATAAAGCACCAATTTCAGGGTCCATACCTGACCAATCAGTTAATGTAATTAGATTGTCTGCACTGACGTAAACTGAAGCACTTGATATCTTAAGCAAGTTTGATACATTTTTAGGAAGGTTGTATGCCAAAGTTACATTACGTAATCGGATATAACTTGCATCTTCTAAATATCGTGATGAGTTTTTATTTGCATTAACTCCTCCGTTAAATGATTTTGGGTGAGTCGCAACATCTCCTGGTTTTTCCCAACGATTCCAGTCGTCATGCAAATTCATACTATTAAAAGAAGCATAAGAGCCATCGCTATCAAATAATTCTCTATTGCTGTTATATCTATGAATACCTTGAACAAAACTAATGTTAGCAGATAAGGTGAAATTATCAAAAGTAAATTTATTGAGGATACCGCCTGTATATGTTGGCGTACCTTTGGTTCCAGTATACTGCAAGGTAGCATCAGCGTAATCTGAAGTTAAACTAATTGTTTCAGTGCCATCCTCGTTTTCCGTAACTTTTTCCCAAAGAGGCTCACCGTTTGCAGGATTTGCACCATACCAGATACGTTGGTATTGTGCATCCATATCGTGTCCTTTTTCAATTCTAGTATTACCTTTTGTATAGGCTTTATCTTCGTATATTTCTTCAACCCTGTTTTTGTTGTATGCCAAATTCAAAGTCATATCCCACTTAAATCTGGAAGTTTTAATGATCTCAGGTGAAACAGTTAATTCATATCCTTTGTTAGTAACACGTCCGACATTCATCCATATGCCACTATAACCTGTCAATGCAGGAAGTGGAACATAGGTTAACAGGTTATCACTATTCTTATAATATAAGTCTAAGTTTATACTGACACGGTCGAATAATCTGGTATTGATTGCTGTGTTGTAACTGGTTACTTTTTCCCAACTAATATCAGGGTTTCCTTTTTGATAAGGTGTAGCAGCACTATTTCCATTATATTGATCAACAAAGGCAAAGTATCCAAGATATTGAAATCCTGAGGGAGCATTACCTACCTGTCCCATACTGGCAGACCATTTTAATACGTTTAACCATTCTACTCCTTGCAGAAATTCTTCGCTATGGGCATTCCAACCTAAACTGGCTGACCAGAAATTACCATATTGCCTGTTTGGACCAAAGCTACTTGAACCTTGCCTATTAAACGAAGCAGTAGCCAAGTAACGATCATCATAAGCATATTGTAAATTCACAAGCGTACTTTGTTTGGCACTTTCACTTTTGTATCCGCCCACTTCAAGAGCTTCAGCAGTGGTATTAAGTACACGAAGACCTGCTGCAACACCTTTACCTGTGGCTTTGGCGTCATCATAATGGTAATCGCTATACTCCCATGCAACAAACGCATTCAATGCATGAAGACCAATAGTCTTGTTAAATCGAAGCATTTGATTGGTAAAACGTCTTTGGCTAAAACTATAACTATCATATAAGGTTCCTCTATCTGCTTGTCCACTCACAGAACGAGGGTCAGTATACGATTCAGAATGCCCAAAATTAAGAGCGATATTATTCATCGAAGCAAATGTCAACCATTCGTTAATTTTATAATCAAAACCGATATTTGCACGAAGATTATTGCTACGTGATGTGCCGTAATTGTATTGCAAATCGTATAGGTAATTATTTTCGTCTCTACCATACCAAACTTTATTGTTTGCGAGTAAGTATTCTTTACCACTATCAACTCTTGGATCTAAAACAGAACCATCTGGCAAATAAGCTTCATCCCATGGCATATAAGTAAACATTGAATATGTAGAATGCTGCTGGTTTTTTGTCGTACGATAATCGCCAGATAAATTGACTTTAATCTTAAGGCGTTCAGTTGCATTTATGTCAAAGTTGGCAATAGCCGAATAACGTTCATAGTCGTATCCTTTTAAAGCACCAGTCTCATTATAATAAGTACCAGACAAATAGGCCATCATTTTTTCGGTTCCACCAGTATAATTAACGTTATACTCTTGTGCTTTCCCAGTTTGAGTCGCAATGTCCATCCAGTTTGTATCTGTATTTAATACATCCTCGGTAACATTGGGGTTCCATGTTTTTTGATAATCATATAATTCCTGAGAATTCATTACGGAGAAATTCCCGGTGTTAAATGTGGTATATCCGTAAGTCGCATTGACGTTAATTTTGGACTCACCTTTCTTGGCTCTTTTTGTTTGTAGTAGAATTACCCCATTAGCAGCCAGAGATCCATACAAAGCTGTCGCTGAAGCATCTTTTAGTATGGTCATACTCTCAATATCAGCAGGACTATAGCCAGGGTCAGAATTACCCATTATAATACCATCAACCACCCAAAGAGGTGATGTTGTACCTGACAAGGACCCTTTACCACGTATGGTGATTTCTGTACTTGAACCAGGTCTTCCACTACGTGATGATGCGTTCACACCAGCAACTTTACCTTGAAGCATAGATGCTACATTCGATACAAAAACATCTTTTAGGTCATCACTGTCTAACGCTACGGCTGAACCCGTTAAATTTGATTTCTTTGTCGTTCCATAGGCAATAACCATAACCTCATCAAGATCACTGGTCGCACTTTTCAGGCTAACATTAATAGTTGTCTGGCCATTAAGTGGTACTTCCTGTGGCTCATAGCCAATAAATGAAAAAACTAAAATAGCATCAGACTGTTCCACTTTTAAAGTATAATCTCCATTCATATCAGTTGAAGCACCCTGGGTAGTTCCTTTTATTATAATACTAACACCTGGTAATGATTCCTGATTGGCATTATCTATCACTTTCCCTTTTACCTCAACTGTTTGTGCACTTGCAATAGCCGTAAAAAACAGCATGAAAATGAACAAACTTATTATTTTTTGAATGCCGGAAGTATTGGTACTTATTTTATTTTTTATATTATTTCGATAGAAATCGATTTGTCGCAAATATCTCATAATTATTATCTTAAATCTTAATTAGATAAATAAACTAGTATACATGTTGTTTTAATTATTCTACATCAACACCCTTTTAAAAAGGTAGCATACCATCTTCAAACACTTTTAGCTCAGCCATACACGTAGAGCTAGAAGCAGGTGTTTTTGTATCAATTACTCTAATTCTAAAATATTTAGAAGAGTAATTCTTATCAAGTGACACAGCATTCCATTCAGGATTTAATAAAACATTATCTAGCCTGTCTGAGGTCCATACGGTTGTGTAAGTGGTGCCATCTGAACTGGTTTGCACATCGAATTGAGCGGGGTTATTGCCTCTTGCATACGCGTCTCTGGTTGCGAATTCGAAACCTCCAATATCTTTAGCTTCGGCAAATGTAATTTGAATATGGTGAGGAAGGGGTTCTACACCACTTGACCAAGCCGAATGCCAATACGTGTTCAAATCACCATCAACAAGATTTGGCTTAGGTCCTTCTGAGCCTTCCTGTGTATAAGTGTCAATCATTTCATTTGTTAGTGTATGGTAAGTTTTTCCTGCTTTCGAAATAAATGAAATGGTTTCTCCATAAGCGGTACCTGCTGCATTCGATGCATAAGCTCTGGCTTTATAAGCCGTTTTAACAGATAATCCTTTTAGGGTAGCTGAGTAGTTCCAGTCCGCCTCTAAAATACCATCCGGAGTAAATTCACCTACTTCTGCAAAATTATCTGCTACAGTTGGTTCAGCGTCTCCAGTCGTAAAGCAAACCCCCATAGCAAGGATTTTTGATCCGCCGTTGGATGTCACGCTGCCGCTCACAACAGCATCCTGACCTGTGATGTTAGTAACTTCGCCTGTAGTCGTCACTGGTAAGTTGACTGATTCGTCATCGTCACAACTGGTTGTAAAAGAAAAGACAACCATCGCAAATAATAAAAATGCCATCCGCGAAAGATCCATTTTTATAAATTTCTGATAATTACGTTTTTTAACTTTCTGATTCTTCATAAGGTTAGAGTTAGTATTATATTAAAAACTAGGTGTTAGGTTAATTTTATTCCCACATCTATCTCGCAAAATTTCAAGCTAGGCGACTTATTCAACAATGGGAGTTTCAAAATTGGAAAATCACAATTATAAAAAAGTGGACATTTTAGGCTAATAGGTAGACATTTTCTCACAAGCCTATTAAATAGATAGATACACAGGTTTCGAACTCACTATTTGTTTGATTTATTCTTGGTAGGATTAGAGTAGATATCTATTTTTGTTTTATCCCAAAACTTAGAAATTAAGTCAGTATGCTAGAAAATCACACCTACCTAATCAAACTTACATTGATTGTAGTTATCTGCAACTCATATTTTTTTTCCTTTGCTGACGAATCAACAAACTTTATTCACCTAAGTGCTGAGGTGAACAGACAACAAACCAATGCAAGAAATGTAATCGAGGATTCTTTAGGCTATTTATGGCTTAATTCTGACAAAGGCATTCTTCGGTTTGACGGGTATGATTATAAGGCCTATTCCTTTTCAAATGTGATGGGAAACAATGCAAGCCCTTCAAGTATTCTAAGCATTGCACAAGACAATAAGAATCGAATTTGGTGTGCTTCGAAAAAAGGTCGTATATCCAGACTTTTACCATCCGGGAAATTTATGCCTCATCATTCGAATTTAAACAACTTAGAAGAACATCAAAGTTTTGAATCATCGAGTATTGGTAAATCAAGATTTTGGCTAGGTAGCAATTTGGGTACTGTGATAGGAAAATCCTTATCTGATTCGACATATGTAGTATTTGATATCAACTCTCAAAACGAAACGATAACATCTATTTCGGAAGGTTTAAACAATTCCATTTGGTTTAGCACTGGTCATGGACGAGTATTTAAAGGGAATACTCTATCTATGAAGATAGAGGAAATTCAGGTTCCTTTTAATCAATCATCAAACACAATTATTTTAACTACAGACTTAGCCGGAAATTTATGGATCGGTACTGAACTCGACGGTCTCTATTTCTATAATAGCACAAGTCGAACTTTCGAACAATTCCATAAAAATGCAGAAGCTTCACATTTCATTCCTACAAATATGATTTACCGAATTTTTCGGGATAGCAAAGGTCTTATTTGGGCTGGGACTGATGGTGGTGGGCTTTGTCAGATTAATCCCAAAACAAAAAAAGTAAAAATATACGAACACTCTAAAACGAATAAATTCTCTCTTCAAAGTAATACCGTAATTGGATTTGGAGAAACAAAGAATTCTGATATCTGGATCTTCACAAATTACGGAAATATCAATATTCTACCTAACGAATCGTCTACAATAGGTTATTATAGTGGAAGCTTATCAGGAACACCAACACGTATTTTGTCCATATTAAATTGTAAAGATGGAAGTCTTTGGCTAGGTACTGATGGTGAAGGTATAAGCCTTATTAACAAAGAAGGTAAAGCCGTAAAACAATTTATCGCCAATTCTAAATCAAGTAGAGGCCTAAATGGAAATTACATTCAGGCAATGGTTGAAGATGAAAATAAAAACAAATGGATAGGAACATATCTCAATGGGCTAAGTTATTATAGCAACAAAACCAATCAGTTTAAATCGATACAAATAAAAAATGAAGAAGGACAAATTGCAACTGATGTCAGGTCTCTATATATCGATATAAAAAATCGAATTTGGGTTGGTACCAACTTAGGCATCTTTGTTTTTTCCGGAGCCAATAAGCAAATTGCTTTTTTCCCCAATAATAGTAAGGGGCTAAGTGGAAGTATTGCAGAAGTATTTATCGAGGATGAAAGCAAGCAATTGTGGGTAGGAATGTATCAGGGTGGCATTTGCTTATTCAATGAAAATAAAGTATTAAAGAACTCAAATTTCACGACTTACAAATTATCAAAGTCTAATGATCAAATGGAAAATAGTGTCATGCATGGAGCTACTGATCTCAATGGCAATCTATACCTACTTAACTCATACTCCAAACTGATAAAGTTTAATACAAAAAATAAACAAGCCGAACCGATTGAAGGGTTCAGCATAGAAGATCTACATGGATGTATAGCAATTGCTTTAGCTGATAGTAATAATATATGGGTATCAAAAACAGGCGGTATTTCCCACTTAGATCTGAATACAAAACAGGTATACTCTTATACATGGAAAAATGGAGCCTTAAAAGAAAGATACCTGTCTGGTAGTTCCGGTGTGGATAAAAGAGGAAGACTTTATTTTGGTGGTGTTGAAGGAGTTAACTTCTTCCATCCAAATTTAATGAAGACAACAAAAAAACAATTTCAATTAAGAATTAATCATTTAGAAATCCTAAATCGAGATGCCAATGAGATTATTCCCAAACAATTAACTGAAGGAATAGAACAATTAAAATCTATAAAACTAAATCACAAACAAACCTCATTCTCCTTTCGATTTTCAGTTATTAACGATCATCTTGATCCCAATTACATTTATGCATACCGCCTAAAAGGATTTGATAAAAATTGGATTACCACAGAACAAAATAGAATAGCAACTTATACCAATATCCCATACGGAGATTACACATTTGAGGTTAAAGCCAGCAGTAAAAGAGATCTGTGGGATATCGAACCTAGAACAATGCAAGTAATTGTTTTGTCACCTTTATGGCAAAGATGGTGGGCCTATTTATTCTATGGTTTTGCCATAATAATTGCTCTCTTTTTCATCATTCGCTATTCAATCATGTGGGCTAAGCTTAAAAAGAAGCTCATGTTAGAAGAATGGCAAAATGAGAAAAACAGCGAATTATATGCCATGAAAATGAATTTCTTTGCAAAAATGTCTCACGAAATTCAAACTCCCCTGACTCTTATAATGGCTCCCATTGAAAGTATGATAGAAAGAGCCGAAGGAAACCTTCTTTTGAAACAAAGACTAAACGTTATTCATAACAATGCAAAACGTTTATCTCGAATAGCTCTGGAACTGATGACCGTGAGAAATAGAGAGCTGGGAAAATTGCAATTACGAACGAGTAAAAACAATATATCAAAGCATTGTGAAACAATAGCACTTTCTTTTACAGAACAAGCTCGATTTAAACATATCGACTTTTCCTTTGAATCGGAACAAGATGATATTATTCTTTGGTACGATAAAGATAAGCTTGAACATGTTATATATAACCTACTGGCCAATGCATTTAAATTCACACCACGAGAAGGTCAGATTCAATTTAAAATCTCAAGTAACTATGAGCATTTCTTTCTAAACATATCTGATTCAGGAATAGGAATTAATGAAGAAAATCTGAAACACATATTTGATATGTTTTACCAATCGAAAGAAGGAAAGGCCGTTGGAGGAACTGGAATTGGGCTTGCCCTTACCAAAGAGCTCATTACTTTGCACAAGGGTGAGATAAATGTTGTTTCATCTGTAAACACAGGAACTAAATTTAGTCTTAAACTTCCTTTAGGCTGTGAACATCTTAACGCTGATGAAATCATAAACAGGCCAATCATAAATGAACTTGTGCCATCAAACAATTCAAATAAAGAAGATCTATACATACCAAGCATTAATCCTAACAGCAAAATTAAACTCCTAATAGTTGAAGACAATTACGAAATGTTGCTTTTGCTGAAAGATACATTTAGTTCATTCTATAATGTATTCACAGCAGAAAATGGTAAGGAAGCTCTGGCAGCTCTGCAAGAAACAACACCTGACCTTATTATTAGTGATGTTATGATGCCAATAATGGACGGTATTTCTCTTTGCAAAGAATTAAAGAAAACTAAAACAACCCGTCATATTCCAATCATCCTGTTAACCGCTCGAAACACGACTCAATCAAAGCTTGATGGATTAAAATATGGAGCCATTGAATACATTAACAAGCCATTCAATGTAAAAGAATTAACCCTTAAGGTCAATAATATTCTTGAAGCCAAAAAACAAATTATAGAACAATACCGTTCTGAGATTCTAACAAGTAACAAGGAAATTGAGGTAGAATCTCCTGATGAAAAATTTATTGAAGCCATTCTATTAGAAATCGAAAACAACTTTGAGGATCCAGAATTTCGTTTAGAGGAATTAGCTGAACCATTACACATGAGCTATTCGAATATCTACAGAAAATTTCAGTCCTTAACGGATAAAACGCTTGTTGATTTTGTAAGAACATTTCGTTTACAAAAAGCTGTTCCTCTGCTCATTAATCACAATTTCACTATTTCAGAAATTGCCTTTAATGTCGGATTTAATGATCCTAAATATTTTTCGAGATGTTTTAAAAAAGAATACGGAAAAACTCCAAAACAATACAAACAAGAACATGACCAGACAAAAAAAATACAAACCATTAAAGCATCTTAATGAGTAATTTTTTTCATCAATATAAATTCCTTATTCTGATACTTCTGTCTTTTCTTTTTGCCATTGCATTTGTAACTGGCTTAAACGGAATCGATCAGACTACATCTACCGATAAATATTGCATGTCCTGCCATGTTCATACACATGCCGAAAATTCATGGTTACAGGCATCTCATCACAACAATAAAAGTGGTGTTGTAGTTCATTGTGTAGACTGTCACTTACCGCCCAAAAACCAAAGTAATTATTGGCCTGAAAAAATAAAGGCTGGTTCCAGAGATTTATATTCCTATTACTTTAAGGATATTGATGAAATTAATTGGGATGAAAAATCGCTATTAGAGCATGCAAAAAAGCATGTATTCAATGAATCCTGCATCAATTGCCATGCAAATCTTTTTCCACTGCATCTTTCCAAAGAAGGAGACAAAGCACATTTGTATTACAAACACAATAAAGACAAGTTAGATTGTATCAACTGTCATTTAAATGTTGGTCATGGTGGTGAACAAACACACAAAGCCAATTATTCCTTTTCTAAATCAGAAACCAACAAACAAATATTTACTGAACCAACCAGTATTCAGGAATTCTCAAATTTTAATGAGCAAATTCCAAATACTACTGTTTCCTTTGACATGATTGCAATTCCTGATAATAAGGCACAAAATATCAATGCTTTCTTTATTGGTAAACTTGAGGTGACTTGGGACGAATACAAAGCCTTTCTTCGTGAAACTGAATCAGAAGGAAGACTAGTGAATGAAAATCAGGGAATCGATGCAATAACTGGAGCTACGCCACCATTTGGTGACCCTTCGCAAGCTTGGGGAATGGGAAAAAGGCCAGCAATTACAATGACGTGGCATGCTGCAAATACCTATTGCAAATGGCTTTCACAAAAAATCGGAAAAATTTATCGTTTACCAACAGCCAAAGAATGGGAATACGCTAGCGGAACAAATGAAAATGATGACTTCTTCTTTGGCGGCAATGCATCTGATTATAAAGACAAAAACTTCATTTTAAATCTGTTTAAAAAGCCAAGTGAGAAAATCAATAATTACGTGATTTGGAAAAAAAATAGCATTGGAAAAACAGGACTCCCAGAAGAAGTTTTACCCAATAAATTTGGCATTGTAAACATGCTCGGTAACGTGCGTGAATTCTGTCAGGATACGATAAAAGTCAACAATAAACTTGAATACATCTTAAAAGGAGGCTCATTTAAAAGTACAATTAATGAACTCCTTCTAAGCCATAAAGATCATACCCAACATGATGTTTGGATGGTAAGCGATCCTCAAATTCCAAAAAGCATTTGGTGGTATTCCGATTGCAACGACGTTGGCTTCAGAATTGTATGCGAATGGTCGCAAATGGATACGAATAGCAGTATAAAATAACATTCAATTTAAGATCAGACAATTATGAATAGCAAAGATTACGAAAACAGCCGAAGAAAATTTTTACTTAACGCAGCTGCTGCAGGAATAGTAGGTGCTATTGGCTTAAATTCCATATTCACTTCTTGTCAATCCAGTAAGAAAAGAGAATATGCTTTTCCTCCAATGCTAGAAAAAGCTCCCGATGGTCCTTTGCTAAAAGCTGGTATTGTTGGTTGTGGTTATCGCGGAACTGGTGCCGCCTTAAACTTTTTAAATTCTGGGCCTAATGTAGAAATTGTTGCCTTAGCTGATGTTTTTCAAGATCGTGTTGATGCATGCCGCCAAGAAATAAAAAATCAGAAAGGTTTTGATATTGCTCCAGATCAATGTTTCTCTGGAATCAATTCGTTTGAAAAACTCATGAATTGCGATGTTGATGTGGTAATCCTAGCCACTCCACCACATTTTCGTCCACAGCACTTTGAAGCTTGTGTAAAAGCAAAAAAGCATGTCTTTATGGAAAAGCCTGTTGCAGTAGATCCAGTAGGAGTTCGTTCTGTTATGGTTTCTGCCGAAAAGGCCAAAATGTTAGGCTTATCCGTTGTAACGGGAACAATTAAGCGTCATCAGCAAGATTATATTGAAACTTTTAAACAGGTTAATGAGGGAGCAATTGGCGAGATTGTTTCCGCTAACAGTTATTACAATGTAGGCAAACTTTGGCATCGAAATCCACGTGCCGATTGGTCTGAACTGGAAAATATGATTAGAAACTGGGTCAATTGGTGTTGGCTTTCGGGAGATCACATCGTAGAACAACATGTTCACAATTTAGATACCGTAAACTGGTTTGTAGGAAAACATCCTGAGAAAGCGATAGGTTTTGGAGCTCGACAACAAAGAGTTACTGGCGATCAATACGATCATTTTAGTGTCGATTTTGTTTACGATAAGGATATTCATTACCACAGCATGTGTCGCCAAATTAATGATTGCAGCAACAATACATCTGATCGAATTCAAGGTACAAAAGGATCTACCAATTGTGAAAACACCATATATAATTTAGATGGTTCTGTAAATTGGAGCTATCAATATCCAAAAGCTGGTACTGGTAAAAACATCAGTAGGTTAAGTACGAATCCTTACGATCAGGAACATATTGATTTGGTTACAGCAATTCGCACAGGGAATCCAATCAATGAAGCATTTCAAGTTGCAGAATCAACCCTAACAGGAATTATGGGCAGAATATCCGCCTATACAGGAAAAGAAGTAAGTTGGGAAGAAATGATGAACTCTGATTTGTATCTGGGACCGAAATCTTATACTATTGGACCTGTAGCTATTTCAAAAGATGTTCCTAAACCAGGAAAATCACCATCTATTTAATCCAATTTTCCAGAATAAATAAGACTTTTCGCTGCCATAGATCAATCCTAAGCCAATTACATGATCCTACATGCAGGTTGCTGAACCTAAAGTTTTTTTAGTGTTGCCCATTGAGGTGCAAAACTCTTTTCTCCAAATTTGCCGAACTCACAAAGAATTTCTTTATCAGTACTGCTAATGACAGTACCTTCTCCATATTTTGGATGTCTTATTTTCATGCCCTTCTTCCAAGGGCTATCATTAGATTCCTGAGGATCTTCAAACTTTTTAATTGTAATTTCTGGCTTTGTATTTTCAATACGGTCAATAAGTGTCGAAGGAATAGCATTGAGAAAATAAGATGGTCCTTCCTCAGCATTCCAAGCTGAACTTTGGCTGTGCCAAGCTATTTCCATATTATTTTTAGCACGAGTGAGGGCAACAAAAAGTAGACGCTTTTCTTCTTGCAAATGATTTGGACCTGCTTTTTTTCTATTCAAAGGAATCAAACCGGTATTGGCTCCACTCAAAAAAACATGATCAAATTCCAGACCTTTTGCAGCATGAATAGTTAATAAACGAACGCCCTCTTGACTCTTCTTTATACCTGTATTAATTTGGAAATGCCCCTCTAAACTCACTTGTCCCATTGCAGCCTGATAAGCTTCGATATTATTTCCAAAACTCTGTTTTTGTATGTAAAGATCCAACTCCTGTATAGCTTGTTTCACTTGACACACATTCTCGGTGTAATGAACGGAAATGGGTTTTAGGACCTCATCTAAATTCAAATAGCCGTATAGATCAAACTGCCTACTTGTTTTTAATAGTTGATCTTGAAAATCCAATAAAGAATTCGCCAATTTAATATGAGTGGTTTCTTTAGGATATTTAAATTTCAAAAATTCAGTGAAGGCTTCTAGCTTGCTATTAAAGGTTTTCTCATTACTGAATTTATTATATGCATTCAGTAAAGCTTTTCCATTTTTAAGACAACCAAAATCACTTGATGTGAAAACGGATAGAATACTATCCATGTCGTTGGCTTGCAAACCAGCTAAAAGAACCTTCTTTAGCCAAAATAGAGCAGGATAATCCTTAAGACTACTTTTGCTTATAACTTCGAAAGGAATATCTTCTTTCGAAAAAATAGACTCGAAGAGATTTATTTGTTGGCGTGTACGAAATAGAATAGCAATTTGCTCCCATGCTGTACCACTTGAATGCAAGCTTTTAAATTGACTGGCATAATAAAAGGCTTCCTGATTATCGTCAAAATGATTCACCAAACGCAGTTTATTTCCAGCCGTTCGAGTTGCTTGCAAATCATTTCGCTCATCGTTTAACAGGCAAGCGGCAGCACTTAATAGCTGTCCTGAACTTCTATAATTCAAAGGCAAACGCATCATACGACAGCTTGTGTCTGTAATATAGCTTTCAAAAATTTGCTCGGTACTGCCACGCCAGGCATAAATACTTTGATTGGGATCACCCACTGCAAAGAAGGAGCTATCTTTTACAGAGAGGTAATTTAAGAGCTGAACTTGTTCAGGATTGCAATCCTGGAACTCATCTACAATCACCCATTTAGCTTCAAGCGAGCATTCTTGTTTTAAAAGCCAATTAACGATGGAAATTAAGTCATCAAAATCCATCAGATTGTTAGCTTGTTTTTCTTTTCGCGATATTTCCAGAAGTTGAGGAAGATCATCTTCATTTTTCATATTGGCGTAAAGAATCTGTTTCTCGTTACGATATAACTTTAATCGCTGATCCAGTTTATTATGGTACTTAACATCAAGCTCATGTGTGTGAATTAAACGAAGCAGAAACTCTTCTTTAGCTTCCTTATCCATTATCGAAAAGGATGGTGTAAATCCCAATTCACTTAATTGAGGATGCTCCTTTATTAGTTGACGGGCTACCGAATGGAAAGTGCCAAAATAGCGTAGATCTTCTGACTGTATGCCTTCTGATTCCTCGTAAAAAGATAGTATGCGTTCCCTAATTTCACGAGCAGCTTTATTCGTAAACGTGAGCACTACCATTTCTGAAAGTGGTATGGCTTTGATAAAGTGCAAATAGAGAATCTTATGCGTAAGAACCGTAGTTTTTCCACTTCCCACCATAGCACTTAGCAACACTTTACGATCCTCAGAGAATACTGCCTGCAACTGATAGTTGTTAAGTGTTTTAAGAGCCTGACCTAATTTCGAATTCCTAGCATATACCTCTTTAATTTTATGAGCATAGTTTTCTTGAGGTTCTGTAAAACGCTCCTTAGGAATAACAAGACTCTGCTGAGGCACATCTTGAGCCTCAAAGGCAGAAATGGGATCAAATTCATTGCCTTCAAACTCGGTACTCCTTAGCTTTCTATGTAGACGTTTTAAACTCACCCGTTCAATTATGAATTAGTAATTATCAATTAATAATTTTGATTTATAAAAAAGGCACTTGAGTAAAATATGGATTTTTAAATTTTGTACTTTAACCTTTATCCTTGTAACTAATTATTCAAATAGCCTTTCCCATTGCTCATGATGCGTTGCAACTTTAATTGATTTTTGATATTAAGCTCACTATCATCAACACGCAAGTGTAATTCGAAGTTCTCGGGTAAGTGTATTAGTTTAGCCAACTCCGCTTTTAGCCCTTTAACAACTTCCGGTTTTTGAGCCAATTTAAGATTACTTTCTGCTAAAAAAAGAATAAGATCATTCCCTTTTATTTCAAAAGCCGAAGCATGTTTTAGGAAACGAGCTCCAAAATGTTCCTCCTTCTCAAACCGACTTAATAGTTCTTGCCACTGATCTTTTACTTGTTTCCACTCCATCTTTTTGGAATTTGTTGATGGTGAAGCCGGCAACTTGTCAAGTTGAATATTTTTGGGAATAGGCAATTCCTTATAGAAAGATCGCAAAGCCCAAAGAATAAGTTCCTTATCAATGCGATGATCGCCAACACAAGCAGGACAGCCTTCTTTGCAGGAACAATCTTTAACCAATTGCCCAGCATTTTTAATAATTTCTCCAATAAACTCAAAAGCTTTTTCAGAGAAGCCCAAACCTCCAGGGTATTCATCGAAGAGAATAATGGCATGCTTGTGAACAGGCGAATCAGGGTGTGCAAATCCGAAGACAGCCCCGCCTAAATCTGAATGAGTAGCCATAACGCGCATTGAAGCTGCAGCTTTTAAGCAATGAATTAAGCCTTCAGTATAATCGAAATGTGGTACTTTTTTGTCTTCCGAATCCTTCGATTGAGGATCGAGACTTGGGGCTTTTCCCGTTGCCACAAATACCTGAACCACATTATCTGGTATTTGAATCCAACAAGCTTCCGTTTCCATTTGTGTTTCAAGAATTTGCGACAATGCTTCATAACCTAAGTTCTGGTGCGTATTGAATTGAACCATCTTATAGCCAGAAACCAAAACGCTAACACGAACATCACCAAAACAACTATAGATACGCTTGTCTTCCTGCTGATCATGCTCCATTAGAATATCAATATTACCCGGTTTGTGAGGCTCAGTATAATAATTGGAATCAACTTCTCTAACCCAAGCGGTTTTACCTTCCAAATCCAAATCGAGACTTTTATACTGCACACTATCATGCAAATAAATCGCACCCGGATAAAATTCTTTTTTAGCTTGTATCAGATCAACGGTAGTTATGGTACAGTCTTTCTCTTTGTCTACAATTTTAATCGTGTCACTAGTCATGTTTCGCAGACTAATTTCATGAGCAGGTGAGAGTTGGCCACTCCACTGGTATTGGGCATGATGTTCGCTTAATTCTCCTTCTTTTTGTAGCAAAGGAATAATTTCTCCCAGATCGGGAAAAGTTGCTATATCGTCAATGGTTAAAGGCAACTCAGCAGAAGCCGCACGAATATGAGCCAATTGAATGTATAGATTGTTCTTATCAATTACAGCATTTTCAGATGCAGATTTCAATAGCCAATCAGGATTCATACCCACATATTGGTCCATTGGTTTTTCTTTGAGCATAAGAAGTGCGTGCGCTTTATTGCCCTTTCGACCAGCACGGCCCAATTGCTGCCAAAAGCTAGCACGTGTACCTGGAAAGCCTCCCATCACAACCATATCCAAAGCTCCAATATCAATACCTAATTCAAGAGCAGAAGTCGAAACAACGCCATAAACGCTTCCTTCTACCAAATCTTTTTCTATTCGTTCACGCTCTAAAGGCGTATAACCTCCACGGTAAGCCGATATTTTATCGGACATATCAGGACCAAGCTTAAGCGGATCATGAGCAAGTATATCTCGACATTCTTTCGTCACAACCTCTGTTTCCCTGCGCGAAATACAAAAGGTGATTACTCTCACCATATTGCCAATTAAGTTCGGCAATAATTCTTTCAGCTCTTCGGTAACAGACCGTTTACGTTGTGCTTTTTTAATGTACTCAGGTTGCCAAAAGTAGATTTCTTTTTCCGGAGCAGGAGAGCCATCTTTGTCAATAAGTTCAAAGGGCTGATGGCAGATATTTTCAGCCAGTTCTGCAGGGTTGGCGATTGTTGCAGAACTGCAAAGAAAGTGAGGTGTGTTACCATGGTAATTGCAAATGCGCAACAAGCGACGCATCACATTAGAAACCTGCGATCCAAAAGCACCTCGGTAAGCATGTAGCTCATCGATTACCAGATAATCCAGATTGGCAAATAGATGTGGAAAGCCATAGCGATTGTGATTGGGCAAAAATGTTGCGTTAATCATATCGGGATTGGTAAGAATAATATTAGCCTCCTGACGAATACGGCTGCGTTCAGCTGCTGGCGTATCTCCATCATAAATACCAGCTTGTATGCGATGCTTGCCAAAAAATTCTACAAAGTCAACAATGTTTCGTAATTGATCTTTGGTTAGTGCTTTGGTAGGGTAAATGAAAATAGCACGTCGGCTAGGATTTTCAAGTATGCGCTGAATAACAGGCAAATAAAAAGATAAGGATTTACCACTTGCCGTACCCGTAGTGATAACAATATTTTTACCCTGCATAGCTCGTTTGTACATTTCAGCTTGGTGGGAGTATAGCTGATCATACCCCATCTCATGGAGACATTCCTGAAGTTCAGGATTCATATCCGAAGGAATAGGAACATATTGTGCTTTTCGTGCAGCTATTTTTCGACTAGATAAGATTCGATCACCAAAACTTTCTAGTATTTGTTCTATTGTTTGCATAGGCTTTTTCTGAACCGACAAAGTTAAGAAGCTTATAAGAAAGTCAAGGGAGAAAAGTCAAAGAAGTTAAAAGTGAGCAAAAAAACATTAACTAAACTAACTTGAACACTCCTCATTTACTGAGCATTATCCCGTGCAACATAGTACTAAGTTGATGAATACCAATACCCAAATCTTCTTCACCTTGAACTTTATTTCTTCTAGTGCTGAAAAATAATAAATAGTCTTAGTAGCTATTCATTTTTACTCTTTTCCTGTTTCGATTCTTAAAAATCCTTAATTCACTTTCTCTTTTTTGAATTCTCTTTTCGGCTTTATTAAAAAATACTACCTTTAGTGCTCTTGAATAAATAACACTAAAATTTAACGGAGGAATATAATAATGAGCAAAGAAATTTTAAGCCTAGAGCCTAAAGCAATTTGGGAGAATTTTTATTCATTAACTCAAATTCCTCGTCCATCAAAGCATGAAGATGAGATCCAGGCATTCATGGTGAAGTTTGGTGAAGACTTAGGTCTTGAGACAATTAAAGATGAAGTAGGAAACATCATTATTAAGAAGCCTGCTACTCCGGGAATGGAAGATAGAATGGGTGTTATCATGCAAGGTCACCTTGATATGGTTCCTCAGAAGAACTCTGACACAGAGCATGATTTTGAGAAAGACCCTATTGAAACTTTTGTAGACGGTGAGTGGTTGACTGCTAATGGAACAACTCTTGGTGCTGATAATGGTATGGGTGTTGCTGCTGCAATGGCTGTTCTTCAAGCTACTGATATGGTTCACGGACCAGTTGAGGCTTTATTTACTTCTGATGAGGAAACTGGGATGACTGGTGCTTTTGGTCTTCAGCCAGGTGTTCTTGATGGTGATATTCTTTTGAATATGGACTCAGAGGACGAAGGTGAATTATATGTAGGTTGTGCTGGTGGTATTGATGCTAACGTAACTTTCAAAAATAAATTAACTGATACGCCTAAGGAAACTGCTGCTTTCAAATTGAACATGAAAGGTCTTAAAGGCGGTCACTCAGGAATGGAGATTATCTTAGGTAGAGGAAACTCTAACAAATTACTTTTCCGTTTCTTGAAGCATGCTGCTAAGAATTTCGGTTTACGTCTTTCTTCTGTTGATGGAGGTTCTTTACGTAATGCTATTCCACGTGAGTCATTCGCAGTTGTAACGATTCCAGAAAGATATACTGAGAAATTCCTTGCTGGAGTTGCAGAGTACGAAGCAATTTACAAAGCAGAATTATCAGCTGTTGAGCCAGATTTAGCATTCTTTGCTGAGCCAACTGAAGCTCCTAAAACAGTTTTCAAAAACAAGAGCCAGAAGAACTTAATCGATGCTATTTACGCATGTCCTAATGGCGTAATCCGTATGAGTGATGCGATGCCAGGTTTGGTTGAAACTTCAAATAACCTTGCTCGTGTTTATAGCGATGATAAAAAAATCATTATTCAGTCTTTAATGCGTTCTTCAGTGAACTCTGCAAAAGAAGATTTAGCTGAAATGTTGACTTCTGTATTTACTTTAGCAGGTGCTAAGATTGTATTGGAAGGTGAGTATCCAGGATGGAAGCCAAATATGGACTCTCCAATCTTGAAAACAATGCAAGAAGTTTATAACAACAAGTATGGTAAGATTCCTGAGATCAAAGCAATTCACGCTGGTCTTGAGTGTGGTTTATTAGGTGCTAATTACCCACATTGGGATATGATTTCTTTCGGACCAACGATTCGTTTCCCTCACTCTCCGGATGAGAAAGTGAAGATCGATACTGTTCAGAAATTTTGGGATTTCACTGTAGAAACTCTTAAGAATGTACCTGTAAAATAATATAATCAGATACTGATTTGTAAGGAACGTACGAAAGTGCGTTCCTTTTTTTATGGGGTTTCCTTTCAGGTCGGGCTTTTGTTTCAACTCCTCGCTCGTTCCTCACTGTGGGGTTTTCACTCCAATCCCTAACCCAATGGTTGCGATTTAATAAATTACAACTTACGATACCTTCCTAAAATCAAATAAATCACCAAATAGAAAATCACACCAATTAGTACTGCAAACACCATGGAACCCAATGCAAATTGCAGGTAATTTTCACCCAAAGTACTGAGACTCATCAAATCAGGAACTTCTTTCTGAAACTCACCTTTCAAAACAAGTGCACCTGTTTGATATCCAGCAATAAAAATCAGAGGAATTAATGGCGGAATACTGCTGATATTGACAGTAATTAAAGCGAGAACCTTATTTAATCTCAAAAGCAATGCTAATGAGATGGCAAGTGCCGTTTGAAAACCCCAGGCAGGCGAAAATGCAAGAAAAACACCCAAAGCTAAAGATAAAGCTATCGTTGCGTTGGAATTATCAACACAAGTAATTTCAGCAACAATTACTTTCCTAACTTTGCTTATACTAAATCGATCCAACACCCTCTTGTAATTCATCCCTTGATTTTCTAGCGAGTAAAAACGACTCACTGTTCATTGTTAACTGATCACTGTTTTCTGATAACTGTTTACTGCTAACTGTTCATTGTTGTAATCCATTCTCCTTCTGTGGTCATTAACTTCCTCATTAAATTAGTAGTAAGGCATGAATGCACAGGCAACACTCCTATCAAGTCTCCAATCGTAAACTCATCAAATAAAGCATCGCTACAGCGGATAATCCCATGTTCTTGTGAAAGACTTGCCAAGAATCCACCTCCTAAAATTTCACTCCAACCATTCTCCGCAATTCGAACAATACTACCAAACAACTTGGTTCCCTCATCATCAGCTTCTAAATATTCTTTTGAAAAGTGAACACCTCCACCATGAATCACCAATTCATTTCGATCAATATTTTTTGCAATAACAGGACAAGCCATGGCAACCGCAATTTGGCTTTCATCGCAAGCACCCAAAACATATTGCATGATATCATAGAATACAAAATTTCCAGGTCGAATCTCATCAATTCCATAAAATTCCTCGCTAATACTGCAGGCTGGCGTATCTCCTAAAGAAACCTCTAAACCTGTAATATCTTTTCTGAAAACATCTTTCAGTTCATTTAAATCGAGAAGTGTTTTGGAATGATTTTTATGAATTTGCTCATGATCATCAGCCTTGTAATTGTGTCCTGTATGCGCTAAAAATCCCTTACAATTCAATTTTTCAGTTTCCTTCATCAAGTCAACTAACAAACGTAACGACCCTATCGCCTCGGCAGGAATTCCTGAACGCTGATAACCTGTATCAACCTTAATGAAAATTCCAACAGGATGTTCCAATTCAGATTCTAAATAGGCAATTGCTTCTCGAGATTCAAGCACTAAATTCAATTGAATTTTCGATGCTAACTCGTTAATCAACTCTATTTCCCGAAGATTAACAGGAATCGCAACCGTAATATCCTTCCATCCATTGTCTGCAAAATATTGTGCCATCACCATCGACGAAACAGCAATAGCTTCAACACCTCTTTCTTTAAACCAATCACCTATTTGGGCAGATTGATGCGTTTTAAAATGAGGACGCAAACGTGCATTGGCTCGTTGCGCTTTTGCAATCATATTCTCAATATTTGAAATACACTTTGCTTTATCCAATAATAGTGTAGGACGAATTATTTTAGAATTTAAACTTTCCATTGTCAATGCTTAACGGTTACGAATCAATTAAAACTTATCTGATTTTCGATCGAATATCCATCAATAGATGATCTCTTACATCCAACAAGTTTTCAGAAAAGCCAACTTTGTAAATATGTGGACTAATAAAACGCTTGTGTCCATCTGGTAACTGAGCGAATCTCTTTCTTAAATAAGCATTAATTTCAGTTGGGCTTTGATTTTCAATCAAGACTTTCCCATTTTCCATTACCTTATGCGTGAGTTCTTCACATTTGTAATTTGTTACGTAAGTATTTTTGTGCGAGTGAAAGGCATGAAACAACCTGCTTGTAGATTCCTCATTTTCCAGAAGAACTCCATCTCGAAAAAACATTCCTTCTTCATCAAAATAGCGAACAAGTTTTTTCTTTCCAGGCATGGTAATCTTCTCAATATTCTCAGATATTTTCAAACGAGGAACACCATTATTTTGCACCAATTTATACACACCATCTAGCGCGCCAGTATCTTTTCCCGTTACCAATTCGGTTCCAATACCATAACCATCTAATTGTGCTCCTTGTTCATTCAAACTTTTAATTACATATTCATTTAACTGGTTAGATGCAATAATCTTCACGTAATCTAAACCTGCTTCGTTTAACATTTTTCTAGCTTTCTGACTTAAATAAGCTAAATCACCACTATCCAAACGAATTCCGATCATTTTATGTCCTTCAGCCTCTAACTCCTTGGCAACTTTTATCGCATTCGGAACGCCAGACCTCAAAGTGTTATAAGTATCTACAAGTAAAACCGTATTATCAGGATTGATATTGGCATATTGACGGAAAGCGTCCAATTCATAATCAAAACTTTGAATCCATGAATGAGCTTGAGTTCCCGTTAGCGGAATATCGTAATTAAATGCACTGTAAACATTCGAAGTTGTGTTTGCACCACCGATTACTGCTGCACGACTTGCATGAATACCACCTAATCCTTGTGCTCTTCTCAAACCAAAATCTGAAAATTCTTTATCTCCAATTACATTTCTAATTCGGCAAGCTTTTGTCGCTATAAGCGACTGGAAATTAAGATAATTCAACAGTAAAGTCTCAACCAACTGAGCCTCAATAATATTTCCTTCAACTCGAACGATCGGTTCATTGGGAAATACAATCTCACCTTCTTTCACACTATAAATAGTAGCTGTGAAACGAAATTCTTTTAAGTAATCAAGAAATTCATTTCTTAAACCAGACTTTCGAAGAAATTCAATATTAGCCTCATTGTATCTAAAATTCTTCAAAATCTCTAGTAGATCCTGCAAGCCAGCAAACACAAGATAACCACCACTATACGGATTTGTACGGTAATAATAATCAAAAACGGTTTGCTCGTCTTTCTTACCACTTAGAAAATATCCTTGAGCCATTGTTAGCTCATAATAATCTGTATATAATCCTGTATTATCAGTTAATGTGTTCATTGCATTAAATTAAATAAAACCTTTCCAAAGATAAGTAATATATGCTATTCCGCCCACAAAAATGGAATGGATATGTGTTGGTAAAACATGATATTCACTATTTGTTTCTTACAGGATAAAGCTTACTTTAGCGCCCCTTAAACAATAACTTAAACAAATAAAACTTATAAAATGGTAATGACTGCTCAACTTAAGGAATCTATTCGTGATTCCAAATCAGCAAGATGGTTCGTTTTAATAACGGTTTCTTTCTTGATGCTTACAGGATATTTCTTTACAGATATCATGTCTCCTTTACAAGGAATGTTACGTGACCAAATGGGATGGTCTAATTCATCTTATGGAACATTTGCAGGCTCTTATTCTGTATTGAACGTATTCTGTCTGATGCTTATTTTTGGTGGGATTATCCTTGACAAAGCAGGTATTCGTTTTACAGGAACCTTCTTTGTTGGTGTTATGATTGTTGGGGCTTTCCTTAACTATTACGCCATGACTGATATGTTTAATAATGGTGGTATTGGATATGATTTTCTAAACTCGTTCTTAACTGACTATAAGCCTTCTTTGAAGATGGCGATGATTGGTTATGCCTTATTTGGTGTGGGTGTTGAGATTGCAGGTATCACTGTTTCTCGTATCATTGTAAAATGGTTTAAAGGAAAAGAAATGGCATTGGCTATGGGACTTGAAATGGCTTGTGCTCGTGGTGGTATGCTAATTGCATTTTCAGCTTCTCCATGGATGACAGGTGCTGATAAAATCATCTCACGTCCATTAGCATTTGGAGTTATTCTTCTTGTTATTGGTTTACTTGCATTTTTTATTCATAATATGATGGATAAGAAACTTGATGCTGAAGTTGCAGCTGATACTTCTGTTGAATCGTCTGAAGATGAATTTAAAATTTCGGATGTTTTCTTATTGTTTAAGAATCCTGGTTTTATTCTTATTGCACTGCTTTGTGTATTATTCTATTCCGCAATTTTCCCATTTACCAAATTTGCACCAGACTTGATGGTTCAAAAGTATGGTTTTGCTGAGGAACTTTCAGGTATGATTGTAGGACTTCTTCCTATTGGAACAATGGTTTTGACTCCGATTTTTGGTGCATTTATGGATAAGAAAGGAAAGTCAGCTAGTATTATGATGTTGGGATCTTTATTATTGATTTTCTCTCACGTGATCTTCGCTTTTTTACCAGGTAACACTGCTTTTGCATTTACGGCAATGGTTGTTTTAGGATTTGCATTCTCATTTGTACCTGCAGCTATGTGGCCTTCAGTACCAAAGATTATTCCGGAATCACGTTTAGGATCTGCTTATGCAATGATCTTTATGATTCAGAATGTAGGTCTAATGTTATTCCCTATGCTTTTAGGTACTGTATTGGATTCAGCAAACGAAGGAATAGCTGAAGGTGCTGCTCTTAATTATACTGAGCCGATGATGTTAATGGTTGGTTGTGGTATAGCAGCTCTATTAGTAGCTTTCAGATTAAGAGTTGTTGACAAGAAAAAAGGATATGGTCTAGACCTTCCAAACATTGAGAAATAATTCTCTTATACATACGATATATAAAAAGCCACCTTCGGGTGGCTTTTTTTATTGCTCTTTTTACTGATAAAATACAGGTTTGTTTATTTGGGCATTAATCTTAATTTAGTAAGCTCTAAAAACCCAAAAATAAAATACTAACCCAAAAATTATTGTAATGACAGATGCTATTAAAAAGACATTGAGAGATAGTGCAGGCGCTCGTTGGTTTGTGCTAATTCTCGTATCGGTAACCATGCTTATCGCATACACATTTATGGAAGTGCTTTCTCCGCTTCAAACACTTATTCAAAGTACTTACGGATGGAGTGGTACCGATTGGGGAATTGTAACAGGAGCACAAGGCTACTTAAATGTGTTTGCATTTATGTTGATCTTTGCAGGTATTATACTCGATAAAATGGGAATTAAATTTACTGCCATTGGATCAGGTATAGTTATGATACTAGGTGCTATAGTTAAGTATTATGCATTTGCTGGCGATTTTGAAATGGGTTCTACAATCATAGGAATCGATTCAAGAGTATTTATTTCAGCAGCTGGATTTGCCTTATTCTGTGTAGGTGCCGAAGGTGCTGGTATTACTGTATCTAGAATAATCGTAAAATGGTTTAAAGGAAAAGAAATGGCACTTGCTATGGGTACAGAAATGGCCTTAGCGCGTTTAGGTTCATTCCTTGCACTATTTGGTTCACCTCGTATTGCTGAAGCATTTGATATTCCTACATCAGTTTTAGTTGGTACTATTGCTTTAAGTATTGCTTTAATTCTTTTTATTGTTTATAGTGTAATGGATACCAAGTTGGATAAACAAGTTGAAGATGAAGCTGAAGAAGAAGAGCCATTCAAAATCTCAGATATTGGTGTCATCATCTCAAGTAAGGGATTTTGGTATATCGCTATTCTTTGTTTATTATTCTATTCTGCTGTGTTCCCATTCTACAAGTTCTCTTCGGGACTAATGGTGAATAAGTTTGGAATTGATCCGTCTACTGCTGGTGACATCCCTTCAATTCTACCATTCGGAACGATTCTTTTAACACCTCTGTTTGGATTCATATACGACAAATACGGTAAAGGCGCCTCTATCATGATTCTTGGAGCAGTTCTACTTGTAATCGTTCATACGATATTCTATATACCCGCTTTAACGGCGACTTGGGTAGCGATATTCGCGGTTGTTCTATTGGGAATTGCTTTCTCATTGGTTCCTTCTGCAATGTGGCCATCGGTTCCAAAAATTATCCCTGAAAAGCAGTTGGGATCGGCTTATGCACTTATCTTCTATGTTCAGAATATTGGTCTAATGCTGGTTCCTATTTTGTTAGGTGTTGTTTTAGATAAAACAAATCCAGGTGTAAACGAGAAAATAGAAGGTGCAATTGCAACTTTCAGAGCAGAAGGTGTTCCTGCAGGTGATATTTCATCAAAAGTGCAAGCACTTAGAGAAGCAGGTGAAATTCCAATGTTTGATTATTCATCAACATGGTTAATCTTCGTTGGTTTAACAATTCTTGCGACCATTTTTGGATTCTTATTAAAAGCAGAAGATAAGAAGAAAGGTTATGGTCTTGAATTACCAAATATTCAGAATTAATAAATTAACGAATATATTTTAAAGCTGTCCTTAGGGGCAGCTTTTTTTATGCCGTTACGAAAAGCTTTCGTATTTTCGGAAACTATTGAAAACAAACACTTCAACTACATGACTAAAACTAAACTACAAGAATCACTAAGAGATTCTGTACTTGTCCGCTGGGCAATGCTGATTACTGTCGGATTTGTTCTTGCGGCAAACTACTATTTTTACGATGCATTATCTCCATTAAAATCAACACTTACCAAAGAATTTGGGTTCACCAGTACTGATTTTGGTTTATTTGTATCCGTATACTCTATTCCTAATGTCTTTTTCTTAATGGCAGTATTGGGAGGAATTATTCTCGATAAATTAGGTATTCGAAGAACAGGATTCATGTTTGTCGCCTTTATGGCCTTTGGAGCACTGGTAACAGCATATGGAGCAAGTGATCTATACAGAAACGACGGGCTTGGTTATTCGTTCATGTCTTCTTTCATGCCTGGATATTCTCCCGAACTGAAAATGATGTTATTAGGACGATTCCTGTTTGGTTTAGGAGCTGAAACCAGTATTGTTGTCATCAGTAAAATCATTGTAAAATGGTTTAAAGGAAAGGAATTAGCCTTAGCATTTGGAGTAAAACTTGGGCTTGCCCGAACCGGATCATTTCTTGCATTCAATTTATCACCAGTTCTAATTGAATCTGAGCAGGGATGGACTACTGCCATATGGTTTGCAGCCTTTTTAGTTCTTTCTGCCTTATTGGTATTCCTAATTTACATGATGTTTGATCTTAAATTGGATAAACAAGTAAAGCAAGAAGGTTTACTGTCTACAAGTGATGAATTTCATATCTCAGACATTACAAAACTACTAACCAATCGTTCGTTTATTTACGTCACTTTGTTGTGTTTGACCTTTTATTCTGCGGTATTCCCATTCCTATCTTTTTCATCTGATTTTTTCCTCAATAAATTTAACCTATCCATAAAAGAAAGTGGTTTCATCTCCTCAATGTTACCCATTGGAACAATGATATTTACACCGATATTTGGTTTGTTTGTTGATAAAATAGGAAAAGCAGCATCTCTAATGATTTATGGATCTATAATACTAGTAATTGTGCATCTCACATTTGCCTTTACAGGATTATCTCCATACGTAATGATGGTTATTTTAGGACTTGCCTTCTCTTTGGTACCAGCCTCTATGTGGCCATCTGTTGCTAAAATGGTGGATGAAAAAAGAATTGGTTCTGCCTATGGATTGATGTTCTCAGTACAGAATTTAGGCTTATGGGCATTTCCAATTTTAGCAGGAGTAGTTTTAGATGCTACAAACCCAGAAGGAGCTGAAACATTAGATTATACTTATACCATGATCATGTTTGCTTGCTTAGGATTAGTTGGTTTAGTGTTCGCCTTATTATTAAAAAGAGAAGACAAAGTTTCGGGCTATGGTTTGGAACTGCCTTCGAACAGCAAATAATTTAAAATAGAATACCTACAAAATAGCTATCCTTCGGGATGGCTTTTTTCAACTACAATATTTAACGATTTACATTCCAACAACTATGGGATTATACTTAATGATCTTACCACTTTTCAAAATAAAAAAGGGTGTCCAATTTGGACACCCTTTGTTAGCTCTTATATTTTGGAGCCCTTAAGAATTGTTGTCTAGAATTACCACATTACATCCAACAATTACCAACTAAAAGTGTTCGAGAGTTTCCCCTATAGATATTCTCGAACTTCTGTTAGACAATTATTGGTATCATTGTCTAACAATAAAATCTTGAAGCAATTCTAAACACCCTAAATACTTATTGCCTAGAAAAGTCATATTTAATCGATCATTAAATTTTATTTTTGAACGTTACGAAATAAGAAATACGCAACATGATGGTTTTGCATAATAATTGAAACCTAAATAACAAATAACATGCCGTAACGGATTAAATGTTACGGCATATTAAAGAAAACCAATTAATTATGCTATTAAAACCAAAATCCCGGGACACCACTCCCAATATTTGGGAAATCATTCATTGAACGATTTCGACTATAGAAATACAATCTCCAGACCAAAACGCACAAGTTTCTAATATTCTGATCGTTAACTCAAATTGTCAAATTTACAATAAAGGAAAAGTGTTCGTATACATAACACATACTGTCCGTTTTAGAACAATAAATAAAGTGATTCATTTATTTGAACACATTCTTCCTTTAGATAAAATCAATTTTAAGAATTGAATATGTACCTTATCAGTTCAATACAAGTGAAAATAACATTCAAAAAAATGTATTTGTTAAGCCAATAAGAGTGATCTAAATAATCATCAAATACAATTTAGAATCTTTATAAATAATTTATTATCTTTGCCCTCATTCAAATGAATTATATATGGAATCAAAAACAAAACAACAAAACAAACTATCAACAACAATAGTACTTGAAAACAAAGCAATTGCTCCTGGCGTTTACGTTATCAAATATAAAAAAACCAAAGATTTTAAGGCTGGACAATACATTGGTATGACTACAGACTTAAGTGTTACACCACGATTATACACTATTGCTAGTGGTGAAAACGAAGCTGAAGTACAAATCCTATACAACCTTAAAGATGATGGATGGCTAACTCCAAGATTAAGCGAAATTAAAGCAGGTTCAGAGTTATATGTAACTGATCCAGAAGGTGATTTTATTGATGATGAGAATCCAGCATGGTGGATCGCTTCCGGAACAGGAATCGCTCCTTTCTCTTCAATGTTTCGCTCAGGATTAAAAGCTGACAAAAAGCTCATTCACGGAGGTCGGTTTACACATTCTTTTTTCTTTGAAAAAGAGTTTCGTCCGGCTCTTAAAGGCAATTATATACGCTGTTGTTCACAAGAGAATGGAGAAGGTTTGTATAATGGAAGATTAACACGATATTTGCAGGATATTGAGGTATTCCCAGAAGATTGCAGATATTTCCTTTGCGGTAGTCCAGAAATGGTTGTCGAAGTGAGAGATTTACTAATTAAACGTGGTGTTTCCTACGATAGAATCGTTGCAGAAATCTACTTTTAAGTAAGTTATAACAAAGAGTAGGCAAGACTTCGGTGCAAATAAAAAAATGAATAATGGCTAAAGAATTACTATTAGGAAAAACATTGGAAGAACTAACACAAATCGTTTTGGATTTGAAACTTCCTAAATTCACAGCAAAACAACTTGCTGATTGGCTTTATAAAAAGGACGTAGAGAGTATAGATGACATGTCAAACCTATCATTAAAAGCAAGGACAGCTTTAAATGAAAAATACGATATTGGAATTACACTTTCAACTAAAGAACAAGTTTCAGTAGATGGAACAAAGAAATATCTTTATCCAACCAATTTGCCTAATCAGTTTATTGAAACAGCTTATATTCCGGACGATGACAGAGCAACCCTTTGTGTATCTTCCCAGGTCGGTTGTAAAATGGGCTGTTTGTTTTGCATGACGGGGAAACAAGGCTTTCAAGGCCAACTTAAATCTAGTGACATTATAAATCAAGTACGTTCTTTACCGGAATTGCACAATCTTACCAATATTGTTTATATGGGTATGGGAGAACCTCTTGATAATGTACATGAAGTCATGAAATCTCTTGAAATATTGACTGCCGACTATGGTATGGCGATGAGCCCGCGAAGAATTACAGTTTCAACCATTGGAATTATCCCTGGCATGAAAACATTCTTGAACGACAGTGAATGTCACCTTGCAGTAAGTCTGCATACACCATTCGACGATGAGAGAAAGAAATTAATGCCAGTTCAGAACGTTTACCCTGTAAAGGATGTTTTGAAAATGATTCGTGAGTTCGATTTTGGGCGCCAACGTCGAGTATCCTTCGAATACATCATGTTTAAAGGAATAAATGACACTCCTGCTCACGTAAAAGAACTTTGTAAGATTTTGGATGGTATCAATTGCCGAATGAATCTAATTCGCTTTCATCCCATCCCAAATTCTCCTTTATTAGGTTCTGATGAAAATACGGTTGAGGAATTCAAGAATTTATTAAATAAAAAAGGAATTACGACAACTATTCGTCGCTCCAGAGGTTTGGATATCTTTGCTGCTTGTGGTTTACTTTCAACCAAGGAATTGGTTAAGCAACAAAGTAAAGACTATTAATAGAAAAATCCTGCTTACTTAAGCAGGATTTTTTTTATATCTATTTAGTTCTATTTGTCGCTTGATGTTCTTACAATCAAATCTGCATGAACAACAGCTTCTTTTATTTTATCACTATCTGGTTTATCCTCCATTTGTTCAAACAGAAGATTAGCCGCTTCTCTTCCAACTTGTTTTGGATTCTGATCCATAGTCGAAATCGAAGGTTCCATATAACGCGAGCGACGACTATTAGAGAATCCAACAACAGCAACTTCTTCAGGAATTTTAAAGCCTAACTCCTTAGCTGCCATAATTGCTCCAATTGCCAACTCATCATTAATCGCAAAAAATGCATCCGGACGGTTACTTCTTGAAAGTAGTTCCATAGTTGCTTGCTTTGCCGAGTCAACAGTAAAATCACATCGCGAAATTAATGTTTCATCTAAGTCAATATTTTTATCTGCAAGAGCACGCTTATAACCTCGCATTCTATTTCTTCCAAAAAGCATATACTCTGGTCCTGTAAGGAATGCAATACGCTTAGCTCCACCCTCTAAAAGGTGAGAAACTGCAGAATGAGCAGCAGCGGCATCATCCGCAACAACCTTTGATACTTCAAGTTCCTTAGATGTTCTATCGAATAAAACGATAGGTACACCCATTTCTTTTATCTTATGTATATGATCGTAGGTGTTCGTTGCACGAGATAAAGACAGAATAATTCCATCCATTCTCATATTTAGAAAACCATCTACGTTCTTTTTCTCTTTCTCTAATTTCTCATTCGACGAACTCACAAAAACCTGATAACCATGCTCATCGGCAACTTGTTCAATTCCTTTTACTACTGAAGCATAAAATGAACTAACAATCTGTGGTACAACAACTCCAATAGTATTTGACTTTTGAGTTTTAAGCGCAACAGCCAAAGGATTTGGTCGATAATTTAATTCTTTCGCTAATTTTTGTACTGCTTCTCGAGTTTGTAAACTTATTTCCGGATTATTCTTTAATGCACGAGAAACAGTAGAAACAGAGATACTTAACTTTTCAGCAATATCTTTAATCGTTACGGGTCGGTTTGCCATAGTAATAATTTTAGAATCTTACATTCAATTGTCTGAAATTGTAATAAAAATAATGATTTAAATCACTTTTCCCGACAAGAAACAAAGATAATATAATTTAGACAGGTTCCATCCTGTGAAATATACTTTTTCGTGGTGTATAACACCCATTTTCAACATCCCGCACTAATTTAAGACATTCTTAACCTTTTATTAATGCTTTTGTAGTTCAGAAATCAAAAAATAAGATTTAACAATTCCCTTAAGATCCAATAAATGAAGATCATTCACACTTACACTTTCCAGAGATCCGTTAATTTCTCTAAGAACTTTTAGTTCTCTGCTAAAATTAAAAACACAAACTCCGTTGGCGTTACCGATTATTCGATAAACTAGTGCGCTTCCATTGCTTACTTTTACTCATCACACAATGGTACCTTAGTTAATTTTAACAGTATTATGTTATAATAATATTGGGATATTCAGTAATTGTAATTTCCCATTTTTATTTAAAACTAGAAATGCTTCTTGTTTCTAATCTGCTCACATTCTTACTTATTGAGAATAGTTTAAACTTGAAGAAAATAGATAAGTATGTGTTTATTTTGTAAGCATGAAGGATTGAAGAGAATACCCCACAGCGAAGAATGAGTGAGGAGTAGTAACGGAAAGCCTGACCCAAAGGGGCACGCCCAACACATAAAAAAAGGCGAAAAATAAATTCCACCTTGACTTTTACATTACAGTACTTTCAATTTATATCTCAAATAAATCCGATGCTTCATGCCTTAAGGTATCAAATATTGAATAGCGAACACGAAGTAAGTTTATTATTTCAGCATCAACCACTCCATTATTAATTGAGTTTAAATCACTTAGAATAACAATTAATATAAATGTACAGAAAAGCATATTAACACGTACATTTGCAGCTCTAAAATATAATATGAACAAAGCTCTGTCATGGAAAATCTAAATAAAAACCTTAAATATTTACGCATTCGCAAAAGATTATCACAAACTCGATTATCTCACAGAATTGGAATTGGAGCTTCATCTATTAGCGCCTACGAAAAAAGAAGAAGTACTCCAAAAATTTCAAGCTTACTGAAATATTCTAAATACTTTAATAGAAAGTTAGAAGAACTAGTAAATGAAGATATTTCCTTAAGTGATCAAATAAAACAACAAGATACCAAAGGAGATCAACTTCGTGTTTTGCCAATACTCGTTGACAGCAAGAACGAAGAAATGATCAGTTTAGTTCCTGTAAAAGCTGCTGCAGGATACCTAAATGGCTACTCAGATGCTGAGTTTATAAGCGAACTTCCAAATTTCAGAATGCCATTTAGTGAGCTTTCTGAAAACAAAACTTACCGTGCATTCCAAATTGAAGGAGACAGCATGTTACCAGTTCCTGCCGGATCGTACATTATATGTGAATACGTTCAAGATTGGGAGCATATAAAGGATGATTCTTGCTGCATTGTTTTAACGGCTGACGATGGCATAGTTTACAAACGAATCAAAAAAGATTTTTCAAACAATCAGTTGTTATTGAATTCTGATAACTCAGAGTATCTTTCTTTTGAAGTTAGCTTAAATCAGGTGTTGGAGGTATGGAAATCTTTAGGTTTTGTCAGTTTTAATTTACCAGATGCTCCTCAAAAATAAAAAATGATTAGAATCATATAAATTAATTGAAAATAAGGATTTTAAAAGTCCATTTTTTTCTACTTTTGATTCCTTAAAATGATTCTAAATAAATACAATTAAACAATTGCAAAATGGGTGTTATAAGCAATAATAAAGGTGTTTTTTACGCAATAATTACAGCTTTTTTATGGGGGTTTCTGCCAATATTTCTAAAGGTTAGCTTGAATGAGCTCGACTCCATTTCTATTGTTTGGTTTCGCTTCACTTTTGCATTTACAATTCTCTTTTTATTCTTTTTAATAACGGATAAAAAACAGTTGGAAATAATAAAACGACCTCCACTCATTCTTATTATTGCTGCTTTAGCCTTAGGTGTTAATTACCTAGGTTTTATGCAAGGCATTAACTATACAACACCGAGCAATGCGCAAATTATTATGCAAACGGCTCCTATTTTACTAGCATTAGTAGGTGTTGTGTTTTTTAAAGAGCGACTAAACAAAAAGCAAATAATTGGTTTTGCAATTGCAGGTATCGGATTGTTCTTATTTTACAGAAACCAATTACAAGCCTTTATTCAAGATGCTGATGCGTTCAATACTGGCTTTATGTGGATTGAATTGGGTGCAGTAATGTGGGTTTTGTATGCTGCTTTACAAAAACAATTGGTTCAAAAGCATCCTGCTCAACTTTTAAACATGGTTCTTTATGGTATTCCTGCCATTTTGTATACTCCCTTTGTTAATTTTGAGGCTTTTGCTACCATCAGTATAACAACATGGATGATTCTAGTATTCTTGGGACTTAACACATTAGTTGCGTACGGCTGTCTTGCTCTAGCTTTTAAATATACGGAAGCATATAAAGTAAGTCTTATTGTAACCATGAATCCAATTATCACCTTATTAGCGATGGCTGCTTTGGCTGCCCTAAATGTTAGTTGGATTCAAACCAATTCACTGAGTATTTATTCAATTCTAGGTGCCGTATTGGTAATCGGAGGTGCCATTACAGCTGTTTACTTTTCCAAAAAGAATAAAAAATCTACTAACTAGGATTTTAGCTTAGGTTCGATATGGATGGTCGAAGAATAACCATATTTATCTAGAATTGCCTCCTCTAATTTTGTAGCAATATCATGCGCTTGCTTTATTGGCATATTATGAGGCAAACGAATATGAAATGTTAGTTCAGTGTGGTCTCCGTACACATGCAAATGAAAATGATGTGGTTCTAGTTTGTAGGGGTGAACCTCCCCAATAGTTGATTTTAAGGAATCAATAATTCCATCACTTGGACTCTCTCCCAATAAAGAATGAATAGAATCACTTATTATTTCATAAGCCGCGTGACCAATAAGAATCGCCACAATCAGTCCTAATACACCATCAATCCACCAATAGTACGGACCTAAAAAGATACCAATTAAGATCACCAATGAAGAAATTGCATCACTACGATGATGCCATCCATCTGCACGTAAAACTTTAGAATTCGTTTTTCGAGCACCGTAATAGGCAAATTGAGCTAATAATTCTTTAATCACTACCGATGCAATCATAACCACAACCGCTATTGTTCCAAATTGTGATGCTTCATGATCTCGAAGCGTATGATAGGATTCAATTACGAAATCGAAAGCCACTAAAAGCAAAAGGATACCAATGATAAATGCACTAATCAAATCAGCTCGACCATGGCCAAAAGGATGGTCATCATCGGCAGGTTTCTTTGAAATTTTAGCGCCTACAATTACAATTACAGAACTTAAACTATCAGACAAAGTATGCCAAGCATCCGCCATTATTGCAATGGAACCAGTTACAATACCAGCCCAATACTTTAAGCCAAAAAGTAAAATATTACCAATAATAGAAAGCCAACCTTCTACCAAAGCCCAATTCGACTTGTCTAATTTAAATTTAGAATTCTTCAATTGTATTATTCTTTAACCAACTACAAACAACAAGTTAACTATTATTATTTGATCCACTAAGCTATTTTATCATCTACTGAGAAAAGCTTCGAAGCTGCTAATTTTATATTATTCTTTTTATCAATATGGAAATCGATGCGTCCAAGTGCTATGCCAGCCCATCCTACCTGATTGATCAATACTTCAACTCCATCTTTGTTCAACACTCGATCGGGTGTTTCTAATAAAGTATGAGAATGCCCACCAATAATTAAATCAATCCCTCGTGATTTTTTAGCAAAATCATAATCCGAGTCTCCTCCATATTCATTTTTGTATCCTAAATGGGAAAGACAAATAATCAAATCACATTTTTGTTCCTCTTTTAAAACACGATGCATTTTTTCCGCCACATCAACAGGATCAATATAAGATATTGTACTTCTATTTTTAGCTTCAACATATCCATCTAAGTCTACACCAACACCAAAAACACCGATCTTTAAATCTCCTTTCTCGAAGATTTTATAAGCCGGTATTTTCCCTTCTAAGTCCGTTCCAGTAAAATCATAATTTGCATTTAGCAAGGGGAAATTAAGGTGCTTCAATTGATTTGTGATTCCTTCAATTCCATTATCAAACTCATGATTTCCAATATTCCCGGCATCATAACCAATCTTTGACATCAGCTTGAATTCCGCCTCTCCTTCGAAAAAATTAAAATAGGGAGTCCCCTGATACACATCTCCTGCATCAAAAAGCAAAACATGATCTTCAGTCTTTCTTATTTTTTGCACCAAAGCATTTATTCTTGCAAAACCTCCCAAACCTCCGAATTCTGGATCTTCCTTAGGAAAAGGATCGATACGAGAATGCAAATCATTCGTATGCAAAATTGTTATTTTTTGCATTTGATTCTTAGCTGCCAATGATCTTTTAGAAATTAATCCCGTTCCTAAAACCAAACTTGCAAGACTAATATTTTTCAAAAAATCTCTTCTATTCCACATGATAAATCCTCCCATCTAGTTTCGCAGAAATATGTTTTCCATTCTTATAATTCTCACGAATGTATTTAATCATTTCAGAGCGCAACATTTGATGCATATGTCTAAATGTTTCTCTATTCTTAAATGCTGTAATATTACCTCCACCATTCACTAAATAATCAACAGAAATAACGTAATAGATCTTTTCCTTATCGATGATTTTCCCATCAACAAGAACATCAATTGCTTTGCGGTCCTTAATACCCATTTTAAATCCACTAGATCCTTCTCCGCCAAACTCAGCAAGCTGATCAAGAAGTGTTTTCAAATCTCCACCTTTCATTCCAACAATTACCAATTTGTTTTTAAAGGGCAGCATTTCAAACATTCTTCCGGTTCTAATCTCTCCCTTAGGCATTCCTGTTCGAATCCCACCCAAGTTCATAATTGCCAAATCCACAGAATGTAAAAGACCATTATCTTTGCAAAATGTCTTGCCTATTTGCAGCATTCCATCAGCAATAAAGTTAGATAATTGACTCTCAGGCTTAGCAGTAACCATTTCTTCATCTGCAATCGAAATCACCATATTCATCTCCTCATCCAATTGAGATTTATAGCTTACGATAAGATTCCTGAAGCTTGTATCTAGCTTCGAATAAGCATCTAATGTAGAATCAATAGAATAGGTCTTCTGATTTTCGGTTTGATTGATTTTCTCAGTTGTTGCACAGGCGGAAATTCCAAGGAGCAAGACAGAAACAATCAATAAGTTATAAAGTGATTTTTTCATATTAAATTTAATTGCCAATAATAAAATACTGGCTTATCTTTTTTTAAGGGAGTGTAAAATTATAAAAATACCTTAATTTCTTTATTATAGTTGGATAATATTTTAAAAATCTAATGTTAATTGCTGTGGTTCAGAGAAATCAACCTTATTCGAAACCGTCAAGCCTAACAATCGAATGCTCTCCTTTAATTCGACTTGTAGCAATAACTCCTCTGCAATTTTCATAATTGAATCTAAACCGGATATTTCCTGAAGAATTGTTTTGCTTCTCGTAACCTGTTCGAAACTACTATATTTTACTTTCAAACTAAGAGTTCTACCTTTAAATCCACTCTTTTCTAGCCTTTTAACCAAATCCTCGGCAGTAAGTTTCATATCTTTCCTTACAGACTCTCTATCAGATAAGTTTGTATAAAATGTGTGTTCAGTACCTACCGACTTGCGGATACGATTTGGATCAACAGCTCGATTGTCTATCCCTCTTGAGACTTGATAATAGTAAGCTCCAGCTTTACCAAATACTCTTGTCAAATCAGCAAGACTTCTTTTCTTTAAATCTTTACCATGAAAAATACCTAAATAATGCATTTTATCGGCAGTTACCTTACCAACACCAAAAAATTTATCAATTGGTAAAACTTCAATAAAGGTTTCTACATCCTTAGGTGGAATAACAAATAAACCATCAGGTTTCTGATAATCAGAAGCAATTTTAGCTAAAAATTTATTTACCGATATCCCTGCTGAAGCAGTCAAACCTGTTACTTCCTTTATGCGGATTTTAATTTCTTTGGCGATTAGACTTGCAGAAGGAAGATTCTTCTTGTTATGCGTTACATCTAAAAATGCTTCGTCGATTGAAAGAGGTTCAACCAGATCCGTAAATTCAAGAAAAACATTCATTATTTGCTTCGATATTTCCTTGTAACGATCAAATCTTGCTTTTACAAAAATTAAGTGTGGACATCTTTTTTTTGCCGTTTTGGAGGGCATTGCCGAATGCACGCCAAATTTCCTTGCTTCATAACTAGCAGCAGCCACAACTCCCCTATCTCCAGAACCTCCAACAGCAATTGGTTTGTTCCGAAGTTCAGCATTGTCGTACTGTTCTACCGAAGCAAAAAATGCATCCATATCGATATGAATAATTTTTCGGGTTTCGTCCATTCTAAAAAAGCAAATATTTAAGCACTCGTCAATTTTATCAATTCAATTTTTGTAATTTTACAAGCTCTTTCTACGTTTTACAAAGGAAACGAACCAATTCAATTACAATTGCGAAAATAGGGAATAAACCAACACCTCTTGTATCTAAAATAGTTAAAGTGAACCAAATTAAAGATCTTACAAGTGGGAATATTTTCTCACAAATAGTAAAGCTTGCTATTCCAATTATAGCAACCTCCTTTGTACAAATGGCATACAACATGACCGACATGGCTTGGCTAGGTCAAGTTGGTAGTCAAACGGTAAGTGCTGTAGGAATGGCTTTGTACCTAGTTTGGTTCGGTGCATCCTTAATGTTTATCACAAAAATTGGAGTTGAAGTTGGAATATCCCAATCCATTGGAAGTAAAAATATCGAAAAAGCCAGGTCTTTCGCAAAAAATGCATTCAGCCTGTCCTTTGTAATATCCATCGCCTTTGCAATTTCGGTATGGGTATTTGCAGAACCAATTATTAGTCTTTTCAACATCCAGAGCGAACTGGTAAATGGTACAGCTTTAAAATACCTACGAATTATTGCCATCGGAATGCCTTTCACCTATTCCAACATTACCATGTCTGGGATTTACAACGGTATTGGCAATACAAAAATTCCTTTCTGGGTTAACGCATTTGGCCTTATCATTAACATGATTTTGGATCCTATATTGATATTTGGTTGGGGTAGCATTCCTAGCATGGGAGCCGAAGGGGCTGGAATTGCAACTGTAATTTCACAAATATGCGTTTTTCTTGTATTCATCTACTTCTTGCACATCAAGGAAAATCCTTTGCAAATCAAGAATTATTTGGGTAAAATTCAAAAAGAATTCGTGACACCAATTCTAAAAGTTGGTGGTCCTGTTGCATTGCAATCGGTTTGTTTCGCACTTTTCGCAATGATTCTCGCCAGAGTAATGAACGACATAGCAGAAGGCAATTCTATTCCTTTTTCAGTTCAATCCATAGGAGCACAAATAGAAGCTCTTTCATGGATGACCGCCTCTGGTTTCTCTACAGCCTTAGGTACATTTACAGGTCAAAATTTTGGTGCGAATAAATGGGGCCGTATACAAAAAGGATTTTTCATTACATTAGGAATTGCCGGATTTATTGGAATTATTAGCACTAGTTTATTCCTTTTTGTTGGCGATCATATTTTTAGTTTGTTCATAAACAGTGGTGAGCAAGATGTTGTTCAAATGGGAATTGTTTACCTCATTATACTTAGTTTTTCACAAGTATTCATGAGCATTGAAATTACAGCAACTGGAGCATTTAACGGTGTTGGTCGTGCAATTCCTCCTGCCATAATTGGCATCGTTGGGAATGTGTTAAGAATTCCTTTTGCCTTTTTATTTAGCTACTCTTTGGTTGATTACCTGCCAGAATTTCAAAACTGGATCTCAGCTGATTCTGTTTCTGTAACTGGTGTTTGGTGGGGAATTACAATCACGAGTATCCTTAAAGGAAGTATTTTGTTTTTATGGTTTGTGATTTTACTATACAAACATCCCGAAAACAAAGATCCACTTCCTTTTCAACGATTCTGGATTCGATTAATTCCTTGTCGATTACGCCAAACAAGTATCATCATTAGCCCGCTTAAAAATGAAAAAATTAAATAGAGAGCTGAAAATTACAGAAGATGGCTCACATACATTATTTGTACCTGAACTAAATGAGCACTATCATTCAACTCATGGAGCTATTCAAGAGGCAATGCATGTATATATTAACGCAGGTTATAATTATTGCGAAAAAGAAGTAATTCACATTCTCGAAATTGGCTTTGGAACTGGCTTAAACTGCTTTTTAACCTTACTTGAGGCTGAAAAACAAAACAAACAAGTCGTCTATCATTCCATTGAACTTTATCCAATCAATCAAGATGAGATAAAGCACTTGAACTATACAAAACAAATTCCCAATTCCGATGTCTCGATTTTTGAGAAGTTACACCGTGTTGAATGGAATCAAGAGGTGAAAATAACCGATAATTTTGTACTCAATAAATTGCAAGGAGATCTTCGAGAATTTAACTTCCCCGGAAAATACGATTTGGTTTACTTCGATGCTTTTGCACCTGATATTCAACCAACACTCTGGACAGAAGATGTATTTGGAAACATACATCAATATTTAAATTCGAATGCGATACTAACAACCTATTGCACAAAAGGAATTGTAAAACAAGCCTTAAGAGCTACCGGTTTTAAAGTAAAACGCCTTCCAGGACCTCCAGGGAAAAGACAAATGCTAAGGACGACAAAATTAGACACCAACGAAGCAAAAAATCTGCTGTAATCACCTTTTCCAACAAAATGCAAAAAAAGGTTAATATCAATACGATTTTCGATATTCTAGCAGAAAAGTTTTACCTTAGACGATTCTTATGACTTTAGTGATCATAAACAAACAGAAATCATTATAAATAAACTATAGATTACCGTAATGAAGTATACTGAAGAACAAGATAAGGTAAGTTATTGCCTTGGTTTAAGCATTGCAAGTAATTTAATTACATCAGGTGTTAAAACTTTAAATGCTGAACCTTTTGTTGAAGCTCTTGATGCAGCTTTTAATGGTAAAATGCCAGAGGTTTCTCCAGAAGAAGCTAACGCTATATTGCAAGAGTTTTTCGGAAAAATGCAAGAAGAGCAAGCTGAGAAGGCTGTGGGCGAAGGACAAGCATTTTTAGAAGAAAACAAGAAAAATGAAGGTGTTGTTACATTAGAAAGTGGTCTTCAGTACCAAATTATCACAGAAGGAAATGGTGATAAGCCTAAAGCAACTGATAGTGTTAAATGTCACTACCACGGAACATTAATTAACGGAACTGTTTTCGATAGCTCTGTAGATCGTGGAGAACCTGCTACATTCCCGGTAAATGGAGTTATTGCAGGATGGGTTGAAGCTCTTCAACTAATGCCTCTTGGTTCTAAGTGGAAACTAGTTATTCCTTCGAACCTTGCATATGGTGCACAAGGTGCTGGTAACCTAATTGGTCCACACACAACTCTTATTTTTGAAGTTGAACTTCTTGAAATCGTATAATATTAATAACCCTAATAAAATATTAAGATGAAATTAAAAGTATTAACTCTTGCCTTTGGTCTTGGACTAATCACTCTTGCTTCTTGTACTCAAGAAAGAAATAAAAATGTTGCAGTTACTAACGAAATTGATTCTGTAAGCTATAGCATTGGTGCTAGTTTTGGAATGAACTTAGAGCGTAGCGGATTAACTGAATTAAACGATGAAGTTCTTCTTGCAGCAATGTATTCTGCTTTAGATAAAGATAGCTTGTTAATTACTCCTCAAGATGGACAAAAAGTAATTAACGACTACATTCGTGGTATTCAGGAAAAAGTTGGAAAAGAAAATCTTGCAAAAGGTCAGAAATTCTTAGAAGAAAACAAATCGAAAGAAGGTATCGTTGTTACTGCTAGTGGGTTACAATACCGTATCATCAACGAAGGTGACGGTGCTAAACCTCTTGCTACTGATAAAGTATCTGTACACTACAAAGGAACTACTATCGATGGTAAAGAATTCGATTCTTCTTACAAAGGAGGTAAGCCTGTTACATTCATGCCTACTCGTGTAATTAAAGGATGGACTGAAGCTTTACAATTGATGCCTGTTGGTTCTAAGTGGGAACTTTATATTCCTTCAGCATTAGCATATGGTCCTCGTGGAGCAGGTGCAGATATCAAAGCTAATGAAACTTTAATTTTCGAAGTTGAGTTATTGGAAATCGTAAAAGACGAGAAGAAAAACTAATTGATTGTACTAATATTAATTAGAACAATACATTAAATACAACAACCCCTTTTAGATAATTCTAAAAGGGGTTGTTTTTTTCTTTTTTGACTAAGATTCTTTTTTTAGATTTGCATACTTTTGCACTTGCAGAAGCAATGTTGTAAATTTAAAATCTCTTTTCCTGAAATCAATTAATAAACATTCTCAAAAATACTATATATCAGTGTATTATGAGTATTTTCAATTGCATTAGGAAAAAAAATAATAAAATGGGATACGAGAACATTTCCATTCTACATCAAATTGAAATAATTAAAAATAAATAAAATGATGCACGCTGAAATTCATACCGAAAAAGGTTTAATGAAGGTGGAATTCTTCGAACAAGATGCACCAACTACAGTTCAAAATTTTGTTACTCTTTCAGAAAAAGGATTTTATGATGGATTAACTTTTCATCGCGTAATTCCAAATTTTGTTATTCAAGGTGGATGTCCTGATGGAACTGGTGCTGGTGGCCCTGGTCATACTATCAAATGTGAATTAACTGGTGGTAACCAATTCCATGACAGAGGTGTTCTTTCAATGGCTCACGCTGGAAGAAATACTGGTGGATCTCAATTTTTCATTTGCCATGGCCGCGAAAATACATCACACCTGGATCGTCAACACACTTGCTTTGGTAAGGTTGTTGAAGGATTAGAAGTAATTGATGCAATTCGCGCTGGAGATAGCATTGATAAAATTGTAATTATAAAAGCTTAAGTACAAAATATACAAGAAGATTATGAACTTTGAAATTAACGGTAAGGTTATCCTTAAGGAGGATACTCAGCAAATAAACGATAGATTCAAAAAAAGAGAATTTGTTATTGAAGTTGAAAATGAAAGAAACTCTGATTGGAATGATTTCATTAAATTTCAGTTGACTCAAGATCGTTGTGATTTATTAGAGACTGTTTCTGTTAACGAAAACATTAAGGTTTCTTTCAATATCAGAGGAAGAAAGTGGGAAAAAGATGGAAAAACAAACTATTTCTCAAACTTAGAAGCTTGGAGAATTGAAAAAATGCAAGCGGCAGCTGCTGCTGAAATGCCAGAATTCAATGCGGCTGATATGCCTCCAGCTCCTGAAGAAGATGATCTTCCTTTCTAGAAAATATAAAAACCGCACTTTACAGTGCGGTTTTTTTTATTAAAAAAATCAAATATTAATGGGTGTTGGTGCAATACCAACTGTGTTTGCTTTTACCTATAGTGTACCAATTTATTAACAACCCGATCGAAAGCTGCTAAAAACCCAAATGCTACTGCAACAATATAAACCAATACTGGAAGTTTTATTAAACTTTGCAGAACCTGATTCAAAATCAAATTAATTGGATGTAAAAACATTGCGTCCAACTGGTTTAAAAAGGGATGTTCGCTTGCACTGATCAATTTATGCACATCTGTTCCAAGCAGAATAATAACTGCCAAAAATATCAGACTTGCGATCCACATCCAACGATTCCTCGAAATTGGCTTATTCATTTCAATTGGTTTTGCAAGCCAATCTTGCATCACCTGATCCATCACCTGATTCGTAAATTGATCCGAAGTTTCCTCCAACTCAACATCCTTTACAAGTTCTTTGATGAAATCATCCTTATAGATATCTTCTTTTTTATTCATCTTGTGTGTTTTTCTTACGAAATCTATAATATCGTTTTTAATTCTCCCTGCAATACTTTTTCTAACTCAGCATAAAGCTTTTTTCGTGCCCGATGCAATTTTACTTTTACATTTGAAGCATTTAATCCTGTAATAGAACAAATCTCTTCAACCGAATTTTCTTCTAAATAAAACAGTGTAATTAAACTACAATCATCACCATTTATTCTTTTTAATGCTTCTCTAAGATACTTTTTTCGTTCCACTGCCTGCAAATCTTTCAAGGCAGACTGAGTGGATTTTACATTAACAGAAACTGAAAAATCTTCATCAATAGAACTTACATCAAGTTTTTTTTTCCGAAGACGAGAAATTGCTGTATTGTATATGATTCGATAAATCCATGTTGAAAATTTCGAATCTCCTTTGTACTTATCTAAGGCCTGATAAGCTTTTAGAAAAGCATCCTGAGCAACCTCCTCTGCATCTTCTCGATTTCCCATCAATTGCAATGCAATATTAAAGGCCATCTTCTTATGCTTGTTTACAAGAAATGCATACGCACCTGGATCTCCTTCCTTGATCTTGGCTAAATAATAAGTATCATTTCGAAATTTCATAGATAATACATGCTTCTATTCTTGTAAATATTTCATCCTCATTTAAAAAGACAGTCATTAGAATGATAATGTTGCGTTCTGTATAACTTTTTTTCACTCCTTAAATAAGTTGTCTAATACTTAGACGCACTCGCACATCAATCGGTTACAGCTTAAATCTATTTTTCAATAAATTTTAATTTAAAGTTCATTAATGGCAAGTTAAGGCATTCATTTCAACCAAGATAAATTAAAGCGTTAAAATTTTCTTAAAAAATGTGTAACCTGATTGAAACAGGCCGCGTCCTAAAGTTGAATGCAAAAATCAGTAAGACGATTTAGTTTCGAAAAAAAAAATCATTTTAATCAAAAAACCCATAAGATGGATATAACAGGAGTAGTAGCAATCATTTCAGTATTTGGCATTATACCATTAATCGTATTTTTAGTACATCGCCATAAAGAAAGAAAAGCCTTAATCGAAAAAGGTATGGATCTTAGCACTTTAGTAGGAGATAAAAAGTGCAGCACTCTAGAGAGTTTGAAATATGGAGTTCTTCTTATTGGACTGGCTATTGGAATTCTTATTGGAAATATTTTAGACGCCTACACCGGTCTAAACGAGGAAGTGTCTTACTTTTCAATGATCTTTTTATTTGGAGGAGTTGCTCTTTTAATATTCTACGGAATGGCAAAAAAACAAGAAGACGACAAATAATCATGTTCCTCTTAAAAAAAATGCGCTTCAAATTGAAGCGCATTTTTTATATTCCTTAACAAAAGCTTAATTTATTTTCCAATCTGAAATAAAATCATCTTTTCTGCGGCCTCTTCACAAACCGGACAAAATTCATCTTTGTTATTCGATTTCATTTTACAATCTCGTACAGGAGAATATATCCCTTTACTCATATAGCCACCGCCTTCGAATAGACCAACTTTATCATTGTATTCTTCAGTTCTAGGTGTTGGAATTGGAATTGAATCATTCAACATTCGCTTCCACTTTTTATCAAAATCAACTAAGGTTGTTAAATTCGGTTCCCAAGGCTCAATTTCCAAATTGTAGAAATCTTCGTAAGCCACTTCAGAAGTATAATATTCGTCAGCCAAACCAACAAAACCATGTCCAAATTCATGACTTGCTACTTCTCTTGACAATTTATGATCAGAGGAACATGAGGTGTAGTAATTATAGATTCCTGCCCCACCATATTTTTCTGTATTAATTAAAACAAAAATATGATCGTAAGGCACATTAGCTGCAATATCATGCATCGTTTTAATATCAAATGTTGTTAAGTACCGATCAATATCAAAAGTGTAAAAGGTAGTATTAACCGCAGTATTCTTGTAAATATTCTCACCAGGAACATCTGTGCCCGACTCTTCCGAAATCGCTTCCAGAGCGTAAATATTAAAATTATTCTGATAATGTTTAAATGGAGGCACATCAAACAAGTAGCCTGCAATTCGTTTCACATCAGCTCTAAATTTACCCATTTCCTCCTGAGTATATCCTTCTGCAATAAATGCAACATCGACACTTGTCGCAGGATCTCCTTCTCCCATTACACGATTTGATACGATAGTATTTGGCTTTTCTTTACCAATAAAATAATTAGATGGATCAATTTCATACTCGAATATTTGTTCCATTTCCCCATTCCATTTTCTCGATTCTAAAACGAATAAAACAGGTCTCTTAGGAAAAGGCATCACATTTACTTGATAAAAAGCCCTTTTTAACTCCTTGGCTTCTGCTGTTGTTTGCCATTCCTGAAACAATGAGTTAAAACCTTTAGAATACAGCAAAACTTTAGTTTCTGCATCAATTAATTTGAATTTAAATGTTCCAAAGCCAAATTGATCAATCAGGTTCGTTTTACTACCTCCCCAAAACGGTTCTTCTTTTAATTCTTTGATAAATACCGTTTGATCTTTTGCACTTCCACCCATTAGGTAATCAACTCGCAAAGTTTTATTCTCAAAGTAATCTTCAAAATTAACTTGCCCAAATGCGAAACTCGTAATCGAAATTAGCATCACAATTAAACATCCTTTCTTATTCATAGTTGTTGTTTTGTTGTTTATAAGCTAAAAGTACAAAATATTATGACTTTCACTTTTCAATTGCAGATAGGAATAGATATCTTAGATTTTTTATTTAAAACATATAAATTAATATCTCATGAAAGAGCTTTTAGGCGTTCAATTAAAGAATTGGTTAGTAAATGGAGGCATAACCGAATATTGGGCGATCATTTTACAGTCCATAATTGCCGTTATTATCGTTCTTATAGTAGCTTGGGCCGCTGATTTAATTGCAAAAAAAGTTCTCATATCAATCATTACAAAGCTTGTTCGCAAAACCAAAACACATTGGGATGATATCCTTCTCGAAAGAAAAGTATTCGATAAAATTGCTCACTTTGCTCCAGCCTCAATAATTTACTATAGTGCTGGTCTAATTGATCATATCGGCTTAAGTAATTTTCTCCAGAATGGAGCCTATGTTTATATGGTGATATTGGCAATTATGCTAATTGATACTTTTCTAAATGCAGGTAACGACATTTACAATACAAGACCTGTTAGCAAAACAAGACCTATAAAAGGCTTTTTGCAAATTGTAAAAATCTTTTTCTATGCAATGGGAATTATTTCCATTTTAGCTCTATTTATAGATAAGGATCCATTAACAATAATTGCTGGAATGGGAGCTTTTGCTGCCGTTATTTTATTAATTTTCAAGGACACTATACTTGGCTTTGTTGCTTCTATTCAGCTTTCAGCTGACAAAATGGTAAATATTGGAGATTGGATTTCCATGCCTTCCAAGGGTACAGATGGAACTGTAATAGATATTAGTTTGAACACTGTTAAAGTTCAGAATTGGGATAAAACCATTAGCACGATTCCTACCTATTCACTTGTATCTGAATCTTTCAGCAACTGGAAAGGAATGGAAGAATCTGGAGGAAGAAGAATAAAACGCCATTTAAACATAGATGTCAAATCCATTCATTTTCTAAGTGACGAAGAAATCGTAAAATTTGAAAAAATTCACTTATTAAAGGACTATCTGATTGAAAAAAAGAAGGAAATTAGAACCGACAATTCCGAAGGCGAAATTCCTATTAATCAAAGAAGATTAACCAATATTGGTACGTTCCGAAAATATGTTGAAGCTTATCTGCACCAAAATCCAAAGATTCATGATGGGATGACCTTTCTTGTTCGTCAATTGCAGCCTACAGAAAAAGGTCTACCATTAGAAATCTATGTTTTTTCAAATGATCAAGCCTGGGCCAACTACGAAGCCATACAGGCTGATATTTTCGATCATATTTTAGCAATTGTTCCTGAATTTAATCTTCGTGTATTCCAGAACCCAACTGGCGATGATTTTAATAAACTCGTAAACTAAGACATCAACAAATATGAAAACTGCGATTAAAAAACTGGATTTTTTTGAATCATTAGGATGGTTCGGAAATATAATTTTAAGTATTGGAGTGATCCCACAAGTGGTGCAAACGTACAAAACACATGATGTTTCGAGCTTTAACTGGTCATTTCTATTAATGTGGTCTTTTGGAGTGTTCTTTACTTTTATCTATATTGTAAATGGAGATTTAAAATCTGGCAAAAGACAATACCCACTTTGGCTCAATTATTTAGTTAATATTATAGCCACTTTTTACCTGTGTTATGCCAAACTCTTTTATGCCTAAAACTTAAATTATTTTCACCACACACCACAAAAAAAACACAATGAAAAATTTTCTTATCCTACTATTTTTAATCTCAAGTTTATCTGCTTTTTCTCAAACTAAAGTAGGAGGCGTTGAGCTTCCAAACGAAATGCTCGTAAAAGAAAATCGGATGCAATTGCAAGGTGCAGGTACAAGAGTTAAATTATGGATGGATATGTATGCAATGGGATTGTATCTTTCTACAGATATAAATGATGCTGAGCAGATCATTTCAAAAGATGAAAGCATGGGAATTCGTCTTCAAATAATTTCTGGTCTAATTACGTCTGAAAAAATGGAAAAGGCAACTAGAGATGGATTTAAAAACTCAACCAATGGTGAAATGGCACATATTCAATCAGAAATTGACGAGTTTATCTCTGTTTTTAGTGGAGGCATTGAAAAAGAGGATGTTTTTGAATTTATGTACACAACCGAAAGCGGTACCATGGTTTATAAAAATGGTGAATTAAAAGATTCCATTAATGGATTATCATTTAAACAAGCACTATTTGGTATTTGGCTGTGCAAAAAACCTGTTGATAAGAGCTTAAAAGAAAAACTATTAAAATAAGCTCCCAAACACTCAAGTCATTTATTATAAACAACTTTCAACTAACACTAACTGTTTCAGATCTTAATTTCTTGTTAAAAAATCATCCATTTTAAATTTATTTTTTACCTTAGCCCCACACCTAACGCCAAATCTTCGTACGATTTGGCTTTTAAACATTAATCTTTCGGACACATAAAGAACTAGTCTCTAAGAAAATTTTGTGCTCCATAAACAAAGGGCATATTTATTATTTGAAACAAAAACAATAACAATGAGTACCAAAAGATTTTCGAAAATTGTTGGGTCGGGTAGTTATATCCCAACTGTCCAAGTTAAAAATGAACACTTTTTGAATCATGATTTTTTCGAGCCTAATGGCAAAAAAATTGAAACTCCCAATGAGGAAATTATTGAGAAATTTAAGGATATAACTGGAATTACAGAAAGAAAATATGCCGCTACTGATCAGCAAAATTCTGATTTGGCTTATATCGCTGCAAGCAGAGCGTTAGAATCATCCGGAATCGATAAAGAAAGTCTTGATTATATTCTTGTTGCTCATAATTTCGGCGATGTAAAACCTGATTCCACTTTAACAAATCAATTGCCTTGTTTAGCTGCAAAAGTGAAGAATCTGCTTCAAATCGAAAACCCGCAAACCGTAGCCTACGATATTCTTTTCGGATGTCCTGGTTGGATTCAAGCCATGATTCAAGCTAACTACTTCATAAAATCGGGCGATGCTAAACGTGTAATGGTTATTGGTGCTGAAACCCTTTCAAGGGTTTGCGATCCTCACGATAGAGATTCTATGATTTATGCAGATGGAGCAGGTGCAACGATATTAGAAGCATGTGAAGCAGAAGAAGAATCTGGAATATTGTCTCATGCCATGAGAACCGACACTAAAAACGAAGCATTCTTTTTACGTGCGGATGTTTCGGACAATATTGATTTTGAAGGAAACAGCAACAATCTATTCATAAAAATGCACGGGCATAAAATCTACGAATATGTTATTTCAAATGTGCCGCAATTGGTAAAGGAGAGTATAGAAAAAGCTGGCTTAGGATTAAATGATATCAAAAAAGTTCTAATCCATCAAGCCAACGAAAAAATGGACGAGGCCATTGCCAAACGCTTATTTCGCTTGTACGGTGAAAGAAAAGTTCCGGAAGATATTATGCCAATGATTATCAAAAAAATGGGAAATAACTCGGTAGCAACCGTACCTATTCTTTACGATATGATTGCGAAAGGAGAATTGGAAGGTCATGAATTTGAAACAGGAGATAACCTTATATTCGCATCAGTAGGTGCTGGTATGAGCATTAATGCCTTTGTTTATAAGGTATAAGTTGGGATTATACCCATAAATATTGAAGTATTAGTAAAAAGATTAAGGAAACGTTTGCATAGAAGAATTAATTTATGCAAATTAGCGGTGCTGAATCTGAAAAGCGTAGCAAACACAAGTGATGTAAGCAACTTTCAGTAATCAGAATAAAAAAGCATTCTAACCCTAATATTACTATAGATAATTACCCGGATCAAATTCATTTGATTCGGGTAATTCTTTTTTAAACCAAACTCAACCAAAGAAAGAGTCCAAATTAGAAGGAAACAAAAGCAAGCTGCGAAAATACTTTTATCTTTCAATCCTCTAAATTTTTACTCCTATGGATTTGATATCTACTTTGGCATTATATTTTTGTTTGACTTGTGCTATTATATTCTTTATTGGGCTGTTATATAGTGCTATTATATTCTGGTTCGAGAATGAGAAAAGAGCAAGTTTTAGAGCTCTCCTTATTGCAATAATTTTGCCAATTCCTTATTTTTTATCTTGGCAATATTCATGGGAAATTGTAGCAATCATACTATTAATTGATCTGATATTAACAGCAGTAGCATTTAGTATTCCACTACCTACTTCGAAAAATAGAACTGATCGCTTTCCTAAAACACAAATTGATGAGCGGGACATCATGTTCTCGAGAAATGAATTAAAACCAGGGAGTCAGAGGTACGAAGATTATTACTCAAAGAATCCAAATCGTAAGGCAACTGACAATGAATTTCGAAAAGAAGCAGGTCTATTATCTAACAAATCAATCTTTTACAATAAATTGGCCTATGCAGCATCTAACGCAAGTTTTTACACTGTAGATCAATTTAAAGATGCCATTGATGGCCCTGTAAACCAAAAGAAAGAAGAGATATCTCCTGAAAGAATGTTAGAATTTTTAATTGGATGGAGTAAGAAATTAGGAGCTTTGAACATTGGTTTTACTAAAATAGAAAACTACCACTATTATTCCCATAAAGGCCGAGGAGAAAGTTATGGGCAAGAAATAAAAGAGCATCATCAATATGCAATTGCATTTACTGTAGAAATGACGCAAGAAATGGTGACTGCAGCACCGCAAGCCTCAATTGTCATGGAATCAGGACAACAATATTTAGAAGCAGGTCGAATTGCGATACAAATTGGTCAATTTTTAAGAAGCTTAGGCTATTCGGCCAAAGCTCATATTGATGGAAATTACGAAGTTGTTTGTCCTTTGGTAGCAAGAGATGCTGGATTAGGAGAAATTGGCCGTATGGGCTTATTAATGACTCCAAAAGAGGGTCCTCGAGTTCGCTTAGGGGTTGTTACAACTAATTTTGAAATTCCAGTTCACAAATATCAACAGAACCACAGTATGTTAGATTTCTGCAACCGCTGTAAGAAATGTGCCGATGTTTGTCCAAGCAAAGCAATATCTTTTGATACCCCAAAACAAGTAAATGGTATTAAACGCTGGCAAATTAATTCTGAGGCATGCTTTACCTACTGGGCTAAAGCAGGCACAGATTGTGGTCGTTGCATGGCTACTTGCCCATATTCCCACCCAGATAACCTTCTGCACAACTCTATTCGTTGGGGCATAAAACATTCGCCTCTGTTTAGACGAATTGCTGTTCCTTTAGATGATTTCTTTTATGGCAGAAAACCCAAATCGGCTGATATGCCAAGCTGGGTTAAAGAAAAATAAAAAACGCAAGAATTAAATTCTTGCGTTCGATATATCGTCTTGTTTACTATTTATCCTCTTTGACGAACCGCTTCATACACCATTAGTGATGCAGCAACCGATACATTTAAAGATTCAATAGAACCTGTAATTGGAATTTTAACTTGCTCATCCGCTAAGCGCAACAATGCATCTTCGATACCAGTATCCTCTGACCCCATAATAATTGCAGTAGCCAATGAAAAATCTCCTTCTGTATATACTTTTTCTGCTTTCTCAGTTGCAGCTACAATACGAATTCCTTCTTTCTTTAAATTACGCGCTGTTGTTTTCAAATTTTGAACTCTACAAACTGGAATGTTATACAAAGCTCCAGCTGATGTTTTAATTGAATCTGGTGTAATCTTAGCCGAGTTTTTGAATGGAATAATGATCGCCTGTACCCCAGCACATTCTGCTGAACGAGCGATAGCTCCAAAGTTTCTCACATCAGTAATCTGATCTAAAATCAAAATTAAAGGTGTTTTCCCTTCCGCTAAAATCTGCGGAATCACGTCCTCTATTTCCTGGTAAGGAATTGGCACAATTAAAGCAATAACACCCTGATTATTATGCTGATCTAAAGATTTTATCTTTTCAGAAGGCACAAATTGATATTCTACACCTTTTTCGCGAATTAAATCGAATAATTCTTGAAATAAGTTACCAGATAAACCAGTTTGTAGTAATACTTTTTCTATTTCTTTTTCGCTTTTAATCGCTTCCATCGTTGCTCTAATTCCGAACAACATTTCCTGTCTTTGTTTAGCCATTTATCAATTTGCTTATTGGTGTTTTACATTTAGTGATAATTGTGGTTTTTCTTTATAAGTTAGATAACGCCACAACCATTCAAATGGTCCCATTCTATAATATTTCAACCAGTAATAAGATGAAATCATTTGGAATATCCAGATCAGTGCGACCAATGCAAGCAGTTCAATTCTAGAGAAGCGTGCAAACATTCCAAAGCCATAACTATAAAAAATGATGGAACAAATTATGGATTGGCAAAGGTAGTTCGTAAAAGCCATTCGACCAACTGCTTCGAGAGCTTTTGTCAAAAATTGTAAAATTTTCATTTGATAAATCAAGATGATCAAGCCAATGTAGCCTAAAGAAGTGAATAAGCTGCCGAAATAATTAAATTGATAACCAAACTTAAAAAAATGGATTACCTCCCACTTTGCTTCAATCATCTGATGAATTCCCTCATTACTGAAAAGAGTTCCAACAGTTAATCCAACAACAGCCAAAATCAAATAAAACAATTTTGATTTTTCAGCAGACAATATGCCTTTATTCAATAGAACCATACCCAAAAGCATCATCCCAGTAGTTCTCCACATAGAGAGCATAAAAAATGATCCAACTTGATAATTCATATTCAATTTAGCACGTTTCACAAAAATATCGAACCACGAACCAACTTGGTACAAATCAATTTCTGCCTTTAATAGGTCTTGTGATGGACTAAAATCTTTCATTGCATCTGCTGCCATTTCTTTAGGCATACTTTCAAAAAGGCTACCAATCATATAGAAAAATCCCATTGGAATGAGGTACAAAATTACACACAATACAATCTTCCATTGATCCTTCATTTTTCGTAATAAAACTGCAATTAAACCAATTAAGGAATAGGCTACTAAAATGTCTCCAAACCAGATAAAATAGGCATGTATCATACCAAATAAAAGAAGCCAAAGCATTCTTCTAATGTGAATTTTAGAACCATCAATTTCCTTATTCTCTAACCTTGTTATGAACAGAAGTATTCCTGCTCCAAAAAGGATCGAAAACATTGTCATGAATTTAAGTTCTCCAAAAACATGAACCAAATAATACGAAAAGTGATCTGAAGAGGATAAGTCCCCCATAACCGAAGGGTTTGAAAATGCGGCATTCGGCAATGCGAACAGAAGAATATTAATTAGTAAAATCCCTAAAAGGGCAAATCCGCGAAGGATATCGAGGGATTTAATGCGTTCGTTAAGATGGGTTGGGTGAGCAGATAGTTTGGGCATTTTTTCTTTTAAGATAAAGAAAAATCACGCAAAAATCACTAAGAATATTATTCACATTTTTTTTGAGTATAGCCCCACTCTTATTCTCCTTTTTCAGCAATTAAATTTTCAAGTTCTTCATTGTAATTCTCCCACGCTGTCATTTCATTTTCAAGATCTTTCTTTGCTTGTTCATATTTTGAGAACAAACTTTGATCTTGCATTTTTTCTGGATTGGCTAGCATGTCTTCCATCTCGACAATTTGCTCTTCGAAACGCGCAATATTGTCTTCTGCAGTAGAGACCGCCCTTTCCATTTTGGAAATCTTTTTACTCATTTCTTTGCGCTCCAAATAATTCATTTTATTATCCGAAGGAGCTATTTCCACCTGCGTTTGTACGATATTTTTCTTTACTTCCAGCTCCTTCAAAGAATCCATTTTCTTATTCTGAAGAAATGAATAAATACCACCCAAATGTTCTTTTATCTTCTTATTCGTAAACTCATATACCTTAGAAGATAAACCATCCAGAAACTCTCTATCGTGCGAAACAACAATTACCGTTCCTTCAAATTTCAAAAGTGCTTCTTTTAACACATCCTTCGATTTCATATCAAGATGGTTGGTAGGCTCATCAAGAACAAGCAAGTTTACAGGTTCCAGCAAAAGACGAATCATAGCCAATCGCGAACGCTCTCCTCCTGATAAAACTTTCACCTTCTTATCGATATCTTCGCCACCAAACATGAATGCTCCCAGAATATCACGAATCTTAGTTCGTACATCTCCCACGGCAACATCATCAATTGTATCGAAAACCGTTTTATTCTCATCAAGTAACATCGCCTGATTCTGTGCAAAGTAACCGATCTTCACATTATGTCCAATTTTACAAATACCCGTATGATCCAACTCGCCCATCAACACTTTTACAAGGGTCGACTTACCTTCGCCATTCTTACCAACAAAGGCTAACTTTTCACCACGCTCAATAACAAACTCTAGGTCTTTCAATACTAGATTATCGCCATAAGATTTACTCAAATCTTTCACCTGACAAACCAAATCTCCTGAACGAGGCGCTGGTGGGAATTTCAAATTCAACTTTGAATTGTCAACCTCATCTACTTCAATTCGATCCAGCTTTTCTAATTGCTTTACACGTGATTGTACCTGAACCGACTTAGTAGCTTTATAACGGAATCGTTCTATAAAATCTTCGGTATCCTTAATCATTTTTTGCTGATTCACGTAAGCTTTCATCTGCTGCTCACGTCGCTCGGCATGTAATTGGACATACTCTGTATAGGATACTTTATAATCGTATATTTTTCCAACCGAGATTTCAACCGTACGATTGGTAATATTATCAAGAAATGCTCTATCATGAGAAACCAGCACAACAGCTCCAGGATAAGTTTTCAAGAAATCTTCCAGCCATTGAATCGATTCAATATCCAAGTGGTTAGTCGGCTCATCCAGTAGAAATACATTAGGACGACGAAGTAATATCTTTACCAATTCTATACGCATTCGCCATCCGCCTGAAAACTCATCAGTCTGACGATTAAAATCGCTACGTAAAAATCCTAAACCTAACAAAGTACGCTCTGCTTCAGCTTGAATATTCTCTCCTCCCATCATATGAAACCTATCGTTCTTTTCCGTTAAACGATTTATCAATTTCATATATTCCTCTGATTCGTAATCTGTACGCTCGGCAATCTCATTATTTATTTGAGCAATCTCCTTCTCCAATTGAATCACTTCTTCAAAAGCAGTTAAAGCTTCTTCAATTACCGTTCTTCCATCCTCATGCTTCATTTGCTGAGGCAAATATCCAATCTTAATCTCGTTAGGTATACTAACTGTCCCCTTAGTAGCCTCCTGTTTTCCAGCAAAGATTTTTAAGAGTGTTGATTTTCCTGCACCATTCTTTCCCACCAAACCGATTCTATCGCGAGTATTCACAATAAAACTAACTTGCTTAAACAAAGTAAAGCCGCCAAATTCAACCGTAAGATTGTTTAATGAGATCATACCAATTCAGATTTTTCTATTAAAGCGACAAAGATAACAACAGTTCGCAGTTATTCGTAATCATTAATCAGTAAATACAAACATCCTAATTTTCACAAATAATGTGAAGTTGATCTTGCTGCATTTTTTGCTCTTTTTTTAGGAGCTCTGACTTTATAATATTTTCTTTTACTTCCTGCATTACAATTGTTTCTGCCTCTGCAAATGAAATATCATAAATTCGATTCACTTTCTGATATTCTTCTGGATATTTCGAAATCAACTTATCGTATAATTCATCGAGATATTTGGCATCTGGATTGTGAAATTCAAGCTTCAATTCAAAACGTCGAATTAATGCCTCATCAATTAAACCCAATTGATTGGTTGCAGCAATAATAATTGAGTTCTTGGGTAAAGAGTCAATCAATTGAATCATACTATTCACAACCCTTTTCATTTCACTACTATCGGAATTATCGTAGTCCCTTTCCTTACCTAGAGAATCGAATTCATCAAAAAACAATACAGCTTCTTGTGTTTCAACCATTTTAAAGGCTGCGGCAATATTCCTTGAAGTTTCGCCTAATTTAGAAGAAACAATATTTCCCAAATTAATGGTTTTCAACTTTTTTCCAAGATGATTTGCTAATGCCCTTGCAGTCATTGTTTTTCCACAACCCGATTTTCCATGAAGCAATAGCTTGTTCATAACAGGTAAGCCATATTGACTCAAAATTTCAACATGCTCATATTCTCTTAAAAACTGATCTACTTTTAATGACAATTTCTCATCAAAAACAATATCCTTTAAATTTACTCGCCCCGAATTGGGTACAAACAAATGATTCATGATTATATTTTTTGTTAGTTGTTGTGTTTAATTATTCTGCAAACCTAATATTTTATCCTCTAAGTAATCATGTCATTTGTTAGTTTTAGAAAAAGAATTACATTTGCAAACCATTAAAAAAAACCACTATCTATGTATAAAACAATATATTAACAAACATTGTTAAGTAATGAAATTTGTAAAATACTCATTTTGGGATGAACACAGGCTTTTAATAAAGGCATGTAGAGGGGAAGTTGTACAGCGAGAATTGATTAATGAATTTCAGGAAGTTTTTTCCAATTTAGACCACACCAGTCCAGTTGATGTTTTAATTGATGTAACAAAATTAAGACTGAAAGCTTCTGTTGCTGATAGTGAACTTTACACTACTTTTTTTCAAAACGATAAAATCTACAATCTTGTAGATAAAATTGCTGTTATAACCAGCACCCCAGATCAAGTAGTGCAAACAATTTTGTTCATGGAAGGGATTCAACATTTAAATACTGATATAAAAATTTTCAGCTCTGTTGATTCTGCTGTAATCTGGCTAAATACAAATGCCAGAACAAAAGACATCAAAGAAATATTAATGAATTTAACTGAAATTGAATCACCAAAAAACATTTAAAACAAAAGGGAATTCAAAACTGAATTCCCTTTTTTTATTTTTAATATTCCCTCTAGGTTATTTCTATTACTTAGAATAATCCTTATGAATTGCTTTTTCAAATTCAAGCCAATGTGCATCCGTCATTCTATCAGGTGTAAACAAGCAGATTCCTGCTGCTCCATTCACCATTGATTCTCTTATTGCTTCTGCCATTTCTTCTGGAAGTAAACCATGGTTTTCAGGATCTGCTTCTTTTGCTTTCGAATCTGGTTTTGGACAAATAAACAATCCACTGTAAACCGGTTTCTGTCCATTTAAACTTTCAGATGATTCTTTGCACATTTTCCCAATCCATTCGGTTCCTTCCAAGTAAAAATCGTTGTAGTTCATTGGTAAAAATGCATCTAAATTCCACTGATCCCATTCCTGACGAACCATTTTTACAGCGTGTGAATGTGGCCCCGGAAAAACTGCTGCAGTAATCTTTTTGCCTTTTGCATGTACATCTTCCACCAATCGATTTACCATTTTTGTAATTAAATCTTGACGGAATTTTTTCCATTCATTGATTTCTCGTGCTTGAGACTGATTAGCAATCTCAATTCCCGATTTAGCTTTAAAATCAGCTTTGCATTTGTCGCAATAACAATAATCAAATTCAGGATATTCTTTATCCATAATTAAATCATACTTCTCCCACAGACCTTCTGCCAAAATTACATCCGGGTAACGGATATAATCCAAATGCACTCCGTCTACTTCGGGTAAAGCAGCAATGCTAGTATATAAATTAGATAGATATTGATAAACCTCTTCTTTATTTGGACACAAAAAAGTATAATGATCTACATAAGCAGGTTTATCATAGGCAGATTCTCCATTCCCATTTACGGCATATAAATCAGGAGAAATATTCTTATCCTTTCCCTGAACCATGGTTGGAATCCAAGTATGAAACTCGAGGCCTGCTTCTTTTGCAATTTTTCCTACTCGTTGATATACCGCAGGATCATGTCCTCCATTGTACATCAATCCATCAATACCTTTTTCCTTTAAATCCGTAAAGTTGGCTTTTAATTCGATATCCGTAGCTTCACCAGGACCTCCTAACCATGCAAAACATGGAACTTTTGTTGTTGATTTTGTTCCACACGAAACCAATACAAATAGTGCAAAAACAGCAAGTAACTTGTTCATAGTACTTTTAATAAAAATTGAAATGTGGCTTTGGAATACACGGTAAATATAAACAAATAAGTAATTACACATTCATTAATTAACAAATTGATACCATATCATTTGAAATTGTATCTTTGTGGCCATATTTAAAAACAATTGTACTCGTGGGACGTAAAAGAAACAGAAAACCCTTACTGGAAAACATTGAAATAGTAAAGTTAGCAGCCGAAGGAAAGGCCATTGCTAAGGTAGACGATAAGGTTGTATTTGTAACCAATGTGATACCTGGCGATGTTGTGGATGTGCAGGTGACAAAAAAACGTAAAAGTTATATGGAGGGTCATCCTGTTGTATTTCATAAATATTCTGATTTAAGAGTAGATGCTTTTTGTGAGCATTTTGGTATCTGCGGAGGATGCAAGTGGCAAAACTTACCATACGAGGAACAACTAAACTTCAAACAACAAGAAGTTCTTGATAATTTAAGTCGAATTGGAAAAATAGATTTACCTGAGGCAAATCCAATTTTACCTTCGGCAAAAACAGAATTCTACCGTAACAAGCTTGAATTCACTTTTTCGAATAAAAGATATCTTACAAATGAAGAAATTGCATTAGGAGACGAAATTATTAGAACACCAGCTGTTGGTTTCCATGTGCCAAAATTATTCGACAAGGTTGTTGATATCAATAAATGTCATCTTCAAGCAGAACCTTCAAATGCCATTCGTTTAGCAATTAAGGAATATGCTTTTGCCAATGATTTGAGCTTCTTCGATATTCGTGCTCAGGAAGGATTTCTTCGCACACTAATTATCAGAACCTCAACAACAGGTGATGTAATGGCTATCGTTGTTTTCTATCACGAAGATGTGGAGAAACGCGAAGGTCTTATGGCTCATATAGCTGAGAAATTCCCGGAGATTACCTCATTATTGTATATCATCAACGAGAAAGCTAATGACACCATTACTGATCAGGATGTTATTCTTTATAAAGGTGAAGATCATATCTTCGAGCAAATGGAAGATTTAAAGTTCAAAATTGGACCAAAATCATTCTATCAAACCAATTCGGAACAAGCTTACGAATTATATAGCAAAACTCGTGAATTTGCTAATATTCAGAAAGACGAAGTTGTTTACGACTTATATACAGGAACAGGAACCATTGCTAATTTCGTGGCTCGTCAGGCTAAAAAAGTAATTGGTATTGAATATGTGCCAGAAGCAATTGAAGATGCTAAGTTGAATTCAGAAATTAATGGGATTGATAATACGGCTTTCTTTGCTGGTGATATGAAGAATGTATTAAATGCGGAATTCATTGCTGAACATGGTCATCCTGATATGATGATTGTTGACCCACCAAGAGCAGGTATGCATGCTGATGTGGTTGAAACTATTCTACAGGCTGCCCCAAATCGAATTGTTTATGTCAGTTGTAATTCAGCAACACAAGCAAGAGATCTTGAGATGATGGACCATGCTTATAAAGTAACTAAAATACAAGCTGTTGACATGTTCCCACACACACATCATGTGGAAAACATAGTCCTAATGGAAAAACGATAAGATACTTTATTTTACAAATAATAAAACCCCAAGCTAAAAGACTTGGGGTTTTTTGTTTAAGTATAAGTCTTAAATTCGGATTGAATAGTAAGTGAATTGTACAATCTGCTAAAATACAAACATACCTATAATCATATTTAATTTCCAATTAGATACACCACCTTATACGAAACTTAATTTGCACACTACCAATTAGTTGACTATCTTAGGTGTTAATGTTTTATTTAACCAAATAATTAAAAGCCAAATCAAGCAGGCAAACATATAAAATATGAAGAGTCTTAAATTTCAAACTCGTCTTATTATCGGATTTTCAATCATTCTATTTTTTAGTTTCACAATCGGAATTACCTCCTTTGTTTTGGTTAAAAACATAGGTAATAGCACTGAAGCAATCTACAAACATCCTTTTACTGTTAGTAATTCAGTAAAAGACATCAATATTGGGATCAATGCAATTCACCGTTCAATGAAAGATGTTGTTTTAGCAAATAACACAGAACAATTACATCAATCAATCAATTTAGTAAATCAATACGATAAAGAAATTAAAAATGCATTTTCCTTAGTTTCAGAACGTTTTCTTGGCGACAAAAAAATTGTAAATGACACCTATAAAACCTATACGAAATGGAAAAAAATTAGAAATGAAGTAATTTATCTGAAATCAAATGGAAATGATATTGAGGCAGCTAACATTACTCGAGATAAAGGTGCTGTACATGTGAATTTATTATTTCAGAAAACAAAAATCTTAACAGACTTTGCACAAAGTAAGGCAGATGAATTCCGTCTTGAATCGTTAAAAAACAGTAAAAACAGTAGATTCATACTTCTTCTGATCATTTCAATAATACTGCCTCTAAGTACCATATCTGCCTTTATTATTTCAAAAAGTATTTCTCAACCGATACATGAATTCATACAAGATTTAAGAATGCTTTACCAAAAAGAAGGTATTTCTGAAAATAATATTCATGACAAAAGTGAACAAGAAATTTTAACAGAAACTATTTTTGAATTGAAACAAGCATATGGAGAACTAAAAGATTTCAATACAGAATTAGACAATAAAATTGACATTCGTACTCGAGAATTAAAAGTTGCAAAAGAAAAGGCCGAAGAAAGTGAGCAACTTAAATCTGCTTTTTTAGCCAATATGTCTCATGAAATTAGAACCCCTTTAAATTCAATTCTTGGCTTTTCTGAATTCCTAAAAAAAGAAGACATCCCAAAGCTAAAAAAAGACCTTTATCTGAATCTAATTCAATCGGGAGGACAAAGATTACTAACGATTATTTCTGATATTGTTGACATCTCAAAAATTGATGCTGGACAATTTAATCTTTGCTACGAAACATGTCAATTAAACAAACTAATTGATGATCTTTTTAATCAGTTTTCCATCACAAACACGAACAATCGCGTTAGCTTTTCAACAAACAAATTTTTCAGTGATGAAAACAGTTACATTTCAACTGACACCACAAGATTGAGTCAGGTGCTATCAAATCTAATTGAAAACGCACAAAAATTTACGAGAAAAGGGGAAATTGAGTTAAGATACGAATTGACTAACAATCAGCTACTGTTCCAAGTAAAAGACACCGGAATTGGAATCAAAGAAGAATATCATGAACATATTTTTGCACGCTTCAGACAAAATGAGCATGATAAATCAATTGTGCAATCAGGAACAGGGCTTGGCTTATCAATTGCAAAGGGAATTGTAGATCTATTTGGAGGTGAAATAGGAGTAGAATCTGAAATTAACCACGGAGCTACTTTCTTTTTCTCAATACCTTATTTACCAACAACAGCTAGCAGTTTAAAAGAACCCGAAGAAAACAATGATCTATTATTACAAAGAGCAGGAAAAACGATATTAGTTGCTGAAGATGAACCATCAAACTTCATCTACATAAATGACCTTTTGAACCGGTACAATTTTAATGTTCTACATGCAAAAAATGGTCAGGAAGCCGTAGATATTATCAATAAAAAAACAAATGTAGACTTAATCTTGATGGATATAAAAATGCCTGTTATGAATGGCTTAATTGCAACTCAAGAGATCCGAAAAATCAACAAAACAATTCCTGTAATTGCACAAACAGCTTATGCTATGGCAGATGATAAACGAAGAGCAATGGAGGCTGGATGCAACGACTATTTATCCAAACCAATTAGCTCAAAAATGTTTTCGCAAATTATTCATAAACACCTTACCGAAACATACCACAATTAAAACAGAAGGTCTGACTTGAATATTTCAAATCAGACCTTAGTTATTCTATACTTTTTTCAATTTCCATTTCCCTTGTTTAAACCAGAAAAATGCTATTAAAGTAAGTGTCATTTCTGCAATTATTATGGAGTAGAAAACACCTTTTTGATCCCAAGCAAAGTGAATTGCTAAAAAATAGGCAATTGGAATTTCAACTAGCCAAAAGCTAATGAAATTCAAAATTGTAGGAGTCTTTGTATCACCAGCTCCATTTAAAGCGTTTAATAAAACCATTCCTAGTCCGTAAAATACAAAGCCAATACTTATAATCTGCAAAGCTTGTATTCCATTACTTACAATAGCCTGATCCATTGTAAACAATTCAATGAAAAAACGTGGAAACAGGTAAAAAACGACTCCTATTAAACCAAGAAAAATCACATTGATCTTACCAGCAACCCAAACCGATTTTTCGGCTCTATCTGGTTGTTCAGCTCCTAAATTTTGACCTACCAAAGTAGCAGCCGCATTACTCAATCCCCAAGATGGCAAAAGAATAAAAATAAGAATTCGAATTGCAATTGTATAACCTGCTATTGCAGCACTACCAAATTCAGCCATTATCCTCATTAAACCAATCCAACTCGAAGTTGCAATTATATTCTGACCTATACCACCAACAGATAATCCAATCAATTGTTTCATCGTTTTCAATTTGATCCTAATGTGCTCTCTTCTTAAGTGAATTTGACCACTTCCTTTTGCAAGTAATACAAACTGATAAATCACTGCTATTCCACGACCAATTGATGTTGCAATAGCCGCTCCTTCTACTCCCATTGCTGGAATCGGTCCTAAGCCAAAAATCAACAAAGGATCTAAAATAATATTTAGACAGTTGGCTACAATTAAAACCCTCATCGATAGAGCAGCATCACCTGCCGATCGAAATATTGCATTATTAATAAAGAGCATCATGATGATAATATTACTCCCCAAAATAATGGTAGTATAGCCCGACATTTCGTTTACAATGGTCGAATTGGCGCCCATTAAACCTAATAAATCTCGAGAATAAAATATCCCGATTACGGCTATAAATATGGATGCAATCGCTCCGGTAACGATAGCCTGAAAGGCTACTTTCGATGCCTCTTCAGGTTTTTTCTCTCCAATTCGTCTGGCAACCAAAGCTGTTGTTGCCATCGATAAACCAAAGCCAATGGCATAAACTATTGTGGTTATCGATTCGGTAATTCCAACAGTTGCAACTGCGTCATCTCCTAGTTTAGATACAAAGTAAATGTCTACAATGGCAAATACCGATTCAAAAATCATTTCTAAAACCATTGGAATTGCAAGCAGAAACAAGGCTTTTTTAATGTTTCCTTCGGTATGATTTTTTTCCTTTCCCGATACAGCTTCGCGAAACAATTCCCAAATTCGTATGATTTTATTTCTAACTTTACTTCTACTAGTATTCTTTCTTATATTGATATTCTGAAGCATTTTGTTTTCGCTTATGATGTTGAATAAATTCGTTTAATTTTTCTTTTCTATTGAAACCTATTTTGTTTCTGAACGGTACAAATTCCGTTACTGACATATAATAGTCATATGATTTACTCATGATAATCCCTCCAAAGTTATAGGTGTATAAATATATCGCATGGGTTGCCTTACAGCTCCCTTACAATTAAAAAATAAAAATCGATGTGAATACGGAAAGCTTAAGCTGATTTAGCTTTTATAAGTGCAAGATGATAATGAAACAATTGTATTCATAGCTTTCCTCCATTTTTGAGTAAAACAAATATATGGTATTTTTCTGAATCCAACCAAAACTTTAAATCAATAAAACTCATATTAAATTGATTTATTAGCTATTTTGCCTCATCAATGTGATGCATTCCAATCTAAATTAAGCTTGATTTTCTTGGAAAACCATACGATTATCGAAAAACACAAGTTAAACTAACAAATGTTCTTTTTTATCCACTTAAAAATCCATAGTATTGGCAATAATCAACAAACCGAAAATAAAAAAACCATGAAACGGATCTTTGTATTGGCAGTAAGTGCCATTCTATGTATTAACCTTGCATTTGCAAACGCAGACAAGGATAACAAACAAAAAACAATAAGCAAATGGCTACGAACCGAGGCAATTCAATTGCATCTACCTGCTTTCCATACTACAGAAGATTTTTCAGGAAAAACTTTCGAACTAAAAAATCTCCTTCAAGAAAACCAAAAAGATCTTTCTGATATCAATCCGAGAGAATCTGATAAATTAAATTGGAATGGACAAGAATTTGCATGGGAAAAACAAACTTCTAAAGGATATATTAGCCTTCCCAACAAAGAGAATCAAATTTATTATTTTGTATCCTATCTAAATACAGATCAGTGGAGCGAAGTAGAACTTGAGCTTGCTACTTTTCCTATGCTTGAAGTTTACATAGATGGTGTGAAAAAAATATCCCATTACAAACATGAAACAGAAAAGGAGAAAGTGCTAAATGAGAGCTTAAAACTAGAACAAGGACATCATAAAATAGTACTTAAAGTTTTAACAGGAAAAAAAAATAACAAGTTTAAATTGAGTTTGAAAGCAAAGACAGATTGGAATAATGACACATTTAACTTGTCATTATCTCCAAAGCAATTTATGGATATCAATAAAGTATTAGACGGAACTAAAGTAAAGAGCTCTGTTCTTTCTTACGATGGAAAATATGCATTAATTTCTTACAGTCGCACACTTCCTCCATCGGACAAAGTTGAGAGCTGGAAAGAAATACAAGAAGTTTCTACTGGAAAAATACTTTCAACTTTCAGAGGTAGTCAATTGACAAACATCAAATGGCTTCCAATTGGCAATAAAATCTCATATGTCAAATCGTACAATAAAAAAACATCAATTTTCATTTTCGATTTTGAAAATAAAAAAGAAAAGCAAATCGCGAGTAACCTTTCCGATTTCTCATCATACACTTGGGCTCCTAATACTAAAACCCTTCTTTACTCTGTAGCGAAAGATCATTCTAAAGAATGGAAAATTAGAAAAATTCAAGGTATGGAAGATCGTTTGCCGGGATTCAGGTATCGTAGCTTCCTATACAAACTGGACGTTGAAAGCGGTGTTAAGCAAAGACTAACCTATGGTACTTTAAGTACTGATTTAGCGGACATAAGTTCTGATGGTAAGCATATCCTTTTCACAAGCTCGCAACCCGATTATAGCGGATACCCATATTTTAAGCAGAATCTTTATCAAATGAATGTGGAAACTTTTGCTGTTGATACCATTTGGAAAGATAAACTAGTTAGCGGGCAAGCTCAGTACTCACCTGACGGAACTAAACTCTTGGTTCAAGGTGGCCCATCCTGTTTTGGAGAAATAGGAGAAAATATCGGCGACCAGGCCTTAGCAAACAATTACGACGGGCAGCTTTACATTTATGATTTAGTATCTAAAAAAATCGATCCAATTTCTTACGAATTCGATCCATCAATTGGTAATGCAAAATGGAATGCAAAAGATAACAAAATCTATCTGCAGGCTCAGGATATGGACTATGTAAGATTATTTAGTTACGACCTTTCAACCAAAGAATTTACGGTATTAGATAGCAAATCAGATGTCGTGCGTAATTTTAACATGTCTAACAATGGAGAAGTAATCAGCTATGTTGCCTGTTCTATTTCTTCCCCTTACAAAGCTTCCGTTTATCAACTAAGCAATCAGCAAACACAAGTTATTTCAAATCCAGAAAAAGAACATTTAGAAAACATTCAATTTGGTAAAACCGAAAACTGGAATTTCACTAAAGAAGATGGCAAAACAATTATTGGTCGCGTGTATTACCCTCCCAATTTTGATGCTAACAAAAAGTACCCAATGATTGTAAACTACTATGCAGGAACAGTACCTGTGGAGCGTAGTTTCGGTGGACGCTACCCTTTAAATTTATATGCTGCTATGGGCTATGTTGTTTATCTACTTCAACCTAGTGGAGCAACAGGTTTTGGTCAGGAATTTTCTGCAGAACATCAAAATAATTGGGGGATTACAACAGCTGACGAAATTATTGAAGGAACCAAGAAATTTGCTGCATCTCATTCATTTATTAATGCTGACAAAATTGGATGCATTGGCGCTTCTTATGGTGGTTTCATGACTATGTTACTTCAGACGAGAACCGATATTTTTGCTGCTGCAATTTCTCATGCCGGAATTAGTGATATCACCTCGTATTGGGGTGAAGGTTATTGGGGATATAGCTACAGTGTTAATGCCTCTGGAAAATCATTTCCTTGGAACCATAGAAAATTGTATGTCGATCAAAGTCCTCTTTTTAATGCCAATAAGGTAAATACACCAATGCTACTTATTCATGGTAGTGTAGATACTAATGTTCCACTTGGAGAAAGTATTCAAATGTATCAAGCACTTAAGTTATTAGGTAAAGATGTGGATTTTGTACAGGTTAAAAACCAAAACCATCAAATACTGAATTATACACAACGTATTTTATGGAATAACACCATTTTTGCATACTTCACTAAACATTTAAAAGAACAGCCACAATGGTGGGAGAATTTATATCCAGATAAAAACTTATAAAGATTAAATTATTAAAGGGTGTTTCCATTGGATTCACCTTTTTTTTATTTCAAGCACATGATAGATAAAAACTAAGACTTTATCAATAATCATAAACACTATTGATGATTCAATCTTTTATGTCTAATTTTAAAATTCAATCAAAAAAAACAAATTATGCTAATCGTTATATCGCCGGCTAAAACTTTAGATTTTGAAAGCCAAGCACAATCTAATATTCACTCTGAAACTTCATTCATTAAAGAATCTAAACAACTTGTTAAAGAGCTTCGCAAATTTAAAGTTGATGATATTAAAGAATTGATGGGTGTTAGTCCGAAACTTGCACAACTTAATTTCGAACGCTTTCATGAATGGCATCCTCCATTTACTCCCGACAATGCAAAACAAGCTTTATTGGCCTTTAAAGGAGACGTTTATACGGGAATTGACGCTGGCACATTTACCGATGCAGAATTTGAACAATCTCAAACCAATCTTCGTATTCTTTCAGGATTATATGGAGTGCTTAAACCTATGGATTTAATACAGGCTTATCGATTGGAAATGGGAAAAAAACTAAAAACAAAGAAGGGTGATAATCTTTATCAGTTTTGGGGAGACAAAATTACGAACTCCATTAACAAAGATTTAAAAGAATACGATCACAAACAACTAATAAATTTAGCCTCTAATGAATATTTTAAATCCATAAACAAGAAAAAGATAAAAGCCGAAATCATAACCCCTGTCTTTAAGGATTTGAAAAACGGGGAATACAAAATGATCAGTTTCTTTGCCAAGAAAGCAAGAGGATTAATGACTCGTTTCATTATTCAAAATCAAATTACCAATCCTGAAGAAATAAAAGCTTTTAATATGGATGGTTACATGTACAATCCTTCTTTATCGAAGGATCTAGAACCAGTTTTCACAAGAGATCATTAAAGAAATTTTACCTTATTAAAAAGAGTTTTTAGTCTTGTTTTTCGACGTAATTTTTACTATGTTTAAATAAGACAAACGCATTAATAACCTGATAATCCTTCTCCTATGACAGATAAAAACTTTATAATAAAATTTGGAAGCTTAATTAAAGAGGAAACGCTTGAAGTTATTGATAGTAAAATATTGCCTCACACAATTGTTTTAGAGGCGACCAATCCTTTTCCTGGTTACTATGAATATTACGAGGGAATTCAAAAGGATGTCACACCTCACTATATTTATCTGGTAACAGACAAAAAATACGATCTGGAGCAATTTACTCGTACGACTCAAAAAATAATGGCAGATACCAATAAGAAGTATCATGCTGCACAAGGTACTATTACGATTTTCAATAACGTTTATCATGTTATTCGAATTAGGAGATTAACAAAGTACGATCAAATTCAAGATTTACAGTCTTGCTATTTAGAAGAAGGCATTAGCCTTAAATCAAATGCATCTATTCCTCACAATTCGAAAGCAATGATTCAATTGGATAAGTTTTTTGCTTTAGAAGAAATTGGCGATGGTTTTTATTTAGATACTGTTGAAGCTAATCATGGTTACTTTAAGATACCCAAACAACTTAGTTGGAGCGAATTTGAGGATCTTACAAAGCAAGTGAAGTACAATATGGATTTATTGCATTTTGATGCTTCTATTGGCTTTATTTACGATCATTTTAAAGCAGTTGATATCATCCGAATCTATGCTGAAAATCTCAATTTAGATTTACTTAAAAAAATCAGATTAAAGTTTGTTGAACGAATTAAATAATAATTACGATCTAAAAATAGAAAAAGGGCTGTCAAAAATGACAGCCCTTTCTTTATATCCATTCTGAAAATTAAAATACCGGTGAACGAACCGCCTTAATTTTTCTTTTTCTTTTACTCATATCAAAGGCTAGCGGAAATGAGAACGAAATCTCATGAGCTCCTGAATTGGCATGCATTAATTTTGTTATTGCGTAATCGTAGCTATAAGCGACCTTGAACCGTTCTGTCACAAATCCTACCATTGCAATAAAAGAATCGTAGTTCAACTCAAAATTCTGATTAAACCATAAACCAAATACCATTGAACTTTTACTTGCATAAAGGCCATAATTCATTTGAGAAAAATCACCTTGCTGCTGAAATAGTAATGCTGGTGCTAAAATCCAATTATCGGCATATTTTCTGCTTCTTCCTCCTAATACAAATTCGGCTCCTGCATGAAAAGTATATTTGGTTTCCAACTTATCTTCCTGTTCATCATCAAAACTCAAATCTGGTTTTGCAAGGTGATGAGCTGCCATACCGAAATAAAAATCTTTATAATAAGCAATCGCTCCTAATGAAAAATCCCATCCATCCTTACGTCTCGCAAGAGGGTCTCCATTGGTGTTGTGCGGAAAAATATTCCCGTATATTGGAGATACTTGATCTGGAAAAACCAAACTTTCCCAATCTACCTTTTTTTGCATGAAAGTAGCTTGTAAGGCTGGTCTTACAATTAAATCATCGTTAATTCGTAAATAAAACGAATACATCCCAGCAAAAGATGTGGTTTTAAGCGCTCCGTCTCCTTGATCATCCTGAATTACAGAAATACCAATACCACCATTAAGTGTTTCGTAAAAGTTATCGAAAGAAACGCTATAGGTCACAAATGGCATATCTAAATTTGGCCATTGATTCCTGTAATTTAAACTTACACTTGGAAAATTAGTTGAACCTGCCAAGGCTGGATTCAAATAGAGTTTATTAGCATAGAACTGAGAAAAACGGATATCTTGAGCTTTACTCACCGTAACAATTCCCAAAACCAACATACAAAAAGCAAAAAGTGCCTTTTTCATAGATAAAAAGTTAGTATTCTCTTGAAGAGAAATTTCAATTAGTATTTACATTAATCGGCTCTAGCTTATTATATGCTAAGTAAGAACTAGAGTATTGCAAAAATCCAGACTGTTTAAATCAGGCTCTTAAAAAGCTGTAATTGATTCGTAAAGAGGGATTTTTAAAATGTGTTTTAAGTTTCTACCGAGGTAAAAACTCAAAACACATGTAAAATAAATTTAATTTATTGATTAAATGAAGTTTTTCATCAAATTATCTCACCAAAACAAATGTTCCTTTGTTTGTAAGTTCTCCATTTATGAATGCAACCCAAACATATGCGCCTGCAGGACAAAGTTTACCTTTGTATTTACCATCCCATCCACCGTTTCTACCGGCTTCTTTGGTTTTAAATAACAACTCTCCCCAACGGTCATAAACATACATCTCGAATTCTTCAATAACATTGATTTCTTTCAAATAGAATCTATTGTTATCATCATCTCCCAAAGGAATAAATGCATTTGGAGCTTCGATTCCAACAGGTTTAACTGTTACGTAAGAAGTATCAATAGTAGTACATCCGATGTTATCTTCTACTTTCAAAATGTACTCCCCTTCTTCAGAAACATCCAATCTTTGAAGAATACTTCCATCTTGCCACTCGAAAAAGTAAGGTGCAAACTCCGAAGGTAAATTAGGTCCTAAGGTTATCGTTTGTCCTTCAAATAGCAATGTATCTTTTAATCCTAGATCTGGAAGTGGATTAATCACGAACAATTGCTCATCTCCACAGTTGTATTCATTAGAGACTTCTAACAAGTACTGACCTGGAGTTTCAACAGTGTAACTATCCAAAGCATTTACTTCTTCTCTTTCAGGATTAGTCCAATCAGAATTTGACCAAAATGGGTTATCCAAACCAGCAAGGTTTATCTCGAAAGAATCCCCTTCGCAACCAAATTTATCTTCTCCTAATGTAGGATTATCAACCATGGTCACTTTCACTTCACCTGTTGCATCACATCCGTATAAATCTGTAACACTAATTGTGTAAGTATGTGTTCCTTCCGGAGCATCAATAATTTTAGGACTTCTCACATTTGCATCGTCTAAATGATCTGGGTTAGTCCAACTAATTACATCTTGATCTCCTACGATATCAGTGATAAGTACCAGTTGATTACATCGTCCAACTGTTGTATCGTTAATCGTAGTAACAACAGGAAGAGGAGCAACATCAAGATTTAAGATATCGATACCTTCACAAGCATGTTCATCTTTAACACTTGCTAATAATACTTGTGATTCTCCAGGAGTAAATGTTGGAGTCAATGAATTAGCATCATCCAAATCTAAAGGTAATACTCTATTGTTGTCCTGAATTTTAAACCACTGAATATTATCCTCATCAGTACTCGCTGTTAATTGAGTTGGAGTACAACTACCAACGGTAAAGTCATCCGTAATATCAACAACAGGTAAAACATCTACTTGTAAATCTTTAATTGGAGTAACATTCGAACAACCGTATTCATCAGTATAGGAATAATGAACAGCGTAGTTTCCTGCACCACGATCAGATGGATTAAAGACAGTTTGAGAGATTCCATTCACCCAATAAATACCGCCTTCTGGAAAACCTCCAGTCAATTCAAATTCTTCCTTACAAACACCTTCGGATTCAAGATCCTCTAGATTAACGATTGGAAGTGCATGCAATACAACTGCTGAATCTACTTTTGATTTACATCCTGTTACCACATCAGTTAGTGTTACAGAAAGGGTTCCATCGGTAAGTTCTCCCCAAGTAATTCTGGTTCTAACTCCTTCTTCTGGACCTGCAAAAATACCTCCAGTCACATCCCATCCGTAATTAAGATCCGGTTGGTCAATAGTTACATACGTTACCCTGTCTTCTTTTGCACAAAGTATCATTCGACCAAAAATCTCTGTATTTGGTAATTCATTAACAACCAATTCGGTCGGTTTGGTAGAACGTGAAGCTGTACAATCATCAGATACGATACATGTGTAATATCCATTATCGCTTGAAGTTGTAGCCATTAAATTAAGTGTGGCTGAATTAGCTTCAGGATATGTTGCGATATCTAGATCAATACCATTAAGCTTCCACTGATAAGTAACGTTGATACCTTCAACGTCCGCTACAAGTACTACATCTTCACCAGTACAAACTTCAATATCCGCTTGATTTGAAAGAATTTTTAACTGAGGTGTTACACTTAAACTTGCTGCTGGACTTATTTCCTCTCCACAAGTAGAATATACTTTGCAAGTATAATTTCCAGCATCATCAATTTGAATAAATGTTAAACTTAAAGTCTGTGTTGTTTCACCTAGAAGATCAACACCATCTTTTCGCCACTGATATCTTAAGCTTTCGCCAGTATACTCAACAGAAAACTCAACCAGTGGATAGTTTTCACAGACCTCTTGACCAGCAGATGCTGATACAAATACAGGTAATTCAATCACCTCAAGGTTTGCAGAAGAAGCAACATCGCCACAAAGACTTGTTACTTGAACTTCATAATTCCCTTCATGACTTAAAGCTAAAGCATCGTAATGCAAAATTTTACCTTCAAATACTTCCGCTCCATCTAAATACCATTTATAGGTTTGAGTAGATGTTCCTTCAACATTTGGAATCCAATCAAGCATTGCATTTTCACAAAGAGTTGTGTCTGCAAGAGATGCATTTAAAACTGTTTGAGAATAAACTCTAACAATTGATATTTCTGTTATTCCACTTGTTCCTTCACCTACAATTTCACATTTGTATTCTCCAGCATCAGTTAAAGTTAAAGCTGGAATAAATACATTTAAATTAGTCTCTGCAGGCATTAGAACATTGTCTTTATACCATTTAATTGAAGTTATCTGACCTGAAGCAACAATTGCAAGATTTAATGGATCTCCAACACACTTTTCTTCGAATGCATTCAATCCTGTACCAATCGTAACTGGCTCTTTAACTGTTAATTTACCAGAAGCAAGTCTCTGACCACAAGTTCCTGTTATTTTACATGTGTAGTAGCCTGCATCTGCCATGCTAATATCTGTAAGAACAACCTCGTTTCCAGAAATACCTAATGGTGTTTTAGTACCATCTAATGCTTCATGTATCCATTCAAATCCTAAACCAACACCAGAAACATCAACAGTCATTGTGTAATCTTCACCAATGTACTTCACTACATTTTTTAAAGTAGCATGAAGAACAGTTCTTGGTTTAACTGTCAAGCTTGTTACTGCAGAAGCAGTACCACAACTTGTAGTTATTATACATTCAACATTGTAAACTTTTTCTGTATTTAAATCAAAAGGTAAAACAACACCTCCATTAAGAACTAACTCAGGAGCATTAACCATTTGATCAACACCATCAACTAACCATTGATAAGAAATTCCTGCGCCTGTAGCATTTGACCTGAATACAACATCATCACCTTCACAAACTGTTTGAGCTGCTATTGGATCAATTGCTGGAGTTGGATTAACAACTTGGTTTCCATAAGAAACATCTGTACCACAAATATTACTTACTGACACCTTATAGTTACCTGCTTCCGTTAATGTAGCAGTTCCCAAATCTAATTCTAAAGCTGTTGTTACTACATTAGTCACATTATCACTTAATGTCCAGATAGGATCATCATGAGTTCCTGTAACCACAATTGGTCCTAGCGCCAATGGGTCTCCTTCACAAACATCTGTAAGAGCATCAATTCCTGTTGTAATTTCAGGAGCATCCAAAACTGTTACATCAATTGTGTAAATAATATCTGCACCACAATATCCAGACACAGTACATACATATGTACCTGCATCACTTGCATCTACTGAAGCTTTAAGGTAACTCGAATTTGCAGTAAGTGCCCCACCATCTTTAGTCCAAGTATATGAAGAAACATCACCCGTAACTTCAGTTTCTAATCTTAATTCTGTACCTGAACAGATTGTTGTTTCCGCATCCCAAGTAGTTGTTGCTACAATATTTTCATAAACATTTACATAACCAGAAATAGTTTCTGTAGAACATCCATCCCATACTTCAACTTTATATAAACCGGACTGTGACTTATCTGTTGCAACAATATTATAAGTTGGATCTGTAGAAATAGGTGCACCATCTTTATACCACTGATATGTTTCAGTTGGCAATAGAGCGTCTTTATTTGCAATACCTACGCTTAATACTTCAGTATCTCCAATACAAGCCTGATCTGTATTAGACCATGTATCAAGACTTAGCTCTGAGTAATGCAATACGTCTAGATCATCTGTTTTGTCTGGACAAACACTACCATTACTTACTGTTACTGCATAATTTCCATTATCACTAGCACCAATACTTAAATCTGTAGTTGTTGATACTTCAGAAACACCATCCGACCATGAAAAACTGATTGGTCCTGTACCTGAAACATTCGCTAGGCTGATTTGCTTCTCTATTCCGAAACATAAATTTTCATCCACTAAAGGATCAAAATTAACTGGTTCAACAACAGTTAGAGAAACTACACTTGACGTTTCGTCAGCACTTAAACCATCCTTAACAATACAATGGAAAGTCCATGTATTCATTGCAAGAGTAGTCGTTGCTATTGTAAGTTTAGATCCAGCTGCATCATTTACAACAGCTATTTCAGGAACCGCAGTTACTGTATTATAAGTAACACCATCTGTACTGTATTCCCATTCGTATGCTAAACCTGCAGTTGATCCTATAATTTCATAAACAACCGCATTTGGTAAACAAGCCTCCATATTATCTGGCTGTCCAAATATTTTAACAACTGAAGTAATCGTTAAAGTTGCAGGATCACTTGTTGCATTGGCAGAACATTTTGTATTACCAACTACACAACGATATTGATTAGTATCAAAAGTTAATTTATCTGCGCCACTAACTGTAAGCGTTTGACTATCCACTCCTGAATATTTTCCTCCGTTTGCAAGAGCACTCCAACCAGAACCAGAGTTTTCTTCCCACTGGTATGTGTAATCAGGCTCTCCTGCTACATTAACAGTAAAGCTAGCATTACCACCATCAGGAATTGTTACATCTAGAGGTTGATCAACTATCGAAACTTCTTCGTAAACAGTTAGAGTTGCGATTTCTGATGTTGCATCGTTACAAGCATCTCCAGAAACAACACAATAATAACTTTGCCCATGAACTGGAACTGCTATTGTTAAGGTCGCTGCATTCCCAACAGAAACATCATCCTTATCGAACCATTCGTAAGTAACAGTTCCCTCTGCTGTAGCTGTTACATCAAAATCAATATTAGTATCACTAGCACATACAATCTTATCTGTAGGATTTGTTACTGTTGCATCTTCTTGCACATCTATTATATAACTTATGGTAATGTCACCACATCCAAGATCATTATAAACAAGACATTCATAAGTTAATTCGTTAGCAAGTGAAATATTTCCTAAATCATAATTTGCACTTGTTGAAAGAACTGTTCCTGGTGTAGTACTTTCATACCACTTGTATTGAATATTACTACCCGCATCTGTTGCAACAGAAAGAACTAGAGCTTCCCCTTCACATTCTTGAAGGTTATTAATTACTGCTGTTGTTACATTTATAGTTTCATAAACCTCAAGACTTACTGCATTCGTTGGATCAGATGTCAAACCATCAGTTAAAATACATCTGAACAGCCAAGAATCCTTTGAAGTATCTGTAGTTGTTACAGTAAGAGTTGAAACTTGTCCAACTGTCGAAACACTCATTCCAAGAATACCATCTGCATCTGCATAACCAGAACCATCATTATATCTCCAAGTGAAACCTGTTACTGCTACTGTTCCTTCAACTACAAAGGTTGCTGTGTTCGTTTCACAAATTTTCTGATTGTCCGGTTGAACTAAAATTTTAATGATATTATCTAATACTAATCTTGCAGGTAAACTTGTTGCAATATCAGAACAAGATGAACTTGTAACAATACATCTGTATAGGTTATTATTGAAACCATTTGCAGATAAAGCTCCAGCAATAGTCAATTTTGAAGTTGTTGCACCTGAATATTCATCAGCATCAACAATATCTGCAAAACCAGAACCTGAATCTTCTTGCCATTGATAAGAGTATGTTGGTTCTCCTGAAGCTGTTACTTCAAAACTTGCAGTACCACCATCAGCAATAGTTACATCAACAGGATCTGTTGTACTAACTTCAGCTAAAACAGTTAAACTTGCTCTATTCGAAGTTGCATCATCACAAAAGTCTCCTGAAGCTACCGCATAATAACTTTGTCCATTTACAGGACTTGCAACTGTTAAAATATTAGTTGTTGCACCCACTACTAAATTATCATCCTTATCAAACCACTCGTAAGTTAAGGTTCCTTCAGCAGTTCCATTTGCTGTAAATGTTGGGTTTACACCACTAGCACACATTGTAACATCAGTTGGATTCGTAATTGTTGCATGATTTTTAACATCTACAACAAAAGTTCTCTCCAAATCATTACATCCTAAATCATTATATATTTCACATTTATAGGTTCCTGCATCAGTTAATGCTATGTTACCAAGATTATAAGAAGTACTTGTTGAAAGAATAGTAGCTTCAGCTCCTACTTTGTACCACTTGTATTTTATGGCATCACCGGTAGCAACTACCGACAATGAAAAGGCATCATTCTCGCAAGGAGTAAAAGTAGCATCAGCAGTTGTTACTGCAATATCTTCTAATACTGTAACCAATACCTCATTAGAAGTTTGATCAGTACTAACTCCATCGCTAACAACACACTGGAATGCCCAGTTATTTATATCTAAATCATCTGCAGGAATGGTAAGAGTTGATACATTTCCTGATAAGGATACAGACATTCCATCTTTACCTACAGCAGTTTCGTATGCTCCAGCTCCTTTTTTGTAGTACCAAGTGTAAGTTAAACCTGCACTCGCACCTTCAACACTTAAAGTAGCATTATCGTTAAAACAAACTGTTGTTCCGTTTGGTTGCACAGCAATCTTCGTTACCTCAGTTACTGTTAATATTGCTAAATTACTTGTTACAGATGATGCACATATTGCACCTGAAGAAACAACCTCACACCTATATTGATTTCCATCAAAAGTAGCTTGATCAGCACCTGTGATTTTTAAAGTAGCTAAATCTGTTCCAGAATACTTACCTCCATTCGCTAAATCATTCCAACCTGAACCCGTATTTTCTTGCCATTGGTAAGAGTAAGCTGGTTCACCCGAAGCTACAACTGTAAAACTAGCATTTGCTCCATCAGAAATCGTTAAATCCGAAGGATCTGTAACGCTTACATTCTTAATAATTGTTAAGCTTGCTTTATTTGATTTTGCATCGTCACAAGAACTTCCTGAAACAATACAATAGTAAGATTGCCCATCAACTGGACTTGTTACTGTTAATGTGTTTGTTGTTGCACTAACTTCTGCGACAGCAATATCATCTTTATCGTACCACTGATACGTTACTGGTGCTTCACCCGTTCCTGTTACTGTGAAGACTGGATCAGCATCTGTTTCACACATTGTCACACTTAATGGATTTGTTACCGTAGCGTGTTTATTTACGACTACATTAAATGTCAATGTTTGATTACCACAAGCCGCATCATTAAAAAGATCACACTTGTATTCTCCAGCTTGCGCCGAAACAATATTTCCCAAATCATAATTGGCTTGATCTGATAAAGTAGTCGCAGGATCTATTGTTTTATACCATTTGTATTCAACATCATCTCCAGTAGCCGTGACAAATAAATTTGTTGCTTCATTTTCACAAACAACTGTATTAGCTGGAGATTGGTTCGTTACAAAAATCGTATTAATTACATCTAATAAAATAGAAACTTGAGCATCATTACAATAATCAGATTCAATTTTCGCAATGTATTCTCCATCATCTGAAGGACTTGTTGCTGGATTGATAACAAAATTAGCAGGGTCAGCGTTTCCATCAGTAATGACAGCTCCATCTTTCCACCACACAATTCCATTATGCTCTCCAGTTACAGCAATATCCATACTTACAAGACCTGAACATTCTGTTAAACTATTATCTGCAGCACTAATTGATGGTTTTTCGTGAACATTAATTTTATACGTTTTCACGATTGTTTCACACAAACCAATAACATTAGCAGTGTATGTATATGCTATCGGTATAGCAATATGAGTATCCAACTGGACGAAAGATCCTGTTCTTAAAAGAGTTCCTCCACCATCTCGCCATTCTATTCTATAATCAGAAAGGTTACCATTTACATCAATTGCTAGTAAAGGCTTTTCGTTATCACAAACATTTAGCGTTTCCAATAAAGGACCCACCACAGCTATATGAGCATTTACAATAAGTTCTCTTTGAATTACAATATTAGTTCCACAAATCAACTCTACATTACAATAATATACACCTGCATCGGCTAATGTTGTAGCTGCGATATTTAAAGTTTCTGTTGTTGATACAACAGGACCACTTACTGGATCATTAAATCTCCACTCAAAAGTTGGGGTTCCTAAATAGGTAATTGTAGCAGAAAAAGCATCGCCTTCACAAACTGTTGTAGCGGCTGCTGTAGATGGAGAAGTAACAGCTTCTTTTGTCAATTCTCCAGTTTCTGTTTTATTATTACCACACTGATCTGTAACTAAAACTGAATAAGTGCCAAAATTAGCATCTTGTACATTTACAATTTCCAATTGATCAGAATTTGTTCCAATAGGATTCCCTAAATTATCTGTCCATGCATATGTTAATGTTGATGCAGCTGGAATATCCAAAACAGAAGCTTCAAATGTAATTGTTTCACCAATACATGTTCCAACATCAGCAACAGTTAGCGTACCAAAATCTTCATGCATATTTAAATTAGAAGTAAATAATACAGGAGCATCGCAAGTACTACTCACTAGAAACTCCCATTTACCTTCGTTCGTTGCATCAAGTGTAAAAGTATATGGATTTGTAATCGTAGTCGTTACTCCAGTAGGATCAATTACTTGATAAATATAAGTTGCACCATTATTTACGACATCAAAAGTTGCCGTAACGTCAGTTGCAATACAGAATGGACCTGTTTTATCCAAATCAAAACCATTCACTTCAATTTCAGGAGTTACAATTAAATCAGCTTCTGAAAATTCAGAATTACATCTATTTGTAACTACGACTTTATAATTTCCTTCATGAACAGCAGGAGTAACCGCTGAAAGGTTATGAGATGATAAATTATTCAACAAATCAACACCATCCTTGTCCCACTGATAATTATAAAAAGCTCCAGGATAATCCATCGTTACATTAAACGAGTGGTTACTTCCTTCACAAACAGTAGCATCAACCAAAGGCTGATCAAATGTTACCAATGGAAAAACATCAAGATCATAAACAGCCAATCCTGTACTATTAGGACATTCTATTGTTTCATCACCTATGGTATAAACACTTGAAACTTTAACTTTAAAGGTTGCTTCTCTATCTGTTATAGAGGCCGGATAATTTAATACACTTCCTGTTTCTGTTAAAACAGTAGCATCTCTTCTCCATGTATAAGTTAAAACACCATTACCAACAGCATCAGCTGTTAAAATAATTGGTTGTCCTTCACATAAATCATCGTTTGTCGTCAAACTATTTAAGACTGGAGCAGATAAAACATTAATTGTTATTTCATCAAAAGCTACACCACAACCATTCTCGGCTTCACAACGAACTGTATATATCCCTGTTGGATAATTAAATGTATACGGATTCTCCAAAGAAACTGGAGATGCATCTCCATTAACAAACCATTTAACTTCACCGGCATCGCCTTCAACCAAAGCATTTAGAGTAGCACTTGCGCCAGCACAGAAATTCGTTTTATCGGCATCAATTGTCACTTTTGCAACTTCATCGACTAAAACAGTTAAGCTTACACTAACTGTAGATTCTGAAGTTCCACAATCCTGATATTCTGGTTTAAAACCGATCTCACAAACATATTCACCCTCTTGAGAATCCTGAGGATCGATAAATACTAACTCGTGAGATTTTACTCCGCTATAAACGGCACCATCTTCTAAATCTCCTCCATCTTTCGACCAAGAATAAGTATACCAACTTGTATCTCCATTAGATACATCTAAAGAATTGGTTACACCTTTACAGAAATGTTCAGTTGCTCCGTTATTTCCATAACTGTAATTTGGAATCACTCGAGCAACAAATACAGCAGTATCTTGTACCGCTTGTACAAAAGTGATACTATCTAATGCAAATGCTGAATTTACACCCGATGGATTATTATTTAGTAATTTTATAACCGCATTGGAAGCTGTTCCTGGTTTCCACATTGCAGAAACGGACTGCCAATCATTTGGATCATCAATTTTAAAATTATCAATAATGGTATCTCCATTAACTAATACTTTAATATTTTGAGGTTGCGTATACTCCGCATTAACAACACTACGTCCATGCAATTTTATAATGTAATTAAAACCATCTACAACATCAATCGAAGTTCCTCTATAAATAGTATCCCCCTTTTGATCAGATATAGCCATGAACATCAAGTCATTATCCATATCGGTAAAAGAAGGGTTTTTAAAAGAAGGGTTTGCATCTGTAGTTTGTATAACTACACTATATTCTCCTGGCAACTGTAGGTTTCCAAAAACTTCGGTATAATCAGAATCCGCAGCTTGCTCAAAGAAGCTACCATTATACAATTGATCCATCAATGGATCTCGGTAAGAACCAACAACATAGTACGACGTTTCTACGTCAGGAGCAGGTACGACAAGTGGTCCATTCACAATTATTGGATCTTCCGTAAAATCATTTACATACCACTCATAGAAATCTGGCACAGGATCTTTAATCGCAACACTAATATCATCATCGTAACTCTCACAAATTAGATCCAATTCACCACCAGCATCTACATCTAAATCAGGTGTAATTTTAGATATTTCTTTAGTAAAACCAGAATAATAACCAGCTGCACCAACATAACCAGACTTAACTAACCACGCAACATTAATCGCTTTATTCGCATAAAATCGATAATTGCCTGACATTTCAGTTAATTTATAAATTTCCCACTCAGGATGACCATCAATTTTGACAGGTGCGGTTGTAATTTCTGAAATAGGATGTAATGTTGGGTCTCCATTTTTAGCGTAATAAACCACAGCATTGGATTGTACCAATATCGTAATTACACCTTGTACAGCACGTTCTGATAATAAATCTGCAAAAGGAACTGTAACTTCTCGAATACCACTTGTTGAAACTGGTGGAATAAAATTCATTCCAACTGTAGGTCCAATGGTTTTTTTATCTCCAGATAAAGTTTGGTATACATATACACTTTTTCCTCCTGTGGAAATAAACGCATTCCCATTTGAATCATATGGATCTGGTAAAGCTAAAAAACCACCTTTACTTGCTATTGTTCCTTTTGACACTCCATTAACAAAAACTTCAGTATCATCTTCTGTTGCGACAACTATAGGCTGCTCTGTTCTTACTGCACCTTCTCCTCGCATAACGATATATTCATCTCTTAATTGATCGATAGGAACAATTTGATCGATTCCAATATCCTGACCATCACTTGGTCCAGAAGTCCACGAACCCGTATTTACGACAATAGGTTTATCAGATGTAACTGAAGTTCCATTCATGCCATCATTCATTGCATTCGTAAAGCCTGGTAAGTTATGATCTACTGCAATAATGTAACTTTCTCCTTTATTCAATGTTCGAGAAGGAGTTATCACATCTGCTGGATTAACCCACTTAACTTTTAAATCATCATTTGAACTAATACCATCACCTTTATCATCATATTCGGTTAACATGCTACATTTAATATCTGTAAAATTAACTGTAGTATTATCCTCAGTTGCCATTACAGAAATAAAATGACTTCGTCGAGATGTAGAATGATTTACATCTGTATAAACATGACCTGATAAAAATTCAGTACCATAAGCATAGGTACCTTTCGTTGTTAACGATCCTCCCTGAACATCAGTAGAGTGTCTCATATTCACAAAAAATGGTGCATCTGATGAAAAGAATCGTAATCCTTCATCAGGCAAGACAACATTTAGCTCTTTCGCGCCAACAACATTCCAAGGAAAATTATAATTGTTAGGATATTCGGCAATTCTACCTTTATTACCATTTGCCTCACCAACTGTTTTAAAAGTATATTGGACTGGTGAACCCAACTTTATAGTTACACTACCTAATAAGGTTGAAGCTCCTTTATAAATATCAACTTTTACATCCTTCACTGAATTAGTAGACAGTACGGCCTTATGATAGCCAATATCACCATTATTCGATGAACCATTATAAAATGGAGGTACATAGTGTTCATAATCATACTGCGCCAAAACCGTTTTCGGAAGCATGAAAAACACACAAAGAAAAAGGACTGTAAAAATAAATTTAATTAGAGTAGAAATTTTACCATTTCTCATATCGTTAAGATTCAAAAGTTAGAACGTAATTATATTGTAATACAAATTGCCTTACATTGAAAAACAACATAAGAACAAAATAACACTACAAATTCAGTATAAGCTTAAATAGCTGTTAAACAGATTTAAATAGAACAAAATAATTAAATCAATTTATCAATTCCTTGTGGTTACTAAAAAGTTCCACAAAGTATTCTTTTAAACTGATAAAAGAAGTTTTTTGTTACATATTTACTATAAAAACACAAATTTAAGTAAAATTAAACGAACAAACTACAAAAAAAAAGGCAGTGTTCTCAACGAACCCTGCCCACAATTATGATTACTGTGATATTTTTAACACATAACACTTTCTACTTCTTCTACACTAATAGGAATTCTCTTTCCAATAATTCGATTTCCTTCTTCTGTAACCAAGATATCGTCCTCTAAACGAATTCCACCAAAAGCTCTGTACTCTTCTACTTTATCAAAATTAATAAAGTCTGTGTGAAGTCCTTCTTTCTTCCATTTATCAATTAGGGCAGGAATAAAATAGATACCAGGCTCATTGGTAATAACAAAACCAGGTTTCAATTCTTTTCCTAAACGCAAATAAGCAGTTCCAAATTGGCTGGCACGCTGAATCTTTTCATCATACCCAACGTAGTCTTCACCAAGGTCCTCCATATCATGAACGTCAAGTCCCATCATATGACCTAGACCGTGTGGCATAAATAAAGTATGAGCTCCAGCTGCAACAGCCGAATCAGCATCGCCTTTCATCAATCCAAGCTCAATCAAACCTGAAGCAATCACCTTACACACTTCTAAATGAATAGAACGGTAATCAACTCCTGGACGGATTAACTCTGTTCCTTTATCAATAGCAGCTAATACAATCTCATATATTTCCCTTTGCTTTTGAGTAAACTTACCGCCCACTGGAATGGTACGTGTGTTATCTGAAGCGTAATGTGTATCCGTTTCGGCACCACAATCAACAAGCAACAAATCTCCTTTCTTAAGCAAGTTACCATGCTCATGGTTATGAAGCGTTTCACCACGCTTAGAAACAATTGCAGGGAAAGACAACATTCCACCAGCACGAAGGCTAATAGCCTCAACTTCTCCAGCAACTTCTCTTTCGTAAACACCATCCTGCGCCATTTTCATAGCAGCAACATGCATTTGATATCCTACTGCAGCCGCACGTTCTAATTCTTTAATCTCGTACTCATCTTTAATTTCACGGAGAGCCACTACAGCTTTAATAAATTCAACCGATGCGTCTTCTTTTATTTTATTTAATGATGTACCTAGTAATTCGTGAATAAGGATTTTATTCTCTGCACGGTATACAGGAAGAAAATGAACTTTTCGTCCAGCTTTCATAGCCTCTTCTACAAACGTTTTTAAATCAGAAGATCCTACACAATTCTCAATTCCAACCTTCTCTGCTTGATCTTTCACACTTGGCTGAGGTCCCATCCAAATAATGTCGTCAATATCAACATCATCACCAAAAATGTAATCTTTATTGTTATCGATATCCATAACTCCAGCAAATCCTGGATGATCTAAGCCAAAGAAATACAAAAATGTACTATCTTGGCGATACTGATAAATATTTGCAGCACAATTCATTGGAGCATCAGGATTACCCAACACCAATGCTATTCCATCCTTCATTATTTCGCGTAACTCATTACGCCTTCTGATATATACTTCTTTTGGAAACATGTTTTATTGAATTTTAAGTATTTGTATTTTGAGGCAGAAAGATAAAAAAAAAGAGTCATATAATTAGGGTGATAAGCGTTAAATTATAGACATAAAAAAAGCCTCCACAGAGGAGGCTTTTAATTTGGATTGAATGTATTCTTATAATTTAATTTCTCGATCGACTGTTTGATCTAATGAAATAAATGTTTCTGTTTTTGAAACACCTGGCACATTCTGAAGAGTATTGATTAACACATCCATCAAATGCTGATTATCACGACAAAGCATTTTTACAAGAAATGTGAAATTCCCAGTGGTAAAATGGCATTCAATAATTTCAGGAATAGCTTCAATTCGCCCTACAACTTGCTTGTATTGATGCGCATGATCAAGAAAAATACCTACATAAGCGCAAACCTCATAACCTAATGCTCTTGGTTTCACAATAAACCTCGATCCATCAATTACTCCTGCATCTTCAAGTTTTTTCACTCTCTGATGGATAGCAGCTCCGGAAATACCACATTCACGCGCAATCTCCAAAAATGGAATACGTGCATTCTTTATTAGATATGATAATATCTTCTGATCAACATCATCTATTTGAAACTTCATTAGTTATTAGTTTAGTTAGGTAAAGCCTAGCTTTCATCTATATTTCAGATGTTAGAATAGGATTTATAGCAATTATTTTATTTACATTGAATTGGCACTCTTGTTACAATTCATTACAAAATTAGCAATTTTATTAACAATCTATAAGTAAACAAAATCTAAAACAACACATCCAACAAATTTAGAACCATTTCACTCAAGCAAAAAACCAGCACCGAATCAATAATTTTCATAAGCATTGCATTTTTTTACCAATTCAACTGTTCTACAACAAAATATCTCAACAAAAAAAAACTAATTTTGGGGCCTATTAATTCATCATCTCAACACTATAAATTAATGCCTCATGGATAAATTAAGACCTTTAATGTTTGTTGGAACCGGATCTGATGTTGGGAAAAGCATTATAAACACTGGTTTTTGTAGAATCTTAAAACAAGATGGATATTCTCCAGCACCATATAAGGCACAAAACATGTCTTTAAACTCCTATGCTACACCAGAAGGGTTAGAAATCGGTAGAGCACAAGCTGTTCAAGCCGAAGCTTGCGGTTTAGCTTGTCACACTGACATGAATCCAATTTTGTTGAAACCAACAAACGACAAAAGCTCACAGGTTGTCTTAAATGGAAAACCGGTTGGAACTCAATCTGCTGTTGAGTATTTCATGGGCAATAATAAGATGGCTTTGTTTCATGAAGCAAAATCTGCCTTTCACAGATTAAACAAGAAATACAATCCAATTGTATTGGAAGGTGCAGGAAGCATATCCGAATTAAATTTAAAAGATAAGGATATTACCAATATGAGAATGGCTGTTGAAACGAATGCTGCTACTTATTTAATTGCTGATATAGATAAGGGAGGTGTTTTTGCAAGTGTATACGGTAGCATCGCGCTTTTATCAGAAATTGAACGAAAACAAATAAAGGGCATTTTAATCAATAAATTCAGAGGTGATATTAGATTATTCGAAGATGGAAAAAAAATCATTGAAGATCTTACCGGAAAGCCTGTTATTGGTGTGCTTCCTTATTTTCGAGATATTCATATCGAAGAGGAAGATTCAGTTAGCCTTGAAAAAAAATCGACAAAATCGAGTGATAACAAAATAAATTGTGCTGTAATTATTCTGCCAAGAATGGCCAATTTCACTGATTTTGATGTTTTGGAACACGATCCTAGAATTCATTTATTTTACACCAATAATCCGCTTGAAATTGAAGCTGCGGATATTGTCATCATCCCTGGAAGTAAAAATACCATCTCAGATTTGCAAGAGCTAAAACAAAATGGCGTTGCTCTATCCATTATTAAAGCACATAAAAATGGTAAAAAAGTGATTGGAATTTGTGGTGGCTATCAAATGATGGGTGAAAAAATTACCGACCCAATGGGAATTGAAGGAGATATAAAAGAAATATCTGGCTTGGGAATTTTACCTGTTGAAACATCAATAACCAATGACAAATTAACAGAGCAATGCTTGTTCTCTTTTAAAAATAATAAAAAAGATTGTACTGGATATGAAATTCACATGGGTGCAACCAAAGCAAAAACTGAAGAGCAGCCTTTAAATATCCTAAACAATGGAAAAACGGATGGTTATTTATTGAACCAAAACTGTTGGGGAAGCTACATTCACGGAATATTAGACAATTCCATTGTCATTGAAGATCTTTTATCTGGTTTCGATTCAGCAATAACCGATCGTTTTGACTACCAAGAATTCAAAGAAAATCAGTACAACAAATTGGCTGACTTAATAAGAGAAAACATAGACATGGATCTATTCTATAGCCACCTAAAAGAAGAAAATTAGCGTATGAGTAAGTGCGAAAACCGCTATATCATAACTGGAGGTCCTGGATCAGGAAAATCAAGTCTTCTAAATGCATTATCAGCAAAAGGATATCAATGCTTTGAAGAAATATCGCGTATAATTATTCAGGAACAACACCAAATTGGTGGAGATAAAGTTCCTTGGAAAAATTTAGCCGAGTTTGCAGGTATTTGTTTTGAGCGCATGAGCAAGCAACTATCGGATTGTACACCTACTAGCAATTGTTTTTTCGACCGCGGCTTGCCAGACATTATTGCCTATGTTAGAAGAGGAGGATTGACCGTACCCAGTGAATATTTTGAAAAATGCAAAGATTACAACAAATGCATATTTTTAGCTCCGCCTTGGAAAGAGATTTTTATTAATGATGATGAAAGACCAGAATCTTTTGAAGATGCCCTAGAAATATCATCTTTTCTAAGAAGCACTTATCAGGAGTTAGGGTTTACAATTGTTGAGCTTCCGAAGGGATCCATTAATGATAGACTCCTTTTTATCGAAAATTACATCTTGACTGATAAAGAATCTTGAACAGCTTTATAGGTAGCTTTTGCAAGGATCTCTCCAAACAAAACATGCTTACCACAATATTGCACATCTGGACCACTTCCACAAGCAATTGCTGTTGAATCGGTACCTGTACCCGTAGCAATAAGATTGCTTACTGGACTTTTTACATTCAGATCTTGCAAACAAGCAGATTTCGCTTCTGCAATCATCATTACACACTCCACCAAACTTGCATCTGATAGATTGGCATTTGTCAACACCAAAATATTTATGGTACCTACCTTATCACATGCTTCATTCATGAACTGGTAATCAGCAATATCACCAGCTCTTCGTGCATTAGAAACTCCCGAAGTCACAAAAACTTCAATCCACACACCCTGCTCTTCCAACCTCACTCTTCGAAAAGACTTCATTAAAGCAGCAGTCATCATCCCTACACAGTTCCCAATCCACTTTTCTGAATCGGCTATTTTTTTCAATGTTAGATCAGGAGCTTCAAAATTGGTCTTTTCGCCTCTAAAATTAGCATCTACCTTTGTGTTCAGAAAATGATCAGCAATTTGAATACCTCCATTTAAAATTGCTGAACTTAGCATCCGAACAGGTGAGTCGAAACTCACATGAAGAAACTGTTCGTTTACTTCAATATCAAATTTCATAAACTATTCCTTTACATTTTGTTGAAAGGCAAATGCAACAGCCTGTTCGTACTTTTTAAATCCCCCAGATTTTTTTATCCCTTTGAATACTTTTCTTTCATTATCGAAATGACTTGAAAAATACTCCCAAAAAGGCTTTACTTTTTGTAAGAGTTGAGTGTCACCACTTAAAAATGAAGAGTATGTATCGAATATTTCTGCGTACATTTTTCGTAAAATCTGTTTCTTCTCCTCTGCAGAAGGAATATCCAAACCTTTTATTTTATGAGGCAACCAATAATCTCTTAGAATACCACGACCAATCATCACATCCTTCAAATTAGGTATATCAGCTTTCAAACTCAGAAAATCTTCTTGCGTTTCAATATCACCATTATAAGCTATTGGGAAATCAAATCGATCTTGTACTTCTTTAAAAAAATCACGATCGGCATTTCCTTTATACATTTGATTTCCCAAACGTGGATGAATAATGATATCTGTAAGGTTCATATCTTTTAAGATCTCCAAAACAGGAAAAATCTCTTGCTTATCTTCTAAGCCTAACCTCATTTTTATGGATAGATCAATTTTACTAGAATATCCATCACTCAAAATAGATTTTATTTTATCGGCATGAGGAAGTAGCCCCGAACCTTTTGTTTTTCGAGTTACCATTGGAAAAGGGCAACCCAAATTCCAATTCATTTTCTCATAGCCTAAGTCAGAAAAATATTTTTCAAAAAATTGAAATTCCTCTACTGATCCACCTAAAAACTGTGGAATTAAATCATCCTTACGTTCTAAAAATGGCTCAACTTCACGTTTGTGAGAAGACTTTAAAACACCTGAATTTTGCATTACAAGAAAAGGGGTATAGAAATAATCTATCCCCCCTATATATTTTGCAAATGCTCTACGGAATACCAAATCGGTAAATCCCTGTAGAGGTGCCAATGATAATTGCATAATTAAATAGTAATAATTAAATCTAACGACCGAAACTTAAAACGCTCAAAAGTTGCTTACGGTGACGGTAATAAGTTAATCCATCTTCAGTAGCAATACTTTTCACAAAGCTATCAATCATGGTATCATAAATGGTTCCAAATTTAAACCGATCTGGTGGATACAATTCTGGATTATGCATGTCCTCTAATCTAGACAGATACATACGACCAACAATTTCAGGACTTAAATCCTCACGATACATGCCTTGAGCAACTCCCTTTTGAACATTAATCTGAATTTTATCAAAGATAAAAGCCATTCTTTGGTCCATATGTTTTTTATAAATCTCCGGGAAGTATTTTTCGAATTCCATAGTTACTGATGGAGACACATTCACAAATCGATCGTTAATTTCCTGACTCACAATAAAAAGAATATCAATAGCGTTTTGACCTTCAAAATTATATTCTAAAAATATTGACTCAAAAGATTTCCGTTCGTATTCAAGAATTTTCTCAACCAACTCCTCTACCGAATTCACAAATTTTGAAACGTCAGATGGTGACACGCCAAAATCTTTCATCTTTTCAAAAGAGAACCCATCTATTCCATTCTTGTATAAATAAGCCCTTACTTTTTCTATTATTTGAACAAATTCCTTATCCATAAACCCTTAGCGCTAAAAAAATTAACATTCATCCCAACTTATTCCTTAATCTTATCAAGATAGGCATAAAATTAAGGAATTTTCGACTGAGAACACTATACAAGAGCAATTTTAAAATTTAAAATATTTCATAAACCAACCATGCAATAAGCTAAAATCAGTAAAGAAGAGTTCACAACACTGCTATTTACATTTAAATTAAACCTATTTTCAAGCTATTATTAATGCTTTTCAAATAGAATAAAAACAATTCATAACTTCAGATTATGTGATCTTATCTTAAATAAGATGGAATTACTATTCATCAATAAATGTTGATTCACACCGTAAAAAGCATCTTTCATAAAAAAGTGTTCAAATTAACAATACAAATTACAAACAAACGTTAACTTTACCTCCTGAACAAAGTCTTTTAAGCACTTATGTGATTAAATGCACTTATTCATAAGTAAATTTAAGTAGTAGTTTTGGGCGGCTAGTCACCGCCCTTTTTTTTATACCTTCTATTGACATTATCCATTCTTTTGTATAATTTAAATACCTCACAAAACATGGATAATATGAAAAATACTTTCAACTGGATTGAAATACCAGTAACGGATTTTGATCGAGCAAAAAAATTCTATAGTTCAATCCTCAATTTTGATATGCCACAAGAACAAATAGGATCAGATTTAATGGGATTTTTTCCATATGATCAGGAAAATGAAGGTGTAGGTGGCGCTATAGTAAAAGGCGATATGCACAAACCTAGCAAGGAAGGAACGTTAGTCTACTTAAACGGAGGTGAAAACCTAAATACGATCCTCAACAAAGTAGAAAGTTCTGGAGGTGGGATTGTAGTTCCTAAAACTCAAATTAGTCCTGAAATTGGGTATTTTGCAATATTTGCAGACACAGAAGGCAATCACATTGCCCTTCACTCAAAAGGATAAAAAGAAAATAAGCGATTGAGAAAATCAATCGCTTATTTTTATTTCAGTAATTCTTTTTCAATTACTTTTTTCATTGCGTTAAATTCCTCGTGGTTAAACAATCGAGTCATATAGATTATTTTCCCGCTTTTATCGATGATAACATTTCTTGTTACGCCACTTTCTTTATGCGCATATTTTGTGAACACTTTTGCACCATCATCCAAAGCAACTGGATAAGTTATTCCCGTTGCAGAAATCATTTTCTCTACTTTTTCAATCGGTTCATCTAAATCTACTGCAAACAATGCAAAATCTTTGCTCTTGTGCTTTTGCCATATATCACTCTCAATAAAAGGCATTTCCTTTCGACAGACTCCACACCAACTTGCAGTGAACTGCAACATAACAACTTTCCCTTTCAAATCAGACAACTGTAAACTAGTACCATCTGTTAAACTTACCTTAAAATCTGGAGCTTGATCGCCTACTTTTACAATATACCCTCTGGAATCTTGCTGTTGTGCCATTCCTGAAAAACTTAAGCCAATAATTATACTTATTAGTCCTATTACTCTACTCATATTCAAAACCATTCTCTAATTCTATTTATCTATTATTTCTAAACATTCTAAAAATCTTTTTTTTCACAATATCCTTCTTCATTTTCAGATAGGAAATTACTGCTTTAAAAAGCAATTGATCATTTACAAAAAACTTTTTTAATAAATATGCCGAACCTGCATAAGGTAGAGCCGTGATGAATATATCATAGAATTTCACCTTACCTTTAAGATTTGCAGCAATATAAATAAGTTTAGCTACGAAATTTCCAACTGAAAAAACAATGAGTGGTGTCAAAACTTTATAATCAATCACTCCATGAAAAATTGCATATACAATAACACCTGGAAACAACATCGCATCAATAATACCCACAATAAAACTCCATGCTGCTAAAGCAGAACTAACATATAATATCCCCGATAAGTTATTGCCTAGAATAATTTTCGTTAAATAGTCTTTTTCCACTTGCGAGTAATTTTCTAATCCCTCAACATAAGTACAAAAACTACTTTGCGCACAAGCACATTTTTCCTGATAAGAGATATCACTTCCCATATGCAAATCTTATTTTTTAAACATTTGTCGGTAAATATTAGAAATCCCAGCTCTATAAATTAAGAAGCAACTAAAAACCAATGCAATTATAGCCATACCAAACAGTTGTCCTCCATCACTTGTTCCATTGTATTCAACCTCAATTCCTATTGGTGTAAATAAATGAAAACCTAATGCTCCAATCATTAAGCCAGCAGTAATTAATGCTGCATACTTCCATAAATTTGGCAAGAAAAACATAAGCCCAGCAATCAACTCAAGAACTCCAACGCCAAATCTCCCCCAAGGCTCCATCCCAATTGTTGAAAAAATATGGATCGCCTCTGGATGTCCTGAGAATTTAAAATGTAAAGTTTGAATTAAAATAATCGCTGTAACAATACGAAGCAACATTTCAATGGTATTATATTTCTTCTTCGATTTCATTATCCTTTTTTTTTCTAAAACTACTAAAATTGCAAACTAATTCAGAATTAACTTACAAGCACAATATATAACCATTTTCTTAAGCAAACTGTGAGCTGCATTACATTTTCCTTTTTTAGGTGAAAAACAATTAAATTCCCTATCAAAGACACCATGTAAACAGAAACATAAACCTAATATTTATTGATTTTAGAGGTATTTTGAATAAAGAACTAAAATCCTTATTTTTAATATAATTCAAAACTCAATTTTACGAATTGAATTGAAAGTTCAGTGATATCTTTACTTGAATACTATGGTGAATCAAACTAAAAAGACGAATACACAACTTCTACAAGAAATTAAAGATCTTAAAACTCAAATAACTGAACTTGAAAATGAAAAAATCAACTTCTCAAATGAAGGTAGCTATTCTTTCAGCTCTATTAAAATAATTCATTCAAATTGGGATTTAGAAACCCACACCATTAAATGGTCATCAATTGCTGAAGAAATACTTGGGTTTAAAAACGGTAGTTTTGGAAATACCATTGAAAGTTTTTATCAAAACATTCACCCTGAAGATCGACAAAACTTTACAAACATTTTATCTCACAATATAAACAATCAATCCAAAGAGTGCCAAACCGAATTTCGAATGATTCGAGATAACAAACAAGTTATTTGGATAACTGCCAATGGAAAGATTGATTACGACACAGATGGAAATCCGTTAAGCATACACGCAATTCTTCTAGATATAACCAAACATAAAGAAACTGATTTTGAGCTAAAACAGAAAATTGAACATTACGAACTTGTCACAGCTGGAACCTATGATGCGATATGGGAGTGGGATATCCTAAACAAAACAGCTTACCTATCTCCAAGATGGAAACAAATGCGAGGACTTTCGGAAAATGAAGTTCAAAACACAGAAGAAGTTTTACTTTCAACGATTCACCCTGACGACAAGGAACGTGTCATGCTATCTGTTCAAAACCACTTTGATGGCAAAACAAGTTTTTTTGAAGAAGAATATAGAATCATATGTAAAGACAACACGATAAAATGGATTCAAGATAGAGGGATAGCCAAGAAAGATAGTAAAGGTAATATTATACGAATGGCCGGATCGGAATCTGACATAACCAAAAGGAAACTAGCTGAACAGCAACTTGAAGACCAGACAAATTTCCTAACTCTTCTTCTAGATCATATGCCTAATCAAATCTTTTGGAAGGATAAAAAGCTAAGCTATTTAGGGTGCAATAGAAAATTCTCTGAAGCTATTGGACTAAGCAATCCCGAAGATGTTATTGGTAAATCTGATTCTGATTTTTATCATTCACCTGAGCAAACCAACAGGCATTGGGAAGAAGATAGAAATGTTATAACAAACGAAAAGCCTATTTTGAATACTGAAGAAGTTTATCAGAACTTTAAAGGTGAAAATGCTTGGATTTCAACAAGTAAAATTCCTCTTTACCATGACAAAAAGGTAATCGGTTTATTAGGCATCACTACTGATATTACACATAGAAAAAACATCGAAAAGGAACAAATCGTATCACGTTTAAGATATGAAACGATGTTTAACGATTCTCCAATTCCTTTATGGGAAGAAGATTTTTCTGAATTAATAGAATACTTAGACTCCTTAAAGTTAGAAGGGATTCAAGATTTTAGAGAATTCTTTGATAAAAATCCAGAAGCACTTTTACTGTGCTCACAAAAAGTAAAAGCAACTGATGTAAACCGAGCAACACTTCAACTTCATCAGGCTAAAAGCAAGGAAGAACTCTTAGGGAATTTGGACAAAATATTTACAAATAAATCATTCGAAGTTTTTAAAGAAGAGGTAATTGCAATATCAGAAGGAAAAAATAAATTCGAAATAGAAGGAGAAATTAAAACTCTTCATGGAGAACCTAAACAAATTTTATTGAAATTATTTATCGATGAAAATTACCCCAAATCAGCTAAAGCATTATTGGCAACAATAGACATAACTGAAAAAAAGAAAGCGGAGGAAGCATTAAAGGTAAGTGAAAACAAATTTAGGTTGTCATTTGAAGCTACAAATGTCGGAATGGTAATTTCGAATCATGCAGGAAGTTTAGTTTCCGTAAATAATGCAATGTGCAATATCCTAGGCTATTCAAAAGAAGAATTACAAACGAAAACTTTTTTAGACATAACCCACCCTGATGATTTGGTTAAGAGTAAGAAACAATTCCATAAAAGCATAACCAGCGCTATAAGTTTTACCTTAGAAAAAAGATACCTAAACAAGAACAATCGTATTAAGTGGGGATTAACATCTGTTAGTCCAATATACAATTCCAATGGAGATTTCATGTATGCAATTGGTCACATTCAGGATATCACCAATAAAAAACAAACAGAAGAACAAATACTAACTCACAACAAAGAATTTGAAAGGTTAAATAAGGAATACAAATCTCAGAACGAGGAACTTGTTAAAACAATAGCTATTGCCGCAAAAAGTGATCAATTAAAATCTGAATTCCTACAAAATCTATCACATGAGATTCGAACACCAATGAATGCTATTCTTGGTTTTTCTGATTTTTTAGAACTACAAAAAACGACACCCGAAAAAAGGCAGCAATATATTAATATCATAAAAAGTAGCGGAAATCAACTGCTTAGGATTATTGATGATATTCTTGAAATTTCTGCCTTGGAAACAAAACATGTGCAAGTAGTAAATAAAACATTTAACCTAAACAACTTACTAACCGAACTATTTACTATTTTCCAACCCAAAGCAAGAGAAAAAGGAATTGCTCTATACATCAAGAAAGGACTTACCGACCGCGAGACAAATATCATATCAGACGAAAGCAAATTGAGTAAAATATTCACTAACCTACTTGAGAACGCAATAAAATACACACCAAATGGTTTCATTGAAATTGGGTACAAACTTGTAAAGGATGAGTTAAAATTTTACGTAAAAGATACCGGACTAGGTATTTCAAAAACTCGTCAGGGACAAATTTTCGAAAGGTTTTCTCAGGGAGAAAGTGAAATCAGCAAAAAAATCGGTGGCTTAGGACTTGGATTATCGATTGTAAAAGAAAATATTGAATTACTTGGAGGCAATATTAAACTTGAATCAAATATAGGGAAAGGAAGCACTTTTCTACTAACAATACCCTTTAAAAGTGATGGTTCTGATTCAACACAGAATGAGAAGAATACAAAAGTAAGAAAGCATAAAATTCTAATAGCTGAAGACGAAGAAATTAACTATTTCTATTTCGAAACTTTACTTGAAGAAATTGCTCCGAACTGTAAATTAATTCATGCTAAAAATGGAAAAGAAGCCCTTGAAATGTGTAAGAAAGAGGATTTTGAACTGATTTTCATGGACATTAAAATGCCCGAAATGAATGGCTACGAAGCAACTATTGAAATCAAAAAAATAAAACCTAATTCAACTATCATTGCGCAGACATCTTATTCTACTAAAGAAGACAAAGAAAGAGCTAGACTTGCTGGTTGTGAAGATTTTTTATCAAAACCAATCAGTCTTGAAACCATGCAAAGTGTTCTAAACAAATACATTTACCTATAAATGAGCTTAATTTAAGTTTAAATTAAGCTCATTGAAATTATTTTATCGATACGTAAATCCTTTTAATGAGGCTAAACCTCCTAATGAGGTCTCTTTATAAGAGTAAGATAAATCCAAGCCTGTTTTCATCATGGTTTCGGTTACCTGATCGAAACTAATCCTATGACGACCATCTGACAATAAGGCAAACGTATTGTGATTTAAGGCTCTTGCTGCAGCAAATACATTCCGCTCTATGCAAGGAATTTGCACTAAACCTAACACAGGATCACATGTCAATCCTAAATGATGCTCTAAGCCCATTTCCGCAGAATACTCAACTTGATATACTGTTCCTCCATGTAATTGTGTTGCTGCCCCAGATGCCATTGCACAAGCTGTACCAACCTCTCCTTGACAACCTACTTCAGCTCCAGAAATAGAAGCATTGGTTTTCACTAAATTTCCAATTAAACCAGCTGTAGCTAGTGCTTTTAAAATATCTTTCTTACCAAACTTATAAAACTTTTTGTGATAATATAAAATAGCGGGAAGAACACCGCAAGCACCACAGGTTGGAGCAGTAACAATTACCCCGCCAGCAGCATTTTCCTCTGAAACTGCCAATGCATATGCATAGAGCATAGACCGCTTCCTCATTGGACCACTATACGTTTTCGCTTTTAAATGATACAAGTGAGATTTCCTAGGCAATCTCAAACCACCAGGCAATTCTCCTTCATTATTCATTCCCGTTTTTATCGCCTTTTTCATTGCCGACCAAACCTCATCTAAAAAAGCCCAAATTTCTTTACCTTCTCTTAACTCAACATATTCCCACAGTTGCTTTTCATTGCTTTTACACCATGCTAATATCTGATCCATTGTTGTTAGATCATAAATTACATTTGATGCCAATTCAGTATTGTCATCAATAATAGCACCACCACCAACGCTATAAACAGTCCATTCTTCCAGTAGAGTTCCTTCTGCATCAAATGATTTTAACCTCATTGCATTTGGATGCTTTTTCAAAAACTCTTCAGGCTTCCAGATCAGCTCTAAATCTCTTCCTTCAAATACACTTTCGATAGCAACACCGGTTAAGTGCCCTTTTCCTGTAGCAGCTAAACTGCCAAAAAGGGTAACCTCAAATTTACCTGCATTTTGGTTCCGTGCCAAAAACTGCTCAGCTGCCTTTCTAGGTCCCATTGTATGACTGCTAGAGGGACCACAGCCAATACGATATATTTCTTTTATTGATTCCATTTTGTTGTAGTGTTGTTTAGTAAGTTGAGTACAAATGTAAGGAATCGATCAATCTTCAGATCAAATTTGGTAAGTTATTGCATAAAAAAAGAGAGAAGAAATACTTCTCTCTTCTTAGTCGGGGTGGCAGGATTCGAACCTGCGACCTCCTCGTCCCAAACGAGGCGCGATGACCGGGCTACGCTACACCCCGAAAATTTAATCTCGGTACTTTCAATAAAAATGAAGTTTTTCAACTTCTGTAATTTTCTCGGTGTCGGGGTGGCAGGATTCGAACCTGCGACCTCCTCGTCCCAAACGAGGCGCGATGACCGGGCTACGCTACACCCCGAGAATTTAATTTCAATATTTGCGATAAAAAAAGAGAAGTTCTTCAACTTCTCTGGAATTTTCGGTGTCGGGGTGGCAGGATTCGAACCTGCGACCTCCTCGTCCCAAACGAGGCGCGATGACCGGGCTACGCTACACCCCGAAAATTTAATATCTTAAAAAAACTTAGCGGAGAGAGGGGGATTCGAACCCCCGGTACCGTTACACAGTACGTCAGTTTAGCAAACTGGTGGATTAAGCCACTCTCCCACCTCTCCTGATTGCGGTAGCAAAAGTAGGTAAAATTTTGATCTGTGCAAAATATTTTCTCAGCATTAATCCAAGTTTCATGCACATTTCATTATAGTAAATTATAAATCAATGAGATTGCGATTGATTTTTTTTTCATTTAATCTAAAAAAAAAGCTGGAGAGCATATAAAATGCTCTCCAGCGAGTATCTAAAATCAATTTTTCTTATTTCTTTTTCCCTTTATCGGAAGGTTTGGCAATATTTTCGCGCATAGAAGTATCCGCTTCAATATTTTTCATGCGATAATAATCCATCACGCCTAAATGACCACTACGGAAAGCTTCCGCCATAGCCATTGGCACTTCAGCCTCAGCTTCGATAACTTTAGCGCGCATCGCTTGTGCAAGAGCTTTATTCTCCTGTTCAGTTGCAACAGCCATTGCACGACGTTCCTCAGCCTTAGCTTGTGCAATTTTTAAATCTGCATCAGCTTGGTCAGTTTGAAGTACTGCACCAATATTTTTTCCTATATCAATATCTGCAATATCAATTGATAAGATTTCGAAAGCAGTTCCAGCATCCAATCCTTTTTCAAGAACTACACGAGAAATAAAATCTGGATTTTCAAGTACTGTTTTGTGCGACTCTGAAGAACCAATAGATGATACGATTCCTTCACCCACACGAGCTAAAACAGTTTCTTCACCTGCTCCACCAACCAACTGGCGTATATTTGCACGAAGTGTTACTCTAGCCTTTGCAATCAACTGAATACCATCTTTAGATACTGCAGTTACTGGAGGCGTATTAATAACTTTAGGAATTACACTCATTTGTACAGCTTCGTATACATCACGTCCTGCAAGATCGATAGCTGTAGCCATTTTAAATGGCAAATCAATATTCGCTTTTGATGCAGATACCAAAGCATGAGTTACTTGCTCTACATGACCTCCTGCCAAATAATGTGCCTCAAGGTCGTCACGTGTAAGATGTAGACCAGCCTTGTGAGCTTCAATCATAGCACGTACAATAACATTAGGTGGCACACGACGCCAACGCATAAATACAAGTTGAATCAATGAAATTCTAACTCCTGACAAAAGAGCTGAGAACCATAATGCAACCGGAATAAAAAAGAAAAGGATGTAGATACCTACCCCTATCGCAACGATTAAAAATATTAATGCTCCAATTTCCATTTAAATTTATTTTATAGGTTTTACAATTACAATCTTATCAATAACGTCAACAACCTCTACATTTGTTTTTTCATCAATATAAACACCAGTAGATTTTGCTTCAACAATTTTCTTATTTAATTTAATTTTTCCCATTGGAGCTAAACGAGATACACATATGCCTTGATCCCCAACAGTTATATCTTCTGACTCTAACTTTTCAACTTTAGAATCTACTTCTGCTTTTAGCATTATTTTTTGCCATGTTTTAGACTTTAAAGCCACAGCTAATGAGATACCACAAAAAATTAAGGTTCCTAAAACCGTCATATGTCCAATGGAGCTACCATAATGATCATATGAAAGATAAATTCCGCCACCAATCATCAATACACCTCCTAAAGCTGCAACAGTTACACCAGGAATTACCAAAAATTCCAGCAGCAACAAACCAATTCCTAAAACAATAAGAAGAACAATAATAAAAATGGTCATGAACTATATTTATAAGTTATTAGATACTATACAATTTTAACTTTTAATCCTTTTTCAGCCAATAGGTCTCGCATTGGCTTAATCGTACTCATCTTTCCCTTCTTCACATCGCATTTGCCTTTGTAATGCGTGATGTAAGCGCACTGCTCAGCCTGATTAGGATCATGCCTACACACATCAACTAATGCTTCTACGACAAAATCAAAGGTGTGAAAATCATCATTAATCAATAATAATGTATTCCGATTAAGAAGATCATTTATCGCATCTTCTTCCTTTTTGTCTATTTCTGTATCCTTACACTCTAACATCAGGAATTAAAATTACTGTCTTAGAATTTCAAGAGCCTGTTGAATCGTAATCTTATCTTTACCCGAAAAAGCAACAGTAAAGGCATCACTCAAGCCGGCTTCTCTTAATTCCATTTTTAATTTACTCACTTTGCTATAAGAATCAAAGTTTCCTACTGTACAAATGGTATAATCCCTATAGTCTTTACTATAATTAACACCATATTTTGAGAATTTCACTAATTTCTCTTTCACATCAGCAGGAATTTCACTGGAAAAAGCGCCAACTTGAACTTTGAAACTAACCTTATCATCACCTACTACTGCTGTTGTTTTAGGAACAGAAGTAATATCTGGTTTTACCTGTGGTGTTGGTTTGTAATCTTGATCGGTAACTTTAAGCGCTGATGCTAAACTAACTTTAACACCATCTTTGTAAGCCACAACAAAAGTATTTGGAAACAATTGTCTAACCTCCGGAACTTCTTTTTTAGCATCCGCAAAAGTCATGTAATTCCCAACCATATATTTATACAGTTTTCCATTACCAACAATCTCCTCTTTTACAGCATCTAATCCAGAAAAGAAACTAGATTCGGCTCTATTCGAGAATACTCCTACCTGTAAATGATACACGTAGCCATGCTCATTTGATGTATCATATTTAAAGTCTGATCTTGAATTCACATTTGCAGTAGGAAGCTTCTCAGAACTCATCACTAATTTTTCCTTTTTAGGCTGAGTTCGAACCTCTGCACTTACGGTACCAATAATATTTTCAGCAAGGTAAGTTGCCTCCGTCGTTTTAGCTTGAACCAGTTTATTTTCTGCTTGTTTTGTTAATTCAAACGACTTTTGTTCTAATTTCGATATTTTATTAGCAAGTGCATTATGCGACATTCCTTCCAAACCACTCAGCTGCTTTCTTAATCCGTCGGTTGTTCCAATCAAACTATCAGAGTTGAATTGATCATTTTTAGCTTCAATAAAAATTTCTTTCGCTTGATTCGACTTAAATTCATTTAAATAATGATAAGTCAATTCACTATTAACAGGAAAGTTAAAATACGGAAAATCGTTCTCATTATACTTCATCGCGTATTGAGGTTCATTTGTCTTATTACCAGCAAACCTATTTGTTGTAGTAGAACTTCCTTCTTTCAACACAGCAATATCCGCCAACAAGCCAGGGTTCATAACAACTTTTTGCTCAGAATAATCTGCGAGTTTAATTTTATAGATGGTAACTTCATTTTTACCATTCTCTCTACTGGAGATGAAATTCGCATATTCCTCATTTAATCCCGTTGCAAAAAACAAATCATTCGATGTGGAATTTATTGGAAATCCAATATTTTGAGGCTCCGTCCAAGTATCTGAAATTTCATTGTAAATCGATTTGAAGATATCAAATCCACCCATGCTATTATGCCCTTGCGAACTAAAGTAAAGTGTTCTGCCATCATTAGACATGAAAGGATATACCTCATCGTAAACCGTATTCAAAGCAGTAAGTGCTTCCCATTCTCCCCAGCCACCATTTTTCAATCTTTTGGCTCTATACAAATCTCTTCCTGTTTTTTTATTCTTTCCAAAACTAGAAAAATAAATGTATTGACCTTTGTTCGCTAAACAGGCTACATCTTTATCACCTGTTCCATCGTATCTTGATTTAATCGACTTGCTTTTCTTTGATAATCTATCGCCAAATCCTTCAACTGTATAGTATCTAAAAAACTCATTGCGATCGACTATTTTCTTCTTTTTCAAATCTACAACATAATAAGAATTCACAAGAGGAAGACCGTTCTGACACATCTCTATAAGTCGATCAATACCAATCGATTTCTTCTTATAATACTCTCTGAATTTACGGTAATAGCGGATTGCTGAATTAAACTGATAATCCATATGAAATGCACGCCCCAAATAATAAGGCACAGATGCATTCACATTTTTAGCAGATGCAATTTTCAAATGAAGAATAGCTTCTTTAATATTTTTATTTTCCTCTACCTGACAAACTCCCAAATAATAATTGTATTCAGGATCCTGCGGGTATACATTTATTAATTCTTGATACAAAGGTAATGCTCCTGAATAGTTCTCTCCATCGAAGAAAGTAAAGGCTTCCTCCTCTATCTGTTGTTCCGTTTTTCCTCCACTAAAACTTTGGGCATTCACCAATTGAATGAAGAAAAAAGAAATAAAAAGTAAGCTGTAATGTAATCTCATTTTATTATTCATAGAATTAATTTCTTGAAAATGGAATTCGGTAAAACATAAAATACTTCCCTCCAGTTAACAACAAAAAACGAATCATCAGCAATATCATCAGCAATTCTAGGAATTAGCTCATGAAAAATGCAGGACTTAACAAAAAGTCAATATAGTAATTATTTTATAACAAAGATAATATATAATGTGTAAGTACGAAATTAGCACCTAGTGATTAAGATTAACAAAATATTTAAATAACAAGGCAAAAAAGAAATGTCAAAAACCTCTTTTAAGAAGCTTTTTTTTTTAACTTCAATGGTTGATAATTTTAACAAGAAAAATTCGTACCTGTAGTCTTATAAATGGTATATTTGTAATTCAATTTTTCAAAATGATAGAACTTAAAGAAGGTGATAAAGCACCAGAATTTTCTGGAGTGAATCAGGATGGTAAAACTTTGAAATTGTCTGATTTTAAGGGAAAACGACTGATTCTTTATTTTTACCCCAAAGATAATACGCCTGGATGTACAGCCGAGTCGTGTAATTTGAATGAAAATTACGACGAGCTAACCAAACATGGTTTTGAGGTTGTAGGTGTGAGTCCGGATGAGATTGGCAAACATCAGAAATTTATAGCTAAATATAACTTGGCTTTTAATTTGATTGCGGATACCGAAAAGGAAATTCTGGAAGCTTATGGAGCTTGGGGATTGAAAAAACTTTATGGCAGGGAATATATGGGTGTAATTAGAACTACTTTCGTGATTTCGGAAGATGGAATAATCGAAAAAATCTTTAAAAAGGTAAAAACAAAAGACCATACCAATCAGATTTTGACAGAACTGAATATTCAATTTTAAAAATTAATAATACATATAAATATGGCAACTAAAGATATTGCAGACATTAATAAGGAAAAACTGAAAGCACTTCAGTTAACCATGGATAAAATTGATAAAACCTATGGTAAAGGCGCTATCATGAGAATGGGAGACAATGCCATTGTAGATGTACCAACCATCTCAACAGGATCTTTATCCTTAGATATGGCTTTGGGTGTGGGAGGACTTCCACGAGGACGTATCGTTGAGATTTATGGTCCTGAATCATCAGGTAAAACAACCCTTGCTATTCATGCTATGGCTGAAGTTCAGAAAGCTGGCGGTATTGCCGCTTTTATCGATGCTGAGCACGCTTTCGATCGTTTTTATGCAGAGAAGTTAGGTGTTGATACTGAGAATTTATTGATTTCTCAGCCAGATAATGGTGAGCAAGCACTTGAGATTGCAGACCAACTGATACGTTCATCAGCTATTGACTTGGTTGTAATTGACTCTGTTGCAGCTTTGACTCCTAAGGCGGAGATTGAAGGTGAAATGGGTGAGTCGAAGATGGGATTACAGGCTCGTTTGATGTCGCAAGCACTTCGTAAATTAACTGCGAACATTAATAAGACGAATACTACTTGTATGTTCATTAACCAGTTGCGTGAGAAAATTGGTGTCATGTTTGGAAACCCTGAAACGACAACAGGAGGTAATGCACTTAAGTTTTACGCTTCAGTTCGTTTGGATATTCGTCGTGTAGGTCAGATTAAAGATGGTGATGAGATTCAAGGTAACCACACACGTGTTAAAGTTGTGAAGAATAAGGTAGCACCTCCTTTCCGTAAAGCAGAATTTGATATCATGTATGGTGAAGGTATTTCTAAGACAGGTGAAATTATCGATCTTGGTGTTGATTATAACATCATTAAGAAAAGTGGTTCATGGTTCTCGTATGGTGATGTAAAGCTTGGTCAAGGTCGTGAGGCTGTTAAGCGTTTGATTACTGATAATGTAGAGTTGGCTGAAGAATTAGAAGCTAAAATTGTTGAAGCTATCAATAATCCTGCAGAATAATTAATTCTCAAACAATACAATAAAAAGGCTCTCGCACTGCGAGGGTCTTTTTTTATGGCATCTCGTTTTTCGCACCAAATCATAAAATCACCAAAGACGTATGCAATACCCCTCTACGGCAATTTCATTCCTATTTGTTCATTGATAATTGTTCATTCTTCATTACATTTACCGTGCTGAAACTTATTTAAATCAACAAACACATACCATCATGAAAAACAAAAACCTTTTGCTAGGCTTAGCACTTGTTACTGGATTAACATCCTGTCAACAAAAAGCTGAGGAACCAAAAGATGATTCATCTTACAAAACACCCGAAACCAAATTAGCTTCAGATCGTATGACACCAGAGGTTTTATGGTCGTTTGGACGTATGGGTGGAGAAAGTATTTCGCCTGACGAGAAAACAGTTCTTTATGGAGTGACTTATTTTAATAAAGAAGAAAATAAATCGTACAGAGATCTTTATACACTTCCAGTTGCTGGAGGCAAAGCGACTCAAATTACCAATACAAAAGGTAAAGAGTGGGGAGAACGTTGGACAAAGAATGGTCAGATTGCTTTTCTTTCAGCTGAAAGCGGATCGGTTCAGGTCTGGGAAATGAATGCTGATGGAACAGGCCGTAAGCAATTGACTGATATTGAAGGTGGAATTAACGATTTTAAATTTTCTCCAGATGAGTCGAAAATGTTATTCTCGAAAGAGGTAAAGCTTGAAGAGAATGTTCATGATAAACACCCAGATTTGAAAAAATCTGATGGTCGCGTTATTAACGATGAGTTTTATCGCCATTGGGACCATTGGGTAGAAACTTACACTCACATTTTTGTTGCTGATTTCAGCAAAGGAACAATGTTGAAAACTGGTAAGGATATTATGGAAGGTGAAAAGTGGGAAGCTCCTGTTCGCCCTTGGGGTGGAATTGAGCAAGTAAACTGGACTACTGATGGTAAGACGATTGCTTATTCTTCTCGTAAGAAGTTCGGTCAAGCATATGGTCTTTCTACTAATACAGATATCTATTTTTATAATTTGGAAAGTGGAAAAACCAAGAACATGACCAAAGGTATGATGGGGTACGATAATAACCTGTCTTTTTCGCCTGATGGAAAATATATGGCTTGGGAAAGTATGGAACGTGAAGGTTATGAGGCAGATCAGATTCGTTTATTTGTAATGGACTTGAAGACTGGCGAGAAGAAATATATGACAAAAGGTTTCGATCAAAATGCTGGTCACCTAACTTGGACAAAGGATAGTAAATCTATTTACTTTATTTCTAACTGGCATGCAACTGATGAGATCTACCGTATGAACATGGCTGATGGTAAAATTCACAAGATTACTGAAGGTGTTCATAATTACCAATCGGTACATCCTGTTGGTGATAAGTTGATTGCTAAGCGTGTATCAATGAGTAAGCCAGCTGAATTATATACTGTTGATGCTAAAACAGGAGAGTCAAATGAAATCTCTTTCGTAAATAAGCACATCCTTGATCAGTTGACCATGGGTACAGTTGAAAAAAGATGGGTAAAAACGACTGACGGTAAGAAGATGTTGGTTTGGGTGATTAAGCCACCACATTTTGATGAGAATAAGAAATATCCAGCTTTACTTTATTGCCAAGGTGGCCCTCAGTCAACTGTTTCTCAGTTTTGGAGTTACCGTTGGAATTTCCAAATGATGGCTTCAAATGACTATGTAATTGTTGCACCAAACCGTAGAGGTTTACCAGGATTTGGTAAAGAATGGTGTGAGCAAATTTCAGGCGATTATGGTGGACAAAATATGAAAGATTATCTTTCTGCAATTGATAATGTGAAAGCTGAGAAGTATGTTGATGCAGATCGTTTAGGTTGTGTTGGTGCATCTTATGGTGGATTCTCGACTTTCTGGTTGGCAGGTCATCACAACAAGCGTTTCAAAGCATTCATTGCTCACGATGGTATGTTCAACTTAGAAGCTCAATATTTAGAAACGGAAGAGATGTTTTTTGTGAACTGGGATCTTGGCGGAGCATTTTGGGATAAGAAAAACAAGGTTGCTCAGCGTTCATATGCTAACTCTCCTCATAAATTTGTTGACAAGTGGGATACGCCAATTATGGTTGTTCACGGAGAAAAAGATTACCGTATTGTTGCTTCACAAGGTATGCAAGCATTTAATGCTGCTCGTTTGAGAGGTATTCCTGCGAAATATCTTTATTTCCCTGAAGAAAACCATTGGGTACTTGGTGTTCAGAATGGAATTCTATGGCAACGCGAATTTGCTAGCTGGCTAGATAAATGGTTAAAGAAGTAGATCCCAGATCTGACAGAATAGAATTATCCCTGCCCTTTTTTGGTGGGGATTTTTGTTTCCTCTCTTTATTCAGTATTAGCCTTTTTTTTACCTAAGTTTGCAGAAATAATTAATTCCCTACATGAAGAAGTTTCTACTATCTACCACAGTACTTGCCATATTCGCATGCTTACTTTGGGCTACACCATTTACTGCCATTAAAATTGGTTTAAAGTACACTACTCCTCTTCAATTTGCAGGAATCCGCTTCTTCTTATCAGGTCTTATCATATTACCCTTCATAAAAGATTTAAAATACAAAGTACTCGAATCTAAAAAAAGATGGCGCTTTATTCTTTGGGTTGCCTTATTACAGACAACCTTTCTTTACGGATTATTTTACACTGGCATTAGTTATTTACCTGGAGCCTTAGGTGCAATGTTGATTGGAGCTCAACCTCTTTTCGCAGCAATAATGGCTCATATTATGCTGAAAAATGACAAAATGAACTGGCAAAAAATAATGGCCATTCTATTGGGTCTAACTGGGGTATGCATCATCAGCTTGGGAAGGGCAGATTTTGTTCTGTCTACAACAATTCCACTTGGTGTTGGAATCTTAATTTTGAATAATATTGTAGGGAGTACTGGCAATGTAATTGTTTCACGAGATGCCAAAGACATGCCACCTCGTGTTCTAGCATCCTTCTCGATGATTATTGGAGGAGCCGTATTAATGCTCATCTCAATCCCAGTTGAAAATCCATCATGGACTACCATTCACCCAAACGAATATTATTATTCATTGGCATGGTTAGCAATGGTTTCTGCCTTTGCAATTACAATTTGGTTTGGCTTATTACAACGTCCTGGGGTTAAAGTTTCCAACCTAAACACATGGAAATTTATCATCCCAATTTTTGGTGCATTCTTAAGCTGGATGATTCTACCTGATGAACATCCAGATGTAATTTCAATTATTGGAATGTGCGTAATTGCCTTTAGCTTGCTTCTGGTAAATTTTCTCAACAGAAGGGCTGCAGCAAAAAAAGCTTAGCGCATTACTTTCTTTTCTTCTCTCGTCTAACGAGTTTAATTCCCTCTATGTAATTCATCACTTTACGAAGAACATCAGACCACAAAGTAAAAAAAAGAAGAGCTGTTCCTAACCAAATTATCATCAGATTAAACCAATAGGTGTCGATGTAATAATTCCAAATTCGTTTCACGGGTGCATAAAAATGAGCTCGCCCAAATCTGGAATCAGGGTACATGAATATTGGATCCTTCTTTTGAACAAGCCTTTCATCGACTTCAATCATTTTATTGACTTCAGTTCTGTTTAAAACCAAATCAGCCAAGGCTTGATTGTAATAGTTTTGCTTAAAATTATATACACCATCACGTCCAAGTGAGTCAACTAATCTTGAGTACTGAAAATCTTTCTTATAGCCCGATTCACTTCCCAAACCAACGTAATACAACTTTATTTTATCTAAAAAATGTCTGGTATTCTCTGCTACATTTAAATTAAAATCATAAATATTCAATTCTTTAATTTCAGGAAATACATTAAAACCAGCTTCTTCAGCCAATCTTTCTATTTCATTTTGAAGCATCAGAAATTGAGCGTTGGTCTCTTCTGAGTTTTTTTCGAATTCAATATTCCTTTCACAATCAATAAGAATTGATTCAATTTTTGGAATTAAGAATGAGCTTGTGAAGGCAGCATCACTGACACCTTTTTCATAATCGAAGAAGTGTTTTTCGAATTCATTATCCTTAAATTGAGTGACAGCCATAGCCTCGTAAGCCCATCGTGTAGTCATTAAATCACCTATAATTGGGACATAGGTTTTATTAGTAATTCCTCCATGTAAATCATCAAATTTAATCATAGCACCACCCAAAAGAAGTTGCGGTACCAGAATTAATGGTATGAGGATATAAATTGTAATTACAGAATTTAACCCGGAAGAAATATTTAGGCCAACCATATTAGAATAACAGGATGTTGTAAACAGAACGAGCCAAAAGGAAAGGGTCATTCCTTCTATATCAAGAATGTAATTGCCTATCAACACAAATGAAATGGATTGTATCGCTGATAAAACAAACAAGAAAATAATTTTAGATGCCAGATAACTAATCCTACACAAATTCAGGAATTTCTCTCGTTGTAATATCTTTTTATCACGAATAATTTCCTCGGCGCTGACACTAAGTCCTATAAACATGGAAACGACGACAGCCATAAATAGAAAAACGGGATAGTTCTTGTTGTCGCCAAAAACATAGTTGCCAGCTGAAGTGTATTTTGTGAAAAAGCCAAGAATAAAGGCTAACAAGGGTGCTTCAAACAGGTTAATAATTAAGTATTGCCTGTTTGTTAGTTTTGAGAGTAAATTTCTAATCCAAAAAATCGAGAATTGCTTAACTTTACTTGGTATTTTAAAATTACTTTTAGGTAATTTTTTATCGGCACGCAATGGCAAATGGTTAGCTTCAATATTCTCCTTGTATTTTTCATACCATTCAACCGGAAGAATTCTTCTTTCACGAGTTGGTTTACCGTTTTCATCAATTTTTCGAGTTTCTACAATTTGTAGAATTTGCTCAGGATTTACATTACCACAGGTGATACATTCACTTTCAGCGGCATTAACTTGTGAGTTTTGTGTTTTAAAATAAACAATTGAATCAATCGGATTTCCTGTATAAATCGGATAACCACCTTTATCCATAATCCATAGCTTATCGAACATCTTAAAGATCTCCGATGAGGGCTGGTGGATATTAGCAATAACTAGTTTTCCCTTTAAAGTTTGTTGCTTCAGAAGATTCATAATCATTTCTGAATCAGTAGATGAAAGACCCGAAGTCGGTTCGTCAACTAATAGAATTGATGGTTCACGCATAAGCTCCAAACCGATGTTTAGACGCTTACGTTGTCCACCGCTAATGAATTTATTTAGAGGATTACCTACTTTTAGATTTCTAGCCTCATAAAGTGCTAAATCATGGAGTAAAGTGTGAACTGTTTTTAAAATTTGATGCTCAGTAAATTCTTTGAAACAGAGCTTTGCGTTATAGTATAGATTCTGGAAGACCGTTAATTCTTCAATTAAAAGATCATCCTGAGGAACAAAACCAATTAATCCTTGAATAGCAGACTTGTTTCTGTGAATTTCGAAATCGTTGATGAAGATTTCACCGCTATTAAGAGGTAAATTGCCATTAAGGACGTTTAATAGTGTTGATTTTCCTACACCACTACCACCCATGATGCCAATTAGTTGGCCACTTTTCTCGGAGATGTTGAAGTTGTGAATCCCATTATGAGAATTTCTAAATTTAAATTCAATATCCTTAGCTGAAAATATGATCTTTTCCTGAGATTCTTCTTTCAGAAATTTACCAGCAATATCCGTATAGTAAATTGACTTGATATTAGGCCCTTTAATTATTGATCCATTGCTTAATTGGTAGGTCCTATCTGGTTTTATTTTATTCCCTTCTAAATATAAATTAAGCTCACCTTCGTACTTGAAAACCAGTAAATTCACACTTTCTGCGAACATTACGATAAGTCTACCATACAAATTTTCACAAAAAAGATGCTTGAAGTCATTTTCCTTCTTCTTTACATCCTTTTTCATGAACCACGATAAATTCTCGGACCACTCGGTAACCTTATTATCGATTATCAGAAACTTGCTTTTATCGTATTCATCGAGCGTATCACCCCAAACAAAGGCGAGACAATTAATAAATTCGGAACGTGGTATTTTAAAATTTTCAGCAACGATACTTATGAATTCGAATTCATTTTCGCTTACCAATTTATCCTCATAAACGAATTCCAATAAGCGCATCAATACAATCAAGCGTTCTTCCTGTACGAGCTCTACTTTAATCTTAGAACAAACTTTAGATGCTTCTGTTAAAGAAAGTATATTTGCCTGCTGGGCATGAACAGATGCCTGATACTCCATCTCTCGACGATAGAATTCAGAATAGTTCTCAAATAATCGTAAATATTCTACTTGAAGCTCAGAATTAACATAGCGATTCAAAAACCCTTCAACAATCACCCTTCCCTCTCGCGAAACCCCCTCTTCTTTTGCATTTGCTACAATCGCAAACAGATGCATTAACGCATTTAAAATCGATTCCCCCATTTACTTATGGAATTTTGGTATACCTATTTCGGAATGATTTAAAAATACAATTTATTTCCCAAACATAAAGAATTAGAAAGAAGAGATATGGACATAAAAAAACTGCCTTTCGAAATCGAAAGGCAGTTAGATATTTTTTAAGGATCATTTACTGAACGATACCTTCTCTTAGTTTTGCTACACTAGCAGAAATTTCATTCAATTGATCTTCTGTCATGCTACCATCTACTATTTTATCGTAGCTTGCTTTTAAACCAGTTAAATCAGCAATTAAAGAAGCAATATTAGCATCTTTAGCCTCTGGAGCTAACACATCTAGCAACTTCTCTAGAATTGCTTTCTGATCGAAAATTACTTTTACAATTTCAGGATTAGTAAAGGTATTTTCAGAAATGTGAGTTGCAATATAAAGCCCTTCGATGAAACTACCACTAACTACAAAAAGAGAAAGGTTTGCTTTACCATTTTTGTTTAAGAAAGCGTAAGTGTCATAAAATGAATTTGTGATAAGCTTAATAAGCTCTTCTTTATTATCCAAGTTCTTTTCAACATCGCTAACTAATGTCTCATTGAAAGCTGAAGTAATCTCCAGATTATCGATAATTTTTTTAGAAGCTTTAAGAAACAACATAGTCTCCTGCTTTCTGTGATATGTACTTGCATAACTTAGGTCAGCACTATAGATACCAAGATTTAAAGCTCTGGCTTTTTCTGTAAAATATTTATCTGCATTTTCAGTAGAATTTGAAATGCCTAAAATATAGTCAGCACCAATTCTATTCAACATTGAAGTCAATTCGAAGGTTGTTGGAAGTGGATAAACCACATCTTTTACCTCTTTAGCAATCGCTTTTTTAAGTAATGGCTTCTCTGTTTGTCCTTCACCTTTCTTTTTATCAACAGGCTTACACGCAACAAAATTCAAAGCAAAAACGGCAACCAAAAGAAATGTGATATAACGGCAATTAGTTAGTTTTTTCATGGATTTTTAATTTTTAAAATCTAAAATTCTAGTTTTTCAGGTCTAAATTTAACAAAAAGAGAGCGATTTACAAGCATGATTTATTCAATATCTTTCTCCTTATTCATAAGCCTTCCCAATCTTTTTAACATGTTGAAAATTATTCGGGTAAGCTCCATGCATGCCATCAAATTTCACAATACCGATTCGCCCTGCCAATCAAACAGATAAGAAAAACATTCACCTTCATTTATCTGCAAATAAAGAAAGTGACCCAATAGCACAAAGCTTCGAATCACTTTCAGAAAAACAAACTTGATTATAATTTTAAACAGGGTGTATTACTTGAAAAAACCCTTGTTTGTAGTTATTTCCAATAGGAATAGTAGCTTTTTCTAAATGAACCATATTTCCTTCTATCGATTTAATTTTCGATAAAGACACAATATACGATTTATGAATTCGATAAAATTTCTGCGAAGGCAACAAACGCTCTATTCCTTTCAAAGATTGATAAGTCACAACATGCCCATCGATCGTAAATATTTTCACGTAATCTCCCAAAGCCTCTACATATAGAATGGAATCAAGATTTATATTAATTGTTTTTTTATTTGCCTTAACAAAAATATATTCTCGCTCCTCTTTTTCTGCTTCTTGAGGCTCCGGAGTACCTTTCATTTTTTCCTCTGCTTTCTGAACCGATTGTAAAAAACGTTCAAACGAAAATGGCTTTTTAAGGTAATCCAATACATTCAGCTCATAACTCTCTAAAGCATATTCGGTATATGCCGTTGTTATTATCACCATTGGTGGATTTTTATATGTTTTTAAAAAATTAATTCCGCTTAAACGAGGCATATTGATATCTAGAAAAATCAGATCAACTTCATTTTCTTGTAAAACTTCCATCGCCTCAATTGCATCACTACACTTCCCTATCAATTCAAGACCTGGCAATTCTGAGACATATTTCTCCAAAACCCTTTGCGCCAAAGGCTCATCATCAACTATTAAACATTTCAACTTCATAAAGTTTAGTTTCTTTAGGATAAATCTATTTTCAATGAAACCTTAAACAGGTTGTCAACCTCTGCTATTTCAAGATTGTGTTTTTCAGGATACAACAATTCCAATCGACGAATTACATTTTTAATCCCTATTCCACTGTCCTTTTTGTCCTCTTGACTCCAATCTGACTCAGAACTGTTCTCTATCACCAGTTCAATTCGCTCTTTATCCTCAAAATTAAAGAGAATATTCACAAATCCATTATTCATTTTACCAAAAGCGCCATGCTTAAATGCATTTTCTATTAAAGGTTCAAACAATAAGGGTGCAATCATACTGCTATTAGCATTCCCTTTCACAGTCATCTGAACTGGAATTTTATCATCCAATCGGATTCTTTGCAAATCAAGATAATTATTGAGAAAATCCAATTCCTTCTCTAACAAAACAAAACGATCGTTGCAATCATATAAAATATATCTCATTAAGTCCGACAACTTTAATACCAAACTAGGTGCTTTATCCGACTTATCAAGTGTTAACGAATATATATTATTTAAGGTGTTGAATAAGAAATGTGGATTTATTTGTGCTTTAAGAGCCTTTAACTCAGCCTCCAATTTTTCTCTTTCAATATCCTTTAACTGAAATGATATTTTTTGGAGAACAAATAGCTCCCGCATCAAGGATAAAAAACTTGTTACCCCAACATATATAAAAGTGAAAAATGCAAAATTAAACCAGACAAAAAAGGTCAACTCTTGAAAATACTCTTCTCCCTGAACAAAGCTTTGCAAGGGATAAACCAGTAAGAAATCGATAAAAAAGGCAGCTATTGAAATTGTTATCAGAAGAGAAACACTATACAGAAAAAATCGTTGTTTTTTAAACAAACGTGGAATTAACACTAACAGATTAAAATAGACTGCAGCCGCAAAACAAAGATTAAAAATCAAAGTCATTAAAACAGGCTCTAATTTTACAATGTTTTTAAAACTACTTGCCACAAACATGGTAAATAACCAAAACGTTAACGCAAGTACCCAAAACAAAATATGATATGCGATTCTACTTCGAGATATTTTTTTTATGTTACTCATGAACTGACTTACTTCTAAATTATATAGGTAAAGTAGAAAAGAATTGAGATTCCTTAAAAATTATTCGTTGTCAGATGCAATTCTCCTGTTAAAAGCCAATAATCTTCCGATATCTTAATTGAGTAAAACGATCATTCTGTTTTGAGGTCTTTTATTGCTGTTGCAATATCATAGCCTATTCTAATTTAAATAAGAAAGAAGCTGTGATTGCTAAAGTCATTTTATTCTAGAATATCGATAGATAAATTTTAAATCTTGTAGGTTTTCATTCTAAAATTCAGAGAAACTATCAAAAAACCAGATTTCAATATCGCATTTCCAGAACATTGCCTGGCAAACACTAAAGGAACTGATAAAATAAAGAAAAAAAGCTAGTTACATTAAGAGAATGGAATCAAATAATTCATTGAATAAGACAACATTACATCGGCGAAAATCCCTGTGCAGATCGCGTTCAATTGGCTTAGCAGATAGAAACACCTCTGTCGATATATCGGAAATCGAAAAGGACTTCGTTTAAAGCATGAGCTCTTTTACCTTTTGAATTTTCTCCTCTAAAGGCATAAATCCATCTAACCAATGAATATTGGAGCCACTTCGTTCCATTTTTCGAAACCATGTCATTTGTCGCTTAGCAAATTGATGTATAGCAACTTCGAGTCTTGAAAACATCTCATCATAGGTTAAATCGCCAACCACATATTGCGTTAGAAATTTATATTCCAAGCCATAGTAAATTAAATCCTCTGGAGAAACACCTGATTTAATTAGTCCTTCAACCTCTTCCACCATTCCAGAATTTAATCTTTCCTTTAAACGCTGAGAGATTCTTTTTCTTCGATCTTCACGGTCGAATTTAATACCAATTAACAAGGGATTCAACTCCGGATAATCCATTTCAATTTGCGGATTGGATGCATAATATCTTTCGATCTCAATGGCACGAATCGCTCTCTTCTGCGTTTCTAAATCAGAGTTATTGTGCACTTCTTTATATGAACGCAAAATGACTCCTAACTCGTCCAATGACTTTGCCTCTAACTCGTCACGAAATTCTTGATCTTTTGGCACTGCAATTAACTTATATCCTTTTAAAGCCGCCTCCAAATACATTCCCGTTCCACCACAGACAACTGGCATTTTATTTTTAGCAGAAATCTGCTCAAAAGCCTTCACAAAATCTCTCTGAAACTCATAAACATTATACTTGTAACCCGCATCTGCAATATCGATTAAATGGTATGGAATTGGCATTCCATCAACAACATATTCCTCGATATCTTTTCCTGTGCCCAAATCCATACCTCTATAAATTTGGCGTGAATCGGCACTTATAATTTCGCCTTGAAATTCTTTTGCCAAATGTACAGCTAAGCTTGTTTTTCCTGTTGCGGTAGCTCCAAGTACGACTAATAAGTTATTTTGCATTTCGAGTAATTTTACAAGAATTCAGAGAAAACTAAATAAGATCAATTTTTCTTTATCCGGATAATGTTTATCTTACAATAAGACACAACTGCATGTGAACACACACAGCAAAATTACTTTAAGTTTTTTGAATTCACCAACAACTCCTTTTAATATGACAATTTATAGTACTTATAAACACCTATTTCAATTGTTTATTCAAGCCGGACAGGAATGGAAACAAATTGCCCAAGAAAGATATACACCCAAAGAAATTTTCATTCAACTTATACTGCCATTATTAGTAATAATGGGCACTTGCAATTTTTTAGGCTATCAACTCTTCGAGCAAAATCCTGCACAACACATTCAAATGCATTTATTTTCTGCTAGTGCAACCTTTCTATTTTCCATAGTATCCTTTTACATTTCAACACTGTTAATTGCAAAGTTTGCTCACTATGAAACGAAACAAGAACGATTCACTAAAGCTTTTACCTTAGTAGGATACTCCTTTGTTCCAGGAATTATATTTAACTCACTTGCATTTTTATTGCCTAGCATAAACTATCTAACCATCCTAGGTCTGTTTAGTTTTTTCATACTATACAAAGGAATTGGCCCTATGCTAAACATTCCCGAAGATAAAAAATCGGGTTATTTCACCTTTATCCTTATCGGACTTCTATCTGTTTATGCTGTTTTAGGAGCTTTCTTTATTGGCATTGCTAGCTATTTAGGATTTTAATAAAAAGTTCAAAATAAAATTCATCTAAAACATCCTGATATTTAAAAAGCTTGCTTAATTTTGATCTTAATCAAAATGAAGAAACAAAGACAATGAAATATCGCTCACAAACTATTATACATTCTTTTTCAAGGCTAATAAACCTATTCTTCATTCCCAAAAAGGAATGGAATGCAATTGCGCAAGAAGAAACATCAGTAAAGTCATTATTCCTTTATTTTGCAATACCTTTAATTGCGGCGTGTTCTATCATCTCATTTTTTGGTGTATTAATTCACACCAAAAGTATTGGCGTTAGTATTTCTCAGCTATTTGTTTCTTTTTTCTCTTTAATTGTTGGTCTTTTTTTCGCTGCTAAAATCATCATTTTATTGGCTCCAAATTTCCAACTCACAATAAAGCCATACATTATATTTCAACTGATCATTTATAGCGGTGCTGCATTCTGTGTTTTTCACGGAATAGCCAAGCTTTTTAGCCCTTATTCCTTTCTAAATCAGATATGTCTACTTTGCGAGCTGTATTTTATTCGAATTTTATGGATTGGAACAACACCTCTTCTACCTATAGCAGAAAATAAAAAACCAGGCTTCACTATAATGGCAAGCTTGTTGGTTTTAGTACTACCTTTAATATTCGATCGAATGTTTTCCATTCTATTCAAGCTACCAGTTACGATTTAAATTGTAAATTTGTGGGGAAATTAAGAATTTGCAATGCAGAAAATAAACATTAGAAATAAAAGAGCCAGCTTTGAATACGAATTCATTGAGACCTTTGTAGCAGGAATTCAACTATTTGGAACTGAAATTAAATCTATTCGAGCTGGAAAAGCAAGTTTAGCAGACTCCTTCTGCTATTTTGCCGGAAACGAGCTTTATGTGAAAGGCATGCATATTTCTGAATACAAATTTGGTTCGTATTACAACCACGAAGAAAAAAGAGAAAGAAAACTCCTATTAAATCGAAAGGAATTAGATAAAATGGATCGAAAAACCAAAGAAAGTGGTTTGACCATTGTTCCTTTAAAGATATTCCTTAATCCAAAAGGTTTTGCCAAAATGGAAATTGCTATTTGTCGAGGTAAAAAACACTACGACAAAAGAGAAAGTTTAAAGCAAAAAGACCACAAGAGAGAAATAGATCGCATGATGAAGAGATAGTTAGCTTAAGCGAATCTTTTTTTTCTAAAAAAACCGACAATTTCTTTTCAAATCTCCTTCTTTTTATCCTATATTTGCAGCCCGTTTCGAGAAAAAACGGCTCCATGTCATTTTAGGGTTTATTAACAGAAAACTAACAAGTTATCAACAGTGTTGATGAGTTGTTAATAACTTCCGAACACCCCTAATTACCGAACATACAATTGTTAATAACTATAAAACCCTGCCTTATTTGCTAATGCTATTAACAAGTAAAACAGGGTTGAATATGAACAGGTAAAAAGTTATCAACAATTAATAGTCAAAGGTACTTCCTCCTAAAAATTCTCTCATTAAGGATGTTGGTGGTATTTCCTCGTCGCTAATTGGTCGGAAATAGCTAAAAAACTTCAATAATCGATTCGCTTCCGAGTACTCAACCATGTTTGGCTGAATTTCTTTTAGAATTGGCTCTGCATGTCTTTTTAAAACCCCCAATTCATATGGTAAGGCTGAATTAAACATCGCATCTGCCTCCTCTTGATAAGGAAAAATATTTTTCTCTTCGCCTCTTCTCACACTAGGCCAACGACTAATTGTATCGTAGGCGCTATAATTTCGATATTTATGATCCCTCACTATTCGCCTGATCAAACGATTATCAGTAGATGGAATTCTGTTGTGTCCATCAATAGAAATAGAGGTTAGAGCAGAAATGTAAATTCTAAACTTAGAGTCATCAGCAATCAAAGGAGTCAATTTTGGATTCAATCCATGAATGCCTTCCACAACCAAGACTTGCTTTCCGTTTATTTTCAATTTTTCTCCATCGTAATACCGAGTGCCTGTTTCAAAAGAAAACTTTGGCAACTCAACTTCTTTTCCATTTAACAGATCAACTAAATTTTCATTAAACAGACGCACATCTAGAGCTTCTAATGCTTCAAAATCATACTCCCCATTTTCATCTTTAGGTGTATGTTCTCGATCTACAAAATAATTATCTAAGGATAGATTAACTGGACTTAAACCAGCTACCTTCAATTGGATTGCCAATCTTTTACCGAAGGTTGTTTTACCAGAAGATGATGGACCCGAAATTAGAATCAACTTTGTACGCTTTCTTCTTTTTCGAATACGATCTGCAATCTGAGAAATTTTCTTCTCATGTAAAGCCTCAGAAATCTTTATCAGCTCTGATATATTATCATTTTTTACGTAATTATTAAGATCACCAACATTCGAAATATTCAATACTTTACCCCAGCGCTTGTACTCACTAAACACTTTCAACATCTTCTCCTGAGGTATTACCTCCTCAAGAACAGAGGCATCTCTTCTGCCAGGTGTCACCAGCAGCATTCCTCTCGAAAAGGGCAGCAAATCAAAAACCTTAAGCGATCCTGTAGAAGGAATCAAAAATCCATAAAAATAATCGACACTATCTCCCAAGTGGTACACCGAAGTATACAAATTACCACGAGTTTTAAACAGGCTTGTTTTTTCTTTCAATCCCTGACTTTCAAATATTTCTATTGCCTTCTCAGTCTCCATCTCTTCTCGAACAAATGGTAAATCTTGCTCAATAATCTCATGCATTCTGTTCTTAATCGCGTCAATATCTGGCGGAGTTAAGATGATATTTTTATCTGTCAATCGGCAATACAAGCCATTTGAAATGGAATGTTCAACACGAAAACCAGCACCTGGATACAAATCATGAACAGCCTTATATAATAGAAAGCACAAAGATCGGACATACATTCTTCTGCCATCAGGGTGTGTTCCATCAACGAATGTTACATTTTTAGGTTTGTAAATTTCATAAGTCAATTCTTTCATCTTATTATTAACCATTGCACCCAAAATCTCACCTTTTTTTTCAAGAACGAGGTCTTTTAAAATGGTTTGCAAGTCTGTCCCAACCGGATAAGATCTCTTCTCTTTTATATCTTCGAAATAAATATCAATTAGTTTCCCCATAGAATTCTAAATTTACAATAGATCTAGTTATGATTAGATCATAATTTAAAGATAATAATAATGACTGGGCAATTTTACGCAAGCGGGTTAATTTTTGTTAAGCTTTTTTTGAAAACTATTCTAAAAATCTCCACCAAGCTATACAAACGACAAAAGATCCCCTATTGGAGATCTTTTGTTCACAATGAATATTATAATTTTATAATTCTTCCTTTAAAAATGCAGCAGTAAAAGATTTTTTGCATTTCAATAAATCCTCAGGCGTGCCTTCGAATAAAACATCACCACCATTTCGTCCACCTTCTTTTCCGATATCAATCACATGATCAGCAACTTTAATCACATCCATATTGTGTTCAATAACCAAGACTGTATTGCCTTTGTTTACCAAACGATCTAATACCTCAAGTAGAACTCGAATATCTTCAAAATGAAGACCAGTAGTGGGTTCATCAAGAATATACATGGTTTTACCCGTATCTCGTTTAGCAAGCTCAGTTGCTAGTTTTACACGTTGCGATTCGCCACCGGAAAGGGTCGTAGAGGGTTGACCAAGCGTAATATAGCCTAGACCAACTTCTTGTAAAACTTTAAGCTTAGGTAGAATATTCGGGATTTTTTCGAAGAATACAACGGCTTGATTGATGGTCATATCCAGAACATCACCGATAGATTTTCCTTTGTAACGCACCTCCAAAGTTTCGCGATTGTATCGTTTCCCGTTACATTCGTCGCAGTGGACATAAACATCTGGTAAGAAGTTCATCTCGATAGCACGAACACCAGCTCCCTGGCAAGTTTCACAACGTCCGCCTTTTACATTAAAGGAGAATCGTCCGGCCTTATAACCACGAATTTGTGATTCAGGTAATTTTTCGAACAGTTTACGAATATCACCAAAAACATTGGTATAGGTAGCGGGATTCGATCTAGGCGTTTTACCAAGTGGTGCTTGATTTACTTCAACAACTTTATCCACATTATCGATACCTTTAACCTTATCATATGCCAATGGATCTTTTACTGAGCGATAAAAATGTTGAGATAAGATTGGTTGCAGGGTACCATTAATTAAACTTGACTTACCACTCCCGGAAACACCTGTGACACAGATGAATTTGCCAAGTGGGAAGCTGACATCAACATTCTTAAGGTTATTCCCCTTACAGCCTGTAAGCTTTATCGTTTTGCCATTTCCTTTTCTTCTCGTTTCAGGAACTTCTATTTTTTTATCGCCATTCAAATAGTGAGCCGTTAAACTATCTCCCTTTAAGATATCATCAGGCAATCCAGCTGCAACAATTTCACCACCATGCTTACCTGCAAAAGGTCCCATATCCACCACGTAATCGGCAGATTCAATCATGTCCTTATCGTGTTCAACAACTACAACTGAGTTACCTGAATCGCGAAGCTGACGCAAGGACTGAATCAACTTTTGATTGTCGCGCTGATGCAGTCCAATACTTGGTTCATCGAGAATATAAAGTACGTTAACCAGTTGCGAACCAATTTGAGTTGCTAGTCGGATACGTTGAGACTCACCACCTGATAAACTGATTGAACTTCGGTTTAGAGATAAATATTCCAAGCCAACGTCGAGTAAGAAAGCCTAATCTAGATCTAATTTCTTTTAATATTTCCTTGGCAATTATTTGTTGTTTTTCATTTAGATGTTGTTCTAAATCACCAAACCATTCACTCAAAAGGCTTAAGTCCATTTGAGCAAGATCGGTAATGTTTTTATCGTGAATCTTAAAGTAAAGTGATTCCTTCTTAAGTCGTTGCCCTTCACAAGTAGGGCAAAGTGTATTTTTTATGAATTGTTCAGCCCACTTTTTCGCTTTTTTCGAAGTCGTGCTACTTTCCTGATTGGAAATATATTTTAAAACCCCATCGAAACTTAAGAAATAGTTTGATGAATTTCCCAAGGGCGTATTTTCCAATTTAAAGGTCTCACTCGAGCCATCAAGAATAATGCTCAATGCTTCATCAGGAATGCCTTTAATAGGTGTTTTTAAATCGAAATCGTACTTACGTGCGATGGCTTCAATTTGCCAAAAGATGAGGCTGTTTTTATATTTGCCGAGAGGAATAATGCCACCTGCATGTATACTGACGCTGTTGTCAGGAATAATTTTTTCAATATCGATAGCACTAATTCTTCCAAGGCCTTTACATTTTGGACAGGCACCATGTGGTGAGTTAAAAGAAAAACTGTGAGGTGCTGGCGTGTTGTATGAAAGTCCAGTGCTGGGACACATCAATAGACGACTGTAATATTTGACTTCGTCACTATCCTTATCCATAATCATGGTAATTCCCTTACCATGTTTCATAGCCATTTGAATAGATTCTTTTAGTCGCTTATCGCCAACTTCATCAACCACCAATTTGTCAATTAAAATTTCGATGGTGTGACTCTTATAACGATCGACTTTGAAGCCATGAAGCAATTCGACAATTTCGCCATCAACACGCGCATACAGGAAACCCTTTTTTCGAATTTGTTCAAAAAGTTCTTTATAGTGCCCTTTTCGTCCTTTCACAATAGGAGCAAGGATGTAAATTCGTTTTTCGTTGAATTTATTGTAGATGAGTTCAATAATTTGCTCATCGGTATACTTTACCATCTTTTCACCCGTCTCGTATGAATAGGCAACACTGGCTCTGGCATAAAGTAATCGAAGAAAATCGTAAAGCTCGGTTATGGTTCCTACGGTAGAACGTGGGTTTTTATTGGTCGTCTTCTGTTCGATGGCAATTACCGGACTCAATCCTGTAATCTTATCCACATCAGGTCGTTCCATGCCACCAAGAAATTGGCGCGCATAGGCTGAGAAAGTTTCGATATAGCGACGCTGACCTTCGGCATAAATGGTGTCGAAAGCCAATGAGGATTTTCCACTACCACTCAATCCGGTAATAACCGAAAGTTGGTTACGAGGAATACTAACATCAATATCTTTTAGGTTATGAACTCTGGCACCAAGAACATCAATGTTTTCGGTTTCTAACTGTCCTTCCTCTTTGCTATTTTTCTTCTTTGTGGTACTCAATTTACAATCTCCCTTTTACACCCTCGAAATACACTACTTTACAGTCGCAGAATCGGATGGTTTTTTGTATTCAGAAAACGCAAAATTAATATATCCTTTGGCAGGAAGTGTAATTTCATACTCTTTTTTATACTTATTTGTGAGATAGGGCTTTCTAAGCCAAGGATTAAAGAACTTTAGTATTTTGTAATTCACACCATTTTCTTTAGCAAAGCCAGCAAAGTTTTCAACCTTAGTATTCACCTTCACCTTACGAGTAGGTATATTTGGGTACAAATCACCGTCTCGAAAACGGAATCCAAAATCTTCCGAATTTTCCATGATCCTTTTAATTGCTAAAATTCGGAACACATACCTTCCCGTTTCCTCACCTAAAAGTAAATCGAAATAGGTTCCCGCATCCTGCAATTTCAATTGTTTATCGATAAATCTTCTTCCCGCATTATACGAAGCAGCAACTAATGTCCAACTTTTGTATTTTTTATAAGAATCCCTTAGGTACTTACATGCTGCATAGGTCGATTTTTCAATATTGTAACGCTCATCAACTTCTTTATTAACTTCTAGCTTGTAGTCTTTAGCAGTAGGTGCCATAAATTGCCAAAAACCTACAGCTCCGGCAGGAGAGACAACGGTTGGAATCAAGCCGCTTTCAATCAATGCCAAATACTTAAAATCATCAGGAATACCTTGTTCTTTTAATATGGGTTCGATAATCGGGAAATATCGATTGGCGCGTTTTAAAAATAATAAGGTCTGTGATTGCCAATAGGTATTCACCAATAACTCTCTGTCCAACGATTCTTTCACATCCCACCTTTCTAATGGAACCAGTTCGCCAGCAAAACGCATATCCAAAGGCGTTTTTAAGGCATAAACATTGTATTTACTCATGTACTCACTTCCAATATGATCCTTTGTGGGATCATCTACTTTGGAGTAATTAAACAACTGAGCTGTTACATAAATTCCTGCTAAAAAGACAAGTAAAATTCCGAATTTCTTTAATGAAGTATATATAGTCACGCTTGATTTTTTTAAATGGTTACCAAAAGTAAAAGATTCTACTCTATTTTTATCAAAAAAGTTCCCCTAATTCTGACATTTACGTCATAAAAAAACGCCTCTTCGTCAAGAATGATTCTAAATAAATATTTTTTCAAAATTAAGGCCTTTTATGAAGACATAAACGCAACATTTTCAGTTTGTTTCCGTTACTGAATAAATAAGCCATTGCATCGCAATTTATTAGTTGATTACTAACCCAGTACCAAAATCTTCAAGAATGAAAAACTACCTTCTGCTTTTCTTCTCTTTTTTGGCATTCGCATTATTTCCTTCATGCGATGGGGAAACAACAATAGACTTTCCTAAAGAGGTTATTCAACATCCCAATGTTTCAGATTCTTTGTTTAATATCCTTTTGGATGATGCCAAACTTTTGTGCCTCAATATTTATACAATTGAAGAAAGAAGAGAAATTAATAATATCGAAATTCTCGATTCACATCTAGGTCCAATTATAGCAGCTCTCCAAATGGTTCAAATGGACTCTTTGCTTCCTGCAGCAGCTGCAATTCGCGAATACGATATTCATACGCTATGTCCTATTCACTTGCACCAAGGAACACTAAAAGCTGACTCTACCAGCAAAAAAATAAAATCATGGCTACAAGATGGATATTCTGACAATGGTTTTCTTGATGACCTTATCTATGAATATAAGATTACAATAGATTCCCTTTCACCTACTTTATACAATTATCAAAGTGAGGTGGGAATAAATCATACAGCATTAGCTTCGGAACTAAAAAGGCTATCCTTTATTATTGACGCAAGAGCAACTTCCTGCATAGGCGATGGCTCACAAATTGAAATCATTGATTACACATCTGATTTTATCCACTTTATATTCAGCTATGGCTGGGGCGATTGTCCTTCCGGGTGCATTAAACGTCATTATTGGGAAATTGGCGTATATGGCTCAGGAATTGTTGAGATGATTGACCAATCGGGCGATAAATTGCCATAAAAAAAGCATTGCCCTAATCGCAATGCTTTTCAATATCTAAAATACTTTAAAAAACGCTTCGAATTTTTCTGGAGGTACAGAAACACAAATACGTGCATACTTTGCAGCTTCCTCTTTTTTATCCCTTGTAAAATAGCTCAAAGAAACACTTCCAATTCTTTTTTCTAGCAATTCTTCTTCAGATTTATTTACAATCACAAAAATCCCTACAGGTTCCGAATTCTTGTAAAATTCATTAGCCAATAAATTTTTATCACGCAAGTAGGCTATGTTTCTTTCAATTCCTTTTGCTGTAATTCGTTTAAAATCGTTTGTTGCTTTTTGTCCTTTCTCTGAACACAACAATTTTTCAACCAGAATCTGAGAAAATGCATTAATACCGTTTGTTGCGTACATTAAACGGATTCCCAATTCGTTATTAAAATCCTTATTTGGCGAATGCACAAAACCCAATCGCTGCCCACTTAATCCAAGTGATTTGCTAAAGCTTTCTACAACAATTACATTTTCAAATGCCAAAAGGTTCTGAAAAAACTCGTCTTCTTCACCGAAAAAGATTCTTCGATAAGGACAATCAACAATTACAATGGTCCCATTATCATTTAAAAGCTGAATATGTTTCAATAGTTCCCTATCAGCTTGCTTATTCCCTAAGGGATTATTTGGATCACAAATGATTACCGCAGAATTTTTATAAGCATCAAGGTTTTCTTCTATATATTTTAAATCTGTGTAAGTAGCCGAATTAATACCGCGAATCGTCATTACCTGCATGTACGATCCCCAATAATAATCAGGCAATACAATTTGATCTACTTGCAAGGTCTGAAACACAATATCAAGCGCCGACATTCCACCACCACAAATCGAAATATTTTCAGCATTGCTTCTATCTCCGAAATAATGCTTATTAATCGCCTTTCGCAATTCAATTTTACCTTGCGAAGGTGGATAAACCTGCATCTCATTGGTATTAAAATCGATTTCTTTTACCAGCTCATTTAAATCGATATTGCATACGGAGTTTACACCTCTATTCAGCAATAAAAAAGCTTCTCCTGTTTCTTTACTGATATTCTTAATTCGTTCGCCAATTCCAACTATTGCAGAATACTTTGCTCCACTTTTATTTATTTTCATTTATCCCCTCAGATTTTATTAAATACAATCATTGCAATTCTTTCTACTAGAACAACAAGATGGCAAATAAGCAAGCAATTATCAGATTAACAAATTTTTCTCTCTGCTGTGCAAAAGTCTTTTTTTAGTGGCGCCTTTTTTCTAAATTCACTCTCCTTCTAAAAAAGAAAAATATGCGCTATAATTTTGATGAGATTATCGAAAGAAAAAATACCGATTGTGTAAAATACGATAAACTAGAAAGCTATTTTGGAGCAAAAGATCTATTGCCTCTTTGGGTTGCTGATATGGATTTTAAAGTTCCACCTTGTATTTCTGAAGCAATTATTGAGAGGGCAAATCATGAAATATATGGCTACACTTTTCGTGGAGATTCTTGCATTAAAAGCATTCAAAATTGGCTAAAAACAAGACATGATTGGGCAATTCCTAAAGATTGGATTTCATCGAGTCCTGGTGTTGTAACAGGTCTTTCTATTTTATTGATGAGTTTGACCAATGAAGGTGATCAGATTGCGATTCAATCGCCCGTTTACCATCCATTTGCACAAGTTATTAATGATACCAAACGCAAATTGGTTGTAAATCCTCTTCGTCTTACTGATGAAGGCTATCAGATGGATTTTGAACAACTGGAAGAACTAGCAAAAAATGGATTAACTGCACTTGTCTTAAGTAATCCGCACAATCCGGTTGGTCGAGTATTTACAAAAGAAGAGTTAGTTCAATTAGGTAATTTAGCAAACACCTACGATTTCCTAATCATTTCTGATGAAATTCATCAAGATTTAATTTACGAAGGTTACAAGCACATCCCTTTGGCTTCCTTATCGGATGAATTGGCGCAAAGAACAATTACTTGCATTGCTCCTTCGAAAACATTTAATGTTGCTGGATTAGCAAGTTCTGTTATCATCATTCCAAATGCTAAATTGAAACAAAAGTTTGAAACTTTACTTTCTTCTTTGCATTTGAATTCTGGCAATTTATTTGGACATACTGCCATGCAAGCTGGTTACGAAGACGGTGCAGAATGGCTCGATCAGTTAATGGATTACCTAAAAGGAAATGTTGATTTTCTACGTTCGTATTTAAAAGAAAACATTCCAACTATTAAACTAATAGAACCTGAAGCTACCTATTTACTTTGGCTCGATTGCAGATCTCTAAATATCGACACCGAAAAACTAAATAAACTATTAATACAAAAAGCTGGTTTGGCATTAAACAAAGGAACCACCTTTGGCAATGACGGAGAAGGCTTCCTTCGCATAAATATCGGTTGTCCGAGATCTGTTCTTGAAAAAGCTCTTGAGAAGATTAAGTTGATTGTTGATGAACTTTAAGAATATCAAGTTTTTCACATCTGGTTCACCTGCAGTGTCAACTCTTGTTTGCTAACTAAAATCTCGTACATTTGCGCGACAAACACACTACACAATGAACTGGAAAAAACCTTGGTTTCAGTTTACGATACTATTAATACTTGCTTTTGTATGGGGGTCATCCTTTATTCTTATGAAGATTGGATTGAAAAGCTTTACAAATGATCAAGCGGCTGGTATCAGAATGTTGTTGGCATCACTCGTTCTTTTGCCATATTCCATAAAGAATTTAAAGTATCTAAAAAAGAAAGATCTTAAAAGTTTGTTAGTAGCTGGGTTCATTGGAAGTTTTATCCCAGCCTTTTTATTTACAAAGGCACAAACTCAAATCGATAGTGCATTGGCAGGAATGCTAAATTCAATGACACCAATATTCACTTTGGTGATTGGAATGATTTTCTACAAAACAAAATTAAAATGGCTCCAAGTATCCGGTTTGGTTTTAGGATTATTTGGTGCAATTGGCCTGATTACCTCTGGACAAGATCTTTCCTTTGGAAACATTAATAGTTACGCTTTACTTATCGTACTAGCCACCGTCTTTTACGGGATAAATATTAATGTAGTAAAAGCACGTTTATCGCATTTAAGTGGTGTTCAAATAACCTCCTTAGCATTCTTTTTTACAGGTCCAGCTGCATTAATTTATTTGCTGACAACCGATTTTCAACCCGTTTTGGCATCACCAAATTGGCACATTCACTTTTTAGCATTGTGCGCTTTGGGAATAATCGGAACAGCCTTTGCCATGCTGTTAATGAACAGTTTAATTCGTCATATTTCTGCTGTATATGCCTCATCGGTAACTTATATCATTCCCGTATTTGCCATTTTTTGGGGAGTGCTTGATGGTGAGAAAATAAATATCCTGCACATAACCTGTATGGTACTTATCCTATTGGGTGTTTATCTGATTAATCGAAAAAAATAAACCTAAAAGCGCTTAGTCGAATTTCAATTTTAGGCTAATTCTCACTTTTGAGGCTACAGCATCGCCTCCTGATTCGGCTGGATACCAATCTCCCGAATCGAATAGTAAACGTTCTATTTCTTTCACTAAAATGGCATCTGGCTTACCTCTAAATTTGATGTCTTTTAACGCACCATAAGGCTCAACAACGAAAGTGAATTTCACTTTGTGTATGCCATTTAGATGCCTAAAATCAGCATCCATTAATTCTTTAACAAGGTAGTCTTCAAATTTATCAACAGAAGCAAATTGATTTGGCTTTGCCTTTTCCCAAGATGTGTTTCCACGTTCCGTTTTGCTTGTACTTATTCCATATCCAACAACTACAACCTCATCCATGCTTTGCTGGTTCGTTTCTAAAATAACCAACAAAGATGAATCAGTTAAAGCATTTATCTCTTTCGATTCAAAACCAATAAAAGATGCCACTAATCTATAATCTTCACTAGTATCAGAAGCCTTCAATTTAAATTGCCCATCCACATCAGTAACAACGCCATTGGCAGTTCCTTTTACAACTATACTAACCCCAGGAATTGGCATAGCATCCTCATCTACTACTTTGCCAGATATTATTTTATCGTCTTGTATCAATCTACTTGCATAAGATTTCTTCGCAGATTTTTGCCTTATTGCCTTCTGAACTTCTACTCCTGCAACTTGTCCTTCCAAAGTTTTTTGAATACTTTCTTCAGCTGTTTTAAATGTCTTTTTGTACTTTTTATTTGCTATCGTTAACTGCTCAATAGGCGCAATTGGTATAACTCTCTCAATCTTTTCTTCTGGGATAGTTTGATCATCTAGTTCTTCATCTTCGCTAATAACCATCAGCTCCTCTTCTATGATTTCATCGGCATCAGAAATTTCCATGTCCAATTCCTCTTCAACCATTTCCATTATATCCACATATTCCGAGTCGTGCTTTATTATTTCAGGCTCGGTAACTGACTTTTCTACTTTCGGCACCAAGTCTTCCATTTGAGCACTTATCATTTCATCTTGTGCAGAATATTGACTCAAATAGTAAAGTACAGAACTTAAACCAAGCAATATTATAACACTTGCAGCATAAGGAAGCCAAAAAGGAATTCTACGCTTCTTTTCTTTTGTTCGAGCATGAATTAAACTATTTAAATCAGTCATATCTTTTTCAAACTCCGCTGCATCAAGTTTCGATAAACCATCAAAAGCCTCACTTTCGAAAGAATCTTGCATGATCTTTTTTTCAAAGGCATGCTTTTCCTTCTTCTCTAGCTTATTGCTGAAGTAGTCTATAAAGTTTCGATATGTCAATCTTCCTTTAAACTTCATGTTCCTTTTCTAGTTGCTCCAAACAAATTTTCAAATTGCGTTTTCCATTCTGTATGTAGCTTTTCACTTTTTTCTCTGCAATATTTAATTCATCAGCAATATCACCATAGCTCTTTTCCTGATAGTAAAATAACTGCACACACTCCTGCTGTTCCTTTTTCAAGCGATCCAGGCAATGTTTCAAATTTTCTTGCAAAGAAGAATTCAAGTCCTCATCTATAGGATGCAACAATTCTGTCGATTCCATATTCTGATCTGCTGAAAATTTTTCAAACCTGTTCTTATTGGCTTTTTCTCTTCGAATTTCCATCAGGCAATAATTCTTAGTCACTACAAACAACCAAGACTTAAAGTTCAGTATTTCAAATTTAGGGATTTCAGTAATCAAACGTTCAAAAATCTGCGTAACAGCATCTTTTGCCTCATCTCTATTTTTTAGATATTTCAATGCTACGCCATATACCAGATGCATGTATCTCCCAAATAATTCTCCAAGAACATCCAAATCACCATCCGCCAAATAATCCAACAGCAACTGTTGATCATTCTTATTTTTTAGATTTTTTTTAGATCGGAACATTTAGAAATTTCTCTTTAAAAACAATGGATTAACACTTGCTAGTTAACAAAAAAGAAAAAAAGATGAAAACTTTTTATGGAATTTGTTTTTCGCTTGCATCCTAAAGGTAAAGACAGACAAATTAATAAGTACTAAAAAAGATAAACCATGAAAACAAAAGCATTATTTCTTAGCATCGTAGGTATACTAATTGGTTGTAATTTATTCGCAAACATCATTTCCGGAACTGTATATGATGATAGTAAAATGCCTTTACCCGGCGTAAGTATCATTAATAAAGGAACCATAAAAGGTGTCGTTACTGATTTCGATGGGAAATACAGTATCGATACAGAAAAAGGAGATATACTGGTCTATTCATTTGTTGGTATGATAACGCAAGAAATCAAAATAAAAGATCAATCTATTATCAATGTTGTTCTTAAATCATCTCAAATTGGCATGGATGAAGTGATAGTAGTCGGATACGGAAAGAGGTATAAAAGAGCAAAAAAGAATAAATCTGTAGCTTCTCATTTACAAGGACAGGTGGCAGGTGTCTATGCAATACAAGATTGCGATATGGAAATAGAAATGGATATGGATGTATCATATTGCTATCCTATCAATAAAGAATTCAATACCGAAGGATATTCTACAATTCGTGAAAACGGATATAAGAATGCTGTTAAAAGTCCACTTTCTACTTTTTCGATTGATGTAGATGCTGCTTCTTACAGTAATGTTCGTCGTTTTTTAACAGATGGAAGAAAACCGCCCGTTGATGCTGTTCGTATTGAAGAAATGATCAACTACTTTAATTACGATTATGCGCAACCCGAAGGAGAGCATCCATTTTCGATCAATCATGAAGTAGCCGAATGTCCTTGGAACTCAGAAAACCTACTGCTTCACATTGGCTTGCAAGGGAAAAAAGTTTTGAATGAAAACTTACCCGCTTCTAACCTAGTTTTCCTTTTGGATGTTTCCGGATCAATGGATTCTTCAAATAAACTGCCATTGTTGAAAAAAGCATTCAAACTATTGGTAAATCAATTACGAGAAGATGATAAAGTGGCGATAGTTGTTTATGCAGGGAATTCAGGCTTGGTGCTTCCATCTACAACTGGAAACAGAAAGAAAGACATTTTAGAAGCTTTAAACAGATTAAATGCTGGCGGATCTACTGCAGGAGCATCAGGTTTAAAATTGGCCTATAAAGTTGCCCGAGAAAATTTTATTGATGGCGGCAACAATCGAATCATAATGGCAACGGATGGTGATTTTAACGTAGGACAATCGAGTAATGCCGAATTGGAACGATTGATTGAAAAAGAGCGTGAGCACGGAACATTTATATCGGTACTTGGCTTTGGAATGGGAAATTACAAAGACGATAAAATGGAGATTATTGCTGATAAAGGAAATGGTAATTATGCCTATATCGATAATATTCTTGAAGCCAAAAAAGTATTGGTTAATGAATTTGGTGGTACTTTATTTACAATTGCTAAAGATGTGAAAATACAAATTGAATTCAACCCAGCTATTGTTGCTGAATACCGATTGGTTGGATATGAGAATAGGTTGTTAGCTAATGAAGATTTTGCAAACGACAAAAAGGATGCTGGCGAATTGGGATCTGGTCATAGTGTTACGGCAATTTATGAAGTAAAGCTAAACGAAAACAATAAAAAGCAAAATCAGGAATTAAAATACCAGAACACAAGTTTAAATACGAAGGCTTACAATAAAGATGAAATTGCGACCGTAAAATTCCGCTACAAAAAGCCTACAGGTAAAAAAAGCACACTTATCGAACAGATCATTCCAAATAGCTTAATGGCTAAAAATGAATTGTCGAACAACTACAAATTCTCGGCTGCCGTTGCAGGCTTTGGCTTGATTCTTAGGGAATCCAAATTTAAAGGAAACTGCTCTTACGATATGTTAATTAATTTGGCACAACAATCTAAAGGGGAAGATAAAGAAGGATACAGAAGTGAATTTATTCGCTTAATGAAACTGGCAAATCATCTATAGAATAAACACAAAGAGGCACTTATTAAGTGTCTCTTTCTCTCAAATGTTAGGATATAGTTTCTATTCATCGGATATTTTGTAATTTTGTCGCGAACAAAAAAATACAAACCCAGATGTTTTTAAAAAAATTAGATCAGCCGCTTTTGGAAGCAATTGAAGAAAATGGCTTTGAAACGCCTACAAAAGTGCAAAAAGCTTGCATCTCTAAAATAAAGAGTGGTGTAGATTTATTTGTTAAGGCTCCCGAAAAATCTGGAAAAACCAGTACTATTATCATTAGCGTTATTCAGCAATTAAAAACTGAATTTGAAGATGTACCCAGAGCTGTTATTGTTGTTCCTGATAGAGAAGCAGCTATTGAATTAAAAGAAAAATTCGAAGCTTTTACTGAAGAGATAGACCTACGAATATTCGGCGAGGGTGATGCAGGGAACTTGCACAAATTGCGTGATATCATTTATGCAGGGTCGGATGTGGTTATCGCAACGGCTAAGAAATTTAACGAACTGTACTCTTATAGCGGTATCAACTTGAATAACCTGAAAATGTTTATTGTTGATGATGCTGAAATGATCATGAAAGATCAACTACTTTGTGAGGTTAATCGCTTTTCAGAATATCTTCCTAAATCTCAGAAAATTGTTTTTACAACAAGGATTAACAAGAGAATGCAAGATTATATGGAAAACTTTATGAATTTCCCGCAAATAGTAGAAATTGAAGAAGAGATCGAAGAAGAAATAAAAGAAGAAAAAGAATAAATAAAAATGCCTCCTTAATCAGGAGGCATTTTTATTTTATCTCAAGTAAGCTTTAAACATCCAGTTCAGCTTCTCTAAATATGAAACGTAAGCTGGTAAAATATCTAAAGTACCTTCATCATCATTCTCATTTGCTTCAACAATTACTTCTTTTACTTTCGCAATTAAAATGTTGTGCGATTCAATAACTTGATTCACCATATCTGAACCTGAGCAATTCGAATTTGCTTCCTGAATCGTCGAAATTGCCACATAATCGGAAAAATTACCAAGAGGATGTCCTCCTAAAGTTAAAACTCTCTCTGCTACCTCATCAACCTTATCACTCGCATCGTTATATAGCTCTTCAAATTTGGCGTGCAACTCGAAAAAATCGTTTCCTCCTACATTCCAATGAAAGTTTCTAAGATTTTGATAATACAACTGATAATTTGCTAATAATATTTGAAGTTGTTCAATTTCTCTCTCTTGTGCATTTAACTCTACTACGGCCTCGTTACTTTTTAAATTTGTCATGATTTCTATTTTTTATAATTGATTTGTTTTCTTTATCTGTTACAAATATCCGCTCATTCACATTATTTGTTTTTATACATCGATAAGAAAAACTTATAGTGAAAATAAATCACAATCTATTTTATAATATTAATTCTTCGCTATAAGCACAATTCCGCTTGTTTTGGCATTAGAATTGTTTGTATCTTCGTCATCCTTTTAACACATAATTTTTATTTAAATATTAATATTAAAACCAAATCACATGAAAAAATTTGTTCTATTACTAATTATTGCCTGCGGATTAATTGTTGAAGTAAATGCTCAATCGTATGAATACAAAGTAGTAACTAGTATTGAATCAATCGTTCCAATGGGAATCGGTCGATCTAGAATTGTTGAGGAAAAATCTCCTATTGATGCTGAGAATTTTACTACAGAAAGAACTGATGGTAAAAAAAGCAAGCAAAAAGAAGTAAAGCGTAGCGATGCTAAGGTTAGCCTATTTGCAGAAACTAAATTGTTAAACTTTTACAGTATTGCTGGAATTAACTTTCAGAATATTGCTTCAAACGATGCTTTAATTTCTTCAAAAATTAACAAATTGGTTGAATCTGGTTACGAACTTGCATTTGTAACAAGTGGTGTTGAAAGTGACAGTGGTAAAGGTGATGGTAAAGGAATTTTCATTACTCGTTTTATTTTCAAACGCCTAAAACAATAGTCAAATAACACTTTAAATACGAACACAAAACACTGCAGCTCTGAGGTAAAACTTCAGAGCTGTTTTTGTAATGCTCACTTTTATCACATCATAATAGTAGGGTAAACCCATAAGATTATCGGTTATAGTGTATAAATCAAATTATTTTAACAAAAAACTAAAATGATGATTCACAACAAACTCGATAAACTATTTGGACAGGCTGGTTCAATATTAGGATGGGGAGTCATGCTTGTAGGGATTTTCATCTCAATATTACCACTTAATATACTCCTACTATTAATCGGATCGTTTATGGCCTTTTCCTATTCAGGAATATACCTCGATCATGATAATGACAAATATAAATTTTACTACGCCTACTTTGGAATATTCAAATCTGGATCGTGGAGAAGTTTGCAAACAATAGATCGCGTAGCGGGAGTTACTCCAGTAATGCATCGTTCTACTTATGAGCAAAAGAAAAAACGAATGAAATTGATCATGGACGATTGCTTTGTGGTTCTATTTGTTAAGAATCGAAATCGCAAAATCCCCTTTAAAAGGTGTAAAGATCTTATTGAGGCCAAATTAGAAGCTCAAAAAATTGGTCAATTATTAAACTTAGATGTAATCCAATAATATCAATTCAAGATCAAACAATCGTTAATTTTTCAAATCCTATCACAAAAAAAAAGGGCCTCTAATGGAGGTCCTTTTTTATATTATCTTTTTTTTTGCTCTTTAGAACATATAATCCCAAACAGGTAATTTTATTGGAGCTGAATTTAAAGCTTTCTGTGCTTTTTCATCCAAGTACTTCTTGTTGATTACAACACGGAACATGTACTCGCTAAACCACTCATCAGTGAAAGTTAAGTAGCCCTTATTTCCAGAAGAAGTTCCCCAAGAGTTTTCGAATTCCCATTTAACTGGTTTCTCATTCTCATCAACATCAACTCCAATTAGAGTCATTGCGTGAGAAGAACCTGATTGACGAGTTAGAATTCGGGCTTTTTTATCCATATCGAACTCAACACCAAAAAGAGAAGCATAATCGTAGGTGTTCATATCCATAACGCCAGCTTTACGATTGTGCTGCTTTCCTACATCACAAGATGCATACATAGCCTGGTTATTTTTGATAGAAGCCATTGCGAATGCCTTAATCTCATCATTTGGTAAGTTTAAGTAAGTCCAATTAATACCTTCAGCAACATTACGGTAGTTTTTGATTTCGTAAACCTTATAATATTCACGAGTTGGATCATTCATAATCATTACCATCTCGTCTTTTGCAAATTCAGGAGCTACAAGAGCCATGAATTCCTGAGGCGTATATTTCTTAGCTTCGCTGATTTTGCCATCAGCATCTTTGTATCTCCAAGTGAAATCAACAGGAGGCTCACCCAAACAAAGTGCTAACATTCTGTACACAGACTTTAGCGCTTCTACTTTTGCAGCTTTCACTTCTTTTGCAGAAGCTTTATCAGCAACCAATTTACGAAGCTTATACCCTTCGCCTCTTAATTTCTCTTTTAACAGGCTATTGATTTCACGTGTCTTGTTACTTACTTTTGTTTCTGGCATTACTTCAGCAGGTACAACACCATATTTCTTAGCTACATTGAAAAATGAATTCCAAACACCACCATCATCAACAGGGCTTTTTAAGTAACGAACAACTTCTCTGTCGTCCATATCTTTATTAGCAGTAGCGATAATGTTCTCAAGGAATAGATTTGACTTTTCGAAGATATCCCAGAAGTAATTGTAGTTATGTGAAAAGTCGAAAGAGTTAAGGTTTAAATCTTTGATAACATTCGGACGAATCGTGTTCATTGATGTGAACATCCAGCAACGCCCAGAGCTCTTTTGGTTGGTAATACCTTTTACGGCAACTCTATACTTGAAAAAATGATCAGTTTTTCCAATTTTACTTCTGTTTAGAGAAAGCTCTCTAATGCTTTCCGAATTGGTAATTGCATTCTGAATTGCTGTATTTGATGCATCTAGAGAAAAACTAGATCGAATATCGTTTAACATTTTAGCATCTACAGTTCCCTTGTTTTGCCCCAAAGACATTCCGCAAAATGCCAAAGCCATAACAGGTACCAATAAAAATTTCTTCATCTGTTTTGTTTTAGTAGGTTGTTGTTCCAAAATTATTCTCACAAACTTAAATAATCTGATTCAAAATCACCCTTATTTCCACAAGAAAAGCCATCCTATTGGATGGCTTTTATATGAAATTATTCTATTTTTCTTAGATATGAATCACTTCATCATAAGCAGCTGCAGCAGCTTCCATTACCGCTTCACTCATGGTTGGGTGAGGGTGGATAGCTTTAATTAACTCGTGACCTGTTGTTTCAAGCTTACGAGCCGTAACCAATTCAGCAATCATTTCGGTTACGTTAGCACCTACCATATGCGCACCTAAAAGCTCGCCATATTTAGCATCGAAAATCAGTTTAACGAAACCTTCGTTTGCACCGGCAGCACTAGCCTTACCCGAAGCAGAGAATGGGAATTTACCCACCTTAATTTCGTGACCGGCTTCCTTAGCCGCTTTCTCAGTTAATCCCATCGAAGCAACTTCAGGTGTGGTATATGTACATCCAGGAATGGTTGTGTAGTCGATAGGCTCAACATTCATTCCCATAATTTTCTCAACACAACAGATCCCTTCAGCCGAAGCAACGTGAGCTAAAGCAGGACCTTCCAGAATATCACCAATAGCATAAACGCCTTCAACATTGGTACGGAAATAGTCATCAACAACAACACGTCCGTTTTTAGTTTCAACACCAGCTTCTTCAAGTCCAATGTTCTCGGTATTTGGTGAAATACCTACGGCAGAAAGAACAATCTCACATTCGTGAACTTCAATCTCACCTTTTTTATTCTTGATGTTTACTTTCAAGTCACCCTCTTCGCCTTCAACCGACTCAACTGAAGATTTCACCATGACTTTAATTTTATTCTTCTTGAAAGAACGTCCCATTTGCTTAGAAACCTCTTCGTCCTCAATAGGAAGAATGGTTGGCATAAACTCAACTAAAGTGACTTGAGTTCCCAAACTTGAGTAGAAGTAAGCAAACTCAGACCCAATAGCACCGGAACCAACAACAATCATCGATTTAGGTAATTTGTCAAGCGTTAGCGCCTTACGGTAACCAATGATTTTTTTACCATCCTGTGGTAAGTTTGGCAATTCGCGAGAGCGAGCACCTGTAGCTAAAATAATGTGCTTAGCCTCGTAGTTTGTTTTGCTACCATCTTCAGCTAAAACCTCCAGCTTTTTGTCAACAGTAAGTTTACCAAAACCATTGATCACAGTAACCTTATTCTTTTTAAGTAAGTACTGAATACCGGCACTCATCTTATTAGCAACCCCACGGCTACGCTCAACTATCTTTTCAAAATCAGGCTTAATTTCACCTTCAACAGCTATACCATAATCAGCAGAATGCTTCATATAATCGTAAACCTGAGCTGATTTTAATAAGGATTTGGTTGGGATACATCCCCAGTTTAAACAAATACCACCTAGTTCAGCACGTTCAACTACGGCAACGTTCATACCCAATTGTGCCCCTCTAATGGCAGCAACATAACCACCTGGTCCACTTCCTACTACTATTAAATCGTAAGTCATTTTTATTTGTGTTGTTTATATTTGTACAAGTATAGTTTACTAATTTAAATCTTCTTTTTTAATTTACCGTGATCTTATTTTCTCGTAAAGAATTATTCTTTCTTTTCACCGAAATCATAATTAACTGAATGATTTTAGCGACAACAAAAAGAATAACAAACGAAAAAATAATAGTGGCTCCCGATGGCGCATTGATCTCATATGAAACCAACAAACCAATAAAAGAACCTAAAATACCAAATCCTATTGAACCCAATATCATTTTCTTAAAATCGCTTGTAAACATCCCAGCAATGGTCTGAGGAATTGTGAGGAAAGAAATAACCAAAATAATTCCTACAACTCTTATGTTTAACACAATGGCTAAAGCCACTAATGATATCATTAAATAATTTAGAAACTGAACAGGAGCCTTTTGTGTTCGTGCAAATTCCTCATCAAAGGCAACAAATAGTATTGGCCTAATAAAAAAGATAAAGATGGTAATGGTAACAATACACAAAGCCAATAACAGATATAAATCTAAAGAGCCTACCGTTAATATATTTCCAAATAAGAAACTCATTAGGTTTGGGGCATAACCAGGTGTCATATAAATGAAAATGATACCCAGAGCCATACCAAGTGCCCAAAGAATACCAATAACTGAATCTTGCCGAACATCAGTTTTTTTCGATACCCATTCGATACCCAAAGCCGAGAATACACCAAATACCGCAGCGCCAAGTACAGGGTTCAAACCTAAAAACCAGGCGATGCCAATTCCCCCAAAGGATGCATGCGTTATACCACCACTAATAAATACAATACGGCGTGCGACAATATAAGTTCCAATTATACCACATGATATACTTGCCAATAAAGCCGCACCTACAGCATTTAAAAAGAAATTATATTGAAACAATTCTATTAATGAATTCATATTTTAATGATGATGCTTTAGTACGCGATGAGGAACTTCGCCATGTGTAATCAAATCGATAGGACAATTATAAGTTTTAAGCTGTTCTTCGTTAATAATGTTCGAATCGTGATAACACAAGCTTCCGTTAACACAGGCTATGGTTTTTACATGTGAACTGATGGTTCCTACATCATGCGAAACAACAATAATAGCCATATGATCGTTGAGCTGATCTAAAACACCATACAATTCCGTTTCGAAATGACTATCAACATAGGTGTCAGGCTCATCTAATATTAAAATCTGTGGATCAGAAATTATGGCTCTACAAAGAAAAACACGTTGCAACTGACCTCCTGATAGTTCTCCAATATTCTTATTTCTAAGGTGAAGAATACCCATTTGAGTCATCAACTCACCGGCGCGAAGCTTATCCTCTTTTCCATATCTTCCGAATAATCTTTTGTGAGACATTAGACCCGAAAGAATAACATCTTTTACCTGAATTGGAAACTTATTATCAATCTGATTGATTTGTGGTAAGTAACCAATATTGCATCGATCATTACCTTCAGGCAAAATTTCACCTTGTATGGTTTTCAATGATCCCAAAATCACCTTAAGTAGAGTTGTTTTTCCTCCTCCATTAGGTCCAATAACGCCTAAGAAATCATTTTCCTTAACTGTGAGGTTCACATCCTTTAAGACAACTTTATTGTCGTAACCAGCAGTTACAGATTTCAGTTCCAGAATATTTTTCATCTGCTCTCTTTCAATCTTTAAGTATATTGATGATGCGCTTCATTTCACTTAGCCAATCTTCTGATAAGGGATCAATCTGAATTACTTCTCCACCAATCTCAGCCATAATTGCCTTGGCATTTTCCACATTAAATTGTTTTTGCACAAAAATCTGATTAATTCCCTTGCTTTTTGCTTCTTCTACCAAATGTTTCATATGAGTAGGAGAAGGTTCTTTTCCATCCAATTCAACCGATATTTGATTCAAACCATAATCTCGGGCCAAATAAGATAAAGCAGGATGAAAAATCATAAATGATTTCCCTTGTTTCGCTTGAAAAGCCTCAAGAGCCATTCGATCCAATTCTTCTAATTCTACTAAAAAGGCATTGTAATTTTTTTCGTATTCACCCTTCTTTTCTGGCGCATATGCAACCAATGTCTCGAATGTATTCTTCGCAATTATTTTAACACTTAAAGGCGATGACCACACATGCGGATCAATTCCACCTTCATGAAAATGGTCGCCATGTTTAACTGCCATTCCTTTTACTAACTCAATTCCTTTTGACAAGTCAACGACCTTAATTTCGCCTGCTCCTTCAATTAAATTAGATAACCATGCATGTTCGAAAGGGATGTGACCAATTCTTAAGTAAGCAATCGATTTTGCTACACCTGTCATTTGCATTGGTGTTGGTTCATAGGTTGCAGGGCTTGCTCCAGGAGGAATCAACACATTAACCTTAAAATCATCGCCAGCGATTCGCTCTATGAAATATTTTTGCGGTAAAATACTTACCGAAAGTAAGTTGTTCTCTTTTTCTATTTTTCCTGATTGACAAGACATTACCACAATGGCAAACAGAAATAAAATAATTTTGTTTATTGTATTCATTTGTACAAAAAAAAGTATTGTTCTATTTAGATCTTATTTAAATAACAAAAGTAGATTATTTTTTGTTTCAACAAAGGAATTTCAACTGAAATCTATATTCATTTTCACAATTTTAACACAAGATTCTACTTTTTCTTACTGGATGGTTTTGTTCATCTTTCCATCAACTGAATTTAGGCAAAATTCATAGGATAACAAAAGCCCGACAGATTAACAATCCGTCGGGCTCAATATCTTATATATTAAAGCTTACTGAAGTAATTTTTCAATAGCAGCTTTCAATTCTTCTCCGTGTAATTTTGTTCCAGCAATGTTTCCATTCTGATCAACCAAAAGAGTAAAAGGTACACCACTTACAGCATAAGACTTTACAACTTTAGAATTCCAATATTGTAAATCAGAAACGTGTTTCCAAATTAACCCATCATCTTCAATTGCTTTCAACCACTTATCTTTATCCTTATCTAAAGAAACACCTAAGAATTCAACACCTTTAGGGCTTAATTCATTGTAAATTTCTACCATATGAGGATTCTCTCTACGACAAGGACCACACCATGATGCCCAAAAATCGATAACAACAACCTTACCTTTAAGGCTAGAAAGACTCAAAGGAGTTCCTTCAGGTGTATTTAAAGTAAAATCAGGAGCTGGTTGACCAACTGCAACTTTTTTCATCGTGTTAATCTTTTCATTAATCTTAACACCATATGAAGATTCTTTTGCAGCTTCCCCTAAAAGGTTATATAAGTCTTCCATTTCTTGTATCTCCATCTGACCAGACATTCTTTGAGCAATAAAGCCAGCAGCAACAGTATTTGCATTTGCTTTCACAAATTCCATATTTGCAGCCGTCTTCACTTCTTCTGACTTATCAAATTCACCACGAATAGAATCTGCAGCAGTTTGATTTTTAGCCTGCATTGCTTTTTGGTATTCCTGATACATGCTTTGCTGCTTCTCTTGAACAGCTTTCTGAGATTCACCAAAAGCAAGCATAATATCTTGATTTGCAGAACCAACAACTTTTGCTTCTCTCAAATTCTCAAGATTTGCATCAACAGAAATTACAGAATTCTCTAAAAACAACTGGATAGCTCCCTTTTGCCCTTCTAATTCAATATAATACATTTCTGGACTTTCTACTGTACCTTCAAAAGAGAAACCATTTTCTCCAATAACAGTAGAATCTACCTTTACTAACTTACTATCTTGAGGTTTAGAAAGGTATACTTTTCCTTCAGTCATACCAGCAACTTTCCCAGTCAACTTATATTGATCTGCAGAGTTACAAGAGGCTAAAAAAAGCCCAATCGCAGAAACCGCGATGAAAATTTTCTTCATTTGATTAAGTATTTTGTTAATATGTTAATTAATTGCTCTAATCTACCAAATTATTCAATTAAATGAAAAGATTTTCGATGAAGCCAATTACTTATTCTTTATTTTTCACTTGATCGTAATAGGTATTCAATAATTTATAAGCTGCAATAAAAGAGCTCATTTCGTCATTTAAAACTTTTGTCTCAAAATCAGGAATCATATTTTTTATCACATTATCGTGATAGAAATTATCACGTAATTGCTCATTAATTGTTTCATACATCCAATATTTAGCTTGTTCACTTCTTCTATTATCGAAGTAGCCATTCTCGAATGTATGCTTGCAATAATCCATAATAGTGTTCCAAATATCGTCAACCCCTTTTTTCTCTATTGAGGAACAGGTTAACACTTTAGGAGACCATTGGGATGGTGACAAAGGAAACAAATGTAAAGCATTTTCGAACTGAACGCGAGCTAACTGTGCTTTGGTTACATTAGATCCATCGCACTTATTAATAGCAATGGCATCTGCCATCTCCATAATACCACGCTTGATCCCTTGTAGCTCATCTCCTGCTCCTGCAATCTGAATCAATAAAAAGAAATCAACCATAGAATGAACAGCTGTTTCTGATTGACCAACACCTACAGTTTCAATAAGAATTGTATCAAAACCTGCAGCTTCACATAGAATTAAGCTCTCTCGTGTTTTACGCGCAACACCACCTAGCGACCCCGCTGAAGGAGAAGGTCGGATATAAGCATGAGGGTCTACAGCCAGTTCCTCCATTCTTGTTTTATCCCCAAGAATACTACCTTTTGTTCGTTCGCTACTCGGGTCTATTGCTAAAACAGCAAGCTTATGTCCCATACTTGTAACATGCTTTCCAAATGCTTCGATAAAAGTACTTTTTCCTGCACCCGGAACACCAGTAATACCAATTCTTGTTGACTTACCAGAATGAGGCAAACAACGCTCAATGATTTCCTGAGCTATTTTTTGATGCTCAAACTTAGCACTCTCAACTAATGTTATGGCCTGACTTAATATAGCCATATTACCATCCAAAATCCCTTTCACAAAGTCATCAACAGTATGCTTTTTTCTTTTCTTCATCTTCAATCGATCCGCTATGCGAGGGTTGATTGAAGGTGGCTTACTTATTCCTGAGTTTACTTTTAAAGCTTTATAATCAGGAGCATTTTCGATATGTTCGTTTTTATTTTTATCTGACATGACAAGAATTTTCCATTCGTTCTAACTGCGAAGTTATAAATATACTAAGTAATGACTTAGCAAAGCAAAGGAAAAATGCATATGTTTATGAGCAACAAAAAAGGCTTTTCCAATGGAAAAGCCTTTTGAATCAATATTTATCTGATCAATTGATTAGTTCATTTTTGGCATTACAACATTTCCTGTGACACGCAATTTTACTTCTGAATCAACAGGATCGTTAGTAATTACAGTAATCATCTTATTTTGACGACCTCTTTTTCCTCTGGAGTTAAAAACAACCTTTAATTCAGATGTTTCACCAGCTTTTATAATTTTTGATTGAGGTGCAATAGCTGTACATCCACAAGAAGCTTTTGTTTTGCGAATCAAAAGATCAGACTTACCCGTATTTTTTATTATAAAAGCATGCTCCGCTTTCTCTCCTTGAGTCAATTCTCCAAAATTAAAAACATTTTTTTCAAACTTTACTTTAGGTGATTTTGCCAATTCATCTTTCGACATTGTCGAAAAATCTTCAATTAAATTAGCGCTAACGGTTAAACGATTTCCTGGCTTGTATTCCTGATTTATTAGAACATCTAAATAATCAATTACAAAACCCCAATCTTTTTTCAGACTTGCGTTATATGATGCAACAATTTTCCCCTTTTGTTTTGGCTGAAGTTTCTCAGGCACCAAACGAAGCGTTAAGTGAGCTGGAACTCTTTTAAATCCAAGACTAATGGCTTTATCGCTATCATTATAAACTTCCATAACACTTTCCTTTACATCTGTATTTTTCACTTTAGTAAAAGAAAGGTGGTTATTCTTTAAACGTAAACCAGACATTTCACGAGGATATAAATCAGCAACCGTTTTTACACGTTCAATTACATTTCCTTTAATTCTCAAAATAGTAATTGCAGGATTTGTATTTGCTGTAATAGTAACCGTTTTACTAAATGGGCCTGGACGATTTTTAGGATCAAAAGTAGCTTTAACAAAACCTTTTTGACCTGGTGCAACAGGTTGCTTGCTCCACTCTGGAGATGTACATCCACACGATGATCTTACATTGTTTATAATAACAGGTTGATTTCCCGTATTAATAAATTCAAATGAGTAAGATGTTTTCCCATCTTCTTCCTTAAATGTTTTGAAATCATGCTCCTTCGAATCAAATTTCATTACTGGTTTCACATTCTGAGCAGAAACAAAAAGTGTGCTTCCCAAAATGGCAACTACCAACAAATAAAATATTTTTTTACTCATATCAATTAAATATTTTAATTACAGTGACTTTGTCTATTACGACAAACTATTTAAAGAGTTATAAATTCTCCCGTAAAATTTGGTTTAAGTATACAAAATTAAAAAAAAATAGCTAAATGGATCTCAGAATATCGTTAAATAGTTGTTAAGCCTAAAAATATTCCACAATGCTATTCCTATCAAGTCTCTAACCATTATTATCATCAATACAATTGTGAAATTAATTGCATTTTCTAAATATCCATTTTAATACAAAACAAAAACCAAACCAAAAATTTCAGTTTAAATATAAAAGAATGAAATTGCCATTGCGAGATAAGACGAGTAATTTCTGTGCTAAACAATTTGTAGATTTGTACTTTATAAAAAATCATGCTGTAAGCCGTAAAGAAAATCTTTGGTATATTTAGCTTGTTTATTGCATTAAACAGATTTTCGAAAAATAAAATTAACCACACATGACCGATTTAAAAACCAAAATTAAGGCATTCTCAAAATCAATTAATGCTGAAATTAAAGATATACGAGCACACTTACATTCCAATCCAGAATTGTCTTTTGTAGAAGTTGAAACTTCAAAATTCATTCAAAATTATTTAAAGAAAATAGGAATCCCTTACAAAAGCGGCTTTGCTAAAACAGGTATTGTTGGGAAAATTGAAGGCAAAAACCCAAACAAAAAGGTAATTGCTTTACGTTCAGATATGGATGCTTTGCCTATTACAGAAAATCCACAAAATAAATATTGTTCTATAAACAATGGTGTAATGCATGCTTGCGGGCACGATTTACACATGGCTAGCTTATTAGGAACTGCTAAAATATTAAGCGAATTTAAAGATGAATGGGAAGGAACCGTTTTGCTTATTTTTCAACCTGGTGAAGAACTATTACCAGGTGGGGCAAAATTAATGATGGAAGAAGGAGCTTTGCAACCCGAACCAGAATGGATTTTAGGACAACATGTTCTTCCGGATATGCCTGCTGGAACAGTTGGTTTCCGATCGGGAATGTACATGGCTTCGGGTGATGAGATTTACTTAAACATTAAAGGTAAAGGAGGCCATGCTGCTATGCCTCACAAATGCACTGACAATGTTCTTATTGCATCTCATATTATCGTTGCATTGCAACAAATAGTAAGCAGACATTGTGATGCCAGAATACCTACGGTACTGTCTTTTGGCAAGATGATTGCCAATGGTGCTACCAATATTATCCCCGAAGAGGTAAAAATAGAAGGTACTTTTAGAACCATGAACGAAGAATGGAGAGCAAAGGCGAAACAGTTAATTACCAACATTGCAAAATCAACAGCTTCTGGAATGGGTGCCGAGTGTGAAGTCGAGATAAGACATGGATATCCTTTTCTTGTTAATGATGAAGATTTAACTCACGAAGCCAAAAAAAATGCAATAGATATACTCGGCGATGACAAGGTTGTGAACATGGATATTAGAATGACAACGGAAGATTTTGGGTTTTACTCGCAAAAATACCCCGTTACCTTCTATCGTTTTGGCGTTAAATCAGACAAAAACGGCTCCTTGCACACTTCAAATTTTGAAGCAAATGATGATTCGTTAGAGACATCGATGAATACAATGGCTTGGTTAGCAATCTCGCACCTAAATAAATAACCCGATCAATGCTTTGACTCAGAGCACATTACAATAATGACATTTTTATCTTCATAGGATAAAACACCTGAAACTCTTATTTTGGTCTACTGTTCACTATTTAATCTCTTTTAAAATAATAGATTTCTACTCCATTTTCTTTTTGAGTTTAAAATATGATATTACATTTGCATTAATTATTAACACTAAAAAATAAAACACAATGGCTTACGTAATTAACGACGATTGTATTTCTTGCGGTTCATGCGAAGGGGAATGTCCAGTTGAAGCGATCTCTATGGGAGATGAGCGTTATGTTATCGATGCAGATCTTTGTACTGACTGTGGTACTTGCGTTGATGCTTGTCCTGTAGAAGCTATTCATCCTGAATAACCGTATCTCTACAGATATTAAAAAAACCGATGATTAGATCATCGGTTTTTTTTATTTAATAAACAATTGCATCCATTTTAATATCGTGTTCATCGATTGGAACATCATCCAAAAGCTGAAAGTGAAAACAAATTCCAACTTTATAAGCACTTAAGGATTGTAACAATCGATCGTAATAAGCTTTTCCTCTACCCATTCTGTTATTTGCTTTATCAAAAGCAACTCCTGGAATTAAAATCAAATCAATTTCATCTTCAGCCATAAATACAGGTCCATCTGGCTCGGGTATTCCATAATTTTCACCATCAACCAATTCCTCTTTCCCTGCAAATACTTTTAAATCCAGCGTTTGCCCTTTAACACTAGGAAGAATAACTTTTTTCTCTTTCGCCCACTTACAAACAAAATCATGTGAAAACACCTCATCCTTCATCGACCAATATAACATGATTGTTCTAGCTTCTTTAAATTCCTTCAAGCTCTCAAGTTTTTCGAGAATAGGCATTGACATTTCCTTACTTTGCTGCTCAGAATAATTTTGCTTAAGCAGTTTTATTTCCTTTCGGATAATTCTTTTTTGTTGGTCGATATCAGCAGTGTTCATTATTGAGGCTATTCGTAAATATCTGTTCGTCTGTCTTCAAAAGCGTTATTCAATGGAGTTATCATTTTGTTCCGCGCAATTAATGGATCAATATCAACAATCAAAACTTCTTCTCCTTTATTCGCTTTAGCAAGAAGCTCTCCTTTTGGATTTGCAATTATTGATTGTCCCGTAAAACAAAGCTCCTTTTCGATTCCAATTCGATTTGCTGTAGCAATGAAAATTCGATTGACCAATGCATAAGAAGGAATAACCGATTGTGCATATGGCAATACCAAATTGGAAGGATGCAAAATAAGATCGACTCCTTTCAAAGCCAATTTACGCCAAACTTCGGGAAACATCCAATCGAAACAAACCAGCATCCCAATTTTCACACCTTTAATTTCAAAAACCGGCAATCCTAAGTTGCCTTGCTTAAATATCTGCTTTTCATTCATGAAAAGATGCAATTTCCGATAAGTTCCTATAATTCCATCCCCATTTAGCAACACCGAAGAATTGTATAAACTATCATTTTCTTTTTCTGCGAAACCAGTAGCAATCGTAAAACCATACAATTTACATTTAGCTTGAAGAAAATCTAGAAATACACTAGACTTAATCGTTTCAGCTAAACTGAAAGCCTCTTCCTTAGAATTAAAATTGTAACCCGAATTCGCTAACTCAGGCAATACAACCAAATCAGCCTTTTTTACTTGCTCTAATAAGTCAGTTAAGACAGCTAAAGTCGCTTTTAGATCTCCAAATACTGGAGCGAATTGAATGATCGCTAGTTTCATGGCAGTTTTCATCAAGGTTGATAGCCAGACTCACGAAGAAGCATTCCGTAATCATTCTCCTTCATCAAATCAACTAAGGTAAATCCTTCATGTTTGTTCATGTACTGCTTTACAATTTGTAAACCAAGCCAAATTCCAGTTCTAGAAGGTGATTCTTGTGGCATTCCTGGAGTAAAAGGACCATCGTTTATATATTTAATAATGGTTCTGTAATCAGTGCTAAACAAATGTTTTTGTTCGATAACATATCCCCACATCAACTCCTGATTTTCAACGCACCACTCAAACTCTGACTCTGAATATTTCAAAATATCTGATTCATTCTTGTCTGGCATCATCGCCTGAACAAAGTATCTTATTTTCCCCTGATAGATCATGTTACTGATTAGATCATCTTTTAGGGGTTGAAAAGGAAATTCGGTTAAGCCATAAGCCAAAACAACATCTTGCGAAATGCGCTCAGGAATCATATTTTCCCTAGCATACATTGGTGTACCCAGATAAGAGTAAAACTCACAATCTTCACCCAAATATTTATCTAAACTAATACCAACCAAATTTTCAGCTACAACTATCGATTGATTAAAACCTGAAATTTGAGCATAAAAATTAGGAACTGGTTTGCTTGGATAATAATACTTCAAGTACTTAAATGCATCTTTTAATTCACTCTCCTCTTTTTCTAAAGAAGGAAATGCTTCCGAAACTCTATTGGCTACCAAAGTCATTGTGGAATCATTTAAAAACTTGTTTAAATATTCCATATAATTTGGATCATTAGAATCTCCTAAACCAATTACTTTATTACTGTACATTGGTAACACATCAATATATCTTTTCCTTAACTGATTAATATCTGGATTCTGCTTCAAGGCAAAAAGCTCTTGATCAAATCGTAGAATCTTAACTTCTAATTGGATATCTGATGTATCAGGTTTTTTAGGACCCGAATTGCACGAAACAAGAAAGGTGAATAGCAGAATTAAAATATTCCTACTTATATTTTTATAGTAATTCAAGTACATTCTTCTGAATTAAATGAGTGCTAACTGTAATTGTGTTTCTCAAAAATATTAAAAATAAGTTAAGTGAAGATTATTGTCCCCTAATATTCTCAAAACAATAATTTCACATCTGAATCTATATTGCTGATCAGAGAAATATCTATTCCCTATTTCGAACACTAAATTACGTCTCGATCAAAAGAATTCGGATTCTTTACCCGATTACGATGTGTTAGACGGCATTTTATTCCGATATATAGAAAAAAATATGTCTTCGGAAGAAATAATTCAATAAGATTTCGAAGCTGAAATCGTATCAAAGACCATTCGAATGGCAAACATGAATGAATACAAAAGATTCCAAACAGCACCTGTTTTACGCGTTTCATCGAAGGCTTTTGGCTTTGATCAAAAAAATACCTTAGTAGAAAAACACTATCCAATGGGTATAAACACCTATAAAATAGCATGTTGTCGAACATTACGTAAATAATGAAATTTTTCTTCATTCGTTTTCTCATTTCATTTCATTTGTATACTTTTGAAGTGTTTTAAAACATACAATGTATTTTAATTTGATATTCCACTTTGTGTATGATTGAGAATGATAGAAAATCGAGAGAGGTTATTTGTGGGGAGGTAATAAACCACCCAAATTCAGTATTTAATGTTCTCACTCCAGAAGAAAAAGAAACGCTGCAACACAATATGAGCTGTAGTTTTTTTAAGAAGGGTGAATACATTTATAAAGAAGGAGAAAAGCCACTCGGTCTTATCTGTTTATCAGATGGTAAGGTTAAAATTTTCAAAGAAGGAGTTGGTGGTCGTGAGCAGATTGTACGTATGGCTAAACCAGTAGGTTTCATCGGTTATAGAGCACTTTTTGCTGAAGAAAACAATATCGCTTCAGCTGTTGCAATCGAAGATTCAGTGACTTGTACGGTAAGCTATGAGATGATTTTGAAGCTTATTAAAACAAATTCAGAACTTTCTTTAAGTATTATCCGATCTTTTGCTACTGAACTGGGTTTCTCTAACAACAGAACAGTAACACTTACTCAAAAGCATATTCGCGGACGTTTGGCTGAATCTTTATTATTCCTTCGTGACACTTACGGTTTCGAGGATGATGGCACAACGATTAAGGTTTATCTTTCAAGAGAAGATATTGCAAACCTATCAAACATGACCACATCTAATGCGATCAGAACACTATCTACATTTGCTAGTGAAGGGGTTATTGCTATTGATGGACGAAAAATCAAAATAATAGATAAAGTAAAACTTGATAGAATTAGCAAACTCGGTTAAAACCTGATTTTCGAAAATATACAAAGCCATCTCGTTAGGGATGGCTTTTCGTTTATATTAAAAACTGATGGTAATATTCAAATGCTTGTGTTAGGGATAGAAACGGATACCCCACAGCGAAGAATGAGTGAGGAGTAGAAGTGAATAGCCCGCCACGAGTTTACGAGGGGAACACCCAAAATATTTTATTCCTGAAAGTAGATCCGTTTTACACGACGAGAAATTGTTGTCAGAATTTCATAAGGAATGGTATCCAACTGCTCAGCCAGCTTGCTAACCAAATAGTCGTCACCAAAAATAGTCACAGCATCTCCTTCTTTAGCGTTCACATTTGTGAGATCGATCATACTCATATCCATACAAACATTGCCAACAACCGGAACTAATTTACCGTTCACCACTACCTTGCCAACTCCATTACTGAGTTTTCTATTAAAGCCGTCGGCATAACCTATTGGAATTACGCCAATGCGTGTATCGCTCTGCAATTGGCCTTTTCGACCATAACCAACCGTATTCTCTTTTGCGACTTCTTTTATTTGAGAGATCGTGGTTTTTAAACTGCTTACATTCATTAATTTTTCTTGATGTGTAGCACTAACTCCATACAGACCAATTCCCAAACGAACCATATCAAATTGTGCCTCTGGGAAGCGTTCTATTCCTGCAGAATTCAAGATATGTTTATCGATATGATAAGGGAAGTGCTTTCTGATTTGTTCGCTCCACAGATTGAACAAATCGATTTGCTGAGCTGTAAAATCATCGTGTTGTGACTCATCTGCTCCTGCTAAATGTGAAAATATTGACTGAATGAAAAAGTGGTCGTTATCCTTAATGGTATCGCCCAATTGTGCCAAATCATCCTCCACAAATCCCAAGCGATGCATTCCCGTATCCAATTTGATGTGGATTGGGTATTTTTTCACTCCATTTCTTCGCAATGCCTTCTCAAAATCAGCACAAATACTGTGGTTGTATATTTCTGGCTGCAGGCGATACTCAATCATCGTATCGAAACTATGAGGCTCTGGATTCATCACAATTATGGGAATTGTAACGCCAGCATTTCGCAGCTCAACACCTTCGTCTGCAATGGCTACTGCCAAATAATCAACCCGATGATATTGCAATAAATTTGCGATTTCAGTAGACCCACTTCCGTAAGAAAAAGCTTTCACCATAACCACCAATTTAGTGCTTGGCGTAAGCAATGAACGAAAATAGTTTAGGTTGTGCACCATGGCACTCATATTCACCTCCAAAACGGTCTGATGGGCCTTATATTGAAGAACATTAGATATTCTTTCAAAATGAAATGGCCTCGCTCCTTTGATCAGAATGAGTTCATTTTTGAATTGATTTCGATTCAAATCTGCAAGAAACACATCGGTTGACCGATAAAAAGATGTATCGCACTTAAACATTTTAGATTGAGCTGAAATTGCCTCTCCAACACCAATCAATCGATCTACTTTTTTTTGTTCAAGCATTTTGGCAACCAAAGCATACAATTTTTTATCACTGTATCCCGACTGCAATATGTCCGATAAGAGTAAAGTTGTCTTCTTATCTGTTTGTTGTTGATTTGCTAGATCTAAAGCGATTTCTAGCGATCCTAAATCAGAATTATAATAATCATTAATCAGCGTACAATCATTAATTCCTTCCTTTATTTCCAATCGCATTGCGATTGGTTCTAATTTCTGAATTTGCTTGCTTATAATTTGATCTGAAACCCTAAGACTTTGCAAGCAGAGATAACACAATATTGCGTTATCAACTGATGCCCTATCGGTAAAAGGGACTGTGATTATTTTTTTTTCATTAAAAGATTTTAGTTCAAGATGCGTTTGACCACCTGATATACGCTCACTAACTACTTTTAAGTCTGCAGGATGTTTTCGCGACCAAGTAATATTATTTTTCTTATTCCCATATTCTACTTGCAGGGCCTTCCCGATTAGAGGTTCATCCGAACAATAGATAATGCTTTCGCAAGAAGAGAATAATTTAATCTTCTCTTTTAATTTATGAAGTTTGCCTTTGAAATTTTCGTTATGCGCATCGCCCAAGTGTGTAAATACACCAATAGTAGGTTTAATAATTTCTGCCAAACGTTCCATTTCACCAGTCTGTGAAATTCCAGCTTCAAAAATTCCCATTTCAGCATCGGCACTCATATTCCAAACCGATAAAGGAACTCCAACCTGTGAATTATAGCTTTTGGGACTACGAACGATAGAATAGGATTCGTTCAACAATTGGTACAACCATTCTTTCACAATGGTTTTTCCATTGCTTCCTGTTATGCCAATTACCGGATAGGTAAATTTTTCTCTATGCTGACAAACTAGTTTTTGAAGTGCCAATAAGGTATCGTCTACTAGTACAAATGCTGCATCAGGACAATCAATAGAATTGGTACTCTCCGATTCACTAATTACAAAGGCTCGAACACCTTTTTGATACAAATCTGCTATATAAGAATGCCCATCGTGTCTTTCACCTACGATTGCAAAAAAGAGCGATTCCTCTGGCAATTGTAAAGCTCTACTATCAATCGATAAGGAAGTAATTTTAACATTTACATTCCCATAAATTTCACCTCCAACAAGAGAAGCAATCGATTCAATAGTGTACAATTGAGCAGAAGTCATTTTGCAGCCATTTATTTATTTGAAGTATCCTGATAAATTTTCTGGTAACAGTTTCTACAAAGAGGTTCATACTCGCTTTTTTCGCCTAACAAAACCAACTTATCAGCTTCTGCTAAACGATGAGAGTAATTTGCTAAATTTCCGCAACGCATACAAACGGCATGCACTTTTGTGACATATTCTGCTGTTGCCATTAAAGAAGGAATTGGTCCGAATGGATTTCCTTTAAAGTCCATATCTAAGCCAGCTACAATCACACGAATGCCTTGATTGGCCAATTCGTTACACACTTCAGCTAAACCTTCATCGAAAAATTGTGCTTCATCAATACCAACAACATCTACATTACTTGCAAGCAATAAAATATTTGCAGAAGTTTCAACAGGAGTTGAACGAATAGAGTTAGAATTATGAGAAACCACTTCATCTTCAGAATATCTCACATCGATATGAGGTTTAAAAATTTCGACCTGCTGACGTGCAATTTTAGCACGGTTTAAACGACGAATTAATTCTTCAGTTTTACCAGAAAACATTGAACCAACAATTACTTCGACCCAACCATTTTTTCCAGCTCTATTTATATCATTCTCAAGAAACATGTAGACAACTTTTAGCTTATTTTACATAGATACACAAAAATAGGAAAACACTTTCAGACTTACCTTACTGTGTTGATAAACTTTTGAACAATACTTTGCAGAAAGAAAGCGTTTTTATCTAATTGATGCATCACACAAGTACATTATACAAAAAATAGCTTTACTTTTGTACATTAGAATTTCATATTCTAATTACTCTAAAACCTTGCTCATGGACAGTAAATTGGTCATTCAACTTCTTAAAAGCAAAACATGTGAAATCCAAAATCTTTTGGATCATTTTGCTGATAAACCTCTCGAATTAGAGGGTGGAATAGAATTATTAGAGTCGAGAATTAATGGATTATCTCAAGATTTTGAAATTCTTAAAAGAAATATTGAACCAGCACCAACTCATCAAGTAAAAGAAATTAATGAGCCTGTTGCGAAAAATATTTCTGAAACTGAACTGAAACCAACAGAAATCATAAAAGAAGAGAGCAAAGAAATTGAAAAAATTGCTCCACCTAAAGAGGAAGTCCTCTCTCTTGAAGAAAAAGAAATAACAGAAATAGAAAACAAGGAAGAATTTGAGATGCCAATTGTTAATGACCATGCTCAGGCTGAACCAATAAAAATTATTAGTGAAAAGTTATCGGCCCAAAAACTTTCAGATATTCAATCGGCCATAGGTATTAATGATCGTTTTTTATTTACGCGAGAATTATTTGAGAATAATAGTGAGGCCTATCATTCTGCCATTTCATTCGTAAATGAGGCTACTAATTTTGATTCCGTTATGAGTTGGGTTAAAAATGATCAAAATTGGGACCTTGAAGATCCAACAGTTGTTCAATTCCTTGAAATCACAAAAAGAAAATTTTAAGCATGTCTAAATTATACCTTATTCCTACTCCAATTGGGAATTTAGAAGATATTACACTAAGAGCTTTACGCATATTAAAAGAGGTAGATTTAATTCTAGCCGAGGATACTAGGACATCTGGCTTTCTTTTAAAACATTACCAAATTTCGAAACCTCTTCATTCTCATCATAAATTCAACGAGCACAAAAGTTCTCAACAAATTGTCGATAGAATATTAGCAGGACAATCTATTGCATTAATTTCTGATGCAGGTACACCAGCCATATCCGATCCCGGATATTTCTTGGTAAAACATTGTATAGAAAATGATATTGAAGTAGAGTGCTTGCCAGGCGCAACAGCATTTGTACCAGCACTGGTTAATTCCGGACTTCCTAATGAACGCTTTTGTTTCGAAGGCTTTCTTCCTCAAAAGAAAGGTCGACAAAACAAACTAAAAGAGCTTAGTGAAGAACAACGAACAATGATTTTTTATGAATCTCCTCACCGCTTAGTTAAGACTTTAACACAGTTTGCTGAGGTATTTGGTGAGGAACGAAAAGCTTCTGTTTCCAGAGAAATAACCAAATTACACGAAGAAAATGCAAGAGGAACCTTAACCGAATTAGTAGCTCATTTCTCGGCAAAAACAGTTAAAGGCGAAATTGTAATTGTACTTTCAGGTAAAGTTATTGAGAAAAAGAAGAAAGAATATATTAAGAAAGACCGTCTTTAAACAGTGAGCAGTGAACAGAGAACAGTTAGCCATGAACAAAATTACGCAAGTTCAACTGATAACTGAATTTAGTCTTCGTGTGAGAATTTAGGGCAAGAAATTGCCTTATCGCCAAGTTTCTTAACTTTTTGACGTCGTTTTAACTTACGAATTTCTCTAGGGTTAGAGTAATTGTAATTATAGGTAAGTGATATCTCTAGACCTCCACGATTAGAAGAAGCTGCTTGTAAATCTGAAATATTAACATCGTAACTGATCATCAGTTTTAAACGTTTTTTCTCATATCCAAAGGTTGGAATAATATCCTGTGTAAATCGATACCATAAACCGTAGTGAAGAATGGTTCCTTTTTCTCCATACAACATCATGAAATTTGCACCTGCAATCCACTCATTGGCATCTTTTTCTGTTGTATGCATTATCTCAGGCTTCACATACAATCGTGGCGTTAATCTTGACTCTACACCTCCGTGCCAAGCAAAGCGTCTCTTCAGATTGTTTGTAATCTCATAGAAGGACTCATTTGGTTGGTTCAAATGACTAACAGCAACCCCCATGAAGTATTTTGATTTCCCTCTAAAATAGGTTATCATACCTCCTGCAGAAAAATCAGCATAGAATAAAGATTGAGATTTAGGTATCTCAAAACTTTCCTCGTTAGGATCAAATATTGTTCCTGTCCACTGGTTATCGAAAACTAGCTTGTTGTAATCAACTGATTTATTTACCATCTCCACACCCAAACCGGCATGAATAAATAGTGTGTTTCCAGCGTTCAAACTTTTATTTAAGGAACCGGCAAGCATAACCTGAGTTGTTTTCAAACTTCCCTCACCTGCTTTGTCATTAAAAATCATTCCTCCAACACCAAGCCATGAAGAGCTTAACAATTGAGTAGATAACTTACCATCGATAAAAACAGCTTGAGAAACAAAAGGAGTAGTAACTGAGTTCCATTGATTACGATAATTCATCCCACCACGAAGGTTATAATCAGAATTACCAGTCAGTGCTGGATTTAACAATAATGGTACAGAATAGAATTGAGAAGAGTGCACACGTTGAGCGGAGACTTTAGAGCCACCATATAACAACATAAGTATTAGAACTATTAAACTCTTCCTCATACGCAATTTTAGGGGCTTTTTGTCATGAAAGTATCATATTAACACAATGACGAAAAAACCCAGGCAAAAATATAAATTTGGGTAATAATTGCCTATTACCCAAATTGATTTTTTTATTTTACATTTAATTTTTGGGGACAAATTATTTGGGGTTAAATATAATTAATATGATGAAACTTAACAGTAAAAATTTACTTTATTCATCAACTATATTAATACAATAGTGTAACATTTCCGCGCTTTTGCACAGATGTACCATCTAAGAAGGTTACTTGTAAGAAATAAACGTAAACATCCATATCTTGTTTTTGTCCACGGAAGGTTCCGTCCCAACCTACATCTTGTCTATTAGATTGGAATATCTTATGTCCTAATCGATTATAAATAATCAAATTCATAGCACTAATATTATTTCCTCTTACGAATAGAATATCATTTTCGCCATCACCATTTGGAGAGAATCCTGTGGCTAATCCTACAAACTGATCACCTTCTGGAAAGCTAACTAGAATAGTATCTCTACCCATACATCTTTGCTGGTTGGTAACCTCTACCCAATATTCACCAGCCTGTTCAACAGCTATGGTTTGCGAAATATCATCTGTAGACCACTTGTAAAAACTTCCATCATTTTCAGCATCCAATGTTACAATCTCACCTGCTTCAACAGTTAGGTCATCCCCTAAATCAACTATTGGAGAAGAATTAACAGTCAGCTCAATACAATCTTGTTCAACATTTCCGAATGGATCTGTTACATCAACACAGTATTTACCAGATTTATCAACAAATATTCCTTTTTCTGTAGATTCTGAAGGAATCCACTTGTAAGTAGGATCTGAACTAAATGTTCTATCAATGCTTGCTTCAAGATAAACTCTATCACCTTCACAAATTTCAATATCACCACCTAAATCAACAGAGAATTTATGACCATCTCTTCTATCAACACTAATCTCTCCAGCTTTCTTACATCCAAATTCATTGGTTACTTCTACAGAATATATATTCTCGTCAGTAACAGTTATTATTTGGCTGTTTTCACCTGTATTCCAATCGTAAGTAGAACCTGGATTACCTGCATCTAAATCTGCTGTTTCACCATCATACAATACGATATCATCTCCTAAATCAACAATTGGTAATGCATTAACAGTTACTTCTATTTCATCTGTTTTTTCATTGCCTGCACCATCCATTAATGTCACAGAATAAATACCAGATTCAGTAACTGTTAAGGTTGATGTTGAAGCTCCATTGGACCATAAATAAGTATACGTTTGAGATATTGTTGGATTTGGATTTAAAATAACTTCATCGCCAACACAAATATTCATATCCTCTCCAAGATTAATGGCAAACATATCATTCACACTCGAGATGATAATCTCATCAGTTCCAACACAAGAATTTGAATTTGTAACTTCAACACTATAGGTAGCACTTGTACCTACAGTTATAGTTTGATCAGTATCTCCAGTAGACCACAAGTAAGTCATTCCAGCATTTCCGGCATCCAATACTTTCGTTTCCGAATCAGCCAAAACATAATCTGGACCAAGATCTACAACTGGTTTATTATATACTGTAACATTTACAGTCGCAGAAGAAGATTTTCCTGTATCCGAATCTGTTGCTGTTACAGAATAAGTTCCATTTTCAGTAACTGATAAAGTAGAACCTGTAGATCCATCTGACCATAAGTAAGTATAATTACCATCAAAATCGATAGTAGGAGTCAATGTTGCACTTTCTCCTTCACAAATTTCTATATCACTACCCAAACTAACAACAAATGACTCAACTAATGTTATATCTGCATAAATTGTATCTCCTGCACAATCAAAAGCTGTACGTTCAATTAATTTAATTTGATAATCACCTAATGTTGTTCCCCATTGTACATCAAATGTTAATTCGCTGTGGAACTTATCACTTAGCTTCTTAGTTGATTCAGATATTACTGTAGCTCCAGTAGGAACAAATATTTCGTAATTTTCGTTCTTTTCAATTGTAGCTGTATAGGTTTGAATTGTTCCTGCCTGAATTACTGGAGTAAAATCTCCAAATAAAGTATTCGGAAGAGCCAATACATCTACTTCTAAAGTTTGATTTGGTAAATCTTCAGCAACTGCAATTCCTGATAGTGTCTTTGCTTCCACTAATAAGATTTCAGCTCGATGAGTTTTACCGGTTGTATTCGGAATTTCTAATTCGAATTCAAATTCATTAACATATAATTCATCTGCTCCGACTGGCATTTCAGCAGGTGCACGATCAACAGAATATTTAAACGTCCATGGTTTCGGTCCAGTATATTTTACTGTAATATTAATCTTACCATTTCCATCACCACCGTTGTTTGCTGCACAAACATATGGTACCTCTAATTCATCAAACTCAGCTGTTGGGGCAGCGCCATCAACAACTACTAGCATGATTAATGCATCTCCAAAACAATGTGTTCCTAAATCCTCTGGATATACCTTAACTTCATATGTACCTTCCGTATCAAATACATAATTATCAGATTCAAAAGTTTTTGAAGCAAGATATGCCACAGAACCTTTAGATGTATGCGTTACTGACCAATGATATGCATAGCCAGCAACTTCCTCCACCTTAAAATTAAGCGAAGTTCCTTTAACTACATACTGCTGCGCCACAGCAGCCAATCCTCCAAGAAGGATGGCTATTGCAGTAAGCAGTGTTTTATGTAGTAAAGTTCTTAACATCTATATTTTATTAAAATTATTTAAAACGCAATTGTTATTTTATTAGTTAAGCGTAATTGCACCTGAAATTGTTGGCTTAGAATGAACAGTAACACTTCTTGTATTATCGGCAACATCAGGATCAACTGTCACAGTACCTCCATCAGAAGTAGTCGCGCTAATCAATTGAATACTTACAGTTTCATCACCACCTGATACATTTTCCCAATCATCGATAGAAATAGTTCCACTTGCAGCCATTGAAACATTTTGAGTTGTTTTAGTTCCATCAATTGCAGTAATTTCATACTCTAAATCAAATGGTGCAACTCCGCCAGTAAATTCAACTGTAAAATTACTTGTCGTAATAGCTCCACCTAATAGAGGAGAACAATCAATAACAGCATCATTTGCTGGTGCATTAGCAAACATTACAGTAGCTGCTCCTACAACTTCAATTTCAGATGTTCTTGTTTCAGTTAAACAGCCGTTAGCATCGGTTCCAAAAACTGTTAAATCAAAGGTTCCTGCCGCATCCCAAACTATTGTTATGGAATTTCCGGTTTGAGCCACTAAATCAGTACTTGTACCTCCTGTTGTAGCCCATGTGTATGTTACTCCTGCAACAGCATCAACATTATAAGTATGAGTCGTGTTGATAGTCACCGTTTGATCTTGTGCATTAGCAGTTCCCACAAATGCTATTAAGCTAATAAATAGTACTCCAAATATTTTAGTCAGTTTCATAGTAGTTTAGTTTAATTGTATCGTTGATATAATAGGTTTCTTATAAATTTCTCTTGTATGTACTTCTTGACCAGGAACTATTTTCAAAATCCCTCCATAACTATTGGTCGCACTTGTTATGCTTATATGATTTGTTGTATCATTAATTTCATTTTCAATAATGCCCACCACTTGGAGCATTTTATCTGCAAAATTTACAATTGCAGTTCGATCAGCAGTATCTCCATCTAATCGATAGTTAACTGTAATCGGGTATTGTGATTCTGGCAACTCGGTACCGGAATTAAACATCGCTACCAATTCTGTAGCAAATTGTGGATCAGTATCAGCACAATCATCTGATGTTAAATTTTTAAATGCAATTGTCGCCTCATTTCCAAACACCTCTATAGGTATTGCTCTACGAGAAGAACAGAAATTAGTTCCTGAATTAAACTCCTCTACAATTGCATAATATTTCCCCTCATTTAAAAAGGTAATGTCAACTTCCGCGTTTTTAAATTCTCCCCCAACAAATAAAAAGTCATCATCCCCACCTAATCCATCATTGTCAGCTAAAAGAGCATCTTTTTGATCTGCCCAATCAGTTACTTTATAAACATTCCATTCATAAGTATTCCCAACATGATTTGTTATTGTAAGTTTATGCGTACTTCCAGGCAATATTACATACGGACTCTGTGCCTTAGCAGAAGCCAAAGCCATCATTGTAAAGACAATGACAATCAGAATTTTATGTAGTATACCTTTTAACAAATCTTTCTATTTTTTATGTTTGAATTACCTTCCCGGATCGAAATCCGGGAAGGATTCTATATGTAAGTCAACAAACTTTACAATATTTAGTCAATAGTAATCACATTAGTTTCTGGTGATGCTGTTATTACGAATGATTCTGATGTGTTATTAGCTAAGTTAGCTCCATCTTCATTTGTATTTCCAGCACCAGTTGTAATAAATGCATCAGTAGCAACAAGATTTAAAGTAATATCACTTGCTGGCGATACACCTGGTGTGTTAGCTGTAACAACAGTTAATACAACTTCAGACGTTCCTAAAGCAACTGCAACATCAGAACCAGTTACTGTCCCTCCAGCTGAAGACGTAACTGTTGAAGCTACAGAAGTCGTGAATTTAAATCCCCAAGCCCCTGTTGTCCATGGCTGCGTATCAGTTGTCATTTTCACAGTAAAATAACGAGTCGTAGTTCCAAAATCAACAGCAGCATTTGCTATAACTTTACCACTCATATCATTACAATCTGTCAATGCAGCTCCCGTAATCGTTGCTCCAACATTATCAGAAGCAATCACTGCCAAATCAAGAGCACTAGCAGAAACTAAAATCTGTAATCTTCTTAATGTTGTACAGGCTCCTGCAGCATTTGCTTCAGTTACCTCTACATAAAAAGTACCCGCTTGTAACCACTGGATATCTGTAGTATTGATATTAAGTCCATTATCTGCAGTAGTGAAAGTGAAATCAGTATTATCAACAGCTGCTGTTGTACCATCCGCTTGATAAACAGCCCAAGTATAGGTGTTGCCAACGTGATCTCCTAAATGCACATTACTACCATCTACATTTGTTTTGAATTTATGTACCGAACCTACTGCATGAGTAGCATCCTGTGCGTATGTTCCAAATGCAATTAAAGAAATTGCAAGAACTAGAGTAATTTTTAATAATCTTTTCATGATATATTAATTTTATCAGAGTTTTTAATTAGTCAGTTGTAATACCTGTAGTTGCTGGAACAGCATTCACAATATAAGTGGCAACATCATTTGCTGCATTACTATCTGGCGTTCCTAATTCATCTTGTCCATTAGTAATAGTAAGTGCAATTGAAATATCTGGATCTTGTCCGTTAGTGCCTAAAGTGTTTTTATTTGTGCTATACACAACCGTTATTGTTTGGGAAGCAGTGTTTGCAGGAACGTTAATTGTACCTGTCAGTGCAGCCGCTCCATTTACAAGAACACCAGTTACCTTATCTGAAGTTGCAATGTCGCTAATAGCGTAATCAAATGACCATGTTTTTGTTGGGTCACCACCTGCCATACTAACAGTATATTCTCTACTGGTTGTACCAAATACATCATCTGTATTATTTCCATCTGCAGAAATATCTACAACTGGATTTGAAACTGTCGCACAATCAGTAGCAGCCGATGCTAAAGCAGTAACAACATCAAATGTATTTGCAGTCACAGTAACAGAAATCTGACGTGTCGTTGGACAAGCTGGAGTAACATCAGTTCTAGTTTCAACTACTTGTAAAATATATGTACCAGCAACTAACCATTCTACATTGGCAGTAACTCCATCGGTAGCACCAATAAAATTATATTCTGCACCAGCAGAACCTGAGGTTACACTCCAAGCTAAAGTTGTTCCTGCTATACTACTTTTTGTGATAGTATATGGGTGTGTTGATCCTACATAAGGAGCAATACCTGTATTTTGTGCTTGAATATTAGTAAATACTAATACTCCAACAAAAACCATTAAAAGTTTAAAAAGAGATTTCATATCGATTTATTTTATGCTATTAATATCCAATTACACTTGTATTTGGCACTCCGTAAATAGTAACACTATTTGCACTAACATCACCAGCAGGATTGCCAAAACTATCCTTCACATCAGTAATTTCTACTGTGAAAATTTGATCACTACCATCAGCAGTATTAGTTAAAGAAATTATTAGATCATAAGTTGCACCTGTCGCTGCAACATCATCACCTGTAATTTCAGAAGCTAACCCATTTGTTGTATAATCAAATGTCCAATTTTCCGATCCATTTGTTTTAGTTAGAGTGTAAGTAACATCAGTGTTTCCAGTTGACCCTGTCGCACAACTCTCAGTAATCGTAGATCCTGAAATCGTAGCATCAGCAATTGCAACACTAAAGTCAGCATCAACTATTACAGTTAAGCTTTGTGTGGTAGAACAAGTTGCACCTGTATGACTCTCCGTTTCTGTGAAAGTCATGTTGTAAGTCCCTGGTTTCATCCAGACTACTGTAATTGAAGCTGAAGTTAATGATCCTGCAGTAACACTCCAGTCAGTGCCTTGCGTTCCCGATATGGCCCATAATAAACCATTACTTCCACTCTCTGGAGTAACAGTATAAACGTTTGTTGCCCCAACACTCTGATTATCCGTCTGACCAGAGGCGGTATATCCAAGGAGTAGGAAGAAGCATACGCTTAAAAGTTTTGTAAAATTTGTTTTCATGTTGACTATATTTAATTTTTAATAAATTATTCCTGATGGAATCGGCTTATGATTTACCGAAACCGTGTATGTTCTAACATTTGAAACATTTCCACTAGCATCCAATACTCTAAAATGAACAGTCGAGACACCTTCCGGAAAACTATAACCTGAAGGATCAGCAGATGATACTGCTCCCATTGCTTGAACACCATAAGCATTTGCAAAGGAAGAATTAGGTAATTGTATACTATATTGAACAACAAAAGTTGCAGAACAATTATCTGTATATCTTGAAGATTGAAGATCCATTCCTGTAAAACTCTTCACCTGTGGCAAAACACTTTCATCCTCCGCGCAATCAACAATTGCAAGGTCTGATAAATCAGCAAGAACAGGATTTGTAATATCAGTAATAACAACATTTTGATTAACCACAATTGAATTACCATTTCCATCATCAAACGTCCAAGCTATTACATGAGTCCCCTGAGTATTATAAGTCAATGGATCACTAGTTGTTCCTGTAATTACACCTGAACAATTATCCGTTGTAGTTGGTGCTACAGCAGTAGCTGTACACTCACCGGTTGCATCTGCCAAAACAGGAGCTACTGGAGC